>CAYUJD010000007.1:12237-22660 GCA_964444975.1 uncultured Chitinophaga sp. | reverse complement strand
GTGGAAGGAGTAAAAAAAGGTAAAGGCGAGCTGTATGATTTTTTAAGAGCCAACAACGGCACCGCATTCGTCATGTGGGACTACGATTACCTGCGGCAAATGAGCAGTGGCATTCCGGTTATCATCCGCTATGGCACGGCTGATGCCGATGTGGAAGGGGCAGCAGTGCAAAACGGAGCTTTTCTTGCTGTTGCTATGAAAAAAGGATTGCAGGGCAAAATAAAAACAAAACTGGTGGGTGATTACAACCTGCCGAATGTGCTGGCAGCCGTCGCTATAGGCAATCATTTTGCGGTGCCGGATGAAAAAATCATTTCAGCCATTGAAAATTATTATCCTTCCAACAGCCGCTCACAACTGGTGGAATCGGGCAGCAACAAAATCATTATGGATGCCTACAATGCCAACCCCGGCAGCATGCGGCTGGCCATTGAAAATTTTGCCAAAACAAAAAGCAATAATAAAATACTGTTGCTGGGCGGCATGGCCGAGCTGGGCGAAGAAAGTCTGGAAGAGCATCGTGCCATCATTGAACTAATAAAACAATATCCGTGGAAAGAAGTGGCGCTTGTAGGCGGCGATTTTATTAACCTGCCCCACCCTTTTCACTCATTTGAAAATTCAGCCCAGGCAAATGCCTGGTTTCAGCAGCAGCGCTTTGAAAACAGTTTTATACTGGTAAAAGGCAGCCGCAGCATGCGGATGGAAAAAGTATTAGAATCCTAACTTTAGTCAATGAACTGGAAACAAATCTTCCCTCAGTTTGAACCGGAACTGATAGAAATAATTGAGAAAAATGCGGTGGAAAGAATTTTTCATCCCGGCGATGTGCTGATGCGTACGGGGCAGTACATCAAGTCAACCGTGCTGGTGCTGAGCGGACGCATAAAAATTTACAGGCAAAATGATGAAGGCGGCGAATTCCTGATGTATTACCTCGGCCCCGGTGAAGCCTGCGCCGTTTCCATGATCTGTGCTTTGCAGTCGTCAACCAGCGAAATAACCGCCATAGCGGTGGAAGAAACCGAAGTGCTGATGATACCCGTGCAGCTGATGGATGATTTGATGCGGCAGTTCAAAAGCTGGTCGCAGTTTGTCATTCAAACCTACCGCAGCCGTTTTGATGAAATGCTTACGGTGATTGACAACATTGCTTTCCGCAATATGGATGAACGGCTGGAGTTTTACCTGAAAAGATGCCGGGCAGAAACCGGCAAAGCGCAACTGAACCTTACCCACCAGCAGATTGCCGACGACCTGAATTCCAGCCGTGAAGTAATCAGCCGCCTGCTGAAAAAAATGGAACAGCTGGGAAAAATAAAACTCAACCGCAATGCCATCGAGCTGGTGAATCTGTGATTTTCATCACGCAGGATGCAGGCATAAGATTTCAATTTTGCCACTTCAATTTCGCACATGGAGATACTTGGTTATATCGCTTCGGTAATCATTGGCATTTCATTAGGTCTTATCGGCGGCGGCGGCTCTATTCTCACAGTTCCCGTGCTTGTTTACCTGTTTGGTGTTGACCCGGTATTGGCAACAGCTTATTCGCTATTCATCGTTGGTGCCACCAGTCTGGTAGGCGTATTTCCCAAATACCGGCACGGGCTGGTGAATTTGAAAACAGCTGCCATCTTTGGTATCCCTTCCATTGCCGCTGTTTTTATAACAAGAAAATTTATCGTGCCCGAAATACCGCAGCACATTTTCCATATCGGCCAAATTGAATTGACAAAACCGGTTCTCATTATGGTTTTATTTGCGGCCCTGATGGTGGCAGCCTCGTACTCCATGATTAAAAACGGGGAACAGGAAAATGAGGAACCGGTGAAAAGGCGGTTCAATTTCCCGATGATTATGCTGGAAGGCGCCGTGGTTGGTTTGTTGACCGGGCTGGTTGGCGCCGGCGGCGGTTTCCTGATTATTCCCGCCCTGGTGTTATTCAGCAAGCTGCCGATGAAGATGGCCGTGGGCACATCACTGCTGGTGATTGCCGCCAAATCGCTCATCGGTTTCACCGGCGATCTTATGCACTATAAAATGGATTGGAAATTACTGCTCATTGTTACGGGTGCTGCCATTGCCGGCATTTTTATAGGCAATGCCATCAATAAAAAAGTGCCTGGGGAAAGGCTGCGCAAGTGGTTTGGCTGGTTTTTGCTGGTGATGGGGATTTATATTTTCGTGAGGGAGTTGTTTTTATAAAATAGCCATTGTGACAAAAGTCATAGTTGCAGCCTGAAAACAACCCCAATTTTACAGCTCAAAAAAAAAGAATTATGAAGATTGAACAAATCTATACCGGCTGCCTGGCACAGGGCGCCTACTACATCGAAAGCGATGGCGAAGCCGCCGTGATTGACCCGCTGCGTGAGGTGGAACCTTACATACAGAAAGCCGAAAGAAACAAAGCGAAAATCAAATGGGTTTTTGAAACGCATTTCCATGCCGATTTTGTTTCGGGTCATCTGGATCTTTCCAAAAAAACCGGCGCTACCATAGTGTATGGTCCAACCGCCGCACCTGCATTTGAAGCCCATATTGCCGGCGACGGCGAGGAATTCAAAGTGGGTAAAGCGACGATAAAAGTTTTACATACACCCGGTCACACTATGGAATCTTCCTGTTACCTGCTGAAAGATGAAAATGGCAAGAACGTAGCCTTGTTTTCCGGCGATACGCTATTCATTGGCGATGTGGGCCGTCCTGATCTGGCACAGAAAGCTGCACACATGACGCAGGAAGAGCTGGCCGGCACATTGTACGACTCGTTGCGCAATAAAATTATGCCGCTGGCTGATGACATCATTGTTTATCCTGCACACGGCGCCGGCAGCGCCTGCGGCAAAAACATGAGCAAGGAAACAACAGACAGCTTAGGCCATCAGAAAGCCACCAACTATGCTTTAAGAGCCAATATGAGTCGCGAAGAATTTATAAAAGAAGTAACTGCCGGCCTGATGCCGCCGCCCTCCTACTTTCCGCTGAATGTGATGCTGAACAAGCAGGGCTATGAAAGTATTGATGCGGTACTGAAACGGGGCCAGCATGCGATGAGCCCCGACGCATTTGAAACGGCTGCCAATGAATCCGGCGCCATCATTCTCGATACAAGAGAGCCGCAAATATTTGCAAAAGGATTTATTCCCAACTCCATCAATATCGGAATTGACGGGCAGTTTGCTCCCTGGGTTGGTGCACTTATTCCTGACATCAAACAGCAGATACTGATAATTTGCGAGCCGGGAAGAGAAGAAGAAGTGATAACAAGACTGAGCCGCGTAGGCTATGATTATACCATCGGTTACCTGCAGGGCGGCTTTGATGCCTGGAAAAATTCGGGAAAAGAAATTGACCGCATCACTTCAGTGAGTGCCGATGAACTGGCTGGTATCATGCACAGCCAGGAAGTTAACCTGCTGGATGTAAGAAAGAAAAGCGAATTCGAAAGCGAGCATATTGCGGATGCTGAAAATATTCCGCTGGACTACATCAACGACAGCATGGCGCAGCTAGACAAAAACAAAACGTATTACGTACACTGCGCCGGCGGCTACCGCAGCATGATTTTTACTTCTATACTGCAGGCAAGAGGTTACGACAAACTCATTGATGTGAAAGGCGGGTTTAAAGCCATGAAGGAAAGCAGCAAGTTCCGGGTGACGGATTACGTGTGCCCCACAACAATGTTATAATAGTTAAGGTTTCGTGTTTAAGCCGGGAGCATTCCAGTTCCCGGTTTTTTTCAAATAAAGTTTTTCTTAAAAAATAATTATGCAAAATCTGAAAAAAATATTGCAGCAGGAAAATGTGTCTCTCATTGATGTCCGCCATCCCTGGGAGTTCGACGAAGGCCATATAAACGGCGCCATCAACATTCCGCTTGACCAGGTGCCAGCAAGGGTAAATGATTTTAAAAAACTGAATGGCCCGGCTATTCTTTACTGCCGCAGCGGCAGCAGGAGCGCCATGGCGGTAAATATGCTGAGGCAAGCCGGCATCAGCCATATTTACAATGGCGGCGGGCTGTACGATATGCAGCTATTAACCCTGAACTGAATAAGACTTCATTAAAATTTTCCCTGTAAAATGAGCCTGAAGTATTTTCCGGCACCGCTGCTGTTTGTTTTTTTATTTATAAAAACCAGCGGCCAACATAACGCTTCGCCAAACGATAAAAACGATACCACTTCACTTTTGCAGGCGTTTAAAAAAGGGAAGACCGAAGGTCATTTTCGCCTGTATTACATGACAACAAAAAATCATGAGCCGCTCACCGATTATTATGCGCTGGCCTTTGGCGGCGGCTTGAAATACCAGACCCGGAGCTTTAAAGGCTTTCAACTGGGTGTGGGAGGTTTTTTTATCTGGAACCTGGCTTCTTCCGACCTTTCAAAACCCGACCCCTACACACAAACCTTGAACCGCTACGAAATCGGCCAGTTTGACCAGGAAGACCCCTCAAACAAAAGAAACCTGCAAAGGCTGGAAGATTTTTTTATACGCTATAATTTCAAAAACTCTTTTATCCGCTATGGCAAGCAGGTCGTCAAAACTCCGTTCATCAATCCGCAGGATGGCCGCATGCGGCCTACCGGCGAGCAGGGCCTCTGGGTTGAAATGAATGAACTGAAAAAAACAAAAATCGAATTAGGCTGGCTCACACATATATCGCCAAGAGGAACGGTGAAGTGGTACCGCGGCGCATCATCCATCGGCATTTATCCTGCCGGCGTGGATATTAACGGGGAAAAAAGCAATTACAAAAACAATATTCAGTCGGCAGGTATTGCTGTGGCAGGCATCACTTATTCTCCAAACAAAAAAATAAAACTGCAGGCATGGAATCATTTTGTTGAAAATATTTTCAATACCGTGCTGCTGCAGGCTGATGCTGAATTTGAAGCAGGGAAAAACCAAACCTTCATCGCCGGCATTCAGTACATCGGCCAGCGGGCGGTGAACAAAGGAGGAAATGCCGATGCATCAAAAACTTATTTTCATCCTTCGCAGAAAGTAAATATCTACGGCGCCCGGGCCGGATACCTGTGGAAACTGTCTGCCCTCCATCTGAATTACACCCGTATCGGCAGGCAGGGCCGCTTTCTTTTTCCGAGGGAATGGGGCCGCGAGCCGCTCTACACATTTTTGCCAAGAGAAAGAAATGAAGGACTGGGCGATGTGCATGCATTTACCATAAATATGACCCGCCAGTTTGCAAAGCAAAAAATAAACACCGGGCTGAGCGCCGGTTATTACCATGTAGCCGACGTAAAAAATTACCGGCTGAACAAGTACGGCATGCCGGGTTACTGGCAGTTCAATTTCGGTTTTAAATATTCTTTTGACGGTATGATGAAAGGACTGAATGCAGAACTGTTATATCTTTATAAGAAGCGAAACGGAAACAGTTACAACGATTGGAAATACTTCATCAACAAGGTGGACATGCAGCAGCTGAATGTGATTTTCAATTTTAATTTCTGATGTGATAACAGTCACCAAAGTTTTTCTACCCGGCTTACATTTTTGCGGTCTTTAAAAAATACGACTATGAATTTTTTGGAATGGCTCAGCCGCCCATGGCCCTGGTATGTAGCCGGCCCGCTTATCGGGCTGATGGTGCCGGGCTTACTTTTAATTGGCAACAAATCGTTTGGTATTTCATCATCCATGCGGCATGTATGTGCCGCCATTGCCCCGGCCAAAATTTCTTTTTTCCGGTACGACTGGAAAAAAGAAATCTGGAACCTGTTTTTTGTAGGCGGCATCATTATCGGCGCTTTGCTGGTGACTCAGTTTTCTGCAAACCCCAGCCCGGTGGCCATTCATCCGAAGCTGGCGTCGGATCTTCAGTCTGCCGGCATCAATAATTCGGGCGGCCTGCTGCCTGCCGAAATTTTCAACTGGAATTCTCTGCTGTCGGTAAAAGGCCTGGTGATGATCATTGCCGGCGGTTTTCTTGTGGGCTTCGGCACCCGCTATGCCGGTGGCTGCACCAGCGGGCATGCCATTAACGGGCTGTCCAACCTGCAACTGCCATCGCTTATTGCCACCGTTTCTTTTATGGCAGGCGGATTTATTGTTGCCAACCTGCTTGTACCTGTTTTATTAAAACTCTAATGCATTATGGAAACAACTGAAATCATAAAAGAAAAAAAACACCACGAATTCCTGGCCACGAACACCGATTTCGAAATGCGTTCGCTGGATACTATCTGTGTGAACGAATCGGAGCTGAAACACCCGGTGTGGCACAACCTGAAATATGCTGTGGCTGGAATACTCTTCGGCATCATGCTAGTAAAGTCAGAAGTCATCTCCTGGTTTCGCATACAGGAAATGTTCCGGCTGCAGAGTTTTCACATGTACGGCATCATTGGTTCAGCCATTGCAGTCGGCGCTTTATCTGTTTTTCTAATAAAAAAATTTAAAATAAAAACCATTTACAGCGAGCCGATAGAATTTGTGCCGAAAAAATACAGCAGGGGACAGATTTACGGCGGTTTGCTGTTTGGTTTTGGCTGGGCGCTTACCGGGGCCTGCCCCGGACCTTTGTATGCACAAATAGGAACCGGCACCACCGTAATCATCGTAACTTTATTCAGCGCCATTGCCGGCACCTGGGTGTATGGATGGTTGAGAGAAAAGCTGCCGCATTGAAATGGAAATTAATAGTATGAAGTTTCTCTTGCCCGCTATTCTCGTTGGAGTTAGTGCTCTGCTTTCTTGCGGAAGAGATAGTTACAATAAAAATTCTCATACTTACACGGATACGACAGAACCTTTATGGCGGGGCTGGAACAAATACCAGATACGACCCGAAGACAGCCTGGTACGCTACGGCCGTGAGCTGATTGAAAACACTTCGCATTATCTCGGTCCCGACGGCGCCGTGATGCAACTGACCAATGGCATGAATTGCCAGAACTGTCATCTTGATGGCGGCACCCTGCCCTGGGGAAATAATTATGGTGCCGTGGCCAGCATGTACCCACAGTACAGGGCACGCAGCGGCGGACTGGAAACGATAGTAAAAAGAATAAGCGACTGCATGGAACGCAGCCTGAATGCACCAAAGGCAGTTGACAGCAACAGCCGGGAAATGAAAGCCATGATTGCCTACATGAACTGGCTGGGCGAAGGCATTCCCAAAAAACACAAACCAAAAGGCAGCGGCATTATGCAATTATCTTTTCTTGACCGGGCTGCTGATCCGCTGAAAGGACAGCAGGTATTTATAAATAAATGCCAGCGTTGCCATGGCGCCGACGGGCAGGGACAAAAAAAACCGGATGCTGTTGTTTATATCTATCCGCCGCTTTGGGGGCCGCACAGCTACACTACTGCGGCAGGGCTCTATCGCATGTCAAGGTTTGCAGGATATGTAAAAAACAATATGCCTTTTGGCGAAGTAAATTATCACAACCCGCAGCTTAGCGATGAAGAAGCATGGGATGTGGCAGCCTTTGTAAATTCCCAGCCAAGGCCGCAGAAAGTTTTCAAAGAAGACTGGCCCGATATTTCTCAAAAACCCTTTGATCATCCCTTCGGACCTTTTACCGATTCCTTTAGTGAAGCACAGCACAAGTATGGCCCTTTCAAACCCATTATTGAAGCAAAAGAACAGCTGGCGAAAAAAAATACAGGCAACTATAAATGATGCCTGCATAGCTTCAGATGAAACCTATAAGGTTTGCAGCGCAGCATAGCCGCCCGGCAAACCTTATAGGTTTTTTCCTCTCAACCGGCGAAAATATAAGCGCATTGTTTTTGCTGTGCACGACCCAGGGCCCACACACCCGAGGGCACCACGTGAATTCCCGGCAGCAGTCCTTCCATCCATTCTTTCTTCACATCTTCCGGTTTCATCTTCATGCCATCGGCCACCACAGCGCTGTAAACAGTTAGCGCCACATCGCATACGCAAAAGATGACACCACTGGCCTGCAACTGGTCTATGCCAATCATCACTTCACCCACACCCGGCACTTTGAAGGCGCCCGGCTTGGGTTTCCAGAAAGGATTGCGTGTGGAAGGTTTGTTGGTTTCGGGATCATTGGCCTGAAACACTTCACCGAAATTGTATTTGGCCCACAGCTTATCTTCCATGGCATACCCGATAGCGCTGTGCCGGAATACAACCATCACGCTGCAGTCTTTGCTTTGCGTTCCGGTCATTTCATTTGTTATCAGGAATACACGGGGCCAGGCAAAGGGCAAAATTTCGTGCGGCTGCGTGGCATCAAACACGACGCGGTGCTTGCCGGTAATTTTTTTAAAAATTTCCTCAGGGTCGCCATACACGGAAGTGTTGAAATTTGCTACACCTGCAAAAGCATCAAGCGATGGCGCCAAAGTACCGATGCCGATAGCAGCAGCACCGCCGGCCAATGTACCTAAAAATCCGCGGCGGTTGGTTCCTTCTTTCGAATCGTTGGTATTCATAATAAAAGTTTTGGGTTTAAAAAACATGAAAAGTTATGAAAAAATCTTATCACCGGTTTTTTTTATTGCTTATTTTACCGGGATAATTCGTAATTTTTATGTCACAAATAATTTCAATGAAACGCATTTTTATTTTTGTAATCATCCTGTGCCTTCACGGCCACCAGCTTCTTGCCCAGGCAAAACCTTATAATGTTGTTTTCGACCTGACTACCGGCGACACGGCCACGCACCAGCGTGTGATTCGCTGGATAAACAGCATTATTAAAGAACACCCGGATGCTAAAATTGAAGTGGTGTTTTACGGTCGGGCATTGCCCATGGTGGAAACAGAAAAATCAACTGTAACTGGCGATGTAATAAAACTGGCCAGCGGCAAAAATGTAACTTTCGCCGTATGCGAGCAGGCCATGCAGGTGCACAATGTATCCAAAGCCATGCTGCTGCCCGGCGTGAAAACAGTACCCGACGCCATTTACGAACTGATTTCAAAACAAGCCGATGGCTATGGGTATATAAAAGTGACCAACTGATGATATAACCAAATTTTTACTTATTTCACTTCTTCCATACTTTCCCCGCACTACCTGTGCCATACGCCTTATGTCCTGCGCCTTGCCCATTAAACCTTGCACCTTGTACTTCACTCCTTTCAAAATCATCCGGAGTCGTGACTAATATCACTACCCCTCCAGCGTACGCAAAGTAGGTTTGCGGCATAAAAACTGCAAACCATGACACATTACAAGGTGCTGATAATCGGCGGGGGCAATGCCGGTATTTCCGCTGCAGCACAACTGCTTCGCAAGAAAAAAAATCTTGACATCGCCATCATCGAACCATCGGACAAACATTATTACCAGCCTGCCTGGACCCTCGTAGGCGCCGGTGTGTTCGACATCAGCAAAACCATCCGCAGCGAAGCTTCGGTGATGCCCAAGAATGTAAAATGGATAAAAGAAGCGGCCGCCACTTTCAACCCGGAACAAAACAAAGTTATCACAGCCGAAGGCAACAGCTACTTTTACGATTACCTCATTGTGTCGCCGGGCATACAGCTCAACTGGGGCAATGTGAAAGGCCTGAAAGAAGCTCTTGGCAAAAATGGCGTCACCAGCAACTATTCTTTTCAATATGCGCCCTACACTTTTGAATGCGTAAAAAATATCAAGCCCGGCGATACCATTCTTTTCACAGCGCCATCCACTCCCACCAAATGTGGCGGCGCTCCGCAGAAAGTGATGTACATGACGGCTGATTACCTGAGGCGAAAAGGTATACTGAAAGATGTGACGCTGGAGTTTGTTTCGGGCGGAAGCATGTTATTTGGCGTAAAAAAATATGCGGCCTCGCTGCAGAAGATGGTGGACAAGTACGGCATCACATTGCATTTCAAACACGACCTGGTTGAAATAGATGCAGAGAAAAAACTGGCCACATTTAAACTCATCAGCGGCTGGGGCAGTGTGACGGTTTCAAAAAAATATGACATGATACATGTCACTCCGCCGCAGAGTGCTCCGGATTTTATCCAGCACAGCCCGTTGGCCGATACCAAGGGTTGGATTGATGTGGACAAATACACCCTGCAGCATACCCGGTATAAAAACATATTTGCCCTTGGCGATGCCACCAATACACCCAATGCAAAGACAGGCGCTGCGGTAAGAAAACAGGTGCCGGTGCTGGTAAAAAACCTGTTGGCACTGATGGAAAACAAAATCCTGCCCGCGAAATACTCCGGTTATGGCAGTTGCCCGCTTACGGTAGGTTATGGCAAGCTGGTGCTGGCCGAATTTGGTTATGATAATAAAGTGATGGAAACATTTCCTTTTGACCAGGCCAAACCGCGGTGGAGCATGTGGATGCTGAAAAAATATATTCTACCCTGGCTATACTGGCACAAAATACTTAAAGGCACGGCCTGAGATGCCGTAACATTTATCACAAACTTTTTGCAGCCAAATCAGCA
>CAYUJD010000007.1:0-12137 GCA_964444975.1 uncultured Chitinophaga sp. | reverse complement strand
TTATCTTCTTTCCACATTGGCATGTCATTGCCCCCGCTGCCGGCAGGGAAGGCTTTTTAAAAACCCGGTAAGCATCGGCCTGAAAAAAAATATGGCCATGCATAAAAATTGTGAAGTGTGCGGACAGCCCACCGAAAAAGAACCCGGCTTTTATTATGGCACCGGTTATGTTAGCTATGCACTGGCCGTTGCCATCAGTGTGGCCACCTTTGTAGCATGGTTTATTTTAATTGGTATGTCGGTACACGACAACCGGTTTTTCTACTGGCTTATCACCAATGCCGTGGTGCTGGTAGTACTGCAGCCCTGGCTCATGCGCCTCTCCCGCAGCTTCTGGATTTCGTGGTTTGTAAAGTATGACCCGCACTGGGAAAAAAATCCTTTAAACCGTGAAGATGTGGAGCGGATAATTGCGGAGCAACAGATGAGTAATTAAAAAACATTAATCGCTATTTTTGCCGCCTTCGGAGACTTGCTCGAGTGGTTGAAGAGGCACGCCTGGAAAGTGTGTATACCGGAAACGGTATCGAGGGTTCGAATCCCTCAGTCTCCGCCAACTTTCAGATACGAAACAATTCTTTCGCATTCGTTGTGGTGATGTTTGCTACCTCTTCCTTTGTCATTGCCTTTATTTCACCCAGCTTCTCCACCACATACTTCAGGTAGCTGCATTCATTTCTTTTGCCGCGAAAAGGCGCCGGCGCCAGGTAAGGTGCATCGGTTTCCAGCAGCACGTTTTTCAAATCAATTTCAGCCATTACTTTATCCAGGCCTGAATTTTTAAAAGTGACCACACCCCCGATGCCGAGATAAAAACCAAGATCAATGATTTTTTTTGCCTGCTCCAGGCTGCCTGAAAAACAATGAAAGACGCCTTTCAACCTGTCCTGCTGATGCTCAGCAATTACCCCGATGCACTCATCAAGCGAATTGCGTGAATGAATAACTACCGGGATATCGTATGCCTGCGCCAATTCAATTTGTGTATGGAATGAATCGTACTGCTCTTTCGTAAAACTGAGATCCCAGTAAAAATCAAGACCCGTTTCCCCCACAGCTATAAATTGCCTTTGTTCAAAATAATTTCTCACAATATCGAGCTCATCCCAATAATTTGCCTTCACCGAACAGGGATGAAGCCCCATCATGGCCCGGCATTTTTCGGGGTAAACTTCCTCGGTAAGCAAGGTGGCGTCATGCGTCTTGTTGTCAATGGCAGGCATCAGCACCAGCCCAATGCCTTCATTCTCAGCCCGTGCAAACATTTCGGCCCGGTCCGTGTCAAAATCCGGCAGGTAAATATGACTATGGGTGTCAATTATCATAATTTTACATTGGTTCTCAGGAACAAAGCTGCCAAAAAAATCTTAACAAACCCTTAAACCAAGTTCAATAATTAATGTCAGACAGTCGTTAATAAATGAATCCTAAAATCTTAGTTATGAAACTGATTTTCAATCCTGCTAAAACCGCCGCCCTGCTCCTTTTTTCCGCCCTGCTTTTATTCACTGGTTGTAAAAAAGAAACCAGCGGCAGCGCAGCCGAAGAGGAATTTTATTCAAAGGCATCTTCCGAGGCTGATGCAGAATCAGACGATATTTTCAATGAGGTTTTCGATAATGTGATGGGAGTAAATGCTGACGTGGCTTTGGGTGGCACCGGAGTGTTTGGGCAAATGAATGCAGGCAGTACCGGCAGTACAGCACGTACTAATTCCTGCCCCAATGTTACCATTACGCACATGAATGCTCCCAATCCCTTTCCTGTAAAAATTGTAATGGATTTCGGCACCGGCTGCGTGGGCCGTGATGGCAGAACCCGTTCTGGAAAAATCATTTCAGTTTATACAAACAGGCTTATTTACCCGGGCGCAAAAGCCACTACTACTTTTGACAACTATGTAGTGGAAGGCATCAAGGTGGAAGGCACACATATCATCAGCAACCAGAGTGTAACACCCACCAATACAAACTGTCTTACCCATATTTGGAAAGTGGTGGTGGAAGATGCAAAACTTACCAGGCCCAATGGCAACTTTACCGAATGGAACAGTGCAAAAACCATCACCCAGGTGGAAGGAATGTGTACACCTAATATTCCGCTTGATGATATTTACAAAATAACCGGCAGCGCAAACGGCAAAGTGAAAAGAGGCGATTTGCTGATTGCATGGAGAGCTGAAACAGTTGAACCCCTGATTAAAAAGTTCAGCTGCCGCTGGCTGGTAAAAGGAATTATCAAAATAGTACGGCTGAACCTGAGCACCAGCTCACCCTGGCTGGCAACCATTAATTACGGCAACGGGGAATGCGACAATAAAGCCCTGGTAACCATCAACGGGGTACCTCATATAATTACTTTGCCGTAATTAAAAAATTATTATACCTTTAAACCAGTTTTCATAGGGTACGGATTAAAAACGGGCCAGGGTTTCTACCCAGGCCCTATTAGTTTACGGATTGTCCGATAATTTTTTTACTCCAGCGACTTAAAAACAAATCCTTTTTCTGAAAAATAACCAAGCACCCGCGGCAGGGTATATTCAAGGCGGGGCCGGGCCTTCTCACTGTCATGAAAAACCACAATTGAACCCGGGCCGGCAGTGAATATAACATTGCCGAGGCATTGCTGCGGCGAACACAAAGTATCAAAATCGCCGCTTACAACATCCCACATAACCACTTTGGGTTCCTTGCCTTTCATTACCGGCTTCAGATTTTTTGCCTGGAATGATGTGATACGACCGTATGGCGGACGGAACATAGCGCTGTCAATATAGTTTGAGGCTTCTGCCACATCACGCAGGTACACCTCATTGGCTGTCTTCCACCCGTTGGGGTGAGTGAATGTATGATTGCCCACAGCATGACCTTCATTTAAAATTTGTTTATACACTTCCGGAAAATCAACCACGTTTTTACCAATACAAAAAAACGTGGCCAGGGCGCTGTGTTGTTTCAGTTGTTTTAATACAAAGGGAGTCACTTCCGGGTGGGGGCCGTCGTCAAATGTCAGGTACAGGGCTTTTTCAGTGGCCGGCATATTCCATAAATAGCCATCGTAAATTCTCTTTATCCACCACGGTGTTTTTACGAGGTAAAACATTTTGCTCAATAATTTCAGTTCCGGTTAATCGTTTTAGATTTTTGCATGTATAATCGCAAACAAAAAAATCAATCCTTATGAAACTAAACAAAATCTTTACCCTGTTATCACTTACCGCCCTCTTTTTTTTATCGGCCTGTAAAAAAGAGAAAGAAACAAATGAAGAAGTGGAAACCACCTTCCAACTCAGCGGCGACCAGGCCATATCCGAAAGCCTGGCCGATGATGCCAATGTTGTTTTTCTCGAGGCAGCATTTAATGCGGGCCTGGCCAATGGCCGCAGCAGACAGGTATTGCAATCCACCAATACACTCAGCTGTGCCTCTGTATCCGTGACTCCGCAAAACTCTTTTCCCAAAACAATTGTGATTGACTTTGGCGCCGGCTGTACTTCGCAGGACGGCATCACCCGTAAAGGAAAAATCAATATTGTGCTGTCTGATTCAGTACATCACCCCGGGGCTACTGCTGTAATGACATTTGATAATTATTACACGGAAAATTATAAAATCGAAGGTACCATCACCTGGACCAATACCAGCACGCCAAACGGTATCAGCTGGACCAGGGCAATAGATGACGGTAAAGTAACCGCCCCCGGGGGTAATCATTACTGGCTGCACGAAGGAACAAAAACCGTGACACAAACCGCCGGAGCCAATACACCGCTAAACCTGCTGGATGATGTGTACTCCATCACCGGCAATCATACTGTAACCAACGCAGCCGGTAAAAGCAGAACCGCCACCATTACTGAGCCGCTGGAAAAGAAAACCATTTGCCATAATGTGAGCAAGGGCAAAGTGAAAATTGAAGGTCCCAATCATTACGCCATTGTTGACTACGGCGACGGCGCCTGCGACCGGGTGGCAACCATTTCCATTGACGGCAATCCGCCCCGTACCATTTTGCTGCCATAAAAATCCGAACCCACGAATCAGAAACCGTCTTCTTTGCAGGACGGTTTTTTATTTATAAAAAATAGAAAAGCGGAAACTTATCTTTGCCGCCTATGGCAAAAAGAGTAAGAGTACGGTTTGCGCCTTCGCCTACCGGCGGCCTGCACATGGGCGGTGTGAGAACCGTTTTGTACAATTACCTGTTTGCAAAAAAAAATGGCGGTGATTTTATCCTGCGCATTGAAGACACTGATCAAACCCGCTATGTGCCCGGCGCTGAACAATACATTTACGATTGTTTAAAATGGTGCGGCCTTGTACCCGACGAAAGTCCTGTACACGGCGGCAGCTACGGGCCGTACAGGCAGAGTGAAAGAAAAGAACTGTACAGGCAATACGCTGAACAACTGGTGAAAGATGGTTTTGCCTATTATGCTTTTGATACTCCCGGCGAGCTGGAAAAGATGCGGCATGCCCCGATAGCGGCCGGAGCCAGAACAGAACAGGCGACCACACAGCAATATGACAGCACCGTGCGGATGAAGATGCGAAACTCATTGGCGCTGCCGGAAAGCGAAGTAAAAAAATTGCTGGAAGCAAATACCCCGCATGTCATCCGCATCAAAATGCCGGAGCATGAAACGGTTTCCTTTACCGACATGATTCGCGGTGAAGTGCATTTCGATACCTCAATTATTGATGATAAAGTGATGCTGAAAGCCGACGGCATGCCCACCTATCATCTTGCCGTGGTGGTGGATGATTATCTGATGAAAATCTCCCATGCCTTTCGCGGCGAAGAATGGCTGCCCAGCGCCCCGGTGCATATATTATTATGGAAATATTTTGGCTGGGAAAACGAAATGCCCCAATGGGCACATTTGCCGTTAATACTCGGACCCAATGGAAAACTGAGTAAACGCGACGGCGCCAGGTACGGTTTCCCTGTTTTTGCCATGCGATGGACAGACCCTAATACCGGTGAAACAGTGGAGGGTTTTAAAGAAAAAGGATTTCTGCCCGAAGCCTTCATCAATTTTCTTGCGCTGCTGGGCTGGAACGACGGCACCGAGCAGGAGATTTTTACCAGGCAGGAGTTGATTGAAAAATTTTCAATTGAAAGAGTGCACAGCGGCGGAGCAAAGTTTGATTATGAAAAAGCCAGGTGGTTCAATCATGAATGGATTAAGAAGTCGGCAGCCGGAAGTCTGATGCCGGAAGTCAGAAATCTGATGATTGAAAAAGGCCTGACTGATGTTGATGATGGTATTTTACCGAAAGTGATTAGTCTTGTAAAAGACCGCTGCACCTTGCTGACGGATTTTTATGAGCAAAGCTGGTTTTTTTTTCGTGCGCCAGACAAATGGGATGCAGATGCAGTGAAGCCGAAGTGGGATGAAGCAAAAAAATTATTCTTTGCTGAAGTAATCCGCAATTATGAATTGACCAGCGACTGGACAACTTCCACGCTGGAAAAAAATTTCAAAGAAATTGCTGCCGTAAATGAAATAAAACCCGGTGATGTGCTGCTGCCCTTCCGTATCATGCTGGTCGGCGGCAAATTCGGCCCGGGTGTATTCGACATTGCAGAAGTGCTGGGTAAAGAAGAAACAATCGCAAGAATTAAAAAAGCACTGGCTGTTTTTGGTTAACCTTGCTGCTGTATCAAATCCATAACGGGTTTCAAACCGGTTTTCCAAAGTTCCCTTATCCTTTGCATTTCTGGTTTTGCCAGTTGAAACAATCCCGAAGTGTTCTGTTGCACCTGCTCTGCTGTTCTGATGCCTGCAATAAGGGTGGACACTTCCGGATAACTGAGTATATAACTCAAAGCCAATTGTGTTTTTGTGCAATTATATTTACTGCATAATGCCCAGGCTGGCTTTAAAGCATCATTGGACGCATGAATCACATCTTTTGTCAGGCGTTTTTTGCGATGGTCGTTTTCTGAAAAACTCACTCCCTTGTCAAACTTGCCTGTCAGCAATCCGAACTGCAGGGCCATTCTCACAATTATTCCGTAGCCCTTCTCTGCTGACGGCTTAAATAAAGACAATGCTCCCTGGTTTATTAAGTTCAGCACAAGCTGAAAACCGTTTCCGATTTTGTTCTGTATAAAAAATTCTGCTTCCGGCAACGGTTCAAAAGTATTTAATGAAATTCCCCAGTAACGAATCTTACCCTGCTGCTGCAATTGTTGCATGGCTTCAATGCATTCGCCGTTTTGCAGATGCTGCAGCCTTGCGGAATGCAACTGGTAAAAATCAATTGCTTCCCGTTTGAGTCTACGCAAAGAACCTTCACAGGCTTCCAGGATATGGTTTTTGGAATAATCAACGGTGAACTGATTGTTTCGTGACACATTACCGGCCTTGGTGGCGATGATGATATCATTTTTGTGACCGATTGTTTTTCCCAGCAAATCTTCCGAATGACCCAGCCCGTAAATATCGGCTGTATCAAAAAAATTAATGCCGGCATCAAGTGCCGCATAAATAGCCTTTATGGAAACCGTATCATCTGCATCGCCCCAGCCGATAGCTGTGCTTCCAATCATGGCTCCACCGCCGATGGCCCATGCACCAAAGCCGATTTCACTGACGAGCAAATCTGTATTGCCGAATTTGCGGTATTGCATAAATCGAAAAAGAGATTATTGTACTAAGTAATGTATTTTTGAGCACTTCTTTTATGATAACTGAAACAAAACGTCCTATCCGTGTTTTGGTAGCCAAAGTAGGCCTCGACGGTCACGACCGCGGCGCCAAGGTAATTGCCACGGCCCTGCGTGACGCCGGCATGGAAGTCATCTATACCGGTCTGCGGCAAACACCGGAGATGGTGGTGAATGCCGCCCTGCAGGAAGATGTGGATGCCATCGGCATCAGCATCCTTAGCGGGGCGCACATGACCGTGTTTCCAAAAGTACTGGAGCTGATGAAAGAAAAAGGGATGAATGATGTACTGCTTACGGGTGGCGGTATCATTCCTGAAGATGATATGAAAAAGCTGATGGAAATGGGTGTCGGAAATCTCTTTGCTCCCGGCACACCAACTTCGGAAATCGCCGGCTATATACGAAACTGGGTAAAAGAGAACAGGAGTTTTTAATAAAAGTGATGCCCCGGCAGCGGGGCATGGTGTTTCTTACAAGAGAAAGATGTATGACAGGACAAAGCAAGGAGTAATATTTATGCTGCTCTTTTATCAGCTATCACATCTACCTTTTTAACTGACAAATAGCCCGCCGTTACTGCATCCCCAACCCGGAAAGCTTCACTGATGCCTCTCAGCACATTCATTTTTGAACCGGGAAAACCCATGGTGCTGCCCTTTGCATTTTTATATACCTGCAATGTATTGCACACGCCGGAGGGATGCATGGTGTATGATCCGAAACCGATAGCCCTTTTCAGTATCAGTAATCTCCTCTTCAGTTTATACAGGTATTTTCCTTTTTTGTATTTTGAAAGCAGGAATATGGTAAGTAGTGTCAGCATTTTCTTTTTTTTTAAATTTCATACCAATAATACACCTGCTGGTAGTGGCAAAGCAAGTTTGAATTATTGAAAGGGGGAAATGGGTAAACGAAAGGCAGGAAAAGCAGATTGAAACGTAACCCGGTTTGCGCAGAATGACCCTGTTTTAACCGTGTATTACAAAATTCACCTCACTATTTATTGCTCAGTTCCCTCATCACCTCCTCCTTTTTGCGGCGGGAAACGGCGATGTAGTTTCCGTCAGTAAGCCATAGCAGCCCTTCCTTATCGAGGTGCTTTACGAATTTCTTGTTTACCAGGTGTGATTTGTGTACACGCAGAAAATTATGGTCAAGCAAAATATCCTCATATTCCTTCAGTGTTTTTGATACCAGCATGGGTTTCTGGTTTACAAAATAAAACCGGGTGTAATTGCTTTCGCCTTCCAGCCGGATGATTTCATTGGGGTCGAAGAAAAAAACACCTTCGGTGGTGGAAAGCGCCAGCTTGAATGCCGACTGGTCTTTTTGCTGCAGGTTATTGATCAGGTTGGAAACAAGCTGCTGCTGCTGGTTCACCTGCTGGTACTCACGCCGGATGATGTGTTTGTTGATGGCATTCTGCAGGTCAATGATGTCAACCGGCTTCAGCAGGTAATCCAATGCGCTGAAGCGGATGGCTTTGATGGCATATTTATCATAGGCCGTGGTGAAAATGACATCAAAATCCCAGTGCCCGATGCGGTTGAGCAAATCAAAGCCGTTCATGTTGGGCATTTCAATATCCAGCATCAGCAGGTTGGGTTGCCATTCCGGAATCAGTTGCAGCGCCTCTTCGGGGCTGCCGGCATAGCGTATTTCTTTCTGAATAGGCACATGCCGCTCAATCAGCATTTTCAGAATATTGCCGGCGGCTGGCTCATCGTCTACAATCAGAATCTTTGTCATGCTTTAAGATTTATAGTCCAATGGAAATTCCAGTATCACTTTTGTACCTGCTGCTTCTCCTGCTCCGGATTTCAAATCCTCAAAATGGATTTTTGCCCGGGTTTGTCCTGTTTCGTTCAGCAACTGCAGTCTTTGCTCTGATAGTTTCGTGCCTTTCGATTCTAAATACCGGGCGCCAAGTTTGTTCTTTTTTATCTCGGCCGCTTTTTCCCTGCCGATGCCGTTATCTTCAATGATGCAGACCAGGTGATTGTTTTCGGCCTGGAAAGAGATGCTCAGCTTTTTTTCGCCCTGCTTGTGCATCAGCCCATGCCAAACGGCATTTTCAATAAACGGCTGCAGCATCAGCGAGGGAAACTGAACCGCTTCCGTGTCAATCTTTTCATCAATTTCAAAATGGTAGCTAAATGATTTTTTAAACCGCAGCGATTCCAGTTCAAGGTAAAGTTCGTTCACTTCAATCTCATCTTTCAGGGGGATGAAATTTTTTTCCGAATTATTCAGCACCTGCCGCAGCAGTTTTGAAAATTTGGAAAGATACTGGTAGGCGGTATCAAAATCCTGCATCACGATGCATTCCTGTATCGAGTTCAGGCTGTTGAAAATAAAATGCGGGTTCATCTGTGCCCTGATGGCCATCAGCCTCGATTCATTCATCATGTGGTTCAGTTCTTCCAGTTTTCTTTTTTGTTCTTTCGAAGCCTGTGCCGACCGGTAAATGGCCAGGGTAACACCAACTGCCAGTACACCAATAATAATATAAAACCACCATTGCTGCCAGAAGGGATAATTCACCCGGATGGCGATGCTTTCGGGAAAATCCATCCAGGCCGTGTTGTTGTAGGATGCCTGCATAAAAAACCTGTATCGGCCGGGCCGCAGGTTGTAGGTCACCAGCTGATTTTTTGTAGACGCCGACCAGGTGGAGTCAATTCCCTGCATTTTGTACCGGTAAAATATCCGGCGCCCGGTAACCAGGTCAGAATTGGAAAAACCAAAACTTACCCGGCCGTTGCTGAACGGGAGCCGCAGCGCCGATGCCTGACTCAGCATATCCACCGAATTATCGGTATTCAGCCGGTACAGCGTAAAACTTACCGTCCGTTTTCGTGCAATGATGTTCGCCGGGTTTACAATAATCAAGCCCCGGAAAGTGCCGAAAACAATTTCGCCGCTTTTTGTTTTGCACACTGAGCCGATGGAAAATCCTGCTTTGTTAATTCCATTCTGTTCATTGAAATAATCAAACTGCCCCGTGGCAGGATGATATCTTATTAAAATATTCCGGTTGCCAATCCATACATACCCGCTGTCGTCGGGCATAATACTCTCCACCCGGTGGTCAATTAGCCCGCTGTATTCATCAATCACCTTTATTTCACCCTTTTTGCCGATGATGGATAAACCGGCATAATTACCGGCATATATTGTTCCCGCATTGTCTTTGGCCAGCATATAATGACGTGAAGACGGCAGGCCGTTTTTTTCCGTAAAAATTTTTACTGCCTTTGTTCCTGCATGAAAATGATACACGGCGCCATTTATTGAAGTGGATACCCACAGTGAATTTTTTTCCGGTAAAATAGAAACAACCCTTTTCACCCGCATTGAGTCAAGCAGCGGCTTCAGTGTGACAGTGTCAGGAAAAAATGTTTGGGGGTCAATCATAAAAATTCCGTTTTCGCAGCCGGCAACCATCCTGCCATCGGAATTTTTTTTGATAATCCGGGTAAATTTTACTGGCGAGGCGCTGCTGAACCCGTCGCTCTTTTCCGTCAGTGTCCTTATCAGGTTCCCTTCATCGTTGTACACCAGTATGCCATAACCTGTATAGGGCAACCATATTCTGCCTTCATCATCCACAGCCGGAATGCCGGGAAAAAGATTGCTTTGCTCTTTTCCGGCCACATCCGACAGGTTGAAAAACTCATCCACCGTATTGCTGCGCCGGTTCCAGCGAAGTATCCTGGTCTGTGTCATCAGCCACAGGTTTTGTTTATGGTCCTCGGCAATTCCACTCACATATTCGTCAACAATATTTCCCCGGGCAGTAATAAATTTTTCTTTGGATAAAAAACACTGCTGAAAAACATTGGCAATGTTGATGCCTGCCCAGGAAGACACTGCCAGGTAACCGGCGGGGTTGGCAGCAATGAAACGTATATTATCGCTGCTGAGTGAAAAAGATGAAGTGTTCTCTGGCCGGTAAGCAGTCCAACTTTCTTTTTCCACGTCAAACTCTGCCAGGCCGCCAAGAAGTGTGGCGATATATATTTTACCGTTGGCAGCTCTTTCCAATTTCTGAAGTTTTGCATTCCTGAGATGATCATCGGGTAAAGCGGTTTCGTGTAGGTTTTAATAATTTTTTGCTGTGAAAGGCTAAAGCGGTAAAGCCTCCATTGATTTCTTGCTGCCACTAGTATCTCATCATCGTTCAGCCTGCAGGCTTCCGTGGCATCTGCATGCTCCATGTCAAGCATTATTTTTTGCAAAGAAAAATTGACAACCAATAGCCGGTTGCTGAGCTTAATTATTACTGAAGAAGAATCGAAACGGTTTACAAAAACAAAAGAACGGCCCGCCCGCAAACTGTCGAACCAGGCAAGCCGGTTCCATGGTTTTCTTATATCGGTGGAGTAATAAGTTCCTTTGCCTGAAACAGCTACCACACCGAGACCATTTATATCAAAACAATGTGTGGGAAAAACTTGTCCGTATGAATTACGGATGGAAATCCACTCGGGCTGTCTTTTTTCATTAATTAAAATAGTCCGGTCAGGATAACAAATCCAAACCCTGTTGTAGCTGTCCACTGAAAAAAATCCGGACTCGGCCTGCGGAAATACCGGGTTGTTTCTCCAGTGAAAAGGAAAAACATTATTACCGTCAAAAAAGTTGATGGATTCGCCTGTGGAAAACCAAAGTGAACCGTTGCGGTCAAAAGCAACCAACGATACGACATTGGAAGAAAGGCCGTCATTCACATCCAGGTGGCGAAAGGCCAGCTGCTGCGCCTGCAGGTGAAATACTGCAGAGAAAAAAAATATCAACCATTTTAGCTTTTTCACCGCTGCCTGGTTTTAGCTTGTCAATAGTCGGCCATACAAATTTAAATGAGTTTTACGGCCAAGCCCTTGCCGTTGCATCATTCAGTTTTACCATTTGCTAATCGCTTTTCCCGTCCACCCGATGCATAACTGCTTTCACCCGTTTGCTTTTTTACAGGCGCTGGCTGCCGGCCACGGAAATAGTTTTACGGAAAATTAAAAACCAATGAACATTGAAAGTAATATCATGGAAATAGTAAAGGAAGTGAAAGCCGAGATGAAACGTTGCGGTTTCTGGAAAATAAACATGCCGGCCTGGGTAACCGATTATGAAAAAAAAGAAATCAGCAGCCAGCAGGATTTTGCCGACTGGCTTCAGTTCGTTTACCTGCCCAATATATCTGTGCAAACGGAAAGCATACACCCAACAGCCACACGCCGTTACGTGGCTTTGCAGGCAAAAAAGTTTTTAAGTGAAGATGTAAAGAAAGGACGCCTGCTGCAATTGCTTATAGAACTCGATTCTTTATTATAAAAATTAAAAACTACTGAAATGAAAAAATTAATTCAACTGGTGATCATCACGCTGCTGACAGGCACTGTTTATAGCCAGAATGTAGCTATCAATGCCGATGGCACCCCGGCGCACAGCAGCGCCAT
>CAYUJD010000006.1:0-89944 GCA_964444975.1 uncultured Chitinophaga sp. | reverse complement strand
ATTTTCTCACAAATCCGTGACAGGTGTGGATTTCATTTTTACAGGAAGACCCTCATTGCTATGCTGACGTTTCGGTCTGCATCCCGACAAGCTTCGCTTCGTCGGGATTATTAAATTCCCGTTTCGCCGGCCCGCTTGCTTTTGTTGAAGCTATGGCGAAAGCAGGCCGTATCCGTCACAGACGGAGCAGGCGGGTCGCACATTTGTACGTTTTGTAATTCTCATAAGCAATTAACAGAAATTACAAATGGGAAGCTCGTTACTCCCCTTAAAGGGTTGGGGGTTCCATCTGCTCAATCACCGCCTGTGTCACCCCGGTAAAACTGAATCCTCCGTCATGGAAAAGATTCTGCATCGTCACCATCCGGGTAAGATCGCTGAACATAAGCACACAGTAGTTGGCGCAGTCTTCGGCACTGGCATTGCCCAGCGGACTCATTTTTTCAGCATATGTAATAAAACCTTCAAAGCCCTTCACGCCACTGCCTGCAGTGGTTCTTGTCGGCGATTGCGAAATGGTATTCACCCGTACTTTTTTTCTAACACCATAATGATAACCAAAGCTGCGGGTCACACTTTCCAGCAGGCTTTTGGCATCGGCCATTTCATTATAATCAGGAAATACTCTTTGCGCAGCGATATACGTTAACGCCACCACGCTGCCCCATTCATTCAGGGCATCCAGGTCCCAGGCTGTGCGCAGCACCCGGTGCAGGCTCATGGCCGAAATGTCAAGCGTCTTTGCATTCCATTCATAGTTTAGCTCAGTGTAGTGTTTTCCTTTTCGCACATTCAGGCTCATGCCGATGGAGTGCAGCACAAAATCCATTTTGCCGCCAAAGTGCTCCAGGGATTTTTCAAACAGGTTTTTCAGGTCGTCCATATTGGTCACATCGGCGCCGATTACCGGTGCTTTCACTGCTTCGGCCAGTTTATTTATTTCACCCATGCGCAATGCCACCGGGGCATTGGTAAGCACCAGCTGTGCACCTTCTTCGTGGCATTTCAATGCCGTTTTCCAGGCAATGGATTTTTCATCCAGTGCCCCGAAGATGATTCCTTTCTTACCTTTTAAAAGATTATATGCCATGGCCATTGGTTTTAATGGCGGTAAAAGTAAGAAGTTATTTTATTAGCTCGTCCGGGTAAAACTTTGTAATCAGCAACACCATCAGGAACGATAATACAAAAACAGAAAGCAGGACAATTAAAAAATAGAGAAACAATCTTCCCAACGATTTTTTGGGCTTCAGCAGCTGCTGCATCCACCTGTTCAGAAAAAAAGCTGCCACCATAAAGGCAACAATCAATGAAAGAACGACTATTCTTTTCATTTGTGCATTTACTTATTGGCTTACCAGTTTACCGGCTCATCAGCACACGGCTAATTATTGACCATCTCTCTTGCATTTTCCAGCGCTGCCGACGTCGTTTTTTCACCACTTAGCATTTTGGCAATGGCAGTTATTCTTTCTTCGCCGGTAAGCAGGCGGATATTGGTTTTTACCGAGCCATTTACATTTTCCTTATACACCAGGAAATGTGCATCGGCTTTACCTGCTATCTGGGGCTGGTGCGTAATGCAAACCACCTGCCGGCTGGCGGAAAGATTTTTCATGATGATGCCTACCTGCCTTGCCGCCTCACCTGAAATGCCGGTATCAATTTCATCAAAAATCAGCGTGGGCATATCCAGCTTTTGCACCACCAGCGATTTGATGCAAAGCATCAGCCGGCTCAGTTCACCACCACTGGCTACTTTACTTACCGCCAAAAATTGATTGCTACGGTTGGCATCAAATAAAAATTCTATTTCATCTGCACCATACGGTCCTAATTCATCCTTAATCTCTACTTTAACTTTTATCATCGCATTCGGCATTCCTACCTGGGCCAGCAGTTTGTTCACCTTCTCTTCCAGCGGTTTTACCTGTTTCTTTCTTGCTTCCGAAATATTATTTGCCAGCCTAAACAGGGCCTGCCTGCTCTCTGCAAATGCTTTTTCCTTTTTTTGAATTTCTTCATCAATATTCAAAACTGCCTGCAACTTTTCCTCCAGTTGCATTTGTACAGCCAGCAGCTCTGCCGTGTTTTTCACGCCATGCTTTTTCATCAGTTTGTAGCCAAGCGCCAGCCGCTCATTCAGCCGTTCAATTTTATCCGCATCATAATTCACTTCATGGCTGATGCTGCTTAAATCGCCGGCAATGTCCTGCAACTCCACCTGTGCCGATTGCAGGCGCTGAATCAATTCAGCCAGCTGCGGATGAAATGAAGAATAATCATAAAGCCGGTTGATTAATATTTTCAGCTGCTGCACTACGGGGTTTTCACTTTCCTTCAGCTCTTGCACTACAGAAGCCAGCGCCGTCTTTATTGCTTCAGCATGGTTCAGCAACTTCAGCTCGGCATCCGTTTCCTCTATTTCATTTTCCCTGAAAGCAGCTTCATCCAGTTCATGAAACTGAAAGCGGTTGTAGTCCGTTTCTTTATCAAACTGCTGTTTTCGCTGCTTTAGTTCATCCAGCTCTTTCTGCAGATTTCTCCAATGAAAATAACCGGTGCGGTATTCGTTTATTGTATCCTGGTGACCGGCCAGCGCATCCAGCACCTGCCGCTGAAAATCATTTTCACCCAGCTGTAATGAATCGAATTGCTGGTGCAGGTCAACCAGCAGCGAACTGAGTTGCCGCAGCTGGTCAAGATTGACAGGCGTGTCGTTGATGAAAGCTCTCGATTTCCCGTTTACTGCAATTTCACGTCGCAATACCAGCTCTTCTTCTGCATCAAGGTTATTGGCAGCAAGAAACTTTCTTATTTCAGTTTTAGTATCCGTGCCAAAAATTCCTTCCACTATGCATTTTTTTCCCTTGTTCACCAGTACCGAGGTATCGGCCCGCCCACCCAGTATCAGCCCCAGCGCACCCATGATGATGGATTTGCCGGCGCCGGTTTCGCCGGTCACACTGTTCATGCCGGGAAGGAATGAAGTTTCCAGCGCATCAATGATGGCATAATTCTGAATGGAAAGTTTTTTAAGCATGCTGCAATTTAAAATAAAAAACCCCGGCCCGGGTTTTATCGGGGCGGGGTTTATCACCATATTAAAATTTTTACCCTATCTGAACGAAAGCATGCAGCTCAGAGTCAACCAGTACACGGCCGCAGTTTTCGCAAACCATTATTTTTTTGTGCTGGCGTATTTCACTCTGCTTTTGCGGAGGGATGGAATAAAAGCATCCGCCGCATGCATCCCGTTCCACCTGCACCACGGCAAGGCCATTGCGGTAGCTGTTGCGGATCTTGTTGTAGCTCTGCAGCAGGCGGATGTCCACCGCATCTCTTGCCTCTGCGGCCAGCTTGTTGAAATGTTTTTCCTCCTTTTCAGTGGATGCAATAATCTTTTCCAGCTCCTCCTTTTTTGTTGTCAGCACTGTTTCTTTTGCTGCGATGGCTTTTTTGGCTTTGTCCAGCAACACGGCCTTCTCCGCAATTTCATCCGTAGCATCCTTGATGTGTTTTTCTGCCAGCTTCACTTCCAGCTGCTGCATCTCAATTTCTTTATTGATGGCTTCAAACTCCCGGTTGTTTTTTACGTTGTTACTCTGTTTCTCATATTTCTTCACCAGCGTCTGCGCTTCTTTTATTGTTTCCTTCTTTTGCTCGATAAATTCGGTGATGCCGTTGATTTCTTCCTCAATACGTGTTTGCCGTGCATGCAGACCCTGGATTTCATCCTCCAGGTCGGCTACTTCCATCGGCAGCTCGCCTTTCAGTACTTTCAATTCATCCAGTTTCGATTCAATTTTCTGCAATGTAATCAGGGAAGTGAGTTTTTCCTGAACTGAATAATCTTTTACTTGTGCCATTGTATTGTTTGAAGTTTTTTTTTGATTGTTAGCCCGGCTTCCATGCTGCTATGAAACATCCGTTGCGACGCTCCGTTCATCATCCTGTTCGCTATTCAGCATTCACCACTCACAGAAAATACCGCACGGGGTTTGTACTTACCTCAGTTTTGAGGACGGCAAAGGTAGGGAATTTCTCCTCCAAAAATTCCTTCAAAAGGTTGATGGTGAATTGCTCGCTTTCATAGTGGCCAATATCGGCAATAAGCATTCTTCCGTCGGCATCAAAAAACTCGTGGTATTTTATATCGGCAGTTATAAATATATCAGCACCGGCTGCCAAGGCTTTGGAAATCAGGAAACTTCCTGCCCCGCCGCATACTGCCACTTTTTTTACCGGGCGGTTTAAAAGTGCTGTATGTCTTATCACTTCCAGCTTAAATTTTTCTTTTACCTTTTTCAAAAACAAAAGTTCATCAATTGGCTCAGCCAAATCACCCACAAGGCCTGAGCCTATGGCCGAAGACCCGTTGTCCAGGCTGACAATATCATATGCCACTTCTTCATAAGGATGAGCCGCAACAAGGTTGCTGATTATGCGCCTTTCGAGCCACGCAGGAAATATCACTTCCATTTTCATCTCTTTTTCCCAATGCAATTCACCCGGTTTACCTGCATAAGGGTCGGTGGTTTCATCTCCCCTAAAAGTGCCAAAGCCCTCGGCATTAAAACTGCATTCAGAATAACTACCGATGTGCCCGCCGCCGGCGTCAAAAATGGCCTGCCTCACTTTATCTGTGCTGCCAACCGGCACGAAAGTGTAGAGTTTTTTCAACATCCTTTCCCTGGAAGCAAGCACTGAAACATGCTGCAATCCAAGCAGGCCCGCTATTCTTCCGTTTACTCCTGCAGAAGTATTATCGAGATTAGTATGAATGGCATAAAGAGCTATATCGTTTTTTATGGCCGCTATCACGGCTCTGCCAACATAGTTTTTTTCAGAAATTTTTTTCAGTCCCGAAAAAATGATAGGGTGATGCGATACCACCAGGTTGCAGTTCCTGCGTTTTGCTTCATCAATTATTTCGGCCGTAGCGTCAAGCGACACCAGGATGCCGGTACAGTCCTGGTATTCATCTCCTGCAATAAGCCCGGCATTGTCATAACTTTCCTGCAATGAAAGCGGAGCCAGCGACTCCAGGTAATTTATAACGTCTTTAATTTTCATAAACTAAAGTTAGGAAAGCCGGCTTGTGAATTCTCAATAAAAAAAGTTGATAAAAAACAGCCATTAAATAAAATGGCTTTTGTACCTTTTCCGTCCTTTCCCATTGAAACTTCACCCCCCGACCCTTATTCTAACTATAAAAACGATTGCTATGCCCGGAAGAAAAAAGTACGGTTATCTTCTTCTGTTATTCCTTGTTTTATCCGGCCTGGCCGGCACCCCTACCGACAATTCGCTTACCAAAAAGGAAAGAAAATTTGCTGCTGACCACATGAAAAACACCCGTGTTGATTTAGTGGACGCGGTGAAGGGGCTTACTTCTAAACAGTTAAATTATAAGCCATCAGCAGATAGCTGGTCGGTGCAGGAATGTGTTTACCACATTGCAATATCTGAAAAAAATCTCTGGACCCTGCTTGAAATGACAATGAATGCAACAGCCAATCCCGAAAAAAGAAGTGAAATAAAAATGACCGACGAACAGATCATCAGCATGATTCAGGACCGGGGAATGAAAGTAAAAACAAACGAAAAATTTGAACCCAAAAACACACCCTATAAATCGATGGAAGAGGCGATGACCGATTTTAAATCCAACAGGGTAAATCACATTAAATACATTAAAGCTACAACTGAAGATCTGCGTAATCATGTTACCCAGATGCCGTTCGGCTGGCTCGATTGCTACCAGCTTTGCCTGATGATTTCGGCACATACCAACCGCCACACGCAGCAGATAAACGAGGTGAAAGCAAGTGCAGGATTTCCGAATTAAACAAAACACTGAATAACCCCCCCCGGCAATCCAGGCGTTTTTTTTATAGTACTGCTAAATCGGGTTCTTTTACTCTTGCACAATTCGCTGGCAATAACTATCTTGCCTTTCCGTTTTAAACCCACTTATGAAAAAACTTTTTACCTTATTCACTTTACTTATTCTTTTCAGCGGTTGTAAAAAAGCTGTTGAAAATATAGCGGAAGATCTCGTCATCAAAGCCATGACCGATGGCCAATGGGTGATTACAAGCTTTACTCAAAACGGAACTGATATTACCTCCAGCTTTTCCGGTTATAAATTCCAGTATTACAGCAACCGAACAGTGGATGCCATTAAAAACGGTGTAACGGAACGTACCGGCAACTGGGATGGCAACGCAACCAATATGACCACCTGGGCCAACTTTCCCGGGGCGCCAAATCCTATTTCACTTATCAATGGCACCTGGAATATTACCCGGAACAGCTGGACCTATGTGGAAGCATCGCAAACCAACGGAACCGAAGTAAAAACACTAAGATTAGATAAACAATAAATCCTGCCCTGACACTGCAGCACCACAGTTTTTTAAACGATGAGTTTTAATGTGGGTCTATTGACTACTGCCTGACACCAAGAGGTTTTATTAAAAAGTCCTGACCTCATTTCCTAATATCCTGGAGCCGCTTAGCAACAAATTATTAATCATTTTTCTGATTAAACCGATACTTTTTGAGACCAAAATACCGTTATAGTGTCCTGTTTTCTAACACACTGCTATTGAGAGTGAAAACCCTTAATATCCTGAAAAACCGTTTAGCTGCAACCGCCATCCTGTGCCTTGCAGTTTCCTTAGCCGCTTTTGCGCAGGCGCCTGTAGCCAATTTTACAGGCAGCCCCACTGCCGGCTGTTCGCCGCTTGTGGTAAATTTCCAGGATCTTTCTTCCAATAATCCAACTTCGTGGCTTTGGGATTTTGGCAACGGAACTACCTCCACTCTTCAAAACCCAACGGCTACCTATTTTAGTCCCGGTGTTTACACTGTAAAGCTTACTGCTACCAATGCCAGCGGGTCGAATACGTTAACCCGCACAAACTATATTACTGTTTATTCAAACCCCACAGTGAATTTCACCGCTGATGACACGGTAGGTTGTTTTCCGCACAATGTTCAGTTTACCGACCAGTCAACCGCAGGTGCGGGCAATACCAACACGGCATGGGAATGGAATTTTGGCGATGGCGCTATTTCTACTTTACAAAATCCTTCGCATACTTATACCAGCAGCGGAAACTTTACAGTAACACTGCGGGTAACCAATGATAAAGGATGTTTCAAGATATTAAGCAAGTCGATGTTTGTGCAGGTTTCGCCGGGGGTCGTTCCTGATTTTACCAATACATCGCCCCCGTTTTGCAGCCCCCCGGCCAACATCAATTTTACAAACACATCCACCGGCCCGGGTTCCTTAACCTACCTGTGGAATTTTGGTGACGGAGGAAATTCTACACTTCAGAACCCATCGCATACATACAACAGCACGGGTTCTTTTACAGTTATACTCACAGTAACCAGCAGTCTTGGTTGTTCTGACACGGTAGTAAGAAACAACGCTGTTGTAATCAGCACTAATGTAACGTCGTTTAATGTAACAGACACTGCCTGTATAAATGAATCGGTAAGTTTTACCAATAACTCAGCGCCGGCAGCACAATCGCAGCTATGGGATTTTGGCGATGGCACCACATCCACTGCAGTCAACCCTGTGAAAACTTACAGCGCCACAGGCACTTATACAGTTACCTTAACGAACACGTACAGCACTTGTACCGACACAGCCGTCAGAACCATTGTGATTGCCGGCAGGCCGACGGCTGATTTCACTTCGGCCGATACCATCAATTGCCAGCCGCCTTTGACGGTGAATTTCCAGAATACTTCCTCAGGTGCAGTAAGCTGGTTTTGGGATTTTGGCGATGGTGCTACATCTACTTCGCAAAACCCAGTGCATACGTACACGGCTTATGGAAATTTTACAGTCACCCTGATTGCGACCAACAATGCTGGGTGCACCGATACGATTAGTAAACAAAATTTCATCAGGATATCGAGAGCATCCATCGCCATCACGGGGTTGCCGGCACAGGGTTGCATACCCTATACTATAAACCCTGTTCCCACTGTCACATCGCTGGATGCTGTTACTTCTTGGAACTGGGACTTTGGTGACGGCACAACATCTACTTTGCAGAATCCGTCGCATACCTATACTGTACTGGGAACTTACACAGTACGACTGATTATTACAACCAGCCTGGGATGTTCTGATACGCTAACCTTAATAGGTGGAGTAAAAGTGGGCACACTTCCTACGGTTGATTTTACAGCCACTCCGCTTATCGCATGCGCTTTTTCACCCGTTCAGTTTACTGACCTGTCGGCGCCGGCAGATGAATGGCTCTGGAATTTTGGCGATGGCTCCACTTCAGCGCTTCAGAATCCTTCACATTTGTTTTCAGCCCCCGGCACATTTAATATAAAACTGATAGCAAGAAATAATGGTTGTCCTGATTCTGTTACAAAGAATGCTTACATCACGGTGCTGCCGCCGGTTTCGCAGTTTGTTTCCACACCCAACTGTACCAATAGAACGCAGTTCACTTTTACCGATGCTTCCACGGGGCCGGCATCCTGGTTCTGGGAGTTTGGCGATGGCACCACATCGACATTACAAAATCCGCCGCCACATAATTTCCCGGCCCTGGGAGTGTACTCGGTAAAGCTTACAGTAACCAACGGTTCCTGTTCGCATTCATCTACGCAAACCATCAGGGCTATTGATGAAAATCCTGATTTTACCAGCGACATCAATACGCTTTGCAGAAAAGACACGGTGAATTTTACGGCAACCGGGATAAACATAGCCAATATCAGCAATTACACCTGGAATTTTGGCGATGGCACCCAAATCACAACAGGTTCCACCAGCATCAGTCATATCTATAACACTTCAGGTAACTATACCGTGATGCTGATAACAAGAGACCTGAACAGCTGCTATGATACGGTGACTAAAACAAATTTTATACGGGCAAACGGGCCGGTGGCAAATTTCAGCGCCACCAATAACGGTGGCTGCAACGGGCTGACCACCACTTTCAATGATTCAACCACTACCGACGGCATCAACCCGATTGTAAGCTGGCAATGGAACTATGGTGATGGGACCATACAAACGTATTCGGCACCGCCTTTTACTCATACTTATAATACGGTAGGTACGTTTTCAGTAAGCCTGACGGTAACCGATGCGGCCGGATGTTACGATACTAAAACGATAAATGACCTGGTTCATTCCACAGATCCTACTGTCAGTTTTATTTCTTATGATACTCAAACCTGCCCGGGCTCGGTGCTTAGCTGGGGTGTAAACGCAACCGGAGTGAATATTTCATACCTCTGGGATTTTGGTGATGGAACTTCAGCTACGGTAAGCTATCCCACGAAATCATATGCGGCGCCCGGTGTTTACACTGTAAAACTTTTTGTAACGGATTATTACGGCTGCACCGACTCCCTGGTAAGAACAAACTACATCACGGTAAATCTGCCCTCTGCAAATTTTTCAGTTGATGATTCAGTAAGCTCTTGTGCGCCATTTGAAGTGAATTTTACCAATACTTCAACTTACTACAGCTCACAGGTGTGGACCTTTGAACCCGGGATTACTTCTACCCTTCAGAACCCGGCGCATTATTTTACAACACCCGGCACTTACAATGTGGAGCTGATAATTACAAGCCCCGGCGGTTGCAAAGACACTGCTTACAGGACCATCCGGTTATATGATACAGCCGGTTCTCGTATCAACTATAATCCCTTCAACGGTTGCAATCCGCTTACGGTTAACTTCAATGCAGTGGCTACCGCAATTCCAACCTATATCTGGGATTTCGGCGATGGTCAGTCAGTCGTAACCAATACCCCCAATATTTCTCACACCTATAGTACGTTTGGAAACTATACACCCAAAGTCATACTGCAGGATCCCACGGGCTGTTTGATTCCACTGAACGGTATTGATACCATCCGGGTAGTTGGCGCTACAGCCAATTTCGGACTTGACAAACAGTTGCTGTGTGATGCCGGCGTAATTAATTTTATTGATTCCACCACATTCAATGACCCGGTGACCAATTACAGCTGGGATTTCGGCGACGGAGGCACTTCCACATTACAGAATCCATCCCATATTTACAGCGGCCCGGGATATTACAATGTATCACTGGCAGTAAGAACACAACTTGGTTGTACAGATACTATCCGTATTGACAGTGCCCTAAAAATTGTAGCCAGCCCGCAGGTAAGAATTGATGGCGATAATGCTGCCTGCGTGGCCGACCCATTACTGTATTTCGGAAGCTTTATTGTTCCCGATACTTCAGTTGTTACATGGAGCTGGGATTTCGGAAACGGCGCTACATCCACATTGCAAAATCCTCCGGCACAACTCTACAGCAGTTCAGGCAATATGACTGCAACTGCTATTGTCACCAACAGCAGCGGCTGTAAAGACACGGCCACAAAAACTGTCCGCATACACCCGTTGCCCACAGTAAGCATGCCTCCGGATATTACAACGGTAGCAGGTGTCACCATTACCATTCCCGCAACTTACTCAGGTAATATGACCAGTTATACATGGACACCATCTACTTTTCTGAGCTGTACCAGTTGCCCGCGGCCGGATGTGACACCTGATTTCAACATGACTTACACTGTAGCATTTACCGACAGCAATAATTGCCGGAATACAGGAAGCATATTGGTAAAAGCGCTTTGCAAAAATGCAAATGTGTTTATTCCGAATACTTTTTCGCCTAATGGCGATGGAAGCAATGATGTGTTTTACCCGAGGGGCACTGGCCTTGACCGTACCAAAGTGCTGCGTATTTTCAATCGATGGGGCGAAATTGTATTTGAGAAATATGATTTCCCGGTAAACAATGCCGCCGGCGGATGGGATGGAACCTGGAAAGGTAAAAAAGCAAATGCTGATGTTTACATCTATCAGCTGGAAGTGTATTGCCAGAATGGTGAGTTGCTCACCTACCAGGGAAATATTGCCTTAATAAGATAAAATGAAAAAAAGAATTACCATATTGATTAGAATCTGGTCCTTATCCATCGGGATGTTTTTTGTGGTTTCCCTCGGAGCACAGGATCTTCATTTTTCACAATTTTACGAAACACCCCTGCTACGTAACCCCTCGCTGGCCGGTTTGTTTGACGGCGACATCCGTGTACAGGGTGTTTATCGTGACCAATGGAACAGCGTGACCACCGGCTACCGTACCGCATCGCTGAACGGCGAATATAAAATGCCGGTAGGCCGGGGCGATGATTTTGTAACACTGGGCATGCAACTGTTTTATGACCGGGCCGGTACAGTTTCTTTTACCCAAACAAAAATTTTACCGGCGCTGAATTACCATAAATCGCTCAGCACTGAAAAGAACCGCTACCTGTCGCTTGGCTTTATGGGCGGCTGGGTGCAGCACAGTATTGACTTATCGAAAGTAACCACCAACAGCCAGTATGAAGGAATGGGCATTGGAGAAAACCTGGCCGATCCTACTTACTCTTACCTGGATGGAAGCGTGGGACTGAGTTTTAATTCTTACATCAACGATAACCCCAACAGCAATTATTATGTCGGCGCTGCCTATCATCATTTTAACCGGCCCACCAATTCATTTTACAAAAACAAAAACATCGAGCTGAATCCCAAATGGGTTTTTTCAGGCGGACTGAAACTTGGCGTAAATGATTATTCTTACGTTACTGTGCAGGCCGATCATGCGAGGCAGGGCTCTTTTAAAGAAACTGTTTTAGGAGCGATGTATGGATTCAAATTTGGCGCCTACCCCGATGAGCCGGATTATGCAGTACACCTGGGTACCTTTGTCAGGTGGAATGATGCATTAATCCCGGTGGTTAAACTCGATTATCATCCTTATTCGGTTTCCTTCAGCTACGATGCTAATATTTCAAAGCTGAAACCTTCGAGTCATGGCCGGGGCGGTTTTGAGATTGCGGTAAACTGGGTGAAAAAACTTGGCAACCGTTCCAACCCCTATCTTAATCCAAGGTTTTAAAAACCTTTTTCCGGAATGTAATTATTGAAAATGCTTCCTATTTATCGTCCGGATTATTCATTTTAAATACGAGTGCTGCCAAAGCCGCCCCGCTGAATGTAGCCGCCAGGTAAATCCAGATTTGCCCCCAGCAAAATGCTTTTTGAATAGTCAACCCCAGGGCCACTGCAGGATTATAAGCTCCGCCGGAGAATTTCCCGATCACCGTCGCCATGGCCAGCACCGTGCCGGCAATAGCTATGCCGTAATAACTGTTGCCTGCCGTACCTCTTGCAGTAGCCACATTCAATACTACATAGGCAAGGGCAAATGTTCCGAGAATTTCTGCAATCAAGGCTTTTACTGTTTCTCCTTCTGCAATGACACATTCACCGGTACCTTCATTGGCAAAAATATTGGCGACAACAAGAGCGGCGGCCAGTGCGCCGGCTACCTGGCTCATCCAGTAGCCTATCATATCTCCTGCACTCATTTTACCTCGTATCCATACGGCCAGCGATACAGCAGGATTGTAATGAGCACCTGAAATATGCCCGCCGGCATAAATCATTACCATCAGGGCAAGGGCGGCGCCAAGCCCGCCACCGAGTGCAGCGCCTGTCACCAGGAAAAATGTACCGATGAATTCTGTAAGTGTCTTGCTCATAGTTGTTGGTTTTGTCCGGAAGATTTTTTTTTAAATTCCCCGGTGGTAAAAAATAAATTCAGAACTTTCCGGAAAGATACTTGTTATGATGAAATTAAAAGAAACCTGTAAAAACGGAGCTTTCATTTATTCACACAAAAGGGAAAAAAATGAAAATTGAAACCGGTCAGCCGGCGCCTGATTTTACTTTATACGACAGTGAGAAAAATAAAGTCACGCTTTCGGAGCTGCGTGGTGACAATGTACTGCTGTTGTTTTTCCCGCTGGCATTTACCAGCACCTGCACTGCCGAGCTTTGTGCCGTACGCGACAACATATCTTTTTACAATCATATGCATACAACAGTGCTGGGTATTTCAGTGGACTCGCTGCATACGCTTGCCCGGTATAAAAAAGACCAGAACCTGAACTTTACCCTTCTCAGCGATTTCAACAAAGAAGTTTCATCGGCTTATGGAAGCCTCTATGATATGTTCAGCTATAACATGAAAGGTGTTTCAAAACGTTCGGCTTTTGTTATTGATAAAAACGGAATCGTTCGATATGAAGAGATTTTGGAAAATGCCGGCATGCTGCCCGATTTTAAAAAAATTAATGAAGTACTGGACGGGCTGGCCTGAACCCGGGATAGGGATTTTACGAATTTTGCAGCTTAAACGGCTGAATTAGAGAAATTTTGGCAAACTGCGGCTTTTACTTTGCACAGGAAAAAAAAAGCTTCTATTTTGAGCAATTAAAAGTAAATTTGTTTCGTTGAGACGAATTTTACCTATACTATCCATTATTCTGATTACAGCCATCCAGTCCAGCGGCCAGTCAAACCGTGAACCACAGCCGGATGATGCACAGCGTATATTGAAACTTTACCCCAACCCGGCAGTATCATTTATCAAGATTGAATTTCAGAGAAAATATGAAAATGGTTACACGCTGCAGATTATAAATTTTATTGGCAAGCAGGTATATGAAGCCAAAAACATCAATGCAAGTTTTACTCTCGATTTATCACCCTACACCCGCGGCGTTTATATTTACCAGCTAAAAGATCAGCTGGGCAAAGTGGTTGAATCGGGCAAATTCCAGGTGTCGAAATAATTCCCATTAAACATATGCAACAGGCTCTTCCTTTGAAGAGCTTTTTATCTCACTTCGGCAATCAGAAATTTCAGGTATTGTGTATTTTCTAAACCGCGAACGATGGGATGATCGGCCGATTGCGACTGAAACGTTACCTGCCGGAGTTTTCTTTTAGCATCTTTGGCTGCCATATCAATAGTCTGTAAAAACATTTCGGGAGTAACCAGTGCTGTGCAGGAAGAAGTAACCAGGAATCCGCCCGGCCGCAGCAGTTTCATTGCCCGCAGGTTGATTTCTTTGTAACCGGCAATTGCACGCTGAACCATATCCCTGCTTTTGGTGAATGCGGGCGGATCGAGCATCACCATATCGAATTGTTTTCCTTCTTTACTCCATTGCTTCAACACATCAAAAGCATTGGCTACTTCAAAGCGGCAGATACTTTCAAGCCCATTCAGCTCTGCATTTTTTTTGGCCTTTTGCACGGCTGCTTCAGAAATATCGAGCCCCAAAACTGATTTGGCGCCATAATGGGCAGCATGAATTTCAAACGTGCCGGTATAGCAAAATGCACCCAGTACCTCCGCTCCTTTTGCCATATGCCTTATGGCCCGGCGGTTGTCCTGCTGATCGAGAAAGTAACCTGTCTTCTGGCCATTTTCAATATCCACATGAAACTTCAACCCGTTTTCATTTATGATGATATTGGTATCAAACGGCGCTGATAAAAATCCTTTCTGCTGCTGCATGCCTTCCACTTCCCTTACCGGTACATCATTCCGCTCATAAATTCCTTTAGGTTGAAAAATTCCGTTCAGGGCTTTTACAATGGCTGGCTTCCACACATCCATGCCGAGAGCAAGCGTCTGCATGACGAAGTAATCGTTGAACTTATCAATGATAAGCTGGGGCAGATCGTCAGCTTCGCCAAAAACAAGCCGGCAGTTCTCAACATATCCTGTCTTTTGCCTGTATTGCCAGCATTGCTTTATTTTTTTATAAAAAAATTCTTCATCAATCATTTCATTCCTGTCTCTTGTCAGCAGGCGGATGATAATCTGTGAACGTTCATTGTAATAACCCTTCCCGATAAATTTATTATCATGTGTAAAAACTGTGACCACCGAACCGGGTACAATTGATTTTTTACCCGGATCGATTTTTGTTTTTTCCACTTCATTGGCAAAAATCCACGGATGTCCATCCTGCACCCGCCGGCTGATATTTTTTCTTAAAAAAAATTTTATCATGGCGCAAAGGTAGTGGCCGCGGCAGGTGCAGGAACATACCGGAGCTGCGTCAATTTGTCTACCATACGGCCTTGGCAGTATTATTGACAATCTTACCTTTGCAATCAATTTTGAAAAATATGCGTCAAAAAGATATGAAGGAACCCAAAGAACGGGCAAAAATGCAGGAACCGGAAAACAACGGAGCTACCCTCAATACCGATGAAAGCGTAAGTGGCACCACCCACCTGAATGAGCCGGTGACCACCGAGCCGGAAATTGAGAAGCTGCGTACTGAACTGGAAGAAACCAGGGATAAATTTCTGCGCAAAGTGGCCGAGTTTGAAAACTTTAAAAAACGCAACCTGAAAGAAAGAATGGAATTGATACAGACGGCCGGCAAGGAAGTGATAATTGACCTGCTGGATGTACTGGACGATTTTGAAAGAGCGGAAAAGCAAATGAATAATTCCAGCGACATCGGTGAAGTAAAAGAAGGTGTGCTGCTGGTATTCAGTAAGCTGAAAAATCTTTTAGCAGCGAAGGGGTTGAAAGCCATGGAAACAATTCAAAAGGATTTTAATCCGGACATACACGAAGCCATTACCGAAATACCGGCACCTTCGGAAGAGCTGAAAGGAAAAGTGCTGGATGAAATCCAGAAAGGCTATTACCTGAATGATAAAATTATCCGGTATGCTAAAGTGGTGGTGGGAAAATAGAAGCAATGAAAAAAATGTGCGAATCTGCGTATGTGCGCATGGCAATGCCGCAAACAATTTCGGAATACGCTCTGCCAGTTCATTAGCAAATCAGCACATTGACTAATCATCAAGTTATGAAAAAAGATTACTACGAGGTTTTAGGTGTAGGCAAGAGCGCTTCAGCCGATGAGATAAAAAAGGCGTACCGGAAAGTGGCCATGCAGTATCACCCCGACCGCAACCCGGGCGACAAAAGTGCTGAGGAAAAATTTAAAGAAGCAGCCGAAGCTTACGAAGTGCTGAGTGATGCCGATAAAAAAGCCCAATATGACCGCTACGGACATGCCGGCTTGAGCGGCAATGGCCGCGGCTTCAGCGGCGGCGGCATGAACATGGAAGACATCTTCAGCCAGTTTGGCGATGTGTTCGGCGATGATTTGTTTGGCAGTTTCTTTGGCGGCGGCAAAAGCCGCACTTCAAGAAGCCGCGGTGTACGTGGCAGCAACCTGAGAATAAAAATCAAACTCACTTACGACGAGATAGCAAAAGGAGTAACCAAAAACATCAAAGTAAAAAAATACATTTCCTGCCATACCTGCGGGGGCAGAGGCGCAAAAGATAAGGGCGGCATTCAAAACTGCAACACCTGCGGCGGCACCGGCCAGGTGCGAAGAGTCACCAACACCTTTATAGGCCAAATGCAAACAGTGACTACCTGCCCGGCCTGCAATGGCGAAGGCACTACCATCACTGCTAAATGTACTTCGTGCCGCGGAGAGGGAAGGGTGTATGGTGAAGAAACAGTTTCTATTGACATACCTGCCGGCGTGCAGGAAGGCATGCAGCTGAACCTGAGCGGCAAGGGTAATGCCGGAGAACGCGGCGGTATGCCCGGCGACCTGATTATCCTGGTGGAAGAAGAACCACATAAGGAACTGCAGCGTGACGGCATGAATGTGGCTTACGACCTGCATATTTCATTTACTGATGCCGTGTTTGGCACACAGGTAGAAGTGCCTACTATTGACGGAAGAGCTAAGATAAAAATCCCCGCAGGTACACAAAGCGGAAAAATTTACCGGCTGAAAGGAAAAGGGTTTCCGGCTGTGAACAGTTACCAGAAAGGCGACCAGCTGATTCATGTAAATGTGTGGACACCCCAGCACCTGACACCGGAAGAGAAAACACAGCTGGAAAAACTGAGTCATTCCCCCAATTTCAAACCGCATCCTGATAAAACAGAAAAAAGTTTCCTGGATAAAATGAGGGAGCTTTTTTCCTAACCATTTTTCTTTTTCTTCTTTGAGCGGGTATAAAAATTTTTTGCCTTATACACCAGCTCCACAAACTGGCTTTGGCTGGCATCCGTGGGATTAGCTGCTTCGCCGGCATGATACAGCACATCGCCCCAGCCGATTTCTTTTGTATACGGTGATGATTTCAGCAGGGAACCAAACATGATAACCGATGCTGCAAACCTGTACATAGGTTCCAGCTCCTTAAAATAAACAGGGTCATAAGCAAACTGCTTTTTCGATACTTGCTGCGCCGGGTCGGCGGGCAATTTGTAACTAAGAATTATATCAGCAAATTTTTCCGAATACACATTCTCACCGGCAGCAAAAATGGGTTCTATTTCAAAAGCAGCAATCAACGACTGGCCTGAGCCGATTTCGCCTCCTTCAAGCACCGATAATGAATCGGCTAAGGCGCCCAGCTTGTTGTCAAAGCCTATCAGCCGGTACTGCTTCACCAGTGTGGGATCAAAGCGTACATTCATGCTTACATCATCTGCCACAGTGTAAAGTGTCTGGGTAAATTCTTTCATCAGCACTTTTTCTGCTTCCTGGTAGGTATCTGCATAGGCAAAATTGCCATTACCCTTGCGGGCCAGCGTCTGGATTTTTGAATCTTTATAATTTCCCATACCTACACCCAGGCATGTAAGATAAATCCCTGCTTCGCGGTGGCGGCTTATCAGTTCATCCAGCTCCTGCTCGGTTTGCACACCTACATTAAAATCACCATCTGTGGCAAGTATAATTCTTGTATTACCGTTTCGGTTTGCATGTTTTTTGGCAATCTGGTAGGCCAGTTTGATACCTGACTCGCCGGGTGTGGAGCCGCCCGGCTGCAGTTCATCAATAGCTTTGCAAATTTTTTCTTTTTCATTTCCGCTGGTGGGAAATAACATGACACCCACTGCACCGCCGTATACCACAATGCTCACTGTATCTTTTTCACGCAGGTTCATGGCCAGCATGTGAAAGGCCGATTTCAGCATGGGCAGGCGGTTGGGCATGTCCATGGAGCCGGATATATCAATTAAAAAAATAAGATGGGTGGGTGGTAAAGAATCAAGATTAATTTTTTTGGAAAATACGTTTACAAAAAAAAGCAGGTTATCCTTGTTCCAGGGGCAGGATGTCAGCCTGGTTTTTATATTAAAAACAGAATTGTCGTCCGGCGGCTGGTAGCCAAAATTGAAATAATTCAGCATCTCTTCAATGCGCACCGCATCCGGCGGCACGTTCATGTCAAGATTGATAAACCGGCGCACATTGCTGTACGATGCCCTGTCAATATTCAGTGCAAGACTGGTGGACGGATATTTTTTTGCTTCAATAAAATTGTTCTCTACCAGGTTGGCGTACGTTTCATTGCTCACAACAAAACTTTTTTCCCTTTCCCTTGAAAGATCTTTGGTAAGCGATGCTAATTTTCCCCGCTTTACACTGGAACTGACGGAGGGCAGCAATTTCAACTGCACTACGGTAAACTTATTTGCCTTCACTGCAATTTTTTCTTCCTGGTAACCGGGAAAACTAAAAAACAAAGTGTCGGATTCTTTTGAAGAAGGAAAACCAAAATAACCGTTATTGCTGCTGAAGTAGTATACCCCGGTACTGCGCTGGTGAATATTTACTTTGGATAAAAGATTCCCGGTTTCATCCCTCACTTCGCCACGGAGATAAAATTGCTGGCCCGAAAACGGCAAGGCAATCAGCAACATGAAAACTATATGCACAATGGCTTTCAACCGGATATTCTCCAACTTTACAAAATACAAAAAAGGCCCTGTGTTTTTATTATTAATTCTGAACCAACTGGTAAATTTCTTTAAAATTTCTTCCCAACCCGTCGTAGTCGAGTCCGTAACCCACTACAAACCTGTCGGGTATGGAAAAACCGAGATAGTCAATAGGAATGGGGTAAACTGTGGCTTGTGGTTTTTGAAGTAAAGCGGCAATTTTAAGTGACGCAGGTTGGTGATGCATCAGTTTTGGTAAAAATTCATTAAGGGTTTTTCCTGTGTCAACAATATCTTCAATGATGATAATGTCGCGGTCAATAATGTCCACATCAAGCCCAATAGCCGTAATCACCTGCCCGCTGGATGTGGTGCCTTTGTATGATGCCAGCTTGATAAAACAGATTTCTGCATCAATGCTGAGGTATTTAAACAGGTCGGCGGCAAACATGAATGAACCGTTCAAAATAGCAATGAACATCGGCCGCCGTCCGGCATAATCTTTATTAATCGCATCGGCAATTTTTTTTATGCCTGCCTGTATTTCCTCTGCAGAAAGAAACGGACCGAATTTTTTATCGTGAACCTGTATCAGCGACATGCAGGTATATTATTTATTTTGCGGGAGCCAGTGCAGGCATCGCCGGGGCCTTGGCACGCAGGTACAGCACAGAGCCAACCGCCGGCTTCATGTACGGCTGAAGGTAATTGTATTCCAATAAACTCTCGATGCGCAACGCTTCGGTTTGTGCTATGTCGGCCAGTGTTTCGCCCCGCTTTACCACATGCTGCTCATTCAATCCCGTTTTTCTCTTTCGCATAATGTAAATCAGCTGGTCTTTCTCTACTGTTTCCAGTGGCTTCATGTCATTAAATTCAAAGATACGGGCCAACGGCAGGCCGTATTTTTCGGCTATGCTCAAAAATGAAGTTCCTTTTTTTGCGAAGATCACTCTCGTTTCGTTTATCTTGAATTCACCTTCAGGATAATCGGGTACCGGTTCAGTTTTTTCAGCTTGCTGCACTTTTGTTTCTTTTACCTGTTGCGGTCTTACTTCTTCCAGCTTTTTTTCGTTGCTGGCATAAACAACAACTGCCGGCTCCTGGGGCATCACTACGGGTTTTACTTCGGGTATTATTATATCACCGGTTTTTATCACATCAGGCGTTTCATTTTTAGCAAGCAATTTCTCGGTAGGCTGTTTTTTGCCTGCTGCAATCAAGGTATAATCCTGCAGGTTGTAATCTTCAATCAGCCTGATGAGTACTTGCGAATACTTCGGGTTGGTGGCATAGCCGGCTTTTTTCAGTCCCCATGCCCAGCCTTTGTAATCAGTTGGGTCCAGCTTGAATAAGGAAGCATAACGGGGAGTGACTTTCAAATAGTCTGACTGATCACGATAGGAGTCTTCGGGCTTTGCATATTTACGGAAACATTCATTCGGCGCATCGTCGGTATGTTTCACTGTCATCCCGGTCCATTCGCTTTTGCATTTCAGGCCAAAGTGGTTGTTTGATTTTTTTACCAGTTCGCTGGTACCTGCACTGGTTTCGTGTATGCCCTGCGCCAGTTTGATAGCCGCCGGGATGCCTGTGCGCTGCATTTCAGCCATTGCAAGTTCTTTGTACGTATCAATATAGGCAAGTATATCCGCTTCCTGCTGGGCAAAAGATTTTACAAACGTGAAAAAAATGAATACCGGTAATCCGAATTTCAGTTTTTGCATGGGTGAATTTATTTTTTCCTTATTAAATACAGGCCGTCACGCAGGGTAAGGATCATTTTCTCCACATCAGCCCTTGCTTTGATGAATTCATTGAAGACACTGATGGCTTTTGCATTTTTTCCTTCCGGCTCGGGGTCAAGCACCTGGCCGTGGAAAAAAATATTATCTGCGAAAATAAAACCGTTTTTCCGCACTTTGGGTATCACCAGGTTAAAATATTCAATATAGCCGGTTTTATCCGCATCAATAAATACAAGATCAAAGATTTCATCCAGAGAAGAAACGATTTCGTGGGCATTTCCTGTATGCAGGATGATTTTTTCTTTAGAGGCAGAACGGTCGAAAATGCCACGGGCAATACGGGCATAGTGCTCACTTATTTCAATAGTGTGCAACAGGCCGTCATCGGTCAATCCCTTGGCAAGACACAGGGCGCTGTAGCCGGTAAAGGTTCCGATTTCAAGCACACGTCGTGGCCTTATCATCATACTGGCCATCTCCAGAAATTTTCCCTGCAAATGCCCGCTCAGCATGTGATGCTCCGGGTGATGGACACGGGTGTATTCCGCCACCTCTTCCAGCAAGGCATCCTCGGCAGAAGAATATTTTTCGGCATAAGCCTGTACAAGGGGGTTGATTAAATCCAAATGAATGATTTTTTGCAAAGATAACTTTAAGCAGGCTGAAATTTCCGGGACATATCAGTTCCCGTTTTTTTACCGGAAATAATTAAAAGCCCAAGGAAAGTAATGATGCCGTTAATTAGTATCAGCTCATTGCCGATTTTATACCCGTCAAAAAACATTTTTGATATTTTCTCCAGCCCCAGCTTCATGTGCAGTTTGGCTTCGTACCAGGCGGGGTTGCTGAGCAGGTCAACACCCAAAGCAATCAGCGGTGCCATGATGCACACCGCCCATATCAATTTATCGTTCAGTTGGCGCTTCGTTAATATTCCGAATGCAAATAACCCAAGCAGCGGGCCGTAAGTAACGCCGGCAAATTTAAGGATGAAGTCAATGATGAGTTTATCGTTCATCCACTGAAACAGCAGCACCATGATGAAAAACACAAGAGCAAATGTGAAATGCACTTTCAGCCTTGTCCGCTTTTTCTCTTTTTCTGTTCCCTCTCTTTTTTTCAACCCGAGAATGTCAATACAGAAACTGGAAGTAAGCGAAGTGATGGCGCCATCCACGCTGGGAAAAAGCGCCGAGATGAGTGCAATAATGAAAATGATGCCGATACTGCCGCTGAATGCATCGCTGAGCGCAATGGTGGGAAACAAATCATCCGGCGGCACGGTGATGCCCTGTGTGCCGGCGTACAGGTACAGCACGCCGCCCAGCACAAGAAAAAGAAAATTCACCAGCATCAGGATGGCTGAAAAAGTCATCATGTTTTTCTGCGAATCCTTCAGGGTTTTCACGCTGATGTTTTTCTGCATCATTTCCTGATCGAGGCCCGTCATGGCAATGGCGATAAACATGCCACCCAGCAGATTTTTCCAGACATAAGAACCAGCCTGCATATCCCAGTTGAAAATTTTTAAATAGCCCTTATCCGACATCATGGTTAAAGCGCCGCCAAAGTCGGTGCCCAGCGTTTTGATGATGACGAAGATGCAAACTACAAGGCCGGTGAGCATACCCGTGGTTTGAAGCGTGTCGGTATAAATGATGGTTTTCACTCCTCCTTCAAAAGTATATAGCAAGATGAGCAGCAGGATAACGAATGCAGTAAGCATAAACGGAATGCCCAGTTTGTTGAATATAAATAACTGCAGTACGCTGATAACAAGATACAACCTGGCCGTGGCGCCAACCGTGCGGGAAAGAATAAAAAAGAAAGCGCCGGCCTTATGTGCATTCATTCCAAATCTTTTTTCCAGGTAAGTATAAATGCTGGTCAGGTTCATGCGGTAATACAGCGGCAGCAGGATGAAAGCTATAACCAGGTAGCCCAGCATATAACCCAGCACTACCTGGAAATAATAAAAGTTGCTGCTGCCCACCCCGCCCGGCACACTTACGAATGTGACGCCGCTGAGCGAAGTGCCAATCATGCCGAAGGCTACCAGCATCCAGTTGCTGCTGCGGTTGCCGATGAAAAAGGATTCATTGTTTGCATGGCGGCTGGTGAGCCATGCTACAACAAGCAGCAAAACAAAATAACCGATGACAAACGAGAATAGTGCTACTGGGAACATACGTTGATTTTACTCCCGATTGTTATCGGGATCAGATTTCGGATTTCAGATTTTACTGGCGAATTTCACAGCGGAAAAATAATTAAAAACATGAAGATAAGCTCTCTTGCCGTTTTCTGCGGCTCAAAGACCGGAAAGAATCCTGTTTTTACGCAACATGCTGTCGAACTTGGCAAGATGTTGTCAAAAAATAACATCACCCTGATTTATGGGGGCGGCAATGTGGGCATCATGGGTGCATTGGCCAATTCGGTGATGGAATACGGGGGCAAAGCGATTGGCATCATTCCGCGTAAACTGGTGGAATGGGAACGCCAGCACGAAGGCATTACCGAACTGATGGTGGTGGAAGACATGCATAGCCGCAAAAAAAGAATGTACGACCTGTGCGATGCGGCGCTGATACTGCCCGGCGGCTTCGGTACACTGGACGAAATGTTTGAAATGATTACCTGGAACCAGCTTTCTATCCATGATAAAAAAATTTACCTGCTGAATTCTGATAATTACTTCGAACACCTGTTGCAGCATCTTTACCGCATGGAAGAACAGGATTTTTTATATGAAAAAGTTACCGACCGGATTGAAGTGCTGGAAGAACCATCACAATTGCTTACCCGTATCAGGCAGCTTTAACGGTTCCTGTTTCCACCACCCTGGAACAGTGGAATCTGCAATCCTGCCCGAATGATGGGAATGGTGCGACCGTAAGCATCGGTATAAGGTGAATTGACATCGCCGCCTACATCAAAAAGAATAGCCACGTAATAAAACGGTGAACCGCTGCCGGGAAACCGGCCGGTGGTATAGCCGCCGCCTACCAGTACACTATTGGCCGATAGATTGTCTTTGGTGCTGCCGCCATTATTGGGAAGAATGTATTTTTCACTGATAAAATTATGTTCAGCCTGGGCTTGTGCAAATAAAAACCTGACCGGGTAAAGTTTTACAAACAAGCCCCCTCCATAATTCTTATATCGAAGCCGGTCGTTGAAAACACTCACATCGCGGTACGAAGTGTAATTATAGTTAAACACCAGGCCAGCATCGGCCCAGCGGGTAAGGCTGTAGCCAAACACCGGGCTGGCACCTACCAGGAAAGTATTGTTATAAAACGCAAGTGAAATACTGCCGCCGGTAAAAAGATTTTCCTTTTTGAAGCCTTTCTTTTTTTCCTCCTCATCCTGTGCCTGTACAAAAACCGGAATAAACAGAACGGTAAGAAAGAATGCAAGGAGCTTTGTTTTCATAAAATGGTTTTTAATTAAACAGCTAATTTAACTCCATTTGTTCAGCAGTGTTTAACTGCAATTCGTTAAAAATTTTAGATTTTGCGGGATATTTCAGTATCATATTTACCCAAAGAATGCCGGCGATAAACAGGAAATGAACAGCGCCTGTGAGCAGGTAAAGAATCATTGACAAGCATGCGGGCACTTCATTCAATACAAGGAACAGCGCCAATGCGGGCCGGTAAGTGTTGAATTTTTCCATTAATACACTGTTGCCTTGCTGCAGTGTTTTCAATTTTTTCCGGTAAAAAAATTCTGCAAGAGATACACAGGCTGCCACAGCAAGCAGCATGGCAATAAACAGGATATTGATTACGGATTTATCCGTTACTACCGGCGGCATGGCCCGGGTCTGTTTTAAAAAAATCAATGTCACCGAAAATAAAAGTACGGCGGCCACCATTCCAAAAAACAATAATTGCAATTGACGCAATGCTTCTTTAGGTGTGGCAGGCAGGTGGCTTTGCATCAGAATATTTTTCCGGGATTGAGAATATTATTCGGATCAAAGGCTTTTTTAATTTGCCGCATCAGCTCCAGCTGCTTTTGTTCAAACACAATATCCATAAAACCTTTTTGAATCAGCCCTATGCCGTGCTCGCCGCTGATGGTGCCGCCCAGTTTTTTTACCAGTGCAAACAGGGCCCGCAGGCAGCGGGTCATTTCCGCATCGCCATAGCTGTTTGGCGTGCCTTCTTTCATAATGCGGATGTGCAGGTTGCCATCGCCGGCATGACCGTAGCACACCGCCTTGTAATTATGTTTGGCACCCAGTTCTTTCACTCCACGAATAAGAGCCGGCAGTTCAGCTCTCGGCACCACGGTATCTTCTTCTATTGTGTAGCCCGCCAGCTTCACAGCTTCAGCCACTCTCCTTCTCAGTTTCCATAGCTCGGCTTTCTGCTGCGCATCATCGGCAAAATAAATTTCACCAATATCATATTTTGTCAGCAGTTCGCTGATGGCTTCCATCTCACGCATCAGCACATCCATATCGTTGCCGTCCACTTCTATCAGCAGGTGAGCTTCCAGGTCGGCAGTGATAGGCACGGCGCTGATGTCAACAAAATCGCTGACAATTTTCAGCGCATCAATTTCTACCAGCTCCATGGCGCTGGGTACAAAGCCTGCTTTGAATATTTCACTCACTGCTTCACCGGCCTGTTCCAGTTTACGAAACGGCACCAGCATCAGTAAATCATACCTGGGATGGGGAATCAGGCGCAATACAATTTTTGTTACTATGCCCAGCGTGCCTTCGCTGCCTACCACCAGCTGCGTCAGATTATAACCCGTGGAGTTTTTTAAAACGTTGGCGCCAGTCCAGATGATTTCACCAGTGGGCAATACCATTTCGAGGTTGAGCACATAATCTTTTACCACGCCATATTTTACTGCTTTGGGGCCACCGCTGTTTTCAGCAATATTGCCTCCGATAAAACAGGAACCGCGGCTGGCCGGGTCGGGCGGATAAAACAAACCCTTTTCCTTCACCGCCACCTGCAGCACTTCGGTAATCACACCGGGCTCGGTTGTTACCTGCAGGTTACGTTCATCTATGTCAAGTATGGAATTCATTCTTTCAACAGCAAGCAAAACACCGCCAAGATGTGGCAGCGCACCTCCGCTGAGTCCTGTGCCGGCGCCCCGCGGTGTCACTGGAATTTTTTCCGCATTACATATTTTCATGATGGCGCTGATTTCTTCCGTAGTGCGTGGTTTTATCACCACATCGGGCAGGTAATGCAGGTTTTCCGTTTCATCGTGGGCATAATGTTCAATTGTTGTTTCATCAAGAAACACATAGTCATCACCCACAATGTCTTTAAACCTGCTGATGATTTCTGATGTAAGGCCTGGTTTTACTGCGCTTTGCATGCGTTTTTATTTATGCGTGCAAAAGTCGCATAAATAAGTAATATGATAAAACCCTGCCAGTGCAGCCGGTTATCAATAAACATTTGTGAGGAAGACTGATTAGTAAACTTTATTTCTCAGGTCAGGACATTTGAAGTCCCTCTTGGAACCCTGGAAGGAATTGAAGATACCTTCTTTGATGAGAGAAAATTCGAAAGCTCCCCGGCCGTTATTATAGTTTTTCAATGTAGATGTAGTGGCATCATACGTGAATGTGGCCCTGATGTCATTCCATTGCAACCCGATCATCGGCACAAAAGCATCCTGGTATCGATAATACAAGCCGGCGATGAGCTGGTAGGTACCATCGCCCGAAAGATCATAATGTGCATTCAGTCCCCCTACAATTTCCATTGCCTTTGCCTGCGTGGTAAAATAGACATTGGGATTGATGAGCCATTGGTTATTTACCAGAAAGCTTCCGTTTAAAAAACCGATATGCCTTACGGCAACCCGGTTGTCAATACCCGGCGCTGCATTAAAGAAAGATTCTCTTGGCCTGTTTACATGATGCGCCGAATAACCGGCATTCAAATAAACTTTATCGTTGGGGAAATAGGCATAGTTTAATCCCAGCTGAATATCGAGGTAATTGATGTTGTTGTTGGCCAGCGCTACCGAGGTTGGCAATTTGTTATCGAAAAATTTACCGTCGAACTGGTCTGGAAATTTCAGGTTGGTTACGTTAATCTGTTTATTTGACCAGCCCACATTGAATCCGGCGCTGACAAGACTGCCCGCATCAATAAGCTGGTGATATGCCAGCGAGCCATAAATTTTTGTGGAAGTAAGATTGCCGCTGCCGGCAACATCACGCAGAATAACACCGCCGGCGCCAATCCAGCCCGTTTCAAAACGGTTGCGCATCACCTGTGCATCGCCAAAAGCACTCATGGTTTTGTACGGAATGGCCATAATGCTCGACCACTGGTTGCGGTAATTTATGCCCACACGGTAATCGCCCCCGGGAATAAAACCCGTATTGGCCGGGTTGGTGGTAAGCGGCGAATTTATGAATTGGGAAAAATGAAGATCCTGACTGAAGACACAAGGTGTATGGCCCAGAAAAAAAAACACGAATCCGAGTTGACAAATTCCAAATAATATTTTGCGCTTAATTTTCATTCACACATTTTCAAATTATCAAATTATCGTATCAAAGTTATGTCACCTTTTTTAGTTGTTTTGGTTCCGTCAAAAAATTCCACATCCAGCGTATAAGCATACACATCCATGGGCTGCAGCACGCCTTTGTATTTTCCGTCCCACCCTGTGTTCCTGTCGCTGGTTTCAAACACCTTTTGTCCCCAGCGGTTCCAGATAATAAAACGCATTTTAGTAATGCCGAAACCCCTCACCATCACCACGCTGTTTACATCGCCGCTCTGCGGGGTAAACGCATTAGGCACATCCACCAGCGCCGCTATCAATGCCCTTACATCGCGGCAAAGCGTATCGGCGCAGCCGGCAGCATTGATGGCCACCAAACAAGCCGTATAAGTGCCGGTAACGTTGTACTGGTGCTGCACGGGCAGGCGGGATGTGGTAACAAGCGTATCACCATCGCCAAAGAGCCACTTAAAGTTTACCGCATCCGGCGAAGCAAGGTTGCTGAATGTTGTCGGTGTGTTTTCAACCGGCGGATCGGGAGTAAAGCTGAAATTGGAAACCGGGTTGTTGAAAACATTAATGGTAAGCGATGTCGTGTCGGAAATATTGCAGGTATTGGGGTCGGTGGCGATTAACGTAATGGTGTAGGTACCGGCAACGGTATAAGTATGCACCGGGTTGGTGGCCGTGCTTGTATTGCCATCGCCAAAATTCCACTGGAAAGTTTGACCGGCAATAGACGTATTGGTGAACTGTGTGGTATATGGTACACAACCGGTTGGCGGTGTGGTAAACTGTGCCACCACCAGCGGTGCAATGCTGATGATTTTTATTACTGTATCCGGCGCATTGCAGTAGGCTGAGTCAATAAGAATAAGTTTTACAGTATAAGAGCCCGGCGCCGCATAGGAATGAAATACGGATGCCGTGCCGGTAGTTACTGTAGGCGAACCATCGCCAAAATCCCACACAAAGGACTGGTTGGTAAACGGGCGAACGGGTGGCGCCACCGATAAATTATCAAACCGGTATTTCAGTGAATCGCAGGGCGCCAGTTTTACCGGGTTGAAATCAAGCGTGGCCTGCAAGTCGCCGACTTTTATATTAATGTAGGATGTATCCCTGATATTGCAGGTAGTGGAATCTTCGGCTATCAGCATTACCTGGAATACACCCGGTGTATTAAAAGTATGTGTGATGTTGGGCGTGGTAGTAATAACGGGACTGGGCAATGTGCCATCATTAAAATACCAGTAGTAAGTAACTGCATTGGCAATGGTATCTCTGAAATCAACTGTTAGCGGCACACAGCCGGCCGTATCTCTTGGCACCCCATTTATCATCGATTGCACTCCTGCATCCACGCCTGCAAAATCGAAAGATATTTTTATCATGGCGAGATTGCAACCTTGGGTACCTGCAGCATTATTATTAGGCCCCCAAACACCCGGCGTAGTGGGAAAAACTGCGCCGCCGGCGCAATTGCCGCACACGGCCTGGTAAATTACGCCTTGCTGGTCGAAACGGCTGGTGCCACCGTCCACATGATCAGTAAAGCCTCCGTTTTGTCCAAAATAACTCCCAAATAACTGCGCAGTCGCATTTTTTCTTAATACAAAAAAATAAAAATCGTGCCCGTCGGTTGAGCTTTGAATTGCATCAGCCGTTATTGGCATTCCGGATGTTGAAGAAGATTGATAAGGATTATTTGGCGGAAAAATGTCGCCACCCCAACCGGAAACATAAACATTCTCGCAGTTATCAACCAAAAAAGCCGTGATTGAAATATTGGGTGTGGTTGCCGAACGGCCAAAAGTAGTGGAATAAACATAGGCGGACAGGTCAGGTTGCAGCTTGGCAATAAACTGCGGTGCGCCGGCATTGCTGAAAGCAGCATTAATAACCGGCCATGCGCCTCTTGTTTGCCCGCATACATAAGGAAAGCCCTGCAGGTCGAATTGTATGCCAAAAACCTGGTCGGTAGCTGATGTGCCAAGAAAAGTAGAGCGGATGATGCCCCCGCCATTATTACTGATGACAGATATAAATCCATCAATACCGCCGTTGTTTGAAGGGCCAATGGTGCCTGCTGTATTACCGGGAAAATTACCGGTGCTGGCTGTGCCGCCAGCTACATAAATATTACCGTTGGCCGCAAGGGAAAGCACATAAGCCGCATCATCGGCATTGCCGCCAAGATAACTGGCAAATAAAACCGATGAAATATTTCCATTCAATTTCAACACTACACCATCCTGGCTGCCGCCACCAAAGTTTGGCTGAAAAACTCCTGCCGTTGCCGGAAAATTATTTGACCTGGTACAGGAAGCCACATAAGCATTACCGCTTCCGTCAAGTATCACTTCGCTTCTTCCGTCGTCGCCATAGTTTTGCTGCAATGAACTGATACCACTCCTGTTTGGGTTAATATTCACTCCATCGTCGCTGGTGCCGCCGATTCTTTTAGAACCAATCAAAGCTGTGCCGGCTGCATTCAGCTTGGTAACAACAATATCATAAGAACCGCATGGCCCCACTAACCCTGCCGCTCCGCCGGTAACAGGATATGAGCCCGTGCCGGTAAGTGGTGAATTTGTACGGCCAGCTATTACCACATTGCCGGCTCCGTCAACCATAAGGCTGTGTGGTTGATCATCACCAGAACCGCCAATATAGGTTGCAAATACTCTTGCTGTGCCCGTAGCATTCAGCCTGATAATACTCATATCAGATGGTGGTGAACTGGACCCGCCTCCCCAAACAGTTTGAAAAGCTCCGGGGCTAACCGGAAAACCCGGCTCGATATTTATTCCGCCACCATAAAAACTACCATCCGGGCCATAAGTGGCTGTAAAACCCCAGTTACTTCCTGTACTTCCGCTGAAAGAAACAAAAATTAAAGTGGGATCAATAACCAGCACTTCGTTTGGATTATAATTTCTTACATCAAACCTTATTTCATTGCCGGTAACTACATATTTGCACGAAACAGTTTTGCGCTGATTGTTTTCGTACTGGTACGTGTAAGGCTCCAGTTCCCGCACATCACCCACCGAGGTTTTAATCAGCAACTCTTTATTACGCACCTCCAGTTTCTCGGCCCCGGTGTAGCGCATTACTATTCTTGCAGGATTGCCGCCGGGCTTTACCACAATGTCATATTTCATCCGCCCGTTTTCTGTATAATATCTTACATCGGTATTGGGGTAAATGTTTTTCAGCGTTATGCCCTGGAAAATCCTGCAGTGACCTGCCCATTTGGAAGGATCGTCGCCAATAAAATAATTGTTGTAATAAGTCTGCAATTTATCCGGTACTACCTCAGTTTGTTCCGAAGCGCCGGCAAAATCAACTGTATAAGCATGTGAACGGAGAATGAATGGTGAATTTCGTTTTGCAGGATCCCTATGGCCCTTTGCGTATTCATGAAGCTGCTTCAGGTCCTGCTCGTTGTGTTGCACTACGGTAAACCCTTTTTCCCCGATATAAAATTGGCCTGCGGGCACATCGCTTTTAAATTTAATACGGCTGTCCCACTGGCCTTTGTTTTCGATAAATTCAATAATGCCGGACTGGGCGTTGAGTGCAGTGGTGATGAAGAGTAAACCAAGGGTTATGTAGCAATACCGGATCAACGTTTTATTTTTTCCAAATTAACTAAAAAGAGCGACACCGGGTTTTGAATCTTGTGTTAAGATATCCGGCTCCAGGCCGTTTTTCCTTCCAGGCTTTGAAAGTAGCTTTTCAGCCGCAAATTTTCTGCCGAATTAAGCTCAGGGTCTTTTGCTATTATATCATCAGCAAACTTACGGGCCAGCTCCAGCAAAGGCCTGTCTTGGACTATGCTTGCGAGCCTGAAGTTTAATACGCCGCTTTGTCTTGTGCCTTCAATATCACCGGGTCCACGCATGTCAAGGTCTTTTTCAGCAATGATAAATCCGTTGGCGGTGGCAGTCATTATTTTCATCCTTTCTCTTGCATCATTGCCTATGTCCTGTGCGGTCAGCAGTATGCAGTAGCTTTTATCAGCGCCCCGCCCCACCCTGCCACGCAGCTGGTGCAGCTGCGAAAGACCAAACTTCTCTGCACTTTCAATCACCATCACCGATGCATTGGGCACATCCACGCCGACTTCAATCACTGTGGTGGAAACCATAAGCTGCGTATCACCATTAACGAAGCGCTGCATATTAATATTTTTCTGGTCAGTCTTTTGTCGGCCATGCACCATACTTATCCAGTATGTTGGTTCGGCAAACCAGGCTTTCACATTTTCATAACCTTTCATCAGGTTTTCGTAATCAAGTTTACTGCTTTCTTCAATCAGCGGGAATATGATATAAACCTGCCGGCCCTTGGCGATTTCGGTTTTCAGAAATTCCATCACCCGGGGCCGGTCTTTTTCATAACGATGCACGGTAGTTACGGGTTGGCGACCGGGCGGCAGTTCGTCAATCACACTGTAATCAAGATCGCCGTAGGCTGTCATGGCCAATGTACGGGGAATGGGGGTGGCGGTCATGACCAGAATATGCGGGGGTGTTTCATTTTTTTCCCAAAGCAATGCCCGCTGCGCCACGCCGAATTTGTGCTGCTCATCCACAATGGCCAGCCCGAGGTTGCTGAACTGCACATCTTTTTCGATCACTGCATGCGTGCCTATAAGAATGTGCAATGAACCATCACTTAGTTTTTGCTGAATAAGTTTTCGCTCCGATGTTCTGGTGGAGCCGGTAAGCAGCGCCACTTCCACCGGCAATTGCCGGAGCAGTGAAGTAATACTTTGGTAATGTTGCTGTGCCAGCACTTCAGTAGGCGCCATCAGGCAGCTTTGATAGCCGTTATCCGCCGCAATCAGCATGGTGAGTAATGCCACGATGGTTTTGCCGCTGCCCACATCGCCCTGCAGCAGGCGGTTCATCTGTTTACCGGTGGCCGTATCTTTTCTTATTTCTTTTATCACCCGCTTTTGCGCAGCCGTCAGCTCAAATGGAAGATGATGAGTGTAAAAGCAGTTGAAAAATTCTCCCACTTTGCCAAAAACAAACCCATGCGAGAAGCGATGACGCTGCGATTTTACTCTTGCCATACGGAGCTGGGCAAGAAAAAGCTCTTCAAACTTCAGCCGCTTTACTGCTTCATCGTATTCAGTTGTATTTGCAGGAAAATGAATTTGAGAAAATGCCTTGAACCGGCTGCTGAGCTTTAATTTTTGTAAAATTTCATCGGGCAGGATTTCGGGCAAATCTTTTTCCGAAATAAGTTTCATCAGCACGGAGGTGAGTTTGCCGAGTTGTCTTCCGCCTAACGCTTTTGACCGCAGCTTTTCAGTAGTGGGGTAAATGGGTTCAAGAAAGGATTTGCCTTCTGTTTTATCTGCCGTAAGCAGTTCCATTTCGGGATGCACCATTTGCGGCCGGCCCTGGAACCAGGTGACACGTCCGAATACAAGATACTGCCTGCCCGGCTCCAGTGTTTTCTGAATCCAGTTGAGACCCTGGAACCAGGCAAGTTCAAGGTACCCTGATTTATCCTTCAGGCCTGCTACCATCCGTCTTCCCCTTTTTGCACCTATTGTTTCCATGTTCAGCAGCGTGCCGGCTACCTGTATGTATTCAGTAGCAGAATGGATGTCGCTGACCAGGTTCACTTTTGTTTTATCAACATGCCGGTGCGGGAAATGATAAAGCAAATCATGGAAAGTAAAAATGCACAGCTCTTTTTTAAGCAGGTCGGCCCGCTGGGGCCCTACGCCCTTCAGGTATTCAATGGGGCTCTTCAATATGTCGGCTGCCGATGGTATAAATTCCTTTTAAACAAATGTACTATTCCGCAGCAAAGAAGCAGGTAACTCGTTTTTTTTATTCGGTTCACAATAAAACACGGCTTGCATTGCGGGAATTTTTTTTTAATTTCACTCCAGCTAATCCTTATCCTGTCAAACCGGTGCCGATGAATAACCACATCTATCTACTTCAAACCGATATCAGTTTTTCTGATTTCAAATACGGTATGCTGGCTTATGTGACAGCTTTTGTGCTGACGCTTATTTTTATTCCGCCGGTGATGCTGATGGTAAAGCGCTTCAAACTTTTCGACCGGCCCAATGCCCGGAAAGAGCATACTGTGCCCATTCCCACATTCGGAGGCATAGCCATATTTGGCGGCACATTGGTTTCGCTTTTAATCTGGTTTCGTTTTAATACGCACCCGGCAGTTATCACTTTTTATTTATCTATGGTGCTGTTGCTCGGTGTGGGCATCATGGACGACCTGAGGGATCTTGCCGCCCGTTATAAACTGGTAATCGAGGCAGGGCTTGCATCATTGCTTGCTGTAGCGGGTGTCCGTATCACCAGCTTTGGCGGTTTGTTTGGTATACATGAGCTGCATATAGTGTCGCAGTATACCATTACCGTTGTCGCCATTGTGGGCATCACCAATGCATTCAACCTCATTGACGGCATTGACGGGCTTGCGGGGGGCATGGGTTTTATGAGCCTGGTTACCCTTGGAATCTTTTTAACGTTGAGCAACGACCTGAACTATGCGTTGGTTGCTTTTGCGCTGGCCGGCGCCCTGCTGGGTTTTCTGTATTTCAATTTCAATCCCGCCCGCATTTTCATGGGCGATACGGGTTCGCTGGTGCTGGGTTTTATCATTTCGGTGCTATGCGTGCAGCTAATGAAGATAAATGCCATTCGCCCGCCGGTGGTACCCAACATTTATGTTTTTACGCTGGGCATTGTGCTGATACCGGTGTTCGATGCAGTACGTGTGTTTGGCACCCGGCTCTGGAAAGGACGTTCGCCGTTTTCAGCTGACAAAACACATATTCATCACCTCATTACAAACAAAGGATTCAGCCATAGCTTTGCTTCCCGGTTTATCTGCGTATTTCATGGCTTCATACTCATTCTTGTGTACTGGATAAAAAACTGGAAGCCGGAATGGCAGCTGCTCATACTTTTCGGCTTTATGATGTTGCTTGTTTATTTTTTCAATCATATTGGCTTTCTGAAAAAATTTTTCAGAAAAGAAAACACGGAACTGTCGGCGCAGGCGGAGTGACTACTTTCCGATACAAAATTTACTGAAGATATAATTCAACTGGTCTTCATTGGTTATTTCACCGGTTATTTCGCCCAGGTAATACAGGCTACGGCGTATGTCAAGCGCCAGCAGATCGCCGGGCAGCTTTTTATCCATACCCTGTTTTATGTCGTCAAGCGATCGGGCTACTTCTTTCAATGCATGGTAGTGCCGTGCATTGGTGATGATGGTGTCTTCCGCCTGCACTGTGCCCGAAAGCACTTTGTCCATCATTTTTTCCTTCAGCACTTCCAGGTGAGCCGGTTTTTTTGCAGAAATAAATACAATGTTCTCTATCGCAGAAAACTTTTGCCGCAGCTCTTCTTCATTATGTTCATCTATTTTATTTCCTACCAGTAAATAATTCAATTGCCGCTTCTCCATTTCCGTCCCGATAGCCGTCGGGATCAGACCTCCGATTTCGGACTTCGTTTCATTTACATCAAAAACATAAAGCACCAGGTCGGCTGTTTTCATTTTATCCAGACTCCTTTCCACGCCAAGACTTTCGATGATGTCGCTGGTATGCTGACGGATGCCGGCCGTATCAATCAGGCGGAAAAGAATGCCGTCAATATTTATCACTTCCTCAATGGTGTCTCTTGTAGTGCCGGGTATTTCGCTTACGATGGCCCTGTCTTCCTGCAGCAGCGCATTCAGTAAGGTAGATTTTCCCGCATTAGGTTTGCCGACGATGGCGACGCTAACTCCGTTTTTAATTACATTGCCAAGCTGGTAGGAGTTGATGAGTTGATTGGTTATCTGAGTTAATTGGCCGACGAGTTCATAAAGCTGTGCCCGGTCGGCAAACTCCACATCCTCCTGGCTGAAGTCGAGTTCCAGTTCAATGAGGGCTGAAAACTTTATGAGTTGTTCCCTTAGTTCTTTCAGCTTGAGGGAAAATCCGCCGCGGATATTGTGTAATGCTGTTTTGTGTGATGCCGCCGTATTGGATGCAATCAAATCGGCCACGGCTTCCGCCTGTGCCAGGTCGAGCTTGCCATTAAGAAAAGCCCGTTGGGTAAATTCGCCGGGCTTTGCCAGCCTGGCGCCCCGGCTGATGCAGGCATTTATTATTTGCTGATGAATGTAGGGTGAACCATGGGCACTTATCTCCACCACATCTTCGCCGGTGTACGATGCAGGATTTTTAAATAATGAAATTACCACCTGGTCAATCACTGTGTCACCATCTTTAAGCATTCCCACATGCAGTGTATGCGAAGGTTGCAGGGCAAGATTTTTAGAGGGGAACAGGCTGCCTGCCATACTAAATGCATTTTTCCCGCTCAGCCTGACAACGCCGATGGCACCTATGCCCGGCGGAGTAGCCAGCGCCACTATGGTATCATCCCAACCTGCAACTTTCCCGATCATATAGCTCAAAAATAAAAATCCCCCTGCATTGAGGGGGATTTATTCTGAATAAGATTAATTTATTCTGCTGATACCACAAAAGTAATAGGCTGTTTTCTGTAGGCTTTTACATTACGGCCATTCTGGATGGCGGGCACCCATTTGGGTCCTTTTTTAATCACTTTTACTGCTTCTTCCTCCATGCCATAGCCATGGTTGGATAAAGCCCTTACATCGCTGATGTTTCCCTCTTTGTCAACAATAAACTGCACGGTAACTGTAAAAGAACCCTCGGGTGCCCCGTTTTCTACGGGTGTGTTGGCATCCAGGTTTCTTTCCAGGTATTTGCGCCAATCCCTTTCGCCACCCGGGAAGGAAGCTTCTACTTCCACCTTTTCAAACACTTTATTTTCATCTTCATCCTTCTTTTCCTCAATTACCTGTTTTCCTTCATCCACTACTACCGGGGCAAGACCTTCATCCTTGATCCCTTCCTGGCTCACCACATCAATCTTGGTGTCTTTTAATTCTTCTACTTCGGGCGGGATTTCTTCTTTTTTCACTTCCTCGTCTTTTACAATTTTGGGAGGAGTGAATTTGGTCATTTCCACTTTGGGCGGCTCCTGCTTGGGCGGTGGCGGCGGTGGCGGTTCAGGTTTTTTTTCTTCTTCCTGCTTGATGTCAGCAAGCGTTACTTCTTTTGCCTGTATTTTTCCTGCGCTCTTTTTCATGGAGCTTGCAAGAAAAGACCCCCCCAGCGCAAGCAATGCAACGGCTGCTGTGATGAGCAGCGCCACCGTCAGTCTTTTCTGATATGTTTTTCGCAGGTCGTAAGCGCCATAGGCCTTATTCCTGTCTTCAAACAGAATATCGAGAAGATCGCTTGACAGTATTTTGTTTACTTCCATTGTAAATCATTTTAGGATTAGATGCAAAAAAGAACTCATTCCACAATTCAGGATCAGTTTTAATTTCCACCAGCTGCTGCTTCGGTGGCTTTAATTACTTTCACTTCATCTTCGAAAAGATCCACCATGGCAAACCGCTTGATTTCATTGATGGTCATTTCATCAAGTATGTCCACGGTGTTTTTATAAGTAGCTTCCAGGTCGGGTTTGATTACTATTACCAGGTCACGGTCCAGGCAAGCTTTCTGCCAGTTGGGATCAGGAAGCACAGGAGGCTTGGCATCGGGACTACCCTGGCGTGCTTTCTCCTGTATTTTTTTACAGCCTTCGTCATGCTGGTGCTGTTCTATTACATCCTTTTTCTTTTTTATTATTACATCCCGAATACCTTTGAAAGTTTCTGTCTTAAAATTGGAAGCATCGGGTAAAAGCTGACCTGCGTAATAATACACCACATTGTTTTTGCCGAGCAGTATCGTTAATGCGCCTGATTCTTTGGCTTTATTCTGTTCCTCATCCTTATCTGTGTCTTTCGGCATAAACAGGTCCATAGTAGTAGGGCTGCTCATGGTTGTTGTAAATATGAAAAACGTAATAAGCAGAAAGCCGAGGTCCACCATCGGCGTCATGTCAATACGTGTAGAAAGCTTTTTGGCTTTTTTTACACCCGGTCCTTTTTTGTGACCACTATCGCCACCTTCATCTATTGCTGCCATAAAAGGGTTTTTTGTAAGTTAAGAATTTTATTTGTGTTCTTTTTCTTTTTGTCTTGTCAGGTATAACTCTGTACCGGCCGGAGCATCCTCCAGCATGGTAATCAGGTTAAATTTATAAATATCATTTTTCTTGAAAGCGGCCAGTACCATTTTAAATGTTGGAAATTTTGCCTCGTTGTCTCCTTTTACCAGGTATTTGAGCTGCTTGCCGGTAAACGTGCCGACGGCATCCCGTATCCAGTAGTAAAGCTCGCCGCCTAATGTATCAAGCGGAATGCCGGTTTGCTTTACATTTTTTTGTTCTTCCGGCGGATAAGAAAGCAATTGTTTTAAACTGGAAAATGGCACGCCAACTGCCGGTGCTTTTACAAAATTCTTCATTTCAGCTTCGGAAAGCCCCAGGTTTCTTGATTCACTAATATGTTTGATAACATCATATTTCATCTTAGGGTCTTTCTCAGCCAGCACACTGAAGAATACGCGGCCGGTGCTGTCAAAGGTTACCTGCAATGCGTCTGTATCAGGCAATTCCCTTGTAGAAACCGAATTAGGCGTTTTTATTTCCACCGGTTCGGCCGGTTTGAACTTGGTGGCCATGATGAAAAATGTGAGTATCAGAAAAGCTACATCCACAAACGGCGTCATATCAATCCAGGTGCTTTTCTTAGGAATTTTTACACTGGGCATTTTATTAAAATTTAGAATTTAGATTCAATTTTTCCTGTTTTCCACATCCTCTATTAAGATTATTTGTAGAGTGATGCGAAACTTTGGGTCAGGGTAAAGCCGGATTCATCAATGCCGTATGTAATTGAATCTATTTTGGTAGTAAACATATTATACAATATCAGGGCTATTGCCGATGTGCCGATACCCAGCGCCGTATTATAAAGGGCCTCAGAAATACCAATTGCCAGTTGGGTGGCAGCGCCAGCCCCACCACCTTCAGCACCCAGGGCTGAGAAGGAGCGAATCATACCTAATACCGTACCCAGCAGGGCCACCAGGGTTCCTACTGATGTGATAGTGGAAAGGAACACCAGGTTTTTCTGAAGCATAGGTAATTCAAGCGCTGTTGCTTCTTCCACTTCTTTTTGTATAGCCAGCACTTTTTGATCGGTAGTCAGCTCACCGTTGGTGGTCATTTCCTTATACCGGCGCAAACCGGCCCGCATTACGTTGGCTACCGAACCACGCTGTTTGTCGCATTCGGCCATAGCTGCATCAATATTGCGGTTGGCCAGGTGATATTGCACTTTGCGGATAAAATCAGCAATCGAGCCGCTGCCCAGCGCTTTACGGATGGTGAGCCAGCGTTCAATAGAAAAAGTGATAACCATCAGAAACATGCCTATCAGCACCGGAACAATGATGCCACCCATATATATACCGTTCATTGCGCCTTTAGGATGGTCGTGTTTAGGCCAGAAGCCACCCGACTTGTCCGGAGCTTCAAATCCGTCGGGGTTGCCAAAAATAAATCTCCAGATAGAATACCCTGCTATAAGACAAAGTACCGGGGCTACCCAGGAGATAATGTTACTGCTTTTCTTTGCTTGAACAGACGTAGCTTTCACACTTGCTGTCGCAGTCGGTTTTGTTTCAGCCATGATCTTAATTTTTAAAGTTTAAAATTTTGTGATGTGTTGATTTTTCAGGGACACAATTCTAAGGAAAAAAACAGTAATTGCCCCAAATGCCCCGTCAAATTTTTTATCCAAAGGGGTACAAGTTAAGGAAATTTTTTTGTGGAAAACTTCGGTAATGATGCGTTTAGGCCAAACAATAGTTAGCAAAAACTGCCTGTAACTACTTATTTTATTTGGCGCCCTATGATACTTCACTCATAACGCAATGCTTCAATCGGGTTTAGCCTGCCGGCTTTTAAAGCGGGATACAGCCCGGCCAGTAAGCCGGTGATGGTGCAGATAACAATTCCAAGTATCACCCAATTCCACGGCACTACAAATCCTGTATTAATGAGTATGGAAATAACATTGCCCAGCAGGATGCCCAAAATGATTCCAAATATGGCCCCCATAACACTGATGAGGGTAGCTTCGAGCAGAAACTGGAAACGGACAATCCGGCTTTTTCCCCCGATTGCTTTTACCAGGCCTACTTCTTTGGTTCGCTCCGTCACCGCTACCAACATTATATTCATCAGGCCGATGGCGGCGCCTATAAGCGTAATAAGCCCAATGACGGTGGCAGAGATGGTGATAAAGCCGATGCTGCGCATGGCCCTTTCTGCAATGCTGTCGTTACGGTCCAGTACAAAATTATTTTCCTCGGTTGTAGTCAGTTTTCTTACTGCCCGAAACACGGCTTCGGCTTCGCCCATGGCCACCTCCACATTTTTTATATCCTCTGTCATTACTGCCACCACGTATGAACTGCCGGAACTGAACTGGCGATGAATATTGCGGTACGAAGTAATCACCCGGTTGTCCCAGCTCATACCAAACGATGAACCCCGGCTGTCGAGCACGCCAATCACACGGTAGGGAATATTCTGTACCCGCACAATGGCATTTACCGCCCTGTCGGGATTTTGATTGAACAATTTATTGGCCACATCATAACCCAGCAGGCACACATTTCTTGCCGATTGTATGTCGGCCATGTTCAGGTTTCTGCCACTGCGGATTTTAAACCCGTTCAGCACTACAAAATTTTCATCGCCGCCAAGCAAAAAAACATTGGGGCTGGTTTTTTTGGTTTCGTAAGAGATAAGTGCATTTCGGCTGGCAAACACTGAGATGCCTTTGCTTGACGGGAACCGGTAATTTTTAAGAAACAGCTCGGCCTCATCAATGGTAATCCGTTTGCCGAGGTTGGATTTCTTTTCCTTTTTTTTACCTTTTTTTTCTTTTTTTATTTCCACATCGCCATCCCCAAAGTGAATATTGCGTTCTTTATATCTCACAGTAAAACCATTGGCGCCCATGGTGGAAAAGCTATCGGTGAATTTTTGATTGATAGCTTTGATTGCCGTATAAACCAGTACCAGCGCCATGATGCCAAGGGCAATAATGGAAATCGTGAGGCCGGTGCGAAGCTTGTTGCTGCGCACCGAACGGTAAGAAAGTGAAAATACATCGCGGAATCTCATATCGGCACACCGAAAGTACTAAAGCTGCCCGAATTGGATCCTGCTATTTGATGACCGGAAAGAATTCCGAACAGGAATCAAGGAATGATGAATGTGTTCAATTCTCAACATTCACCATTCCTTGTGCAGTATTTTTTACTTTTTCGGGTCCAGCGCATTTTCAATCCGCTTGGCCACATCCTGCAAATGATACTTGCTCATGGCATCAGCAGTGCCGGCTGCAGCTGCAAGCACTTCGCTGCGCAGGGCCGTAAGGTGCGCCCTTACAAAACTCCTGATGTCTGATTTATCAGCGCCAACGGGTGTGACAGTGAAACTGATACCGCCCGTGCTGATGGATGGCGTTTCGGAAGGGTTTAGCAGGTTATTTAAAATATTCACATACGATTTCTGCAGGTTACGCCGGTAAATATCAATCGGCTTTCTTGCCGGCAGCTCGGTCCAGATTCCTTTTTTCAAATCGCTGAACAGTTCGGTCATTTTATATGCATTGCTTCCAATGGTGTTTTCAGCATTTATCAGTTTGTTCAGCGTATTTACACCAAACAGGCGGTTTAGTGTATTATCCTGTATATTTCCAATAATGGTAAGCGGGTTGCTGCCGGTTCTTGAAAATATTTCGTTGTTAATAAGCCAGCCCGGCGTGGTAAACAACTGCTGGTTCAGAAAAGCCACGGCTTCTGCTTGTTTCGCTTTAGGTGCAAATTCATACACAGGCTCGGTATCTTCCACCACTCTTGGGGTTTTATAAATGCCGCCCACATTTCGGGATACGTGGCCCATATAGCGGCTGAACTGGCTGGTGACCTGGGTGTAAATATCATTTAGATTGGTAAAATCCTCGTTGGGCTGTTTGGTCCATTTCATCAATTCCGGAACAATCCGCTTAAGATTTTTAATTCCATACTCACTTGCCTTAATTGAATTATCTCCCAGGTCTTCGGTTTGTGAACGCGGATCATCCTGGTTGCTCTCGCCATCGCCCCACCACAGGCGGCGGTTTTTTAATTTTTCCAATAACCACTTGTTCATGTGTTCTTTTTCAGCTTCCGGAGTTTTGTATTCAGGAAAAAGGCGATAGCCCCATTCGATAGCCCATTTGTCATAGTCGCCGATACGGGGAAAAATTCCAACTGTGCTGATATTATCTTCCGGCTGCGCCACATAATTAAAACGGGCATAATCCATAATGGAAGGTGTATGACCATGGGCTTCCACCCAGGCTTTGTTGCGAAGATTTTCAACCGGCACTGAGGAGCTGGAGCCAAAATTGTGACGGAGGCCAATGGTATGGCCCACTTCATGTGAAGACACAAATCGAATGAGTTCGCCCATCAGTTCGTCGGGAAACTCCATTTGCCGGGCCCGCGGGTCGTTCGGCGCTGCCTGTATCAGGTACCAGTTGCGCAGCAGTTCCATCACATTGTGATACCAGTTGATGTGGCTTTCCATTATTTCGCCACTGCGGGGGTCTGCTATACTTGGTCCGCTTGCATTCTGAATATCTGAAGGTTTGTAAACAATTGCCGAGTTGCGGGCATCTTCGAGGCTCCAGGTGCTGTCTTCTTCTTTTGTGGGCGCCATTTTACCAATGATTGCATTTTTAAAACCGGCTTTTTCAAAAGCAGGCTGCCAGTCATTTACTCCCTGTATCAAATAGGGTATCCATTTCTTTGGCGTTGCAGGGTCAATATAAAATACAATGGGTTTTTGGGGTTCTACCAGCTCACCTCTTTTGTATTTCTCCATGTCTTCGGGTTTCGGTTCCAGCCGCCAGCGTTTTGCAATCACAATATCTTTTACTCCCTGCGGATTGGCATCATAATCAGTATAACCTACGGTAAAGTAACCTACCCTTGGATCAAAATACCGGGCCTGCATAGGTTCTTTTGGCAGTAAAACCAGGGAACTGTTCATTTCCACGGTCAGATTTCCGGTGGGTTGTGGTTGTGCTCCAAATCCCCCACCCGGACCGCCTGTAGTTGGCGCTGCGGTTCTGCCATATGTTTTCACCGCCTTTATTTCAATATTGATGGGGAAGGGTTTTACACTTACAATGTATGATTTATCAGCCTGCAGCGAACCAAGCCGCCGTTGTGTTTTGGCGGCACTGCTGAAAAAAAGCACATCATTATCGCCGTTTACAAAATCGGTAATCTCCACCACGCTGGCTGCCGAGTCTTTTCCAAATGCCCGTATGTCGAATGAAAAAGAAATGGGTTGCAGGTTGCTGTTTAAAACGGATGAAAACATGGGCGATGTGGAATCCTTTGCATACACTGCATATGAAATGGTACGAAGGAAAATTTTATTGTTCGGTCCTTTGTCAAACCGGATTACATTCTGCCCCACCTGGTCGCCGCCGTAGCCGGTGCCGGCCTGTGTTTTTGAAAGGCGGTTCACTACCAGGATGTCGCGGCCGAGCAGGTTGTTGGTTATTTCAAAGTAGTATTTATCTTCCACCTTGTGCACTTTGAAAAAACCAATAGTGGTTACTGCCTTGTCGGTAATAATTTCCTTATAAGGTCTTACACCCGTAGTGGGTCGTTGACCCGTGGGCCGGGTGGTGTCGCCGCCCGTAATCTGCGGCCGCACCTGCGAAAAAGCAATACTGCCGGCAAAAAGTAATGAAGCAAGAATGAGAAAACGGCATGTGGTAGATTTCATAACAGTTCTTTTTTGAGGGAAACAAAGATAGGGGTGGATAGTTGACAGCAAAGATTAATACACGAATGGCCATAACAGGTACACAAAAGATTGATGCAAATCACCTGGTGAAATAATCCCGTTCAGAAATAAAACCAATTCAGCAATAATTGCGGGTAAACTCCTAACAATACAACAAATGCAGCTACTAAAGATATCACCCACTTGAATGAAGCACTTACTTCCATGGTTTGAGCCTCTCCTTCTTTAAAATACATAGCCTGTATCACCCGGAAATAATAATAGACACTGACGGCTGCCATCAGCACCGCAGTTATCACCAGCCACAGAAATCCTCCGCTTATTACTACCGCTTTTATCATGTAAAACTTGGCAAGAAAACCAGCCGTGAGCGGAATACCGGCGAGAGATAAAAGAAATATGACGGCAGATGCCGCAAGCAATGGCTGATGTTTTGCAAAACCATTAAAGCCTTCGAATGTATAGTCTTTCATTTTTACCAGGATGGCAAACAGGCCGATGGTGGCAAGACAGTAAGCGGCTGCGTATAATAAAATTCCTTCCACGGCTGTTGTGTTCAGTGCCAGCAATGCCATCAGCATAAACCCCGCCTGTGCTATGCTGGAGTAGGCCAGCATGCGTTTGACGCTTTGCTGAAACACGGCTGTGATGTTGCCTATAAATAAAGTCAGCGCAGTAAGTATTGCCATTACCAGTTTCCAGCTGTCGTGAATATTGCCGAATGAAAAGTAGAAAAGCCTGATAAAAGCGATGAAAGCTGCCGCCTTCACAATGGTGGCCATGAAGGAGGTGAACACAGTAGGCGCCCCGTCGTACACATCCGGCGTCCAGAAATGAAATGGCGCTGCCGATACCTTGAATGCCATGGCAAACATCAGCAGCAGTACGCCGGCATTCAGCAGTACAGCGGGTATTGTTTCTGCCGTGGTGATGCTGTCAATCATAAACGTGCCGGTGCTGCCGTAAATAAGCGTGATACCCATCAGCAAAAGCCCGGTGGAAAAAGCGCCGAGCAGAAAATATTTTAACGCGGCTTCATTGCTCTTCAGGTTGCGCTTATCGCTGCCGGTAAGAATATACAGCGGGATGGAGATGATTTCAATGCCAAGAAAAAGGATGAGCAGCGAATGAAAAGAAGCAGCCAGGATAATACCGCTGAGAATAAAAAACAACAGCGCAAAGTAATCGGCATAATTCATTCCCACCTTTTCCATCTCCTTTACCGAAAGCAGGAAGAAGATGAGCATGCAGGCCATGGCAAGTGTGCTGAAGAAAAGCGCAAAGCGGTCGAAGCGCAGCATGCCGTAGCTGTTGATGCTGAAAAGATGAAAGCCGTAAGTCTCCAGCACATTGAAAACAAGCGAAACAAGAAGCCCGGCAATGGCCACAGTGCGGATAGCGGATTTCTGTTTCAGCATGATGCTGCTGAACATCATCAGCACTCCCATTACTGCCGAAAGAATTAATGCATTCATAAGCCTCACCCCCTACCCCTTCTCCGCCTGCGGCAAAGAAGGGGAGCCGGGTTATTTTTTTAAAAATTGAATCACACTGGATTCGTTTAAAATAAAATTGGTTGTGTCCTTTGTCAACTCAAGAAAAGGCTGCGGGTACACACCAGCCCACACAATCAGAATCACAATTATACCCAGCACCAGTTTTTCATTAAGGCCAATGTCGGTGCCGTTTGCAGTCAAAGCATTTAAATCACCATAAATTACCTTTTGCACCATGCGCAACGTGTACACTGCGCCAAGAATAATACAGATGCCTGCCGCCGGCACGGTGAAATATTCATACTCCGAAATGGCCGATGTAAATATACCCGTGAACATCATAAACTCACCTACAAAAGCATTGGTGAGCGGCAGGGCAATATTGGCGAGTGCTATAATGCCAAACAACATGGCCATAACCGGCGCTTTTTGTGCAAGTCCGCCCAGCTCAGAAAGTTTTCTTGTGTTGTATTTCCGTTCCAGTATTTCCACAATCACCCAAAGCCCGAGAATATTGATGCCGTGATTAAACATCTGTATCATCACTCCCTGCACAGCAATTTCTGATTCGGCAAAAACGGCTATCACCATCAGCCCGAGGTGAGCAATGGATGAATAAGCCACCAGCCGCTTCATATCATCCTGCCGCAGGGCCAGCAACGATGCGTAAATCATGCCGGCCACCACCCACATTGTTACCATTTTTTCACCGTATGCAAAAGAACCGAACGGCAACACCGGCAGCAGCCAGCGCAGCAGTGCAAATACACCCATCTTCACCATCACTGCACTCAGCACCATGGTGACGGCAGTGGGCGCCTGTTCATACGTGTCGGGCTGCCAGCTATGAAAAGGAAATACGGGAATTTTGATGGCAAAAGCAACAAACATCAGCCAGAAAACCCAGTTCTGGGTTTTATTGCTCAGGGCAATGCTGTAAAAAGAATTTATGTCAAATGAATTATCGGCCGTCTGCCCCTGCAGGTAAATCAACCCAACCAGCATAAGCACCGAGCCAAGAAAAGTGTAAATAAAAAATTTGAAGGTGGCTGCAATTCTTCTTTCGGCGCCCCAGATGGAACAGAGAAAATACACGGGTATCAGCGCCAGCTCCCAGAAGAAATAAAACAGCAGTGCATCCATGGCCAGAAACACCCCCATCAATCCTGCCTGCGAAAGCTGCATCAGGGCAAAAAAATTGTGGGCATTTTTATACTCACGCTGCCAGGTGCTGATATAAATTAAGGGAAACGTGATAGCTGTTAGCAGGCTAAGCAACTGGCCCATTCCATCAAGCTTTACGGAAAAACTGCTGCCCAATCCCGGCAACCAGTCTGTTTTGTACTGAAGCAGGTCGGCTTTATTCAGAACAGTAAGACCCAGCAACGAAACTGCCAGTGTAACAAGCGAAGCAAGCAATGCCAGCCACCTTGCCGCATTTTCTTTTCTCAGGAAAAAAGCAGCAAGGCCGGAAAGCAAAGGAATCAATATCAATAATAATGAAAGCATCTTTTATGAAATTCCTGACTATTTTTTCAACTGCAATTATTCATTACTCATTTTTTAAGAAAAAACTGGTACAGCAGCAATATCAAAATCGATAACACCATCAGCAGCACATAGCTGCCCACCTGCCCGCTTTGCACCAGGCGAAGCTGACGGCTACCATAGTTCACTGCTTTGCCCACGCCGTTTACCAGGCCATCCACAATATATTTTTCAAAAAAGTTATTCAGGAAACCCGCACACTTCATCAGCGGGTTTACAATGATTTTATCGTACAGCTCATCCACATACCATTTGTTCTCCAGCAATTTTCCAAAGCCCATTTCTTCTTTAGGCTGATAAACTTTGAAACGATACCATGCAAAAGCAATGGTGATTAATACAAGCACGGTTGATATACCCATCAATGCATATTCTGTGGAATGAGTAACAAAATGTTCTTCATGTTTCGCAATCACCGGTGAAAGAAATCCGGTGATTTTGTCTCCGCCTGTTGCCAGCACTTCAGGAATTCCCACAAACCCTCCGGCAAATGATAATACAGCAAGAATCACGAGCGGCACAGTCATCAATGCCGGACTTTCATGCAGGTGATGAGCCTGTGCCTCTGTGCCCCTGAATTTTCCTGTAAAGGTTACAAACAGCAAACGGAACATGTAAAATGCAGTAAGCAATGCACCAAAGAGTGCAAAGCCGTACAGCACGGGATTTTTTTCAAATACACTCAGCAGGATGGCATCTTTGGAAAAGAAACCGCTGAAGGGTGGAATGCCTGCAATAGCAATACATCCGATGGTGAAAGTGAAAAAAGTCAGCTTCAGTTTTTTACTTAAGCCGCCCATCTTACGAATGTCCTGCTCGCCACCCATGGCATGAATCACACTGCCGCTGCCGAGAAACAAAAGCGCTTTAAAGAAAGCATGCGTCATCACATGAAACACGGCAGCGCTGTAAGCGCCAACACCCAGGGCCAGGAACATATACCCGAGCTGGCTGACAGTGGAGTAAGCCAACACTTTTTTTATGTCGTTTTGTTTAAGGGCAATTGTCGCAGCCAGAAGGGCCGTGGCCAGGCCGGTAATGGCAACTACATTCTGCGCCACCTCACTCATTGAATACAGCACATGGGTTCTTGCAATCATGTACACACCGGCGGTCACCATGGTGGCAGCGTGAATCAATGCCGACACCGGCGTAGGACCCGCCATGGCATCGGGCAGCCATGTGTATAAAGGTATCTGCGCACTTTTACCTGTGGCGCCGACAAAAAGCAACAGTGTGATGGCTGTAATTTCTGCTGCAGAAAAACTTTTATCCTGCACTTCACCTTTGGCAAAAGCAAACACTTCGCTGAAGTTTGCATTGCCCACTTTAGCAATAATCATGAAAATGGCGATAAGAAAAGCCAGGTCGCCGATACGGTTCATGATAAAGGCCTTGCGGGCGGCATAATTGTATTCTGTGTTTTTAAACCAATACCCGATTAGCAGGTAAGAACAGAGTCCCACGCCTTCCCAGCCGATAAAAAGAATGACAAAATTGGCGCCCATCACCAGCAGCAGCATGGAGAACACAAACAGGTTGAGGTAAGAAAAATAGCGGGCAAAATGCTCCGGGCTTTCATGATGCATGTAGCTGGCCGAATAAACATGAATGAGAAACCCGATACCGGTAATGATTAAAAGAAACAAAGTGGAAAGCGCATCAATTTGAAATGCAAAAGGAATTTTTAGCGATCCGGCAGAAATAAAATTGAAATAATCAGCCACATGGCTGTTGCCCTCTTTTACCTCCAAAAAAATCCACACACTGACAACAAAAGAAAGAAAAATCACTCCGCAGCCGATGATGCCGGTAAGTGATTTTGATAATAACTTCCTTCCCAGTCCGATGACCAGGAAACCGATCAGCGGAAACAGCGGAACGAGATAAGCTAATTCCAATGCGTTTTTCATACCCCAAACCCCTAAAGGGGCTTATTATTCTTTATAGTGGTAAATACCGCCCTTATTCCCCCTTTAGGAGGTTAGGGGGGGTTAATGTTTTAACCTGTTCAAAAAATTTATGTCAACCGAATGCACATTCCGGTATAGCATCACGATGATGGCCAGGCCTACACTCACTTCCGCCGCTGCCACCACCATGATAAAAAACACAAACAACTGCGCATCGCTGCCCATAGCGGCATTTTTAAAATGATGCATCTTCGAAAAAGCCACCAGCAGCAGGTTCACAGCATTCAGCATTAGCTCAATGCACATAAAAACGATAATGGCATTACGTCTTGTGAGCACTCCTACAATGCCAATGCAGAACAATGCAAGTGATAAGAATATGTAATAATTTATCGGCATAAAACCCCGGCCCCTAAAGGGGCATTTTGAAACACTCCGCTAAATACGAAAAGTGTTTAAATAATAAATATCCAACAAAAGAAGAATGATACAACCTAAGTCACCCCTTTAAGGGGACAGGGGCTGTTGTTCCTCTTTCTTCCCAATCACCACCGCTCCTACCATAGCGCTTAAAAATAAAATGCTCGCTATTTCAAAAGGCACCACGTAATCCTTAAACAATACTTTGCCCAGGTTTTCTATCAGCCCGATATCGCCCTCTCTTGTCTGTGCAATGTCTTTTGCAGTTTCAGCTTTTTTCAATGCAGCTATCAGCACCAGCAACAAACTTCCTCCAGCCACTGCGCCGGCAATTTTCAGCCAGCGGCTTTTCTGCGGTTCGCTTTCTTTTTTCAGGTCCATCAGCATCAGCACATACAGAAACAGCACCATGATGGCCCCGGCATATACAATGATATTTACAATGGCAAGAAACTGCGCATTGAGCAAAAGATAATGACCGGAGATGGCGAAGAAGACGAGGATCAGCCAAATAACACTGTACACAGGATTTTTGCTGGTAATAACCATCAATGCGCTGAACAGCGCCATGGCAGAAAGAAACCAGAATAAGATTGGAGTCACTCCCATTTCTAATAACCAGTTAGCCCGAATAATTATTGATTAATAATTATTAATTATTTCCCTTTCACCCCTTGCCTTTTTGAATGCTTCCGAATTTTCTTTAGGATGCGGAATCAGCAAATCGTCTTTTTTATAAATAAAACCGCTGCGTGCATAATTGGAAGGTGCAAAAGTCTGCGACAGGTAAATCGCATCCTTCGGGCAGGCTTCTTCGCACAGGCCGCAAAATATGCAGCGCAGCATGTTGATCTCGTATCTGGCCGCATATTTTTCTTCGCGGTACAGGTGCTCCTCACCCGGCAAGCGTTCTGCGGCTTCCATGGTAATGGCTTCAGCAGGACAGGCCACTGCACAAAGGCCGCAAGCCGTGCAGCGTTCCCGGCCTTCTTCATCGCGGTTCAGCACATGCAGACCACGGAACACGGCGCTGAACGGTCTTTTCTGTTCCGGGTACTGGATGGTCGCCTTCTTTTTAAAAATATGCCGGAAAGTAATCACCATGCCCTTCAGGATATTCCACAGGTAAATCCTTTCCAGCGCCGACATTGGCCGGCGGTCTACCAGTTTTGCCCTGTTCGTTAATGCCTGCATAGTTACCTTTCTTATTCCCCCGGTGGGGAAGGATTTTAAAAAGTTCGCAAATATATTTTATGTACCCGGCGACACAAATTCTATTTTACTTTAGTTGCGTCGCACTCTTGTACTGCATCAAGACTATTCAGCTTTTTTAACTTCTCACAGATGATACGGATTTTCACAGATTAATATCTGTGTAAATATGTGAAATCGGTGACAAGCTTTTACCCATTGACTTTTCAAAATTCTCCACTCATTTTTTTAGCCATAAAATCACCACCGCTGTAATTATCATATTCGCCAGCGACAGCGGAATCAGTCCTTTCCAGCCGAGATTCATCAGCTGGTCATAGCGGAACCGCGGAATGGTCCAGCGTATCCACATAAACACAAACACAAAGAACAAGGCTTTAGCCATCAGCACACAAAAACCGATAAGCCCTACCCACCAGTGATTGCCCCAGTCCGCTTCATTTACAAACGGGATATCATATCCCCCGAGGAACAGTGTTGACATAACCACCCCGCTGATAAACATGTTGATGTACTCAGCAAATAAATAGAAACCGAGCTTCATGGATGAATATTCCTGGTGATAACCAAAGTTGAGTTCATTTTCCGCCTCCGGTAAATCAAAGGGTGTTCGGTTGCATTCTGCCAGGGCACAAATAAAAAATATGAGGAATCCCAGGGGCTGGTACATGATGTTCCAGTTGAATGCCCCCTGGCTTTGCTGGCTTACTATTTCACTCAGGCGCAGCGATCCGGTGAGCATCAGCAGGGCAATGAGTGAAATGCCCATGGCCAGTTCGTAGCTTATCATTTGCGAAGCGCCCCGGATGGCGGCAAGCAATGAAAACTTATTGTTGGAAGCCCATCCGCCGATCATGATGCCGTACACTCCAAGACTCACTACCCCAAAAACATAAAGTATCCCGATATTGATATCGGCGATCTGCAGGCTGATTTCCCTGCCGGATATATTTACCGACGGCGCCCATGGAATAACGGCGCTTGTCATCAGCGCCGTTATCATAGCCAGTGCCGGACCCATCACAAAAAGGAATTTGGAAGAAACAGCCGGAATGATTTCTTCCTTCATAAAAAGTTTTATGCCATCCGCTACCGGTTGTAATAAACCAAAAGGCCCGGCCCGGTTGGGCCCGCGGCGGTCTTGTATCACCGCAGCAATTTTTCTTTCAGCCCAGGTGGCATACATGGCTATCACCAGTGAAACGGTGACGACTGCAAGAACCAGGATTGCTTTTTCCAATAATATCCACCAATCAATCATATTTACTTATTAAGTTTATCAAGTATATTAATAATATGCTTTTTTAAATCACGAATATGTTCCGTAGCCACTTCCCAAATTAAATCGTATTTAATGCCAAAATATTCATGCACTACAATATTCCTCATGCCCTTTATCGCCGGCCAATCAATATCATTATATTGATTTTTCAGTTCCTTGAAATATTCACCGAAGCTTTGCCAATAATCTCAATCCACTTGACAACTGCGATCCTCACAACATGATTGGCAATAAAACTTTCCTGATCCAGTTCTGCAATGGCACTTTCTATTCCTGTAATACAATCCAAAATATGCCTGAGCCTGGCCTCATCGCCCAATTTATTTTTCATAAATCAGCGTTTTGTCTTTATCAATCAACGGCTTGATATATTTATTTTCCCAGCCTAGACTTACTATGTCTACTTTCTTTTTTAAAAGAGCTGCCAATTCCTCGTGCCAAAGAAAATATCTTAACCCCACCCTTGCATCTTTTTCAAAATCAATCAGCACATCCACATCACTGGTTTCGTCAGCATCACCTCTTGCGTATGAACCAAACAACCAGACTTTTCTTACAGGCTTTTCTGCAAAAAAATTCCGAACTGTTTCCTGTATTTGTTCTCTTTTTAAAATCATATTCCCCTATTGCTGACTTCCGAAAGTTTTACTCGTCGGCGGCCCCGGAATTTCCGACAAATCTATTCCTGGCTTATTCACCTCACTTATTTCATGAATATCCATCAACAGCTTCGGCTTTCTGCCGTCCATTACTTCCGGAAGAAATTCTTTCGGCACATGCAGTCCCGGATATTTTCCCTGTGAAATAACGGAATGACGATTCACATGGGTGAGGCCCTCAATCACCCAGTCGCTTTTATGTTTTTTATGAAAACGGCAATCGTTGCAAATCCAGCCGGGCTTGCCATTGTAAGCCTGCACTTCGCCCCACTCGTCTTTTCTTGCCGTTACCCGCAGCACTTCATCACCACGCAGCCAAAGCGTTACTTTACCACAGCATTTATCGCAGTTGCGGTGAGCATCCATCGGTTTGGTAAACCACACCCGGTTTTTAAAGCGAAAAGTTTTATCGGTAAGTGCACCCACCGGGCACACATCTATCATATTGCCTGAAAAATCGTTTTCAATCGCTTTGGAAATGTAAGTGGAAATCTCAGCATGGTCGCCGCGGTCGAGCACGCCATGCACCCGCTTATCGGTGAGCTGATCGGCTACATAAGTGCAGCGGTAGCAAAGTATGCACCGTGTCATGTGCAGCTGAATGTAGGGGCCGATATCTTCCTTTTCAAATGTTCTTCTTTTGAATGCATAACGGGTACCTTCGGTGCCGTGCTCATACGAAAGGTCCTGTAAATGACATTCGCCTGCCTGGTCGCAGACAGGACAATCGAGCGGATGGTTGATAAGCAAAAATTCCACCACTCCATTTCGTGCATCCATCACTCTTTCGCTGGTGATGTTTTTCACCACCATGCCATCCATCACATTGGTGCGGCAGCTGGCCACCAGCTTGGGCATCGGCCGCGGGTCGGCGGCAGAGCCGGCTGCCACTTCCACCAGGCAGGTGCGGCACTTACCTCCGCTGCTTTTCAGGTGTGTGTAATAACACATAGCAGGCGGGGTGACATCGCCACCAATTTTCCGGGCAGCCTGCAGTATAGTAGTGCCCGGCTCCACTTCGATGGCAATGTTGTCGATGGTTACTTTGAATAATTTTTTTTCTTCAGCCATTTTATAAAGTCAAAATTCAAAAGTAAAAAGTAAAACCCGTTTATTGACTTTTACCGGTATTAATAATGATTCTTGCAATAATATTGGATATCACACCTGCCTCCCCAATCAGCTCTGAAATTTTTTTCTTATCAATAATCAATGTGTCTTTTATCAGGCATAACCAATATTTTGTTTCATTAGCTGATTTCAATGCAATTAAATTAAAGCTATCTCAAAAGTCACTTTAACCCCAATTAACCACTGATTACACGGATATTATTTCACTGATTTCTCAGATTTTAGAATAAAAGCGGTTCAATCTCTTAGCTTATCCTGTGCATCTGTGGTCTGAAAATACTTTTGAGATGACTTGTAATAATTTTTCCAATTTTTTCTTGTACTACCTGCTTTACCTTCTACACTATTTGCCCCTATTGACGTAGCACACCTGATTAATTGATCAAATATTGAATAAAAAACCCTATCATAAGTGCACTCTTTCACAAACAACACTACTTCTTTCGAAAAATAATAACACCTGTGCCTGATATTATATGGCTTCTCCTCTTCTTTCATTTCAAAATTCAAAAACTCTTCTTCCGTATTTTGACTTTTGAATTTTTACTTTTTACGTTTCAGGAACTTACCGCTTCCAAATTTTTCACATAATCCGCCAAACCATAATTTCTCCTCAAACATTCTTCCGGGTTCAGTACATGCCATTCAAACTCATCCCGGAAATGACGGATGGCTGAAGCCACCGGCCATGCCGCCGCATCGCCCAGCGGACAGATTGTATTCCCCTCAATTTTTCTTTGAATGTCCCAGAGCAAATCAATATCACTCATTTTACCCTTGCCATTATCAATATTCCATAAAATTTTTTCCATCCAGCCTGTTCCTTCCCGGCAGGGGCTGCACTGACCGCAACTTTCATGACGGTAAAAGCGGGCCAGCGTGTACGTGTGTTTTACCACGCACTGGTCTTCATCCAGCACAATAAATCCGCCGCTGCCCATCATGCTGCCTGTGGCAAAACCTCCATCGGCCAGGCTTTCATAAGTCATCATTCTTGGTTCACCATTCGCCGTTTTCAAAAGCAGACTGGCGGGTAAAATGGGCACCGAAGAGCCGCCGGGTATGCAGGCTTTCAGTCTTTTTCCGTTTGCCATGCCGCCGCAGTAGTCATCGCTGTAAAGAAATTCTTCCACCGGAATATTCATTTCAATTTCATACACCCCGGGGTTCTTCACATTGCCGCAGGCGCTGATGAGTTTTGTTCCTGTTGATTTCCCGGTGCCAATTTTTGAATACTCCATTCCGCCATCATTCACTATCGGCACTACGGCTGCGATGGTCTCTACATTGTTTACCACAGTGGGGCAATCGTATAAACCTTTTACGGCAGGGAAAGGCGGTTTTATTCTCGGGTTGCCCCGCTTGCCTTCGAGGCTTTCGAGCAAGGCAGTTTCTTCGCCGCAGATATAGGCGCCTGCGCCGCGCTGTACATAGATTTCGCAGTCGAAGCCGCTGCCTGAAATATTTTTTCCCAGCCAGCCATTGTTTCTTGCTTCGGCAATGGCCTGCTCAAGTATATCAACTATCCACGCAAATTCGCCGCGGATATAAATATAAGACCTGTTAGAGCCGATAGCGTACGATGAAGTGATGATACCCTCGATAAGCAAATGCGGAATATGCTCCATCAGGTACCTGTCTTTGAACGTGCCGGGTTCGCTTTCATCGGCATTCACCACCAGGTAGCGGGGCACGCCTTCAGGCTTGGCCAGAAAACCCCATTTCATACCGGTAGGAAATCCGGCGCCGCCGCGGCCACGCAGGCCGCTTTTCTTTACTTCCTCAGTCACCTGGTCAGGTGTCATTGTTTTCAATGCCTTTTCCACGCTGCGGTAACCGCCATTCCTGCGATATGCATCGTAATAGCGAATGCCTTCAATGCCGGCTTTGTCTAATAATAATTTTCGTCCCATAATGCTTGCGAGGAGCGAAGCGACGAAGCAAACTCCCTGAATAATTATTTATATAATCAACTTTGTTTTGCACTCTGCCTCACCATCAGCTGCCAGCCCTTTTTTGTTTTTATCCAAAACTGCATCACATGCAGTGCCAGGCTGAATGCATTCCCGTTCACTGTTCCTTCCGCTTTTGTATTTGTTTTCACCGTTGCCCATTTCTTATTTATATTCAGAATAACGGAACTGCTGTTCTCCATATTACTGTATACAAGTTTCCCGCTAGTAAAATCATTCAACACATCCTTCTTGCTTTGCACCCACCCGTTGGAATGACCAAAGCTCAGGTCTTTGTGCAGGACTGTCTGTAAAATCTTTTCGTCTTTTTGCATCAGCGCTTTGTCCAGTTGCTGCATTGTTTCTTTCAAACCTATGCTGTCAACCTGCGCAACCACACACAGGTTAATAAAGAGCAATCCTATCGTTAAGAACTGTTTCAGTTTCTATCATTTAGGTTTGTCCATGTTGAACATCCAGTTGAAGCCGTATTTGTCAATCAGCATTCCGAAGCGATGCGCCCAGAATGTTTGCTGCAGGGGCATCAATACGGTTCCGCCTTCTGCCAGGCCATTGAAAGCTTTGTCTATTTTTTCTTCGGCATCGTAGTGTAATGAAAGACTCACATTGTTTCCTGTTTTCATTTCATGGCCGGGAGGGCCGTCGGAGGCCATGAAAGAACCGGCTTCACATTCGAATGTGGCATGCATCAGCCGGTTTTTGAACTCGTCAGGAGTCGTTGCTCCCATTGGTGAATCACCTAAACTTTGCTGAAACAAAATTTTTCCGTCAAGGGCTTTGCAATAAAACTGCAATGCCTCTGTTCCGTTACCATCAAAATTCAGATATGGTATTATCCCTTTCATACATTATTTTTTAAAATTTACTAATTGTTTACAGATTGATTTCTTCTGCATTCATCAATAATCTTATCCACTTTTTCTTTTGTCAGGTGTTCGCGGTAATGCTTGCCGAGCTGCATCATGGGTGCATAGCCGCAGGCGCCGAGGCATTCCACGGTTTTCAAAGTAAACATTCCGTCGGCTGTGGTTTCACCGGGCTTTATTCCCAGCTTTTCATAAATATATTTTATTATCTCATCGCTGCCGCGCAGCATACAGGGCCCTGTGTGGCACACTTCAAACATATAGCGGCCTGCCGGTTTCAGGTTGTACATGCTGTAAAATGTAGCCACTTCGTACACTTCTATCGGCTCAAGCCTGAGCAGCGAAGCCACATAGTCCATCGTTTCCACACTCAGCCAGCCGCCAAACTCCTGCTGCGCCATGTGCAGCACCGGAATCAATGCGCTTTTTTGCCGCCCTTCGGGATAGCGCTGAATGATGTCGTTAACTTCTTTTAATTTTTCTTCTGAAAACTTAACCATAAACACTGTGTCTGCCTGAAGCGGCGTGTACTTAATTTTTTTATTGCCGAATAGTGAACTTATAGTACAAGAGTGCGACGCAACGGAAGCTCAATAGATTTACTTCTGCTGGTAACACAATAATAAAAATACAAACGTAAAGAACTTTCAAACCTGTACAGGTTGTTTCAGCCTAAGTCCCCCCTTCAGGGGGGCAGGGGGTTTATGCATCCATTTCTCCCGCAATCAGATTTAAACTGCTCAGGGTGACAATGGCATCGCTCAGCATGCTTCCCTTTGTCAGTTCTTCGAAAGCCTGGTAATAAATAAAACAGGGCCGGCGGAAATGCAAACGGTACGGTGTGCGGCCGCCATCGCTGATTAAATAAAATCCAAGTTCCCCGTTGGCGCCTTCCACACAATGGTACACCTCGCCAACAGGAATTTTGGTTTCACCCATCACAATTTTGAAATGCCAGATTAGCGCTTCCATCTTTGTGTACACATCATCTTTTTCCGGCAGATAATATTCCGGTACATCGGCATGATACACGTCGGCTTCGGCGCCTTTAAACTCCTGCACCTTTTGGTAAGCCTGTTCAATAATACGCAGCGATTCCCACATTTCGGCATTACGCACCTGCCAGCGGTCATAGTTGTCGCCGGTGGTGCCTACCGGTATATTGAACTGAAAATCTTCATAACTGCTGTACGGTGTATGCACCCGTACATCGTAATCTACTCCTGCGGCACGCAGGTTGGGCCCGGTGAAACTGTAGTTTAATGCCCGTTCAGCGCTGATGGCGCCGGTACCTTGTGTACGCTCCATAAAAATGCGGTTGCGCTCAAACAGGTTGATAAATTCCTGCAGCACCCCGTGATATTCCTTCAGAAATTTTTCCAGCTTCTGAAATGCGATGTCGTTGAAATTTCTTTCGAAGCCGCCGATGCGGCCGATATTGGTGGTGAGGCGTGAGCCGCAAACCTCTTCCCATATTTCATAAATCAGTTCACGGTATTGCATTACGTACAGGAAACCGGTGTAGGCGCCGGTGTCAACACCCACAATGGAATTACAAATAAGGTGGTCGGCAATGCGGGCCAGCTCCATGATAATGACCCGCAGGTAATCCACCCGTTTGGGAGTTTTAATGCCCAGCAGTTTTTCGCAGGTGAGGTGCCAGCCCATGTTGTTGATTGGGGCCGAACAATAATTGAGGCGGTCGGTAAGCGGAGTTACCTGGTACAGCGGCCGGCGTTCGGCCAATTTTTCAAAGGCACGGTGAATATAGCCCACGGTTTGTTCAGCAGAAACAATGCGTTCGCCATCGAGTTCAAGAATATTCTGAAACACTCCGTGAGTGGCCGGGTGTGTGGGGCCCAGGTTCAGTGTAGTGGTAGTTTTTTCAATGGAGCCTTCCGGCAGTCGTATGTGTTCGTGAGCTGTCATGAAGTCAATTTGAAAATTACATACTTTGAAAATTTGATGATTAAATCAACCTTTTCTTATTGAGCATTTTCAAATTTTCAATTTATCGTCCAAACATTTCATCGTTGGCCTCACCCTCGGTCCCTCTTCTTTGGAGAGGGGGGCCGGGCTTCAGTAATTCTATTTTACTCAGCACTAAGCTATCCTCTTCCAAACATCTCATCGTCTTTGTCTCTGCGGGTCTGGTCCTCCAACGGGAATTCTTTGCGCATCGGGAAATAATCCATTTCTTCCACATTCAGTATCCGCTTCAGGTTGGGATGACCGACGAAATTCACCCCGAAAAAATCGTATGTCTCTCTTTCCATCCAGTTGGCGCCGGAAAACAAACCCGTGGCCGTGTACACATCCGGCTTATTAATATCAGTAAACACTTTGAAGCGGATACGGATATTGTCGGTTAAGTTGTGCAAATGGTACACTACTGCCAGTTCTCTTCCTTTCCGGTCGGGATAATGCACCGCCTGCAGGTCGGTAAGAAAACGAAACTTCAGTTCTTCATCATCATATAAAAAATTAAGCACCTTCAGATTGATTTCTTTGGGTGCTTCAAAGGTGAGCATGCCGTACGGTTCGGCAAAGCCTGAAACCTGCTCGCCGAATTTTGTTATTAGTTTTTCTTTTATCCTGTCGGTTGTCAACATTGATAAATTGCTTAATTGTTGCATTGCCCAATGGCTAACAATTTAACCATATAACAATTCAACAATTCTTATTGAATTCCATAACCCTCAAGCAACATTTTGTACCGTTCACCATTTCTTCTTCTCAAACTTTCTTTACCCACCAAATCCTGGATACGCATCACTCCGTCAATAATTGCTTCGGGCCGTGGCGGGCAACCGGGCACGTACACATCCACCGGCACCACCTGGTCAATACCCTGGAGTACCGAATAGGTATCAAAGATTCCGCCTGAGCAGGCACAGGCGCCAACAGCCATCACCCAGCGGGGTTCTGCCATTTGTAGATACACCTGCTTTACCACGGGTCCCATTTTTTTGGCAATGGTGCCCATCACCATCAGCAAATCACATTGTCTTGGAGAAAAACCTACCCGTTCGCTTCCAAACCTTGCCAGGTCGTAATGCGAACCCATGGTGGCCATGAATTCGATACCGCAGCAGGAAGTAGCAAACGGCAGGGGCCAGATGGAATTTTTTCTTGCCAAACCCACTACTTTATCCAGCGAAGTGGCAAAGAAGCCCTCACCCATGTGGCCACCGGGCATATCGGCAAGGGAGATATCCCTTTCCAGCGGCTTTACATTTACATTATATGATACCGGACGAGGCATAATTACCCCCAACCCCTAAAGGGTGTTTTGAAATCCTGATTATTTCAGAATTTTCTTTTGATAAAAAATTTTTAGCTAAGAACTATTTCAATCGACTGAGAAGACTTCAACCTAAGTTCCCCCTATAGGGGGCGGGGGTTTTAATCTTCCCACTTCAGCGCACCTTTCTTCAGTATATAAATAAATCCGCACAGGAAGAACGCCACAAACATCATCACCGCCCAGAAGCCGGGCCAGCCCAGGAACTTAAAATTGACGGCATACGGGTAAAAGAAAATCACTTCCACATCGAACAACACAAACAGAATTGCTACCAGGAAATACTTGACGGCCATCGGCTGGCGGGCCTCGCCATGCGATGCAATACCGCTAGTAAAAACCTGGAGCTTGTCAGCTGTTTTTCTTTTAGGCCCCAGCCAGTGTGTAATAGCAAGCATGGTTGCTATAAGTCCCACCACCAGGAGAACCTGGATGGCTACCGGGATATAGCTGCCGGAATTCGTTACGTCATTCACTACCTGATTCAAATCGGCCTGGAGTAGATGAAGCATAGGTGCTGATCTGGACGGCAAAAATAAGCCGACGCAATCAATTTTCGAGAATAATTCTGGACTAAGAAATTAAAAGAGAGGAAGGAGTAAAAGAGAAGCAGGATTCTTTCCAATATCTTCTTTACTCCTTTTCTCCTTTTGCTCTTAGCCAAAAAAAAATCCCTCCCGTTTTTGGCGGAAAGGACTTTGCTATAATGAAGAAAACCTAAACGAAAAATCAAATCTCAATGGAATCCTTGTTCATGGGCATGCGCACAGAGGCGGAAGGTTTTGTTCCCGTCTTTGCGGGTTGCTTGGGCTGATTCCCCTTTGAGGCAGGCTGTTTGTCAAAAATTTCTTTGATTCTTCTCAACTGTTCATTAGTGCTATCAATATCCCAACCTTTTAAAAGGTAATTATACGCCGTGTCGCGGCTGCTCCTGATGTTATTCCAGTAACCGGTAAGCACCAGGGCTGCATTTGTTCCCATTGATTTATATCTCGTTTTGTCCAGCGAAGCTATATCAATGGTTTTTTCATTACAGGTTAACAGGTTTGTAATATAAGGCTCAACGGTCATGGTAGTATCAATCATATAACTCACCCTGGCTCTCCAGTAATAACCATAAATACTGTCAGGAAATGCAGCTATATAATTAGCAAAGAGGCTATCGGCTTTCAAAAGATCGCCTGCCTGTGAATAGAGAATTCCCAGGTTTACCAGCCCCGCCGGATTCGGATTGGGCCTTGTATTATAAATAGCCCAGCTCATATCAGCTTGTTGTTTTGTGCATTTTTTCGATTTAAAATACTCAACAGCCTTGTTCATAAATTCTATTTTCGATGAGAGCACCGAATCTGCAGCTGCACCGATCATATACAAGCCATACATCTCCTCGCAGGAGGCGCCGAAGCCTGAATAGATATCGGCTTTCAGGATATGATCCTGGAGAGAGAACCCTTCTTTTTCCCGCTCAAAAAAAGCATCCACGTTTACTTTGGCTTTGGCAAAATCGCCTTTGCCAAGATAGGAGTAGGCCAGTTGCTTGTAAGCTCTTGGTTTCACTTTTGCACCCATGGCAGCCTTCACACTTTCTGCTTTGGCTATGGCACAGTCATAATCTTTCTTGGCCCAGCACAGCTGCGATTGCAGGTAATCATCATCTGTTTTATCCTCACCGGCACGGGTGCCTACATATTTATTAAAATACGAAGTGGCATCATCCAGCTTATTATTGAAGAAATAGTAATAGAAAAATTCATAATAGGCAAGGCTGAATGAAGGATCAGCCTTTACCGCTTTGTTCAGGTTTTCCAGCACCAGATCCCAGTTTTTCTGTGTTTCAAACAGCTTGGCAATACGCACATGCGGGTAGGCAAAATTGGGATTCAGCTTTATGGCCATCTGGTACATTTCATAGGCTTTTCCACCACCCTGGCCGGGATCTTTTTTACGATAGGCATTGCCCAGGTTCAGCGCTATATCCGCGTTTTTAGGATCCCGTTCAAAAGCTTTTTCAAGCACCTGTACGGCATAATCAAGATTACCTTCTCTTGCATCCACATTGGCACGGCCGATGGCATTCAATACGACAGGGTCGTCACCCTTTTTTGTACGGCTTATTGTCATTGCTGTTTCAAACTGCTGGCGGGCTTCACTGGTTTTTTTATCCAGCAGCAGCACATGTCCCTTACCCACCATCAGCAGCGGCGCATTGCCGTTTGTCTGCAGGGCTTTATCGTATAGCTGGCGGGCAGCATCATTGTCATCCATATCCAGGTAAGTTTGTCCCAGCCAGTATATGGCTTCAATCACATTGGGGTTTACATCCAGAATTTTTTTAAAGGTAGCCACAGCATTTTGAAAACGGTCGGCATACAGGTGATTGATCCCCTCCTGGACGGTTTGAGCGCCGGCCGGGGAAACGGCCAGCATCATTGCTGTACTTACAGCAAGAAAGGTCTTCTTCATTTTCGTTTCACTTTATAAGGTTATAAATATAGCCAATTATTCATCCCGGAGTTTGGTGGGGCGCACTATAAACTGCATATACCCCGGCACCAGGTAAGCCCTGCGGAAAATCAGTTGTCCTTTTTCACTGGTCATAAAATTTCTGAATCCATGAGCCAGGCCATCCCTGGGTTTTTCTTTAATAATGGCCACCAGCTCCCTGATAAGCGGGTAGCGGCCGTTGTAAATATTGGCCTGCACGGGCTGCACATATTTACCGGGCTCATCTGTGCTTTCCAGTTCGGCCAGTTTTACTTTTTTCAAAAAGCTCAGTTGCTTCTCGTCATCTTTATTTCCAATCCAGCTAACGCCGATAAAGCCAATTGCTTCCTGATGTGTTGAGACATAATTAATCACTTCCTCGCTGCTCTTTGCTGCCAGGGCTTTACTGGTAAGCGAATCGCCACGCAACAGGGAATCGACGATAAAGCGTACCGTGCTGGTTGCTTTCAGTCCGTCAAATACCGGAATTAAATTTTTCCTAAATTTCCCGGTGAGAATTTCTTTCAGTTCATTCATGGAAAAAAGAAATTCATCCGATTCCGGATGCACTATCACTGCAATGGCATCAAAAGCCAGCAGCATCTGCTCCGGCGCCAGCTGAAATGAATCCACAATAAACTGCTTTTCCTCCTGGTGCAGCCGCCTGGTGATGATGACCATTTTAACGGAATCAACAGCCAGGTCGCGGATGCAGTCAGCCTCCGGTTTGTAAAGAACATTCAGTTTTACATCGGGATATTTTGCTTCGTACACCTGCACCTGCGAATCAATAACGGGTTTGAATGATTCGTCGGCGCTGATAGCAATGTGCCCCCGGTCATACCGGTTGTTACCGGTTGTTTCATTTCCCGACCCGCATCCTGTTATAATAAAAAGAGCCGGTACGAATATCCATCGGTAGCGAATCCACAGCATGCCCTTCCTGTTTAATTTTTTAATTATTTCATTTTGTACCCCCGGTAAATTCTGAACAAACCATACAATAAACTGGACACTCCAAAAATGCCGGTCAGTAACGAATTGAACTGGAGATCGTAACCGAATTTTTTTTGAAACAAAAAGAAAATCCCGACTGCCATCCACAATACGCCCATTGTATAATCGTATAGTGACCGCAGCCGGGCGGATGTATTTCTTTCTTTATCGTCAAACATCATATACTATCAAAACCTTAGCGGAAGCGGCAAGATAAAAATTTTTACCCTGAAATGGACAAGTTCATTTTTAAATCCCCGGGGTGCCGGTGTAAAATTTTCAAATTTCAAATACGGTTTATTCCTCCATGCCAAGAAAGGTGAAAGATTGCGTGTAAGATACCGCCACTTTGCGGCCGTTCTGCTCGGCTGGCTCCCATTTGGGCATTTTTTTCAGCACCCTCAGCACTTCATTATCAAATACCCTGCCTCCGCTTTTGATAATTTCAGGTTTTGACACACTGCCATCAATATCTACCCAAAACCGGACCGTCACATCTACCCGCTGGCCGGGTTCCAGATCGTCAGGTGTTTGTAAAAATTTACGGAGAAAAGAAACCCAGGCTTCCTCGCCGCCGGGAAATGCGGGAGGAATTTCTCTTTTTCTAAATATTGGTTCATTTTCCTGCACGGTTTCAGTTGTATTTCCGGTGTCATTTTCCTCAGTAACGGGTTTTACAATATCATCATCCGGATTTCCGGAATTGTTTTCATTTCCCACCTGCGCTTTCTGAATATCTATTTGTTCGGTAATGGGTTCATCGGCCAGTTCATCGGGCACTACCACTATCTGCTGGTGGTCGGCCTGAGCGGTTTGCGGGGGATCTTCATGCCTTGGTCGTTCGGGTTCATCGGGTTTTTCGGGAATTTCAATTTGTGTCAATGTTACTGTTCTGTTGTCTTCAACCGGTCCCCTCCTGTTTTTTTTATTGTTATTGATAAAAGACATGATAAGCAAGAGCAGCACCAGCGAAAGGGCGGCAGCAGTGGCCGTACCCAGTCGCCTGGGATATGTTTTGCGTAATGCGTAGGCTCCGTACAGTTTGTTGCGACGCTCAAACAAAATATCGAGCATATCGGCCTGCAGGATTTCTTTGTTAGTCATGGCTATACTTTTGCGAATGAGATGCAAGCAGAAATTATTTCCATATAGTAATCGTTTCTGAACAAATAATTATTCATTATTCATTATTAATTATTCTTTTTCGCAGACATTTGCTGCATGAAAATTTTAATGGTTTGTCTTGGCAATATCTGCCGCAGCCCGCTGGCTGAGGGTATACTGCAGCAAAAAGCCTGGCAGGCTGGATTGAAGTGGACAGTAGAAAGCGCCGGCACCAACAGCTATCATACCGGTGAGCCGCCGCATCCGCTGTCGCAAAAAATTGCAAGGCTTCACGGCATTGATATCAGCCAACAAAGAGCAAGAAGATTTATAGCAGACGATTTTATCAGCTTCGATAAAATTTATGCCATGGCTGACGATGTGATGGAAGAAATGCGCCGGATAGCTGAAAACAATTTTATTGAAAGCAAAGCGGATTTATTATTGAATGAACTGCATCCCGGCAAAAACATGGAGGTGCCCGATCCCTGGTACGGACCGGAGCGGGAATATCATGAAGTGTTTAAGCTGCTTGATGAAGCCTGCGATGCCATCGTAAAAAAATATTCTCCCGATAGCTACCGGGACAATGATCCCCTTTCGATGCCTGTCCACCATCGCTTTGACAAAGGCGGGTTCAATTACCAGAGTCCGGCAAACAGCAAACAGTAACTATGACAAAACCCTCGCTACCCCAAGGCACAAGAGACTTCGGAGCCGAAGTGGTCCGCAAACGGAGTTTTATTATTGAAACAATAAAAAACGTTTTTGAGGTTTATGGATTTGAACCACTGGAAACGCCGGCCATGGAAAACCTCGAAACGCTGATGGGCAAGTATGGCGAAGAAGGCGATAAACTGATTTTTAAACTACTCAACAACGGGCTCGATAATCCCGAAAAAGAAAAACAAGCAAGAACAGATTTTGAAAAAATATTACAGGGAAAAAATTCAAAAGGAATTACTGAAAGGGCCCTGAAGTACGACCTCACCATTCCCTTTGCCCGCTATGTGGCGATGAATTACAACCAACTCACTTTCCCGTTTAAGCGTTACCAGGTACAGCCCGTGTGGCGTGCCGACCGGCCGCAGAAAGGAAGATACCGGGAGTTTTACCAGTGCGATGCCGATGTGGTGGGCAGTCATTCGCTGCTCAACGAAGTGGAGCTGGCTTTGATTTATACCGACGTGTTTACACAGCTGGGTATAAATGATTTTGAATTACGCATCAGCCACCGGAAAATTCTTACCGCCCTTGCCGAACGATGCGGCAGCGCAGCAAAGATGAACGACATCGCCATTGCCATTGACAAGCTGGATAAAATTGGCCTGGAAAAAGTAAAGGAAGAACTGAAGCATAAAGGTTTAAACAAGGAACAGGTTGGCCTGGCTGAAAAATATCTTTCCATAGCCGGCGGCAACGAAGAAAAAATTACACAATTAAAAGAACTCATTGGTTCATCGGAAACAGGGAAAAAAGGAATTGAAGAACTTGAGTTCGTCAACTCACGACTCACGAATCACGAATCACGACTTATCATTGACCCCACGCTTGCCCGCGGCCTCAACTACTACACAGGCATCATCTTCGAAGCAAGGCCACCGGCAGCAGTAAAAATAGGCAGCATTGGCGGTGGCGGACGTTATGATGATCTTACGGGCCTGTTTGGTGTTCCCGGCATACCCGGGGTGGGTATATCATTTGGCGTGGACCGCATTTATGATGTGATGGAAGAACTGAATCTTTTTCCGGCCGATGTGCATGTGGGCACACAGGTTTTATTTTTTAACCTGGGGAAAACAGAAAGCGAAACCGCATTTAAGCTGATGCAGCAACTGCGGAGCAAGCACATCCGCTGCGAATTGTACCATGAAACTGTAAAGTTTGACAAACAGTTTAAATACGCAGAAAAGAAAAAGATTCCTTATGCAGTTTTTATCGGAACCAAAGAGGTGGAAGAAAAAACCTGCACCATAAAAAACCTGCTGCAGGGCAGCCAGCAAACCATCCCGCAGCAGGAATTAATAAATTTTAATTTCTGATTATTTTTTTGGTACCAGCAATTCCCTTCCCGTCCGGTAATAAAATGTAAACCGCCAGCTTCCGTCGCTTTTCTTTTGCCCGTCCAGCACATAGCCCATGGCTTCTATATGCACAGCATTCACTTTTTTATCATCGCCTCGCTTAAAAAAGGCAATGCCGCTGAACTCTACTATCTGGAATGAATCCACACTCAGTCTTGTGCAAACAGAAGAGCCTGCAACCGAAGTCATGAATAAGGCGCCGTCTGTAATCGTCACATCCACTTCAGGCACTACGCTGCCCTCCGGAAAAACATATTTACCCGTGTAATCTTCCAGCGGAGGCTCGGAAGGAGTCTGTGCATTAACCGCAGCAGCGCCTGTCCATAAGCAAGCAGCCAAAAGAAATTTTTTCATCATGTCAATTTAATTTAAAGATGAAAATTAAGGAAATCGGTTTTATATATAAATATTCCGGGTAAAAAAAAGGCTGCCCATAAAAAGCAGCCTTTGAAAATATTTAAAAACCTGTCAGCTCTGCGAAATACTTAATCCCACCTTGGCATAATTGACACTTGCCTTCACATCAGGGCTGTCCATCAGTTGCAGTACAAGTATCCTGGAGCCGCTGGTGGCGCCGGGGTTCAATATTTCAATGGTAATTTCACCAAAGCTTGAATTGGCTGGAATAGTGCCCGTGCCAGATGGTGTGGTATAATGTGTGCCGGCAACTGCCGTAGATTCGCCCGGTACTACCTGGTAATTAAATGTAATAGGCGTTGAACGTTGTGCCCCTACCAGGTTAATCCGCAACCGAACTGTACCGCTGGTTCTTGTAATCGTTGGCTGGCTGGTAGTAGTGGCAGCGCCTTGAGCTGGCACCCTGGTCATGATGGGGTAAGTAAGCCCGGCCGCATTAGCATTCCAAATGGCGGCGTCAAACTCAACCAGGGAATCTCTGAAAATAACCTGGTCGTTCTTTATACAGCCAGTAAATAATAAGGCCGCAAGAATCAGTGCAATAAAATGTGTTCTTCTCATAATTATTTTTTTTAGTATCCTGCATTTTGTTTCAGATTCGGATTACCGTCTACTTCACTCTGTGGAATGGGAGCCAGTATGCGGGTATCGGTAAAGGCCACAGTGTTGTAGTGCGGTGATTTTACCAGGTCTCTTCCCAGCCGCTTCAAATCAAAGAAGCGATGGCCTTCAAATGCAAATTCAATTCTTCTTTGCCTGAGTATTTCATTAAAAAGCTGGGTAGGATCCATGGCATTGTCGGCCGTTTCCTGTGCAGAGCCTGTGTAATCTGTGTACCTTCTTACTTTCACAAATTTCATATCGGCAAGTGCTGCCGGCTGGTTAAATACGGATGAACCGGTAGTGACCTGCGCTTCAGCACGAATCAGGTAGGCTTCGGAAATTCTGAATACCGGTACATTATCCAGGTTGATAAACCCGTTTTTACCAATAAACTTGGTACATTCTGTTTTAATATTACCGCGGCCGGCTGTGCCGGGTTCAAACAAAAGGTTTCTTACATCAGTGCTGCGGCTGGCAATCACATGGTTCAGTGCAAAATTTGTGGTGGTCATCCCCCCTTGTAGTGTTATGCCCAGATCAGTAAGCAGGCTTATAGTTGGCACCAGGTCGCCAAAACCACCGGTAGTTCCCTGGTTGCCGGGAGTGACCAAAGTAGTAAATGATGTCTGTAACGATTCATTCACACCAATGTTTTCACCATTGGTGGCAAAAGCAACCTGGAAGAGCGTTTCGCTATGGGTGGCAGATCTCCAATTGGATACAAATGTAGATGCTGTAGTCATTTTACTGCCGGCCAAGGCAATGCATTTATCAGCCCACGATTTGGCAGCTGTATAATCTTTTTTATACAAACTGACCCTTGCAAGAAGACCCTGAGCTGCTGCTTTGTTGGCCTGGCTTACACCAAGCCCCGGGTACAAAAGTTTTGCTTCTGCCTGGGTAAGGTCGGCAATAATCTGGTTGTATACATCATCAATGGGAGCCCGTGAAGGCAAATAAGCCAATGCAGCTTCAGCAGTGGAAATACCGGTAAGTGAAAGCGGAACCCCGCCCCTGTCTTGTGCAGCCACCACTGCGCCGGGTATATAGGCATACACTCTCACCATATCAAAATAATAAAGGCCACGAAGGAAATATAGCTGCCCTTCCCACAGGTTCCGTTCGGCCTGGGTAATGGCCGGCGCCAGGTCAAGGGTGGGGAGTGTTTCCAGTATCAGGTTAATCTGGTTGATGCCGGCATAAAAGCTGGACCAGATGGTGCCGGTAAAATGAGCACCCTGCACATTGTTTGCCTCGGGCAATAAGCGCCCCGATTTATTGGTGGCAAAACCATTATCAGCCAAAGCTTCTGCATGAGTGATTAAATCCCGCCCGTACATACGGGCATTTTTCAATCTTGCATAAAGACCGGTGATGGCTGCATTGATGGCATCTCTCGATGTCAGCGCAGTGCTGGCATCAATTGACTGGCGGGGCGATATTTCAAGTTGCTTTTCGCATCCTGTCGCCAATAGAGCTGCCAGGCCAACCACGATTACATATTTATTAAAATAACTTTTCATAATTCTAAATGTTTTAGGGTTAAAAGCCAAGTTGAACACCAAAGGTGACATTCTTTGTTTGCGGAATGATGCCGGTTGCCGTGCCGACAAATTCAATATCATAACTGAACCAGTCGCTGATTGTGGCCAGGTTAGTAGCCTGCACATATACCCGGGCATTTGAAATTTTTACTTTTGAAAGCCACTTGCCGGGCAGGTCATACGAAAGCATCACATTTTTCAGCCGGATATAATCCGCTTTAAACCACTGCCTGTTTCCTGATTGTGCGGCTGAGCCTTTTGATTCTGCACCATTGGCATTAAAGCGGGGAATAGAAGTAATCTGGCCGGGTGTTGTCCACCGGTTATCATAGATATACTGCAGTTCATTCAGGCGGGCAAGATTTTCGAACAGGAAATTCACCTGTCCGTCTGTTGCCAGGCGGCCATACTCACCCTGCAGGAAAACATCGAGCATCACGCCCCTGTATTTAAATACACTCCTGAAACCACCAACATACGGTGACTCCCGGGTGGGTCCAAGAACTACCCTGTCTTTTGCAAGCACCTGATAAGTAAGATTGCCCAGGCTGTCGTACCACATCGGCCGGCCGGTTGCAGGGTTTACGCCGGCATAGCGCTGTGTAAACAATACGCCTACAGGTTCCCCTACCCTGATGCTGACATCGGATGGCAATACTTTATATCCTCCATACAGTTCGGTTACCTCCTGGTCGTTGTAGGCAAATGTGAGACTCATATTCCAGTTAAAATCGCCGGTCCTTTTTGCTTTAATTATATCGGCGCTGAGTGTTAGTTCAATACCCCGGTTACGCATTTTGCCGATATTGGTGCTGATGGAAGTAAAACCGGTGGTTTGCTGTAGTGGCTGGTTCAGCAGGATGTCTTCGGTTTTCTTATTATAAAGTTCCAGGCTGCCATTAACACGATGCCTGAAAAAACCGAAATCAACACCAATATTTACCGTGCTGGTTTGTTCCCATTTCAGGTTTGGATTTTCTAATTGTGTGTAAGCAATTCCGGCTGCATTATTATAAACACCGCCGCCGCCATACAGACCTAACCCGTCGAAATTGCCAATCTGGTCATTCCCCGTTTGGCCATAGCTGAATCGCAGGCGCAATGCCGAAACCACTTTCGAATTGACAAGGAAACTTTCCCGATCCATATTCCAGGCCGTCTTCACACCGGCAAACGTACCGTAGCGAAAACCTTTTCCGAATCTGGAAGAACCATCGTAACGTACTACAACCCCAACCAGGTATTTTTCCATGAAGGCGTAATTAACATTGGTAAATACGGCATTTCTTCTGAAGCCGGTGAATGTTTCGCCAACTGCCAGCGGGTTGGCAGCATTGCTCAGCGAAGTAAACTGGTATGTAGGAAATCCATCACCCGATTCGGTGGTTTGTATCAGGTTTTCTTTTCTGAACTCATACCCTATAAAGCCATCCACTTTGTGATTTTGACCAATGATGCGGTTAAAATTCAATGTGGCAAAAGTATTCAGGTTGGTATTATAATCTGTTTCCAGCTGCACCAGTCCTTTGCGGTTGAAAGCATCCGCCGTGCGGGCATCAGATACCCGCTTGCCATGCAGCAGGCGGTAGTCCATCCCGGCAAATCCTTTCACACTCAGCCACTCAAAAATTTTATACTCGATATTGAAATTACCCACCATCTGGTTGGTACGCTGAAAACCGCTGTTGTAGTCATTTACCTGGATGACATTCTGGTTGAGCACACCCACAATATTGGCCGGCACATTACCCGGTGTACCGTAGTAAGAGCCGTCATCCTTATAAATAGGATTGGTAGGGATAATAGCCGGTGATGAAAATGCCGGGCTGCCAAGGAAGGAGCCGCTGACTGCAAAGGGCACATTTTGTTCAAACGTGCTGAGGTTGGTGCTTAATGCAAACGATAACCTGTCTGTAGCTTTATTGGTAATATCTACTTTCAGCCCGTAGCGTTTAAAATCAGCCTTGGTCACAATGGTACTCTGATCGGTAAAGTTTGCTGAAATGCGGAAAGTATTCCGGTCGTTACCGCCACTGGCTGAAATTTCATAATTGGTAATGTTGCCATTGTTGATGGCTGCCTGTTGCCAGTCGTAAGTAGGAATGGTGGCAATGGCAGAGTCAGCCTGGGCCAGTGTGTAAGTGGCTGCTCCTGCAAATCGAAGCTCATTCAACACGGTCCTCTTTACTGCAAGATCGGTAGGAGGTAAATTCAGTACCGAAGCATAGGCCTCTGATCTCAACTGAAAATACTCTGGCCCGTTTGTAACATCCAGGTATTTTATTGGCATAACAACACCTGTATACACATTTGCAGAAAATTTTGTTTTACCTGTTTTCCCTTTTTTGGTTGTAATCAGCACTACCCCATTTGCAGCGGTGCTTCCATAGATGGCAGCGGTTGCCGCATCTTTGATGATATCTATTGATTCAATATCATCAGGATTCAGAAAAGCCAGCGGGTTTGACTGGGAGAAGTTGGCCGTACCCTGTGTGTTTAATTGCACGCCATCCACCACGTAAAGCGGATCAACACCAGTGTTAATGGAACTTCCTCCGCGGATGCGTACATTAATATTTCCACCCGGTATGCCATTATTAGCCTGCACCAGTACGCCGGCTGCTTTACCCTGCAGCGCTTTATCTGGCGATAGGTTCGGAAGATTTTCCAGCTGGCTGGCTTTTACACTTGAAATGGCGCCGGCCTCATCTCTTTTTTTACGGGCGGTGGTAAAGCCCACAACCACTACTTCGTTCAGTGGATTGCTTGTGGCTTTTAATGTAACCTCAATGATAAGTGAGGTGCCCAGTGTAATGGTTTGTGTTTCGTAATTGACACTGGAAACGGTAATCGCTTTTGCATCGGCAGGAACTTTCAGAATAAAGCTGCCATCTGCTTTTGTGGCGGTTCCCGTTTTAGTACCCTGAACTATGACTGAGGCATTAGCGACCGGGCTACCGCTTTCGTCGGTCACTTTTCCTGTGAGGGTCTTTTCCTGGGCCAATATTCCGATAAGCAGGAATAGCTGGCCTGAGACCAGTAGTAATAATTTTCTCATGTTGCAGTTTTTATTAAAAAAATGAAAACCTTAACCTTGGAAGGCAATGTTAAATATACAATCGCTGCATATCGAAACCAAGTTTGCACGGCATTGAAAAATATGACAGTGATGAAACAATTCTAAATTATTGATTTGTGACAAGCGAATTGACTAGTTGTTATCAGCCGGTATTAAGCTCCTTCATAAACTATGGCTGCACCTTGCCCCACACCCACACACATGGTGGCAAGTCCATATTTCACATTTCTGCGCTTCATCTCATATAATAAGGTAGTGGAAATTCTGGCCCCACTACAGCCCAAAGGATGACCAAGCGCAATAGCGCCGCCATTTACATTTACTTGATTCGGGTCAAGGCCAATTTCCTTTATGCAGGCAATACTTTGTGACGCGAAGGCTTCATTCAATTCAACCAGCCCTAAGTCTTCCATTTTCAAACCGGCCCGTTGCAGTACTTTTTTTGTGGCGGGCACAGGTCCAATTCCCATTATGGCCGGTTCAACACCTGCAGAAGACATTGCCACCACTCGGGCCATTGGATTAAGCGAATATTTTTTCACGGCATCTTCACTTGCAAGAAGAAGCATTGCTGCGCCATCATTTATACCCGAAGAGTTGCCGGCAGTTACAGTTCCGTCTTTTACGAATGCAGGTTTCAGTGCTGCCAGCTTTTCCAATGAAGTTTTTCGGGGATGTTCATCCACTGTCACCCAGGTAATCAATCCGCTGTTATTAATTTCAACAGCCGCTATTTCATTGTTGAATTTTCCTGCATCTTTTGCTGCAAAATATTTTTCCTGCGATTGCAGGGCAAACCGATCCTGCTCTTCTCTTGAAATCTTCCATTGCTTTGCCACATTCTCCGCTGTTTCGCCCATGGTGAACGGAAAATACTTGGCAGCCAGTTTCTCATTGATAAACCGCCAGCCCATGGTTGTATCAAACACTTCGGTTTTGCGGCTCCAGGGTTCATTACTTTTGCTCATCACAAACGGCGCACGGGTCATACTTTCCACACCACCGGCAAAATAAATTTCTCCATCGCCGCATTTAATAGCCCTTGTTGCATCCATTATGCTTTGCAAACCTGAGGCGCAAAGCCGGTTCACTGTAACTCCGCCCACACTCACCGGCAGACCGGCCAGCAGGGCTGCCATGCGGGCCACATTGCGGTTGTCTTCGCCACTCTGGTTGGCCGCCCCGGCAATCACATCTTCCACTTCATTCATATCAATGTTGCTGTTTCTATCCATCAGTGCATGAATGACAATGGCCAGCAAATCATCCGGTCTGATAGTTGATAACGACCCGCCGTATTTACCTATCGGTGTGCGGATGGCATCAATAATAAATACATCTTTCATTATAGCCTCCGGGATTTTCCACCAGGGAAATTTTATTGCACGCAATATAATTATTCCCCCTAAACACGGTCCTGGGGTATCTTTGCACGATGCTGAAAACAGACCAAAAAAATATACGTCATTTAACCCTCCCGGAACTGGAAAAGTATTTTGAAACCCGGGGTGAAAAAAAATTCCGTGCCGCACAGGTGTATGAATGGCTCTGGCAAAAACAGGTACAAAGCTTTGATGCCATGACCAACCTGGGTAAAGAACTCCGTAATAAGTTGAAAGAAGATTTCTCGCTGCCGGCGCTTACTGTTGATGCCACACAATACTCCGCTGATGGCACCATCAAAAGCCGCTTTAAAACCCACGAAGGTTACCGGGTGGAGGGGGTACTGATCCCCACTGAAAAAAGAGCCACAGCCTGTGTGTCATCACAAATCGGCTGTTCGCTCAGCTGTACGTTTTGCGCCACGGGTTTTATGGAAAAAAAACGCAACCTCAGCTATGATGAAATTTATGATGAAGTGGTGCTCATCAACCGGCAGTGTGAAAAGGTTTTCGGCCATAAAATCACCAACATCGTTTTCATGGGCATGGGCGAGCCGCTGCTGAACTATAAAAATGTGCTGAAAGCCATTGAACGAATCACATCCTCCGACGGGCTGGGCATGAGCCCGAAAAGAATCACCGTGTCAACAGCCGGTGTAGCCAAAATGATAAAACAGCTGGGTGATGACAAAGTGAAGTTCAAGCTGGCCCTGTCACTGCACGCCGCCAACGACAAAAAGCGGCATGAAATAATGCCCATTAACGATACCAACAACATAAAATCGGTGGTGGAAGCGCTGAATTATTTTTACAAACAAACCCGTAACGAGATAACTTTCGAATATATCCTCTTTAAAAACTTTAACGACTCGCTCAAAGATGCGGATGAACTGATAAAACTCTATCGCCAGGTTCCGGTTGATTTAATCAATATCATTGAATACAACCCGGTTGACTTTGCCGATTTCCAAAAGCCGGACGAAAAAACGGTGACAGCTTTTATGCATTATTTGGAAAAACATAAAGTAAATGCAAGACTCCGGCGCAGCCGGGGTAAAGATATTGATGCCGCCTGCGGGCAACTGGCCAATAAAGACAGCCACTAATCCGGTTATTTTACCATCTACGAAAATTTTCTTAGATTTGGTTAAACTTCATCGCAGAAATAAAGTCTGTTTATCGTCAAAAAAATAAACTTTATGAAAAAGATTCTTGCTACCATCCTTGCATTTGCCACACTTACAATAGTGCAGGCCCAGGAAAAAAAATTGCCGGGTGAAGGAAAGCATCCCGGTTTACAAAGGCATCATCAGCAAAAACATTTTCTGGCTGAAAAGCTGAAACTTTCCGATGACCAGAAACAAAAGGCCAAAACCCTGAATGAAGATTTCAGAAAAAAAATGCTAAACCTCCGGAAAAAAGATGACATCACCGTGAAAGAGTGGAGGAAACAAATGGACGACCTGCGCAAAAAACACCATGAGGAGATGCAAAGCCTGCTGACCAAAGAACAAAAAGACAGGATAGTAAAAATGAAAGAAGAAAGAAAGAAGGTGGCAGAAATAGATGCCAATGCCCGTATGGAAAAAATGAAGCTGCGGCTGCAATTAAGCAATGAACAGGCGGAAAAACTGAAAAAGCAACGCAGTGAAATGCAACAAAAAATAAAAGCCCTGCATGAAAACAAATCACTGAATATGCAGCAAAAGCGGGAAGAAATGAAAAAACTGATGGAAAATCAAAAGCAGGAAATGAAGTCTATCCTTAACGAAGAACAACTGAAAAAAATGCAGGAGTTAAGAAAGCACGGACTCCGCAAACCCGGCAAACTCTCGTGAAATCATCATTGAACAAGAAGCATGGCCACCGGTAATCCCGGTGGTCTTTTTATTTATGCTTACTTTTGCTGTCCCCTGTTGTAAAACAGCAATTAACAAGCATGAAAAAGACATCCCCGTTTGAAAAATTTATAAAAAATAAAAGCAACGCTTCTGTCAAAGAACAATTCCGCCAGGAAAAAAAGAAATGGAAAAAAGAACGGGAAGAATTTTTTGATAAGAAACGAAGTCAGAAATCAGAAGTCAGAAATCAGCATAATAGTACAGGACGTGGCAGCACTATACCGCCTTCACTCTTCAGACCAAAGACCTCAAATCAGATGCCCCTGAATAAGTTCATAGCCCACTGCGGAGTTTGTTCCCGTCGTGATGCTGCAGTACTGGTGAAAGAAGGAAAGGTGAAAGTGAACGGCGAATGGATTACGGAGCCCGGCTATAAAGTTTCAGCAAAGGATGAAGTAAAAGTGAGCGGGAAAAAAATTTCACTGGCAAAGAATCTCGTTTATATTTTGCTCAACAAACCCAAAGATTACATTACTACCACCGATGATCCGCAGGGAAGAAAAACAGTGCTTGATTTAATTAAGCGGGCCACACATGAAAGAGTGTACCCCGTGGGCCGGCTGGACAGAAATACTTCCGGTGTTCTCTTACTGACTAATGACGGAGAGCTTTCCCAAAAACTTACCCACCCCAGCAATGAAATAAAAAAGATTTATGCTGTGACACTGAACAGACCGCTGGAGAAAAAAGATTTTGACCAGGTACTAAATGGCGTAGTGCTGGAAGACGGCCCGGCTAGCGTAGATGCTATTGCCTATACCGATGCAAAAGACAAGAGACAATTAGGTGTGGAAATACACAGCGGCCGCAATCGGATTGTCCGGCGCATTTTTGAACACCTCGGGTATGAAGTAAAGCACCTGGATCGGGTAATGTTTGCCGGCCTCACCAAAAAAAATGTGGAAAGGGGCACATGGCGTTTTTTAACCGAAAAAGAAGTGAGAACACTCAAATATTTCAGCCCACCCAAACCCTCTCAAAGGGAGGGCTTTACGAAGCCTTAGTCCAAAACAAGTCTTTAATTTTTTTGTAATGAAGTTTGCCGATAGCATTCTTATAAAAGAAACCAGCGACTGGATTGCACTGAACAAACCATCCGGGTTGCTTTCCATTCCTGACCGCGAAGGCAAAGAAGTTTCATTAAAAAAAATATTACAGGAGAAATACGGAGAGATTTTCACTGTGCACCGGCTGGATAAAGAAACCAGCGGGCTGATTCTTTTTGCAAAAAATGAAGCGGCACATAAACATCTTTCTGTACAATTCGAAGAAAGGCAGACCGAAAAAGTTTATTGCGGTCTGCTGCTGGGCACGCCGGCAAATAAAAGCGGAACAATTGATGCCCCCCTTGCCGAACACCCGGTGAAAAAAGGAACGATGGTTATTCACCGCAATGGGAAAGCTTCGCAAACTGAATATGAAGTGCTGGAAGATTTTAAAATTTTTTCATGGGTGCGTTTCAGGATTCATACCGGCCGCACACACCAGGTGCGGGTACATGCAAAGCATATCGGCCACCCGCTTGTGTGTGATGAAATTTATGGCGATGGAAAAACGCTGATGCTTTCATCCTTCAAACACAAATTCAAACTCTCAAAAAATGAACCGGAAGAGCGGCCGCTGCTCAGCCGCCTGGCCCTTCATGCTTTGAGCTTGAAATTTTCAGATGTAAATGGCGATACAATAATGCTGGAGGCGCCGATGCCCAAGGATTTAAAAGCCGTGCTTCACCAGCTGGAGAAGCATAAGCATTGAATCTATAGTTCTCCTCTTGATACTGCGTAAAGTTCATACCAATCCTGCCGGTCGAGGTCAATAGTGAAAGCTGCTGCAATATTCCTGATTCGCTGCTCTTCGATGGTACCAATCAGCGGCAGCGCACCCAGCTTTACCAGCCAGGCAATAGCAATGGATTCAAAATGTACATCATACTTTGCTGCAAATTCCTCCAGCTTGCCCCGCAGGCGCAACGGAATTTTTTCATGGCTGTTGGCAATTTTACCCTGGGCCAGCGGCGCCATAGCCAGCGGCCGCATGTATTTCTGCTTGATATAATCCACCTGCCCGTTGTCGAAAGCCGAAGTGTTCAGCAGGTTCAGCTCAATATGATTGGTCACAACCGGTATGTGCAGGTAGGAGCTGAGCAACTGGTGCTGGAAAACGGAAAAATTCACCACACCAACATATTTTATTTTACCGGAATCTTTCAGTCGTTCAAGGGCCAGGGCAGTTTCTTCAAGATGGGAAAGCGGGTCAAGCTGGTTGAGCAGAAACACGTCAATATAATCGGTCCTGAGCCGCCGCAATGAATTTTCTATGCTTTTAATAATGTGCTCCTTTGATGTATCATAATATTTTACCCGCACACCCGGCAACGACGGGTGGGGAACGACGATTCCGCATTTTGTAAAAAGTACAACATCTTCTCGCCTGGCCGTTTTTTTCTTTTTAAAAACATGACCAAACATTTCTTCGCAGCCATAACCGCCGTACGTATCGCCATGATCAAAGGTATTAATGCCCAGTTCAAGACACAGGTTGATGATACCTTCCATCTTTGCTTCATTCACATCCCTTTCATTCCACCGGTAAAAACCATACACGGCAGGGGATACTTTGGGGCCTGCATCGCTGAGATAAATTTTTTCCATATTTAAAAAAATTCAGATTAGAATCGTTTTCCGGAAATTAAAATAAAAATCGATAGTAAAAATCACCCGCAGGCTGTTTATTTAATTTCCGGTGCGGCAATCAAAATTCCGCCAAATAAAAGCCAGGCCCAGAGCAATGTCCAGATAATATTAAATACCTGGGCGCCGATAAAAGCAAGCGCCGGCCGGCCTCCTTCCATTTTAAATAACTCAGAAAATCCTGCCTCAAGCCCGATGGAAACAAAGGCAAGAGCAAACCAGGCCGTGCGCAGGCTGTTCAGAAATCCTTCCACCTGTTTAACGGTACCGGCCGGGATCAAAAAAGAAAAAACAAGAGAAGCTGCAATAAAACCAATCACAAACTTTGGAAATCTTTCCCAGATAAGTTTTGCTGAAGGTTTTTCCTGGTTGTTGTTTGCTTCCGTTTTTCTGAACACCCACCATGCAGCAATAAAAAATGCAGCCACACCAACCAGTACATTTTGCGAAAACTTTACAATGGTCGCTGATTTGACAGCTGCGGAGCCCAACAGTTCTCCTGACGCTACCACCGCGGCTGTAGTATCCAGCGTGCCGCCCAGCCAGGCGCCACCGACTAATTCAGAAATCCCAAACTTTCTTGCAAGCCATGGCAAAAAAATAAGCATGGGAACTGCCACCAGCAAAACAAGCGTAGTGACATAAGACAATTTTCTTTTATCGCCTTTGATGGCACCGCTGGCAACAATAGCTGCCGATACTCCGCAGATGGAAACAGCCGATGCCAATATCACTGCAAATTCATCATCTACTTTCAAACGGCGGCACAACCACCATGCAAAAAACCAAACAGCCAGCACCACAATCACCGACTGCAATATGCCCGACAACCCTGCTTTCACTATATCGTTAAACAAAATACTTGTTCCAAGCAGGATTAATCCAGTTTTGATAAAAAATTCCGAACGGGCTGCTTCCTTCAGCCATGCGGGTAAATGAAAAAGGTTGCTGAGCAGCAAACCGACGAGTAAACCAAATACGACGTATTCAATACCATAATGGCTCATTGTTTTATTGCCGCCAATCAGCAATGAAAAAACGGCGAGAAGAAAAATTACACTGAAGCCGGCCATATATTTTTTAATCCCTCCTCCGCTTGCAACTGTTGTCACGGCTGCCAGCAGCAGAATTACCAGCCCGATGCCGGCAATCAGCAAAAGGTTATTTGCTGCCAGGACTATGGAAAGTAAATCATTGAAATCCGTCCATTGATAAACCGGCGCAGGAAACCGGAAATCTTTAACCAGGAATGCGGCGGCCAGGGTGAAGCCAATCAATAAACTGCCAATGCAGATGGCCAGGGCATCTTCTGACAGCGAAGAGAAATAGGAAAGTTTTTTCTTTGCTGGCTGTTGGGATTCATATTTGCCGGTATGGGTAAAAGGCACCTGCATACATTTTTCATCACTGCAAATCAATCTTCTCAATCATTACATCCCAGTGAGCAATCAGCAACTCAAAGCGGTGTTGCTCGGCTTTCTTCAATTTTTCCAGGTCAGAATACAGCTGTTTCTCATATTGCTTTGTCAGGTTGGGGTCGAATGCAGCAATGGCATTTTTAAAAACAATCGTCACTTTAAAATCAAACCGGGTGTCTTCGCCGCTGTGCAGCTTCGGCTTCTCCGCCTGCACGCTGATGATATCTCCTTTTTCAATGGCTTTTTTCAGCAGCGGGTAATGATTTACTTTCCACAAATGGATAAACTCGTCGGCAAAGCCCCACTTTACCTTGTAATAATTCTCAATAGTAAAATAATCTCTTTTATCCTGCGCAAATAAAAAATTGCCCGCAAAAAAGAAAATGAAAAACAGGATGAGCGAATGAAAAGATTTTATTTTCATAAAACAAATTTTGATAAGCAACCTGGTTTCGTTCCTGCTGAAATTTCAGAAAATTTTTCCAAACCGGAGCGGCTCAGAGAAACAGCGAACGGTAAATAGTGATGAGACCCATGATAATTACCACAATTCCCACCGCGATAAACATTTTTCGCACCGGCAGCTTTGATGTAAGCATGGCTGAAAATGGGGCCGTAATGATGCCTCCGATTAACAAGCCTGCCACAATATTCCAATGCTGAATACCCACGGTAAATAAAAATGTGACAGCGCTGGCTACCGTAAGAATAAATTTGGCCATGGTGCTGCTACCGATAACATATTTCGGTGTCCGCCCGTTTTTGATAAAGGTTCCCGTTACCAGCGGACCCCATCCGCCCCCGCCGAATGAATCAATAAATCCGCCAATAAAACCTAAAACAGGAATATTTGTTTTCCTTCTGATTCCGTTTCCGTTACCGTTTTTATTTTTGTATGCATTTTGCAAAATGCGAAAACCAAGATACATGGCATATGCAGCAATCACCGGCTTGGTGAGTTTTGCATAGTATTCTCCTGCATACGTGAGCGCAATGGCGCCGATGATAGCTCCAACAATGGCGGGTATGGCCAGCGCCTTCACCAGTTTCTTATTTACATTTCCTAGTTGCCAGTGGCTGATGCTGCCGGCCGCCGTAGTAAACGATTCGGCGGAGTGAATGCTGGCGCTGATGATTGGGGGCGGCACATTTAATATTAATAATATGGTCGTGCAGATAACGCCATAACCCATACCCATGGAGCCGGCCACCATTTCGGCACAAAAGCCGGCCAGCAGCATCCAGTAAAACAAATAATTGTCTTTATGCAGCATGTCCTGCAGGGCGGCCAGTTGTTCAGCAGATAAAAAAAGGTAAGTGAGTAAAACAGCAAGCGCTATCAGCGTCAGCGCAATGCTGTATTTGGCAAAAACTTTTCTACGTGAGGAGGTTAATTCCTGCTCGGCTATCACCATCTCTTTTGAAGCGATGATTTCTTCCGCTATATTCTCATTTATTTTTTCTACAGCAAGATTTTCTTTTGCGGTCGTTTCCATTCAGTGATTTTTATTAACCAGCGACCTGGTCAGTTCATTCAGTTGTTTTACTTTTTCGGCAAAGTCACCTGCTATTCGATTACGAATCTGCTGCAGGTTGTTCAGCAGTTCATTTACTTCTTCGGGTATCGCTTCCTGCAGCAGTTCCCTGATTCTTTTTGCCAGCGTCGGCGATTTGCCGTTGGTGCTTATGGCAATTTTCAGATTCCCTTTTTGCACAATGCTGCCGAGATAAAAATCGCAGAGCTCCGGTGTGTCGGCCACATTTACCAGAATACCACGTTGCTTCACCAGTCTTTTAATTTGTTCATGTAGATTTCTATTATCAGTTGCCAGTATCACAAGGTCTTTATTATCGAGGTCGCTTTCTTCAAACGGCCGCTGAAAGATTTTGCAGGTAGGATGTTTTTGCACCAGTTCACTCATTTCATCTTTTACCTGCGTCGCCACAATGGTGATTTTTGCTTCGGGAGAATTGGTAAGCAATGACTGCAGTTTTTCCAGCCCCACATTGCCGGCACCCACCAGCAGCGTTTCCAGTTGTTCCAGTTTCAGAAAAACCGGGTATAAATTGTTTTTATTATTTGTCAGCTCTTGCGGCATTCAGAAAAAATGTTTTTTGAAAAGAAACTGTGACTATATGCTGCGACTGCTGCGGCCGCTTCAGCCACATGTAGCCGGCCTGCACCTGCCCGCTATGATTCATTTTGACGATTGCAAGTAATTGCAGCCGGTTCTGGTTAAATGAAAAAACGCCTTCTGCCAGTTGCTGCATGTATTCATCTGCCAGTTGCAGGCTCCATTTTTCAGCTATCTTTTTTGTAATGGCTGCACGGTGACGCCACCGCAAACCAAAGAAAGCATCTTTACTGGTGACTGAATCAAACCATCGCTGTTCGGTGCGAAAACGATTCTGGATGCTAAAGAATTTTAAAAACGGTTGCTGAGCATTCAATTCCTGCCACAGGCGGAATTCCTTTCCAAATTCATGATCTGACTTTTGATTACTGTTACTTGTAAAAAAGAGAGCATAGCCCGAAGCGGTGCTCCATGATTTTGTAAAATAATACCTGGCGCCACTGCGATAAAAAAATTGATAAGCAGAAAAAGAATATTCCATAGTTCTATAACCCGCATCATTATGCCATTGCCATTTATGGCTGAAATTGACCGGCAACTGTAAAGAAAACCAGCTGCCTGTGACCGGCACCTGTGCCAAAACGGTTTTTGTTGTATACGATAATATGATAAAAGAAACTCTTTTCACCAAACATCCGGTTTTATCCCTTCATTTTATTTCCGGCCGGCTAAATAAATTTTTCAAAAAGTATTTTAATCCATTTTTAATTCCGATAAACCATTGAAACCGGTTCTTACCATCTCATCTCGTTTTTTGGAACAAAACCCATCCGGGCGGTATTGAAGCGGTAAAGGTAGCAGTTTTCTCTACTCATTTAGTAGACTACTAATACTTTTTTCAGAAATGTCAGGGGAGCGTCAATTCAGAACACACATTTGTTTTTTACCCGGATAAATATTTGCAGGATAGCGGCGGCAAACCTATTTTTGCATTAGTCTACTGAAAAAGTAGATTTTACATACCTCTTACGGGAACGATTGTCCATAGAATGTTGCACAGTAATTCTTCATTTAAATATTAACGCATGCAGAGCTTCCGCACTGAACTGGAAAGCCGTCCCGGCAAAAATGGGAAGGCAGTAGTAGAAAGAGATATTATCGAACTGGAGAAAAAGATCCGCCTTTTCCGCGATGGAAAGATGGTTGAAGAAAAATTCCGCAGCCTGCGGCTGGCCCGCGGTGTGTATGGCCAGCGCCAGCCGGGTGTGCAAATGGTGCGTATCAAACTGCCTTACGGTAAAATGACCCTGGCCCAGTGGAAACGCATTGCCGATGTGTCGGATGAATATTCCACCGGCAACCTGCACTTAACAACAAGGCAGGATATTCAGATCCATTTTGTAAGTCTTGACCGCACTCCTGAACTATGGGCCGAACTGGAAAAAAATGACGTGACCATCCGCGAAGCCTGCGGCAATACGGTGCGCAATGTTACCGCTTCCGGCCAGGCAGGCATTGACCCTGATGAACCTTTTGATGTAACTCCTTATGCACACGCCGTGTTTGAATTTTTCCTTCGCAAACCCGTGTGCCAGGATATGGGCCGCAAATTCAAAATCGCTTTCAGCAGCAGCGAAAAAGATACGGGTCTTGTTTTTATGCACGACCTGGGTGGCATTGCCCGTGTACGTGAAGTGAACGGCGAACTCAAACGCGGATTCAAGGTAGTTGTCGGCGGCGGTCTCGGCGCCCAGCCTTTTCATGCAGTGACCACGCATGAGTTTCTTGAAGAAGATTTACTCATTCCCTATATTGAAGCTGTGCTGCGTGTATTCGACCGGCATGGCGAAAGAACCAGCCGTCATAAAGCAAGAATAAAATTTTTAATTGCCAAAACCGGCATTGATGCATTCAACGAGCTGGTGGCTGCGGAGCAAAAGGCGCTGACGTACCAGCGATATAAGATTGATGTTTCAAAATTCGATGAGCAGTCAGAAGGTATGAACAGCCTTCAGAAAAACGACTCACGACTCACAACTCACGACTCAACATTCACCATTGACCCTTTCAAATTCGAACTCTGGAAAAAAACAAACACATTCCAACAGAAACATCCCGGCTACTTCGGTGTATATGTACGTGTGCCGAACGGAAATATCAGCAGCCATACCAGCCGGCGGCTGATTGAAAAACTCCGGGGCGTGATTGCCGACGATGTTCGGGTTACCATCAACCAGGGACTGTTGTTCCGCTTTGTAAAACCGGAGCATCTTGAATACATCTACAGTGTACTTGCAGAAGAAAACCTGGCAACAGCAGGTTTTGGCAGCACGGCTGATGTAACCAGTTGCCCCGGCACCGATACCTGCAACCTCGGTATCAGCAACAGCACAGACACGGCGCTTGTGCTGAGTGAAGTGATTGAAGAGGAGTTTCCTGAATTTTTATACAACAAAGAAATCGCCATCAAGATCAGCGGCTGCATGAACAGCTGCGGGCAGCACGGCATGGCCTCCATCGGTTTTCATGGCAGTTCATTGAAAGCAAATGGACAGGTATTGCCTGCGCTGCAGGTGCTCATCGGCGGCGGCGTACTGGGCAGCGGTGATGGGCGCATTGCCGATAAAGTGCTCAAAGTGCCCAGCAAACGCGGCCCCGACGTGGTGCGTACCATCCTGAACGATTATAAAACGAATGCACAAAACGGTGAATCGTTTCTGAATTTCACTCAGCGCAACGGCGAAAAATATTTTTATGAACTGCTGAAGCCGCTGGCCAGCCTGGAAACCCTGCAGGCCGAAGATTTCATTGACTGGGGGCAGCAGGAAAAATTTTCCACTGCCATTGGCGTGGGTGAATGCGCCGGCGTGATGATTGACCTGGTGGCCACGCTGATACTGGAAGCCGAAGAAAAAATTGCAGCGGCCGAAGAATGTCATGCAAGCAGGCAATGGGCTGATGGAATTTACAATGCCTACGCGGCACAGGTGCATACAGCCAAAGCGCTGTTGCTGCAACAGGGAGTGCAGTGCAATACACAGCACGGCATACTCAATGATTTTGATAAACATTTTACTGCAAATGGTCATTACGCTGCCAGCAGCAGCTTTAAAGCTGAGGTGATGCGCATGAACGACAACGAGCCTTCTGAAGATTTTGCAATCAACTACCTGCAGCAGGCCAAAGATTTTGTGGCCTATGCAAAACAGTGGAGGGAGCAGGCGGTGCTGGCGGAGAAGTAGTACTCTCTACTTCAATTTTCTTACCTTTATTACAAGGCCAACCTGGTTAGGGGTTGGTCTTTATTGTAACTAACTTAGGACAGTTTTCAAAAAACCATAACCATTTTATCTTTGAAGAATGCCCACCATCTTTGATAACATAAAAAATATACTTGCAAAAGGACTTAACTCCTATTTGCATAATGTAGATAGAGCAGATTTCTGCGTTGGATATTTTAACCTTCGTGGGTGGAAAGAAATTGCTGAAAAAGTAGAGGAATTAAAAGGCGGGAATGTTATTGAAAAAGGGGAGTCAATTTTTCGGCATTGCAGATTGCTTGTTGGAATGGTTAAAACACCCATAGAAGAAATAAAAGCCTTATTCGCCGAAAAAAGCGATGCAGAAATTGATAATAAAAGAAGAAATGAAATCAAAAGACAAATAGCAGAAGACTTCCGCCAGCAATTACTGATCGGATTTCCCACAAATGAAGATGAAGCCAGTTTAAAACAATTATTACATCAATTACAATCCGGAAAACTCGTAGTTAAAGTCCATTGCGCTTTTTTATTACATGCTAAACTTTATTTGCTGCACCGTCAGGACCCTGCCACCCCTATAATTGGATTTGTAGGTAGTAGCAATCTTACGATGGGTGGTTTAAAACGTCAGGGAGAATTAAATGTTGATGTTTTGGAACAGGTGGGTGGAGCACAACACCTGAAAGAGTGGTTTGACAAACGTTGGGATGATTGGGCTAGTGTTGATATTTCTAATGATTTAATACAAGTGTTACAGGAAAGCTGGGCTGGGGATGTTATTCAGTTACCCTATCATATATTTCTTAAAATGGCTTATCACTTAAGCCAGGAAGCAAGAGCCGGTTTATCTGAATTTTCAATACCTCCTTCCTTCAGAGACGTACTTTGGCCTTTTCAAAAAGCTGCAGTAACTCTCACTGCGAAAAAACTACATCAAAAAAGAGGAGCCATGCTTGCCGATGTAGTGGGCTTAGGTAAGACGATTGAAGCATGCGCCATTGCAAAAATGTTTGAAGAGTCTCATTATTACTCTACATTAATTATTTGCCCCGCCCCGCTGGTAAGAATGTGGGAGCATCATGTAAAAAAATATGATCTTAAGGCTGTAGTTATGTCAATAGGTGCAGTTTTAAATCAACTGCAGGACGAACAAAGATTCAAGCTGGTAATCATAGATGAAAGCCATAACCTACGCAACGATGCCGGCAGCCGTTACCGAATTATCCGTGAATTTGTGCGCCAGGGAGAACGAATGGTTTTGTTGCTCACAGCAACTCCATATAACAAAACCTATCTTGATCTTTCAAACCAGTTGAGGTTATTTCTTGCCGATGACCATGACCTTGCCATAATGCCAACAGCTTATATCAACGAAATTGGTGGACAGGATGAATTTGCAAGACTTCATCCTGACACATTCATCAGAAGCATAAAAGCATTTGAAAGAGGAATGCTGCCCGAAGATTATCGTGAGTTAATGCGCCAATTCATGGTAAGACGTACACGAAGTTTTATAAAAGAGCACCATGCAGAAACCGATGAGAGCAACGGAAGAAAATATCTTCTAAGAAAAGATGGAACCAGGGATTATTTCCCCGATAGACTACCAGTGAAAGTTTTATATGATTATGATCCCAACGACAGAACCGACCAGTATGCTCAGCTTTACTCTGAGGACGTTGCAAGTGCAATCGGAGGATTATATCTTGCCCGATACGGCTTAGGAAAATTTGTTGATAAGGATAAATTGAAAGAGGCTCATGCCAAAGAAAAAACTGTATTGGAAAATCTAGGACGTGCAGGCCAGCGATTAATCGGATTCAGAAGAACCAATCTTTTCAAGCGTCTTGAAAGCAGCGGCTATTCTTTTCTGCTTTCTTTGGCAAGACACCTGCTAAGAGACCACATTTTTTTATATGCCATTGAAAATAACTGGCCATTACCAATTGGCAAACCCCTGAGTGAAAACCTGGACAACCTTCTGGAAGACCAGGACCCGGATGAAGATTCTATCAAACAGTTTACAGGTGATTTCAATACGATGCAAATGGCCGCTATAGAAGCTTATAGAAAATATGAAAGCCCTGATCTGGTTGATAAATTTAATTGGGTGAGCCCAACCTATTTCACAAACGAATTAAAAAGACGTATTAAAAAAGATATTGAAACGGTCAGTCATCTGCTGGATAATTATGGTAAATGGGATCCTAAAAAAGACAGGCAACTGAAAGCATTGGAATTATTATTAACCAAGAAACACCCGAAAGATAAACTGATTGTTTTTACACAGTTTGCAGACACAGCCGAATATCTATTCAAAGAATTGACAAAGAGAAAAATAAAAAACATGGCTGTTGCTACAGGCAACACGGAAGACCCTACGATATTGGCCTGGCGGTTCAGCCCGGTCAGCAATGAGCAATTGCGTTACCAGAAAAATGAATTGGAATTAAGAATCTTAATAGCAACAGATGTGTTAAGCGAAGGACAAAATCTGCAGGATGCTCACATTATTGTGAACTATGATCTTCCCTGGGCTTTGATCCGTTTAATTCAAAGAGCAGGAAGAGTGGACCGGATAGGTCAGCAGCATAATCAAGTTATCTGTTATTCATTTTTACCCGAAGAAGGACTGGAGAAAATCATAAAATTAAGAAGAAGGCTTCAGCAGCGTATTGCCGAAAATGCTGAAGTGGTGGGAAGCGATGAACAATTTTTTGAAGGCGATCCGGTAAGTGAACAAACCATTCGTGACCTGTACAATGAAAAAGCGGGAATACTGGATGATGAAGAAGCAGAAGGCGATATTGATGTGACCAGCTATGCTTATCAAATATGGAATGAAGCCCTTAAAGCAAATCCTTCATTAAAGAAAACAATTGAAAGCCTGCCAAACGTAATCTTCAGCACCAAACAATCCCTTGCTGATGCTGAAGGAGTGCTGGTTTACACCAAAACATCTTTTGACAATGATGTGTTGATGCACCTGAATTATAAAGGAGATGTTCTTACTACATCGCCTTACAAGGTTTTGAAATTAGCAGAATGTACACCTGAGGAGAAAGGATTACCGCATGCTGAATGGCATCATGAAGTGGTAGCGAAGGCGGTAAAACAAATTAAAGAAGAGGAGTTAAAACATATCACACCGCTCGGAAGAAAAACAGGTGTTAAATACAGAGTGTATACCCGATTATCAGATTTTGTGAAAACAAACATGCAATCCTTATTTGTAACAGATAATCTGAAAAAAGCATTGGATGATATGTATCACCATCCCTTGCAGGAGATAGCCAAAGATTATCTCAGTAAAAACCTGAAAGCGGCTGTTGGTGATGAAACGCTGGCAACGCTTGTCAGCGATCTTTGGGAAGAAAACAAACTGGTATTAAAAGAAGAAGAGCCCGGCTATACAAAGCTGCCGCAGGTCATTTGTTCCATGGGATTAAAATCATAAATCTTTTATGGCTATACCAAAACAGCAATTCATTGAATTATTTCGTAACAACGAACTAAAAAAGCTCTTCCGGGAAGTGTTGGGCTGGGATAGTGATAAATACCAGTTTACTGAAAAAGCCAATGATGAAACCTTCCATTGTGAATGCATTGCCGAAAAATCGGGATTTAAAATTGTTCTGGTAAAGCCTGAACATAATAGTGAAATTCCTGTTTATGCTATCAGAAAGAAATTAGATAATCTCATCACCAAACGGTTCCGGGAAAATCTCATCGTGTTTAGCAATGGATCCGGTAACAGGCAAATATGGCATTACACATTGCGCAAGCCTGGGAAGCCTGCGCTGACTTCTGAAATACCTTATCATATCGGGCAATCACCTGAACTGCTTTTTCACAAACTACAGGGAATATTTTTTGATCTGGATGAGCAGGATAACATCACCATCATTGATGTAAGCCAGCGGGTAAGCGACAGCTTTGAAAAAAATGCCAAACAGGTTGTCAAAAAGTTTTACCGCGACTTTCAGCAGCAGCACCGCAGCTTTTTAAAATTTATAAAAGGAATAAAAGAAGAAGTAAGCAGGGAGTGGTATGCCAGCCTGATGCTGAACCGCCTGATGTTTTGCTACTTCATTCAAAAAAAGGTTTCCTGAACGGCGATATTCATTACCTGAAAAACAAATTAAAGGAGTGTGATGAGAAATTTGGCAGAGATAAATTTTACAGTTTCTACCGCACCTTTCTGCTTACACTTTTTCATAAAGGATTGGGCAGCCCTGCCGATGAAAGAACAAAAAAAGAAATGGACCTGCTCGGGAATATTCCTTACCTGAACGGCGGATTATTTGACGAGCACATCATCGAAAAAGAAAATGACATTGAAATAAAGGATGAAGCTTTTGAATCTATCTTCAGCTTTTTTGATGAATGGAACTGGTATTTGGATACAGGGGAACATGCAACCGGCAACAACATCAATCCCGATGTAATTGGCTACATCTTTGAGCAATACATCAATGAACGGGCAGAGATGGGTGCCTACTATACCCGTGAGGATATTACCGATTACATCAGCAAAAACTGTCTGCTCCCCTGGCTGATTGAAGAAACAGCAAGACATTATGCTGCGCCGTTTGAAAAAGACGGCGAGTTTTTCAGCTTTATTAAAAACAGCGGCGATGCCTATATCTACCCGGCGGTTAAGCATGGCATCACCTGGGATGTGCATAGCAATAAGCCATTGAATAAACCGGCAGAAGTTCCGGAACAAGTAGCTATAGGTATAGATACTTCAAAGCCAAACCTGCTTGAGCGAAGAAAACACTGGAATGAATCCGCACCTCCTGAGGCTGCATTGCCCACAGAGATCTGGAGGGAGGTGATGGAACGCAGGAACCGCTACCGGGAAGTTTTGAAAACAATAAATGATGGCAGCATTGCACATATCAATGACTGCATTACCTACAACCTGAACATCACACAGATTGTGCTGGACTGGCTGAAGGACACTGCTGATCCTAAAGCGATAAAACATTTTTATGAAGCGCTGACCAAAGTGAGTGTGCTTGACCCCACCTGCGGCAGCGGCGCCTTTTTATTTGCTGCACTGAATCTATTGGAAGAACTGTATGCCACCTGCCTGATGCGTATGCATAGTTTTGTGGAAGAAGAAGACAAACAGAATGCAGCCGATAAGAAAACATTTAAAAATGCCCATGACTTTTTTCGGAAAGTGCTGGCAGATGTAAAACAGGATATTCATCCTAATGAGGAATATTTTATTTACAAAAGCATTATCCTACGCAATTTGTATGGTGTTGACATTATGAATGAAGCGGTAGAGATTGCCAAGCTGCGTTTGTTTTTGAAACTGGTGGCCACCGTTACGCTTGATAAAAGCAAACCTAACCTGGGCCTGGAGCCTTTGCCCGATATTGATTTTAATATCCGTTGCGGAAATACATTAATTGGTTATGCTTCAATGAAGGAACTTGATAAGCTCTTTATCGAAGATTTTGAAGCGCAAAAAGAAAAAGCAGCAATTGTTGAAAAAATGGACCTAACAGCAAAGGCTTATGAACATTTCAAAAAAATCCAACTTACTTATGGTGATGATTTTATAAAATTTAAAGAAGCAAAGGATGATCTTGAAAAATGGAAAAATGAATTGAATGAAATATTGAATCGTTTGTTGCGTAAATATTATGGTGTAATGAATGATGAACAGGTTCAAGAAATTGAAGTTGCGGAAGAAGGCAAAAAGAAAAAAAAGAAAGTAAATGCTTATAAACATTGGTTGAAAACGCATCAGCCCTTTCACTGGCTGGCGGAGTATTATGAAATAATTGTACAGCGGGGGGGATTTGATGTGATAATTGGGAATCCGCCGTATGTTGTTTACACAGAAAATAATTTTAAATATAGATTAAGGGACTTTACTACATTATCGACAGCTAATCTATATTCATTTTGTATTGAAAGATCATATCAAATTTTGAATAGATCGGGTAAATTAGGAATGATAGTGCCTAATAGTAGTATTAGCGCAGATAAGTTATATCCATTACAAAAGTTATTTACTAATAGGGCAGTTACTTGGTTAAGTAGTTATGCATGGAGACCAGCTAAACTATTCGAAGGCGCAAACATGCTTTTAGCTATTTTAATCACAACGAAATCGGCTACAGCTAATTTATACTCTACTAAATATTATAGGTGGCAAGGAGAATTTAGAGATTTTTTATTCCCAAATCTAAAATATTATTCAGATTCAAGTTTGGTAAAGAAAGGCACAATTGCAAAAACACCTTCTGCGATATACTCAACCATTT
>CAYUJD010000005.1:0-90512 GCA_964444975.1 uncultured Chitinophaga sp. | reverse complement strand
CTGCCATTCACCCGGGTGCTGTTGAAGTATGTAATGGAGTGGATGATGATTGCGACGGGCAGATCGATGAAGGTTGCCCCGTGGGTGATAATGATGGCGATGGATTTACCGTGGAGCAGGGCGATTGTAATGATAACAATCCCGCAATTAACCCCGGTGCAACTGAACTATGCAATAATAACATTGATGACAACTGCAATGGCTATGTTGACGAGAACTGTCTTGCGAATTTACCATCGCTTATTTTCAGAACCTACCCGGCAAAAGAAGGCGATGCAGGAATAAGCATGCTGAATGTGGAAGTAAGAGTAAGTGTGCCGGCTCCCACACAATTGCAGGTAAACTATGCCACGGCTGATGAAGATGCTACTGCCGGCCTGGATTATGCTGCCACAAACGGCGTATTGATAATTCCGCAGGGGGCCAGTATGGGTATTGTGCAGGTTGGCATTATAGGCGATATGTTGAGGGAACCCAATGAACGATTCAGGGTCAACTTCTCCAATCCTATCAATGTAGTTATTCAGGGTAACGCATTCAGCCGGATAATGATTATTGATGATGACAAAGGCAATCCCAATGTGAGAGTTTCCAGTGAAAAAGAATCAGCAGCAGATAAAGAAAATCTTAGTCTGAAAATACCTAATACAGCCAGGAGAAGCCAGCCGTGGATTATTCCGGGAATTCATACGGTGGAAAACGAATTGGTGATTTTGAATCAGCAGGGGCAAGTAGTGCTGAAAACAAGGAATTACAGAAACAATATTCCTGTGCCTGCTGTTTCAACCGGAATTTATTTTTACCGGCTTGTTTATAAAAATCTAAAAGGCGAGGTGATACGAAGAAGCGGTAAGCTGTTGATTACTGAGTGAATTGTAAAAGCTCCGGTGCCAACCGGAGCTTTTCTCTTTTTTAATTTTTTTTCTTTGCTGCCCGGGTAAAATTATAGGCCAGCGTCAGCCGGAAGTTTTTTGTTTCAGTAGTGCTGAAGGAATGCAGCTCAAAATTTTTACCATAAGTATAACTGCTCACTTGCTGGTTGCGGAAGGGGTCAATGAAGTTCAATGTAACAATAAACCGTTTTTCAAAAAACTTCTTCTGCACTCCCACATTCATGCTCAGGTTCCAGTTTACAGAGCCCTGTGGGTTGGCAAAACGGTTCGTGGTAAAATTGCCCGTGAAATTCCAGGTGTCTTTAATGGAATAGTTTCCGTTCAATGTGGTGGTAAACGAACCGCCATCGCGGTATTTTCTTACCTGCTTGTCATAATCGCTGTACACGTTGTATGTGTAGCTGGCGCTCCAGTTTACCCTCAATTTTTTACTCACCGTGTAGCCATTCCATGTGCTTATTTCATATTCTTTCCGGTGGCTGATGTTTTCCCATGTCACCTGTGTCTTACCGTCACCCAGCAGGGTGCGTATGGTGCTGAAAATATCCTCTACTTTATTATACCCGAATCCAAGATTGGTAAAATATTTTGGTCTTGTTCTGCCCAGTACCAGGTCGAAGTTATGAGCCAGTGACGGGCTGAGCAGGTAATTACCAAAACGGATATTGTAGGGATCGGAAAAATCAATCGTCGGGTTCAGCTCATTGATACCCGGCCGGCGGATGGTGCGCCGGTAAGAAAAAGTCAGGCTCAGTTTGTCGTTCCAGTTTTTATTGATGTTGCCGAAAGGCATAAAATTCCAGTAGCTGTTTTCCGCTTCGCGGCCTTCTTCCAGCAGTTCAAAATTGATGCGGGTTGCTTCAGCCGCCACTCCCGCAGTGATGCTGAAGTTTTCACCCAGCATTTGTTTTACTGAAGCCCGGAGATTACTTACACCCTGGTGAAATTTGAAATGATTGCTCAGCAAATCCATCGGCATCCATATTCCATCGGGTTTTTTAAAATGCTCTGCATCCACATTGATATGACTGTTGCTGCGGTTATAGGCGCCCCCAATTGAAAGAAATGTCTTTTTAGCCACCAGGGGTTTGTCATAATTTATCCGCACATTAAAACCATTGCTTTTGGTATCCGTCACCTGCTGCTGCGTGGAATCAACTCCGTTCGGGCTGTGATCGGGATTGAAAAACTGCTGGTAAAACACCCGGTCGTTTTTATTTATTGAAAAATTGGCGCTGGTAATAATTTTAAGTTGCTCGCCGGCCTGTTTGCCTTTGCGGGTATAAGTAAGATTCAAATTCGGATTGTAGTTGTTCCCTTCGCTGTGGATGGTTCTTTCGCTCAGTTTATATATTTCTTCAAAGCGGTTGATGTGAGTGTATTCAGTTGTGTTTCGGTTGTTGAAGTCATTCTGGTTATACTGTGCGACAAAATTCAGGCCCTGGTTTTTGCTGATGTCATAGTCCATATTCACCCGCAGGTGCGGCCGGGTGTTTTTGTTCAGGTAATTATTTTGGGTATTAAAAAAATTACTTGAATCCAGGTAGGTGTTTTTTCTTTCAGAATTGCCGGATCCTTCAAAACGGTTGAAGCCGGCGCCTGCATTCACATTAATGGCAATTTTATTTTTGCGGTAATTGAAGTTGCCGTTCAGTCCGCCTTCTCCCCTTGTGCCGGCCGACAGGCTGATGCGGCCGCCCATTCCCACTTTTCCTTTTCTGGTTACAATATTTATCACCCCGCCCTGTTCATTGGCATACTGGGGCGGCGGATTAGTCATCACTTCTATTTTTTCAATCGAGCTGCCCGGAAGCGATTCCAGCATATCCTGCAATTGCTGCAGGTTCAGTTCAACCGGTTTATCGTCAATCAGGATTTTCGGCTCTTTACCCCGCACTAAAATTTTTCCGTTGGGGTCTTTGGTCACCAGCGGTACATTGGTGAGCAGTTCACTTGCATTGATGCCCGCAGCCAGCGCCGACTCGCCGGCATTAAAGGTGATATTTCCTTCTTTGGATTGTATCAATGGTTTTTCAGCATATACAATCACTATTTCCAGGTCTTTTGATTTGGTGGAAAGCCTGATGTCAGGCAGGTTGAAATCAAAACGTTCGGCCCGAACATGAATGCTGTCAATTATTAAAATTGTATACCCAACAGATGTTACAGTGAGGCGATAAAGACCAAGCGGAAGTTCGTTGAAGATAAATTCACCATTATTATCGCTTACCTGGGTAGTTTTTTTATTTGTGGTTAAAAGGGTTAATTCTATAAAAGCTCCTTCAATAGCTTTTTGCGTGAATGAATCTATAAGGTTGCCGGCAATGATGCCTCCCTGCGTCCTTTTAGTTTCCTGTGTAAGAGCTATTTTTCCCAAAAACAGAAAAATTGCCAGACTTATAACTAATTTCATAACGCAAAATTAGACGACACAGGGATTGAAAACCTGCTTTTTGCGGCATCGGCAAAAACTATTTAGTATCTGGTCTGACAGACTGTCACCAACTGCATTGAATTGCTTAATTTTGCAATCCAACTTTTTATTTCTGATGCTGGATTATGTAACCGATAAAGTACAGGATGAGAGCCGCCAGGGAGAAGCCTTTGCACCCTTTGCTGATGATCCGAATGAATACCGGAAGCAATTCTATATCGAAAGCTATGGGTGCCAGATGAATTTTTCTGACAGTGAGATTGTTGCTTCTATCCTTAATAAGGAAGGATATGGCGCTACCCGCAATTATGAAGGCGCCGACCTGGTGCTGCTGAATACCTGTTCAATTCGTGAAAAAGCGGAACAGACAGTAAGAAAACGGCTGACTGAGTTTAAGAAAGTGAAAGAATCAAAGCCGGGGATGCTCATCGGTATGCTGGGCTGCATGGCTGAGCGGTTGAAATCAAAATTGCTGGAAGAAGAAAAGCTGGTGGATATTGTGGTGGGTCCCGATGCGTACCGCACTTTGCCGGCACTGATTGCCGAAGCCGAAGGCGGACAAAAAGCAGTGAATGTATTGCTCAGCCGCGAAGAAACTTATGCGGATATTTCTCCAGTGAGGCTTGATAGTAACGGTGTAACTGCTTTTGTAAGCATTATGCGTGGCTGCAACAACATGTGCAGTTTCTGCGTAGTACCCTTTACCCGCGGCAGGGAGCGAAGCCGGGACGTAAATTCCATCATCAGGGAATGCAGCGAGCTTTTTGAAAATGGTTTCAGGGAAGTGACCCTGCTTGGTCAGAATGTGGACAGCTATTATTATGTTGATGAAACAAAGGATGAGGCTGTAACATTTGCCGGCCTGCTTGAAAGAGTGGCCTTGATTTCACCTTCACTGCGGGTAAGGTTCTCCACTTCGCATCCGAAAGATATTACCGATGAAGTGCTGTTCACAATGGCCAGGTATGACAATATCTGTAAATACATTCACCTGCCGGTGCAAAGCGGAAGCACACGCATACTGCAACTGATGAACCGTACGTATACCAGGGAATGGTATATGGCCAAAGTTGACCGCATCCGTGAAATCATGCCCGACTGCGGTATTTCATCCGATATCATTGCCGGTTTTTGTACTGAAACGGAAGATGACCATAATGAAACTTTGAACATCATGGAGTATTGCCGGTACGACATGTGCTATATGTTTTTTTACAGCGAGCGGCCCGGTACGCTGGCCGAAAGAAGGTATAAAGACGATGTGCCTGGTGAAGTGAAGAAAAAACGATTGCAGGAAATAGTGGAGCGGCAAAACCGGCTGTCCCTGGAAAGCAATAAAAAAGATATTGGCAAAACCTTTACCGTATTGATTGAAGGCAACAGCAAGCGGAGCGATAAGGACTGGATGGGAAGAAATTCGCAGAACAAGGTGATTGTGTTTCCTAAAAACGGGTTTGCTTTTAAGAAAGGCGATTATGTAAAGGTGAAAGTACATGACTGTACACAGGCCACATTACTTGGAGAAATAAATAGGTAACGTTATGTATGTTTATGTAAAATACCTGATTCTTTTAACTGGATTTATTGCAGCAGTTACCGGAATTTATGAAAGAGAAATAGCCCCGGCTATTGTTTCAGCCGGCGCTTTTTTATCCTATGCCTTGATTGAAATAAGAGATTTGAAAACAATAAACGACGATAAAGAGTGATGGACACCCAAAGTATTAAAAACCGTTTTGGCATTATCGGCAACTCGCCTGCTCTTAATTATGCCTTGCAGGTGGCTGCCCAGGTGGCCAATACTGACCTTACCGTACTCATCATGGGCGAAAGCGGTGTGGGTAAAGAAGTGTTTTCACAAATCATTCATACCCTCAGTTCCCGCAAGCACAGTCCTTTTATTGCAGTGAACTGCGGCGCTATACCGGAAGGCACCATTGACTCTGAGCTTTTCGGTCATGAAAAAGGTTCTTTCACCGGCGCCGTTGACAGCCGCAAAGGATATTTTGAAACTGTAAGCGGCGGCACCATTTTCCTGGATGAAGTGGGTGAATTACCCCTCGGCACGCAGGCCCGCCTGCTGCGTGTGTTGGAAACCGGTGAGTTCATCCGCGTGGGTTCGTCCAAAGTGCATAAAACCGATGTGCGGGTGATTGCTGCTACCAACAAAGATTTGCTGGAGCAGGTGCATCATGGCCGGTTCCGCGAAGATCTTTATTACCGCCTGAATACTGTACCTATCCGGGTGCCCGCCCTGCATGAACGCAAAGAAGACATACCGCTGTTGTTCAGAAAATTTGCAGTGGACTTTGCCGAGCGGTACAAAACCGCACCGGTACAGCTGGATGAGGAGGCAAAAAACCTGTTAATTAACTATCCCTGGCCGGGCAATGTACGGGAATTGAAGAATATTGCAGAGCAGGTATCAGTTCTTTCAAAGGAAAAACAAATAGCCGCCAGCGAGTTGAACAAATTTTTACAGCCCTATTCTGCAAACCGCCTGCCGGTACTGGCGCATGCCAATGGCGGAGGCAGCGAAAGTTTTGCAAACGAAAGAGAAATCCTTTACAAGCTTTTCTTTGATATGAAGAAAGATGTAAACGAGCTGAAAAAAATGTTTTTTGAAGTATTGCAAAACCCGGCGCAAATACAAAACCCGGCTTTATTGAAGGATGTAAAAGAGCCCGATAGCTATCGTATAAAAGGACATGAAACCATGCAACCGGTATTGATGCAGCCTTCATCCCAGCCGGCACAACCCGTGCTGATGAATGGCGAAATACAGGAGCATGTGGAAGTGGAGGAAAGCCTCAACATCATGGATAAGGAAAAAGAGCTTATTATTAAAGCGCTGAAAAAGCACCGCGGCAAAAGAAAGGATGCCGCCCTCGACCTCGGCATCAGTGAAAGAACTCTCTACCGCAAACTGAAAGAGTACAACATTGAAGAGTAGATTTTTAATAGGGTATATGGAACAAGGCAAAAGATTACAGGTTTTTCACCCGTTCAGAACTCTCCTTCTTGCAGCCTGTACTTTCTTCCTTACCGGTTTTTTTTCTGGTTGTAAAATTTACCGGTTCAACCAGGTTTCTATTCCTGCTGATATAAAAACCGTTTATGTACGATATATAGACAACAAGGCACGGTATATTAATCCACAGCTTAGCCCGCAGCTGACTGATAAACTCAGGCAAAAAATTGTGAGCCAGACCAAGCTTACACAGGTAAACAGTGAAAATGCCGATTACGATATTTCCGGTTTCGTTTCTCAATACGATGTCACTACATCTGCCATCTCAGGACAACAAGTGGCATCCAACCGGCTTACAGTGGCTGTCACCATCAGGCTGGTGGATAATAAAACGGAAGGCGAGCAACCACGGGAGTTTACCATCAGCCGCAGTTTCGATTTTTCAGCCAATCTTACACTGCCCCAGGCCGAAGCCAGACTGATGGATGAAATGATACGCAACCTGACTGATGAAATTTTCAACCGCATCTTCTCCGAGTGGTAAGTAATCCGTATCTTGATGTTATGCAGAACAGGCTTCATAAACTCATCTTTTCTTTATTCAAAAAAGACAGTTTGCAACAGTGCCGGGTAGAAGAACTGGAACAACTGGCTGAACAATACCCTTACTTTTCGACGGCTCAGCTTTTGCTTTTATTAAAAATGAAACCAATTGATGAAAGCAGGTATGGGCAGCAGCTGCAAAAAGCGTCGCTGTACTTTGATAACCCGCTTTGGCTGCATCATCTTGTTTCTGAAGCCGGGGTGAATGTGGAAGAAAAAATTGCTGAAAAAACTCCGCAGCCTGTACAGTCTTATGAAGATTTCCATAACGATGAACTGGTAATAGAAAATCAAAAACATCATATGTTGCATACCCGGCGTTCAAAAAACCAGGAAACAACCATGGCTGATTCTGTGCGGCCAGCCGGGGAAAAAATGGAACCGGCAGATACCGGGCTGGTTTTTGAACCCTATTATACCGTTGATTATTTCGCTTCGCAGGGTATCAAACCCGTAACGGAAGAAAAGCCCACCGACCGTTTTGGCCAGCAACTGAAAAGTTTTACCGAGTGGCTCAAAACTATCAGGCAGCTGCCGCCGGAACAGATCGCATCACTGAATGACAGTACTGCAGAACAAAAAGTGGTCGAACTGGCTGTGCATTCACTTGATGACCGCCATGTGGAAACCGAAGCCATGGCCGAAGTTTGGGCAAAGCAGGGCCACCCTGAAAAAGCCGCCGAAATCTATCGTAAATTAAGTTTGCTCAATCCTTCCAAAAGCAGTTATTTTGCAGGCCTTATCGAAAATTTAAAATCCTGATATGACTATCGTTTTTGTAATAATTGTCATCCTGGCCAGTGTGATACTGGGGCTCATTGTACTTATTCAAAACCCCAAAGGCGGCGGCCTTGCCGGAAACATTGCCGGCTTCAGCAACCAGTTTATGGGGGTAAAACAAACTACCGATGTGCTGGAAAAAGGCACCTGGCTTTTTGCAGGTGTCATCGGTGTGCTTTGCCTCGCATCCACACTTTTTATTTCCGGCAGTTCGTCCAAAATTGAAAACAAGGCCGGTAAAATAAGTACTGCTCCTGTGCAATCCACCGCTCCGGCCAATCCCGGTGCATTGAACACTACTCCGGGTGCGCAGCCGCAAACCACACCCAATCAGCAGCAGCAGAACCAACAGCAGCAAAAGTGATGATGTGTTAAGATATTTTTTTCCCCGTCAGTTGGCGGGGTTTTTTTTTAATGCCAGCAATAGTAAATGCACAGCCGCATCAATTATATTTTTTGCATTATTTTGTTAACCGCTCCCGATGGATATCGGGATAACACCGATTTAGGTTTTGATGCTTGTGCGGAGGAAGTCCAGTATTCTTTACAACTTTTTTTATAAAAACAATGAAAAGAAAAACCTTTTACATCATAACAGCTTTTATCGTACTTCTTGTCTCTTTTTTTGCCTGGAAAGTATTCGGCCCTGCAGTCAATGCCCCTGAAGGCAAATTTTTTTACATAAGAACCAACGCCACTTTCAGTGAAGTAAGCAATGATTTGGTGTCACAAAAAATCATTCCTTCAGCCAGCTGGTTCCGCCGGCTTGCTTCAGCTATGAATTTTAAAAAAGTAAAGGCAGGCAAATACGGGATTAAAGACAAGATGAGTTTGTTTCAGCTCGTACGTATGCTGAAAAATGGGAGGCAGACACCGGTCAATTTCGTTATCACCAAATTAAGAACGAAGGAAGACCTTGCCCGCCGATGCGGAAATTTGTTTGAGTTCGACTCATTGCAGGCTATTCATTTTTTTAACAGCAACGACAGCCTGGCACCCTACGGGCTCGACAGCAATACGGTGATGGCGGCCATGATGCCGGACACGTACACCTATTTCTGGAACACCACTCCCAAAAAAATTTTTCTGAAGCTTTACGACTACTGGCAGCAGTTCTGGACCGATGAACGAAAACAGAAAGCAGCAGCAAAAGGACTCACACCCGTGCAGGTATCCACACTGGCTTCCATTATTGATGAGGAATCGAACTTTGCCCCGGAAAAAGATACCATTGCCAGTGTTTATCTCAACCGAATCAAAAAAGGAATGCTCCTGCAAGCCGACCCGACGGTAAAGTTTGCCCTGAAAGATTTTTCGATTACGCGTATCTATGAAAAGCATCTTGCTGTGGAGTCGCCTTACAATACGTACCGTAATGCGGGTTTACCGCCCGGCCCCATCTGCACGGCCCTGCCCGAAACAATGGATGCGGTATTAAATGCACCCGAAACAGATTATCTTTATTTCGTTGCCAAAGATGATTTTTCCGGCCGGCACGAATTTACCACCGGCTACAAAGAACATTTGACAAAGGCAAGAGAATACCAGAAAGCATTGAACCGCCAGGATTCGATACGCAATGCAGGAAAATAAATGCGGATGTACCTGTTTACTAAAATCAAAAGGGTTTTTATCACGTCTTTTCCGGTCAAATTTCTCATCCGGAAGAGTAAAAAAATTATGCTGCCCGGTTTTCACCGCATCCCGCTTTTTGATGTGGTGAATTTTTTTTTCAAACAAGTAAAGAAAACCAGCCTGAACGAAAGAGCTGCCTCTATTTCTTTTAATATGCTGATGGCAATTCCCCCGGCCTGTATTTTTCTTTTCACTCTTATCCCTTTTTTACCGATTGAGGGTTTCAAAAGTCAATTGTTTGAACTCATACGGGATGTTATTCCCGGTGAAAAAAACAATGCATCCATCATCAGCTTCCTGGAAGATTTTACCGGCCGCCAGCGTAATGATCTGCTTTCAGTGGGTTTCATCCTCGCCTTGTTTTTTTCATCCAATGCCATGATCGGTATCATGCGGTCGTTTAATAAAATGGAGTATATCGGCTTTTCCCGGCGGCATTTTTTGCACGACCGCTGGGTAGCCATTAAGCTTACCCTCATTCTTTTTATTATCATTCTGCTTTCCATTGCGGCCATGGTTTCCCGCGGTGCTGTGCTTTCGTGGCTGGGCGTTGAAGATCCTACGGTTCGGCTCATCATCTTCAACCTGCGGTGGGTAGTCATCGTGCTGCTTTTTTTCTTCAATATTTCTTTTATCTACAGGCACGCCCCATCCGTGCATAAAAAATGGAAACTGATAAACCCCGGATCCATTCTTGCCACTTTCATGATGATCGCTTTCACAATGGTATTTTCCTGGTATATGGCCAACTTCGGCAACTACAATAAACTCTATGGTTCCATCGGATCAGTGCTTATATTGATGCTGCTTATTTATTTCAATTCGCTGGTTTTACTTATTGGTTTTGAGCTGAACGTGAGCATTTCTTCGCTTCGCCGCCTGTCTGACCAGAGGAAAAATCCTGTGGCGGCCGGTAATTGATATTAAAAAAAATTACTGAACTTTATAAACTAAACGATTTTACCATGAAAAAAACAATCGTTGCTGCTGCCGTCATTGCTATTATTTCCTGTGCCTTTACGGCATTTAATGTATTGCCTCTTGGCGCACCCCTGCCCAAACCCGATTTGAAAATGAAAGATGTTTCGGGAAAGGAAGTTTCACTGAAAGACGCCAAAATGAAAAATGGCCTGCTGGTGATGTTCAGTTGCAACACCTGTCCCTGGGTGATAAAAAATCAGTCAAGAACAAATGAAATTGCCAGCTATGCTCTTTCAAAAGAAATCGGGGTCATCCTGCTCAACTCCAATGAAGGCCAGCGTGATGATGCCGATTCATTTGAGGATATGAAAGCCTATGCGAAGGCGCAGGGCTATAAATGGTTTTACGTGGTGGATGAAAACCATGTACTGGCAGATGAATTCGGCGCCAACCGTACACCGGAATGTTTTTTGTTCAATGCTGAAGGCAAGCATGTATATCATGGTGCCATTGACGATAACCCCGGTGATGCTGCCAAAGTGAACCGCAAGCACCTGAAGGAAGCGATGGATGAAATGCTGGCCGGTAAAGATATATCGGTAAAAGAAAGCCGTTCGATGGGATGCCAGATTAAAAGAAAGAGCTAAGCTTAATCTTATATTTTTGCCCTGCCCGGTTAATCGCGGGCGGGGATTTTTTTTACAGCTGTATGGATTCAGCAATTTTCTGAATCTAAGGGCAGATTGGTATCCGCACACACTATTTACTCACCGTTCCGCCTGCCCGGAACACAAAACCACGGCTTATGAATTTCAGAGCAATCATCAACCGCACAATCATCCTTTCTGTTTTTGCCATTGCAGGTTACCTGCTTGCCCGCAGCATGTATTACGGAAGTTTTCTTGGTATTTTGCTGGCAGTGGTAGCCATCGGTGCCTGGACTATCTTTCTGTACAAACTCAGCAGCCTGCAGGCCGAACCCGACCCGGCTGAAGAAGTGCCGGAAAACTACTGAGCAGATGTCATTTTAAGAATTTCGGATTCCAGTTCCTCTTTGGTCATTTCGCTTTCAATAAAATGGCGGTAGCCGGTTTTATTATTCACAAACAAACTGGCCGGCATCACACCCGACCAGCTGCTGTCAATCCGCGGGCAGAAATAATCGGCGTTGGTTTCATCAAGCCATACAATGGGTGCAGTAAATTTTCTTTGGGTTGCAAACGAAGTGATTTTACCCGGATATGATTCTTCAAAGTCAAGGCTTACCAGCAGCAGTTTTATTCCGGTGTGTTCATATTTATTTACCATTTCATGGAAATACGGGATTTCCTTGATGCAAGGCACGCAATACGTCGCCCAGAAATTAACAATGACCGGCTGTTCACTTTTTTTAATATACTCTTCCAGCTCCGTTATCTTCCATTTGGGTATTGATTGCGAAGTGCAGGTACCAAAAAGAAAGAGAATACTGGCAAATAATAAGCCCTGTTTCAATTGAATTTTGAGCATTGAAAATTGAATATTGAAAATTTATCAATCACTTTCTTCAAGTCCCCATTTCTTCAGCAGATTATTTATCTCTTCTTCATTTAGTTTAACCTGCTTATAATGACCTGCCGCCCGTTTTTGCCTGAAGGCCTCGTATAAAGTTACGGCGCAGGCCACACTGATGTTCAGCGAACGGATTATGCCTGTCTGCGGAATCACAAAATTGCCATCGGCCAGTTTTCTTATTTCTTCCGATACGCCGCTGTGTTCATTGCCGAAAACAAGAGCCAGCGATGGGGTAAAATCAATTTCGTACAGGTTTACAGCATCGCTGCTTAAATGTGTGGTAAAAATCTTGGAATATTTTTTTCTCAGTTCATTAAAACATTCTTCTGCATTATCATACTGGTGGATGGTAAGCCACCGGGCTGCGCTGGATGAGCTTTTGGCTCCCCATTTTTTATGCCTTGGAATTTTTGTGTTCAGTACATAAATCTCCTGCACACCAACGGCATCACAGGTACGCATCACAGCGGAAATATTGTGCGGGTCAAATACATTTTCCAGCACAACGGTGATGTCATTCTGCCTTTTGTTCAAAACCGATTCCAGCCTTGCTCTCCTTTCGGGTGTCATGGCGCTCTGTTGCGTTTAAAGCTTCATCGTACTGGTAAAAATAAAGAAAGGTCCTGAGCATGGTTACTTATCTTTGATTTTTTAAAAACGGAAAAACAATATGCACCCGATTACAAAAGCAATCCGGACACAGGTGAGCAGAACGGATGAAATGGAGCATTCGGTGCCGCTGTTTCTTACCAGCAGTTTTTGTTTCGATACGGCTGAAGAAATGCGGGCAGCTTTTGCCGACGAAACCGATGATAATATTTACAGCCGCTTCAGCAATCCCAATGTGGATGAGTTTACCGCTAAAATGTGTGCGTTGGAAGGCGCCGAAGCAGGCTATGCTACCGCTTCGGGCATGAGCGCCGTGTTTGGTTCTTTTATGGCCCTGATGAAAAGCGGCGACCACCTGCTTTCGTGCCGGGCTTTGTTTGGCAGCACGCATAATATCATTACGAAATATCTTCCCAAATACGGTATTGAGTACAGCTTTGTAGATGCCTCGGCAGGCATGGATGTGTGGAAAAAAAACATACGGCCCGATACAAGAATGATATACGTGGAAACACCCACCAACCCCGGTCTTGAAATTGTGGACATAAAAGCGCTGGCTGAAATTTCAAAAAGGCATAACATTATTTTAAATGTGGACAATTGCTTTGCCACGCCGCTCGGCCAGCAACCTCTTGCGCTTGGCGCCGATTTGGTTATTCACAGCGCCACCAAATGGCTCGACGGGCAGGGCCGGGTGCTGGGTGGTATTATTGCAGGTAAAAAAGAGTTGATACAGGAAGTGTATTTGTTTTGCCGAAATACGGGACCGGCCTTATCCCCTTTCAATGCCTGGGTGCTGAGCAAAAGCCTGGAAACCCTGGACGTAAGAATGGAGCGGCACGCAGCCAATGCATTATGGATTGCAGAACAACTGCAAAACCATCCGAAAATAGCAAGTTTAAAATACCCTTTCCTTCCATCGCATCCTCAGTATGAAATTGCCCGAAAGCAAATGTTGAATGGCGGCGGAATTTTTTGTTTTGAACTGAAAGGCGGATTGTCTGCAGGAAAAAAATTTCTCGACAGCCTGCAAATGCTTTCCATGACAGCTAATCTTGGTGATACCAGGAGCATTGCTTCACACCCCGCCAGCACAACACATGCAAAGCTTACTGAAGAAGAGCGGCAGGCAGTAGCCATCACACCGGGCCTCATCAGAATTTCCGTCGGGCTTGAACACCGGGAGGATATACTGCAGGATATTCTTCAGGCGTTGGAAAAATGTTGAATCGGCGAATGGTTAAATTGTTGAATTGTTTGATTGTTATTATGCAACTTTAAACAGCAATTGAGCCATCGAATCAACAAACATCAAACCGTCTTCAAACTCCCCTTTTCCATCCACTCAAACAAATGCCGTGAAATAGATTCTGCTTCTACCAGGAAACCATCGTGCCCATAATCGGAAGAAATGATATGAAGCGTGGCATGGGGAATATGGGCGGCAAGGAATTTCTGTTCGGGCAAAGGGCAGAGAATGTCGCTGTCAATGCCGATGATGAGCAGTGGTTGTTTAATCTGCTTCAATGCTTCTTCCAGTGAAGCAAATCGTCCGCGGGCAAGGTTGTGGCTGTCCATTGATTTTGTAATCAGCCAATAGCTCTGGGCATTGAACCGGTCGGCCAGCTTGTTTCCCTGATGCAGTATGTAGGATGAGGCCTTAAAATTATCTGTCTTCGAAAAATCAGTATCGGATTGTTTTTGCCGGAAAATCTTATAGTTACGGTACGTGAGCATGCCGATTCCCCTGGCAGCCTTTAAGCCATTGTATCCTGCATCAGGCGAGGGGTCGCGCCACGTATGGTCGGCTTCTATAGCCAGCCGTTGTGCCGTGTGAATGGCAATACCCCAGGCGCTTTCCGAAGCGGATGTGGTAATTACAAATCCGTTTTCTATCACGTCGGGTTCCATCAGGCACCATTCCAGCACCTGGTAGCCGCCCATGCTGCCGCCCATCAGCAGGTTTATTTTTTCAATACCTAATTTTTTCCGCAACGCAATCAAACCGTTTACCATATCGCGGATAGTAATAATCGGGAAATTAGAATAGTAAGGTGTGCCGGTAGCCGGATTTATTGTCAACGGCCCGCTGCTGCCATAGCAGCTGCCGATGAAATTGGCGCAAATAATAAAATGTTCGTCGGGATTGATTACACAGTTTTCACCTACCATACCCGGCCACCAGCTGCACACATCGCTGTTGGCAGTAAGTGCATGGCAAATCCAAACCACATTATCTTTAGTCGGGTTCAGTTTACCATAAGTATGATATGCAATGATCAGCTCGGGCAATACCTGCCCGTTTTCAAGCGTGAGGGGTTTTTTTATGTGTATGATGTTCATTAGTGTGTAGGCAAAATTGATGGCAGCGGGTTATTTTTCAAAATAAAAAACATTTTCAAAAAGCTACCCTGTTTTGAAAAATGAACTTTGAGTTTTAACCAAAAAAAATAAATCATAGATTTGCAGCCTGCCTCAAAGGTATTCGGGTGGTGGCGCAGCCCGGTAGCGCACTTGTATGGGGTGCAAGTGGTCGCTGGTTCGAATCCAGTCCACCCGACGATGTAAGTGGTAATCCCGATTGAATCGGGATCCACCCGACTTCAGGAACCCGGACGGTTCCTGTTTTTTCGGGCAGTAGCGCAGCCCGGTAGCGCACTACGTTCGGGACGTAGGGGTCGCTGGTTCGAATCCAGTCTGCCCGACCAAGACCTCTTGTGGGGTCTTTTTTGTTTACGGGCTGGTTTTTCCGTACCAAAAACAACCTTTATCTTCGCCGCTTAATGAATATTCTCATTAAGAATGCCCGGGTTGTGGATCCCTCCTCTCCCTTCAACCAGCAATCTGCAGATATTTTCATTGAAAACGGTATCATAAAAAAAATCGGTAAAAATCTATCGCTCAGGACTGATGACGAAATCAATATTGATGACCTGCATGTTTCTCCCGGCTGGGTGGATGTGTTTGCCAACTTTGCCGACCCCGGTTATGAATATAAAGAATCCATCGAATCGGGTAGCCTGGCTGCTGCTGCCGGCGGATTTACGGATGTGTTTGTAATTCCAAATACCCGGCCGGTGGTTGATACAAAAAGCCAGGTGGAATATTTTGTGCAGAAATCAAAACCGCTGCCGGTAAATATTCATCCCATCGGTGCAGTAACCAGGAATACTGATGGCGCCGAACTGGCCGAAATGTATGATATGAAAGCAAGCGGCGCTGTGGCTTTTAGCGATGGTATCAATTGTATTCAATCAGCCGGGCTGCTGGTGAAGGCACTGCAATATGTTAAAGCTTTTAATGGCATCATCATCCAGGTGCCTGATGATAAAAGCATCAACCCGCACGGACTGATGCATGAGGGTGCTGTTTCCACTCAGATGGGCCTGCCGGGAAAGCCCTCAATGGCTGAAGAATTGATTGTGGCAAGAGATATCAAACTGGCCCGGTATGCCGAATCAAAACTTCATTTCTCCGGCGTCACAACAAAAAAATCACTGGAATATATTAAAAGGGGAAAACAGGGCGGCATAAGCATTAGTTGTTCCGTCACACCGCATCATCTTTATTTTACTGATGATGACTTGCGCAGTTACGATACCCGCCTGAAAGTTAATCCACCCTTGCGGCCGGCTGAAGACAGGGATGCATTGCGAAAAGCTATAGAAGAAGCCACGGTGGACTGCATTGCCACCCATCACCTGCCCCATGAAGCTGACAGCAAGGATGTGGAATTTGAATATGCAAAACACGGCATGACCGGGCTTGAAACCGCTTATACTGTTTTAAAAAGTTGCCTGCCGCAGTTAAAGGAAGAAAAATGGGTGGAATTGTTATCCATTAACCCGAGAAAATTATTCGGGTTGAAAAATGTTTCGGTAAATGAAAATGAAGCTGCCTGCCTCACGTTGTTCTGCCCCGGGAAAAAATGGGTGTACGAAGAAAAACATATCCGCTCAAAGTCGAAAAACTCGCCTTTTACAGGAAAAGAGTTTACCGGAAAAGTAGCCGGGATTATTAATAAAGACCAAGTATTTTTGAATCCTTAATAAAGTTCATGATGGATCAACCCACCCAATCTACTAATGTTTCTATTGGGCTTAAATTCGGTCTGATAGCCGGGTTAATTTACTGTCTGTCGCTTTTTGTCAGATATAATTTTGCTTCCGAAAATCTCATTATGCTGAGCCTGGTCGCTCTTTTGTTTTATTTAATTATTATGGGGGTACTGGTTTTCTGCGGGTTGACCCGCAGAAAAGAATTCGGAGGCTATATTGAGCTCAAAGATGCATTTCAGACAATTTTCATAGCCATTTTAATTTCCGAATTATTCTATACGGTTTTTAATTTTATTTATCTCAGATTTATTGACCCCGGCTATTTTGATAAGATGAAAACCACAGTGGAACAATTTCTGGAGGAGACCATTAAAGATGATTCGAAAAGAGATGAAGCTATAAACCGGTTAAACGATCGCTTTGATAAACAAAAAGCCTGGGCATTGGGCTTTAAAGGAATGTTTCTTGGCTATCTGATGTGGATAGCCATCACGGGAATTTTCGGCTTGATTATTTCCTTGATTATAAGAAAAAGTAAACCGGTATTTGAGCAGATGAATTAAATGTTATGGACCTCTCCCTCGTCATACCGCTTTACAACGAAGAAGAATCGCTGCCGGAACTCAGCGGGTGGATTGCCCGTGTGATGCAGGAAAATAATTTTTCCTACGAAATCATTTTTGTGGATGACGGCAGCACCGATAATTCGTGGAAAGTGATTGAAGAATTGCGCAGCAAAAATCCAAACATCAAGGGCATAAAATTCCAGCGCAATTACGGCAAATCGGCCGGGCTCAATGAAGGCTTCCGTGCTGCTGAAGGCGAAGTGGTGATAACGATGGACGCCGACCTGCAGGACAGCCCCGATGAATTACCCGAGTTGCGGCGCATGCTGCTGGAAGGGGATTTTGACATTGTGAGCGGCTGGAAAAAAATCCGCTACGACAATGCATTGACAAAAAATATTCCCTCAAAATTTTTCAATGCAGTAACCAGGAAAGCTTCCGGCATCAAACTGCACGACTTCAACTGCGGGCTGAAAGCTTACCGCAAAAAAGTGGTGAAGGGCATTGAAGTCTATGGCGAAATGCACCGTTACATTCCGGTTATTGCCAAATGGTCGGGGTTTAAAAAAGTGGGAGAAAAAGTAGTGGAGCACCGGCCCCGGAAATACGGCGTTTCCAAATTCGGATGGGAGCGGTTCATCAATGGTTTTCTCGACCTGGTTTCCATCTCTTTTGTCGGCCGGTTTTCCAAACGACCCATGCATTTTTTCGGTTTGTGGGGTACGGTCTTCTTTTTTATCGGCATTCTCATTTCGCTCTACCTTATCATCCGCAAGATTATTGACCCGGTATTCACCCTCACCGATAAACCCGGTTTTTATATTGCACTTGCCACCACCATCATCGGGGTACAGCTTTTCCTGGCCGGCTTCATTGGCGAACTGATTTCGAGAAATGCGCCGGGCCGCAATTCCTATCTTATAGAAAAGAAGACAGGTTTTAATTAAATTTGTGATAAATGGTTTTATGAAGCAGGTAATAAATGAAAATGATATCAGGACGGCGATTCGGAAAAAAAATGAGCGGTTTCTGATGACAAGAGCAAAAGCCGCAAGAATGAAAAGAAGGCTTAGAAAAATAAGCTGGAGCAGGAAACAGGTGAAAGAGTGGGAACTAAACAGAAACAAGCTATTTAAATGGAATTAGACTTAATAGTTCTGGATACCTCTGTAAAGATTGACTATTTCAGAAAATCAGATAAAGCGAATTCATTTTTTGAAAGGCTTTTTCGATTTAACAGGGGATTTACCATCTCTGTAATTACCCATATTAAAATCATGATTGGAAATAATGAAGCCCAAAACAGGATTTGGGAAGCAATTTTAGAGGATATTTCACTTATTGATTATCACTTCTCCATTAACCAAACAGCTATCCGTATTTATAAAGAGCTTAAACAAAAAAACAGGCACATTCCTTTTCAGGATATGGCTATTGCTGCTACCGCCATTCATCATAATTACCAGCTTGCGACGATTAACGAAAAGCATTTTAAAAATATTGCCGGTATTAAGCTTTTAACTCCAGCTATTTTTGCTTAATGCATTCCATCATCATCATAGGACCCGGCCATCCGCTGCGGGGCGGTGGCCTCACCACGTTTAATCATCGCCTGGCCAGGGAATTTATTCACTGGGGTCATGCTTGTTCTATTTGTTCTTTTTCCCTGCAATACCCGTCGCTTTTTTTTCCCGGCAAATCGCAATACAGTAAAGAGCCGCCGCCGGAGGGCATTGTCATCCGCTCATTAATTAATTCAATTAATCCGTTTAACTGGCTACGGGTGGGCAATAAACTGAGAAATGAGCGGCCGGACATCGTGGTGGTGCGTTACTGGATTCCGTTTATGGGACCGGCGCTGGGAACCATCCTGCGCAGGATAAGAAAAAACCGGCATACTAAAATCATCTGCATAGCTGACAACGTGATTCCGCATGAACACCGCCCCGGCGACAGAACATTTACCCGCTATTTTCTGAAAAGCTGCGATGCCTTTATAACTATGAGTGAAAACGTGATGAGTGACCTGCGCAGTTTTGAGAAGAACAAGCCGGCGATGCTGGTGCCGCATCCGCTGTATGATAATTTTGGCACAGCGGTTTCAAAAGCCGAAGCAAGGGAAAAATTAGGGCTGGGTAAAAATGAAAAAATCATCCTCTTCTTCGGGTTTATCAGGAATTACAAAGGGCTTGACCTGCTGCTTGAAGCCATGAGTTTGCTGAAAAATAATCCGAAATCAGAAATCGCAAACCTGAAATTACTGGTGGCCGGGGAGTTTTATGAAGATAAAAGCAGGTACCTGGAACTTATCGACAGGCTGGAGATAAAAGAACAACTGGTACTGAAAACTGGTTTCATCCCTGATGCTGATGTGCGGTATTATTTGTGCGCAGCCGATGCAGTGGTGCAGCCCTACCGCAATGCCACACAAAGCGGCGTCACACCACTGGCCTATCATTTTGAAAGACCGATGGTGGTAACCGATGTTGGCGGACTTGCTGCCATGGTGCCGCATGAAAAAGCCGGGCTGGTGGCTCAGCCCACTCCTCAATCAATTGCAGAAGCCATTCTTCGTTTCTACCAATTAGGTGAGAGTTATTTTATTCCGCATCTTCGCACAGAAAAACAAAAATATAGCTGGGGTAATCTGATGAATGCGGTTACGAAGCTTGCCGAAGGTATTACGGGACGTACAAGAGAGTGACACAACGGGAGCTTAATAGTAGCAATACAGCTGGCACAATAAATATTTCCTTAATCTTTCATGATCTACCGGAGCAAAGCACCGTTACGCATTGGATTGGCCGGGGGCGGCACCGATGTGAGCCCGTACAGCGACCTTTACGGAGGGGCAGTGCTCAATGCCACTATATCCCTGTATGCACATGCTGCCATTGAACCGCTGGAGGAGAAAAAAATTATTTTATCAGCAGTTGACCGCCACGAACAGCAGGAATTTGTGTGGACAAAAGAACTGTCCGTGAACGGTGGATTGGATTTGCTAAAGGGCGTCATCAACCGTATTCAGAAAGATTATTCATTGCCACAGCAGGGATTCCGGCTTACAACTTATGTGGATGCGCCGGCCGGTTCGGGGCTGGGCACATCATCTACCCTGGTGGTGGCTGTGCTCGGTTCGTTTGCCGAAATGCTGCGCCTGCCCTTTGGCGAATACGATTTGGCACAGTATGCGTTCGAAATCGAACGGAATGATTTGCAAATTGCCGGTGGCAGGCAGGATCAGTATGCGGCTACCTTTGGCGGTGTAAACTATATGGAATTTTTTGCCGGTGATAAAGTAGTGGTAAACCCGCTGCGCATCAAACAGCAGTACCTTTTTGAGCTGGAAAATAACCTGCTGCTGTATTATACAGCCAGCCACCGTGATTCAGGAAAAATAATTGAACAGCAGGCAAGGAATGTGCTGAACAAACGGGAAAGCGCCATTGAAGCCATGCACCAGCTGAAACAACAGGCGCTGATGCTGAAAGAAGCATTGCTCAAAGGAAAACTTGATGCCTTTGGCGAAATACTGGATTTTGGTTTTCGGCAAAAAAGAAAAATGGCCGATGGTATCAGCAACCCGCTTTTGGAGGAAATTTATGAAATGGCAAAGGCAGCCGGTGCCACAGGCGGAAAAATTTCCGGCGCCGGAGGTGGCGGATTTATGATTTTTTACTGTCCGGGAAATACAAAATATAAAGTAATGGATGCGCTGGAAAAATTCGGTGGCTGGTCACGGCAATACCAGTTTGTACAGCACGGGCTGGAAACATGGACGATATAGGTGAACCATGATTTTCAGGATTCAAAAGATTAGCAGGGACTTTCTGAATTGGTGAATGAACAATGGATAATTGACAATTGAAAAGGGGCCAAGGAAAATAATCAGTATGCAAAAATTAATATTTGATGAAGAAGATAAAAGAAATAATTCAGGCATCCATCGAAACGAAACAGCAATTGCTGCTGGATGAAACTTTGCTGAAAACCATTTGCGACTCGGTGGAAGTTATTGTGAAAGCATTCCGTGATGGCAAACGTGTTTATTTCTGCGGCAATGGAGGCAGCGCTGCCGACGCCCAGCACCTGGCCGCCGAATTTTCCGGCCGTTTTTATACCGATCGCAGGGCTTTGCCGGCCGAAGCGCTGCATTGCAACACATCGTACCTGACAGCGGTTGCCAACGATTATGGTTATGAAGAGATTTATTCCAGGTTGATTGACGGAATTGGCCAGCCGGGTGATGTACTGGTTGGCTTATCTACTTCCGGCAATTCACCGAATATTGTAAATGCATTTAAAACGGCCCGGCAGAAAGGGATGATTACAATCGGTTTTACCGGGGCAACCGGCGGCCAGGTGAAAGAGTTCAGTGATTATTTAATCAATGTTCCTTCATCCGACACGCCAAGAATCCAGGAAAGCCATATCATGACAGGACATATCATTTGCCAGCTTGCTGAAATCAAACTTTTTTCAAATTCCTCCTCCGAAATCTGAAGTCTCAAATTGATAAAGGAAGCCATCATACTTGCCGGCGGCCTTGGCACAAGATTACAAGATGCCGTTCCGGGTTTGCCCAAATGCCTGGCCCCTGTGAACGGCCGCCCATTTCTTTTTTATGTAATAAATTATTTACGCAGCCAGGGCATTGAAAAATTTATTTTCCCGCTTGGATATAAACATGAATTGATTGAACAGTATTTGAATAGTAGTTTTTCAACACTTAATTTTCAATGCCTGGTTGAAAAAGAACCACTCGGTACCGGTGGCGCTTTACTGGCCGCCTGCTACAAATCTTCAGACCAGGATGTTTTGGTGGTGAACGGCGACACTCTTTTTAAAATCAACCTCGAAAAAGCGGAGCAGCAGCATCAAAAGCACCAGCCCCCCTGCACCCTGCTGCTGAAGCCGGTGAAAAATTCTGACCGCTATGCTGCCGTAGAACTGCATGAAGATTTATCTGTAAAAAGTTTCAGGGAAAAACAATTTTTTCAGCACGGGTTTATCAATGGGGGGGCTTACCTGCTGAATACGGAGAAGTTCATGCAGGAAGATTTACCCGAAAAATTTTCTTTTGAAAAAGATTATCTCGAAAGAATTTATCAAACCCATAAAATTTATGGCTGTGTGCAGGATGAATATTTTATTGACATCGGCATTCCCGAAGATTATTACCGGGCACAGGAACAACTGAAACAACCGTCGCTCAACCTGCAGGCCATTGATAAAAGCTGGACCCTGTTTCTTGACCGCGACGGTGTTATTAATTATGAAAAAGTAGAAGATTATATCCTCCACTGGCAGGAGTTTAAATTTTATGAAGGGGTGAAAGAAGCATTGCGAAAACTATCTGCAAAATTCGGCCGCCTTATCGTGGTCAGCAACCAGCGTGGCATCGGCAAAGGCCTGATGACGGAAGAAGCGCTTACTGATACTCATCAAAAAATGATTGCCGAGATTGAAGCGGCCGGGGGAAGAATTGATGGCATTTATTACTGTACTGCATTAGATGAAAAAAACCCGATGCGCAAGCCCAATCCGGGCATGGCTTTTTTGGCCAAAAAAGATTATCCCGGAATAAATTTTGATAAATCCATCATGGCCGGAAACAAACCCGGCGACATGCTGTTTGGAAAAAACGCCGGCATTTACACTGTGTACATCGCCACTACGCATCCTGAAACTCCTTTTCCGCATCCGGATATTGATCTGCGGTTTGATTCGTTACCCGATTTTGCAAAAGCTTTATAAAATTGCAAAATATCACTTACCGTTTTCCCGTTGTTTAGCGTCTGCCAAAAGCACTGTAACTTCGCCTGCAAATGCAAAAAAAGAATTCTGTGAAAAAGTCAGTCCTTCCTGTGATGTTGCTTCTTCTTTTTTTGACCTCACAAAACCTTTCTTCGCAAACCATTCCGGCAGCCGACCGGAAAAAACTGCAGGCAAAAGAAGACACTCTACAACAGATTGCCCGATATATGATTCTTGATACCCTGTCAACCGGGCGGCTGCTGGCGTATAAAGATTTTGTGCCTGTGTTTCTGCGGGCCTTAAAAATGAAAAATTCATTTTACTATCCCTTCGATTCGGTGCTGGGCATTTCAAAACTGTATGCGCCCGACAGCAGTTTCCGCATTTTTACCTGGTACCTCGAAGTGGACGACTACCAGGGTTACCAGAAAGGATTTATCCAGTTGCATACCAAAGACGGTACACTAAAGGGCTATTCGCTTTTTGACAATTCCGATTTTGAACAAAATCCCAACACAATTGTTTGCAGGGATACCAACTGGATTGGCGCTGTATATTACAACATCATCAAAACCGAGTACGAGGGGAAGAAATATTATACCTTGTTCGGGCTCGACAGGCACTCGGTGCGCAGCACCAAAAAGTGGATTGAGGTGCTGACCTTTGATGAAAACAACAGGCCTGTTTTCGGCGGACCGCATTTCAGTTTTGAAGAGGACAGCATTAAAAAATCACCGCAGCACCGCTTCAGCATCGAATACAAGAAAGATGCCCGCACGTATGTAAACTTTGAACAGGAACTTCAGATGATTCTTGTTGATCACCTGGTTTCCGAGGCTGATGAGCCTGAAAGTCCCTGGACATTGGTGCCCGACGGCGATTATGAAGGCTTCAAATGGCAAAAGGGGAAATGGGTGCATATTGACAAGGTGTTCACCTTTGCCCTCAAAGACGGTGAAGCGCCGGTGGATGATCCCATTCTTGACCTGAAGGGTAAAGCCGATGAAAAAAAACTGCAGGAGCGTTCGGATAAAAATAAAACCAAAAAGTCCGGTGGCAATCATCAGTGATCTGGCGGCAGGCGGTCCTCTGCTTCTTCCATGCTTTTTTTACGGACGATTTCAGTAAAGGTTTGTTCCATTCTTCTCAGGCGGGCATATAATTTCAATACCAGGAAAAAAAGAAAAAGAAAACCCAGGTAAAAAATCAGGTCGGCGCCCCGCCCCACGCCTACTGCATGGGCTATTTTATGTGAAAAATCAGGAAACAATACCAGGAAAACACCCGCCCCCATAAAAAGAAAAATCAGGATTACATCGAGCAGCGTGCTGCGCAACCGGCGGTACATATAAATACCGATTAGTATGACTGCTACCGTAAGTGCAACCTGGATGATGCTCATCAGTCAAAAATTTTGTTGAGTAAAATATCGAAAAAAATCCGGACACTGTTCAGCGGCGACTGCCCTTTTTTGATGGAATACCCGGTATAGCGGATATGTACAGGAAACTCGGCATAGCGTAATCCGTTTCTTTTTACTTCCTTTAAAAATTCCGTAGCATGCGCCATCCTGTTTTCCCTGAGCCGGATGACAGAAGCAGCGTGCCTGTTCATTACCCGCAGTCCGTTATGGGCATCGCTTAGCAGGATTCCTGTAAAAAAATAATTCATCAGCCGGCCCAGCTTCAGCAGCAGTCTTCGCAGGTTTTTAATATTGGTTTTGCTGCCAGGCAGAAACCGGGAGCCAAAAACAATATCCAGCTTTTCCGTTTCAAGTTTTTTGAGCATACCGGCTATATCATTTACATCATGCTGCCCGTCGGCATCAAAGGTGACTATTACATCCGCTCCTTTTTTCATTGCAGCATCTATCCCGGTTTGCAGGGCAGCGCCCTGGCCAAGATTAATTTTATGCTTTATATAAAAAACCGGCAGGCCAATTACCTGCTTTGCTGTTTCATCAGCAGAACAATCATCCACTACGATAACACGATAACCACAGGCCATCACCTCCCCCACTGTCTGACGGATTACCCCGGCTTCATTGTAGCAGGGAATCACAGCAAATATTGTTGAAAGTTGAATCAAAGACTACCCGATTAATTTTTTAATTGCTTCAAATCTTCCGGGCTGATATCAAACAAAAGATAACAATGGTCAAAATGACCGGCGGGTTTGAAATTTTTGCTCAGCCAGTCAAATTTGTGTTTATCGCCGGTATCAAGATAATCATCCACACCCACGATAAACTTTCCTGCTCCCGGTGTGCTTCCCGGCAGTTTATACTCAGGATTTTCTTGTCTGAATTTTTGGTACCGGAAATAACTCTGGCCGTAATCCACATTGGAATCAGCCATCACACGGTAAGTATTTTTTGAAGCTACCAGTTCGTTATGATATGAAATAAGGTTGGGAAAAAATTTATAATAAGTAAACAAGGTGTAAATAATTAACAGGGGTAAAAAATATTTCTTTGCCTTATACACCGGCACAGCCGCCAGTGCAACATAAAACAACGGGTAAATAAAAATAATGTGCCGGATGCCGACCTGCGAGTTACTTGACAAACTGAACATTGCTGTAAAATAAACAGCCATTGCAAGCAGCAGCAAAATGATATTAAAATGGAGCAGCTGGTTTCTTTTTTTTATGAGCAAAAAAAGCAGTATGGCAAGACACAGTATAACGCTGAGCGGAGTTTTATAAAAAAAGACAACAGCATAATAGTTCCGGAAACCCCTCCTCTCCCTTTTTTCTCCCAGTAAATAATTTTTTTTGGAAACCTGCGGATGTCCTGCTCCCAGTTCGTTCATGTGAAGGGTCATATCGAGCCCTTCGATAAACGGAGCCGGTAAAGGCAAAGGAATTTTTTTTACAAAAGATGAGCCAAGTGACAGAAGTAATTTGCTGTTTAGGTTATATGCAGAAAGACTTCTTCCTGTACCATTAAAGAAAAATCCTGCATTGATAATAAAAAGAACAATACCTGTGGCTGCAATAGCCCGCAACAGATTTATTTTAAAATGTGTAACCAGTGTTTTTCGCCAAACAAGAATCAGCAGTGATGCGATGAAAAAGATAATGAGCAAATGCAAAAGAGTTTGCTTGGTTATTTGTGCAAGGCCCAGGCTGATGCTGAATGCAATAAAATTTTTCCAGCCGGAATATTTTACAAACCGCCAGAAGAAGTAAACATTCGCAATAGTAAGCAAAGCTGTATAAGCATCGGTTGTAAGTAAAGTGCCATGACCGTTCAGGTTTGGGCAAAAGACAAAAAGGAACAGTGAAAATAAGCCTGCTGTTTCGCCAAACATTTCTTTCGACCAGCGGTAAATTAACAAACCCGTGAGCAGGCAAAGGATAAGTGTCACATATCTCCCATGTATAATGTCGCTGAAGCCGCCATCGGTTTTCATCAAACCGGGATTGAGCAACTGTTCTGCTGCTCTTGGCAGCGCATTCAATCCTGATACCGGCATAGCGCTGGCATCGTCGTAAGGGTAAATCTTTTGCGGCTTCATCATCAATATCCGCTTACCGTAGCTCCAGTGATCCATTTCGTCAAACGTTACCGAGTTGCCCGGAATGGCAATAAGGCCGTTGATGATGTAAACGGCAAACAAGGTTATCACTAAATAAAAATGAATTCTCTTCCGGCGGAGCATAATGCAAGATAACCAAACAAAAACAGGCGCTAAAAACGCCTGTTCAGAAATTTATAACTCCGAATTCAGAACTATTCATCCAGCTTCAGCACTGCCAGGAATGCTTCCTGTGGTACTTCCACCGTTCCTATCTGCCGCATGCGTTTCTTTCCTTCTTTTTGTTTTTCCAGCAGCTTGCGCTTACGGCTTACGTCGCCACCATAACATTTGGCAGTAACGTCTTTCCGTAAGGCGGATATGGTTTCTCTTGCTATAATCTTGGCGCCGATGGCGGCTTGTATGGCTATCTGGAATTGCTGGCGTGGCAGCAACTCTTTCAGCTTTTCACAAAGCTTGCGGCCAAAATCCTGCGCCCGGCTGCGATGAATCAGGGCACTCAGCGCATCCACTTTATCGCCGTTCAGCAGTATATCCATCCGCACAATATCACTTTCGCGGTAACCGATAGGATGGTAATCGAACGATGCATAGCCGCGGGTTTGGCTTTTCAGTTTATCATAAAAATCAAAAACAATTTCCGTCAGCGGCATTTCAAAAATCAGTTCCACCCTGGTGGCGGTCAGGTAATGCTGGTTAATCAGGATTCCTCTTTTTCCCAAGCACAGTGTCATGATATTGCCGATGTATTCCGGTTTGGTGATGATCTGCGCTTTGATAAAAGGTTCTTCAATGCGGTCGGTTTTTACCGGGTCGGGAAATTCAGTCGGGTTATTTACAATCACCTTTTCGCCTTTTGTAGTGTAGGCAATAAAACTCACGTTGGGCACGGTGGTGATTACCGTCTGGTTAAATTCCCGCTCCAGCCGCTCCTGTATTATTTCCATGTGCAGCATACCGAGAAATCCGCATCGGAATCCAAAGCCAAGGGCCTGCGATGTTTCCAGCTCGTAAGTCAGCGAGGCATCGTTTAGCTGCAGCTTATCCATACAGTCACGCAATTCTTCAAAATCATCCGTATTCACCGGGAACAGTCCTGCAAACACCATCGGCTTCACATCTTCAAATCCTTTGATGGCTTCCGGGTTGCTGTTCGAAGCCAGCGTGATGGTATCTCCCACTTTTACTTCTTTGGCCATCTTGATGCCGGTAATGATATAACCCACATCGCCGCAACGGATTTCATCTTTTGGTACCAAACCAAGCTTAAGCACACCCACTTCATCAGCTTCATATTCCTGCCGGGTGGAAACAAACTTCACTTTGTCTCCTTTTCTTATCGAGCCATTCATGATACGGTAGTAAACAATGATGCCCCGGAATGAATTGAACATACTGTCGAATATCAGGGCTTGCAATGGTGCGTCGGCTTCGCCTTCAGGTGGTGGAATCCTCTCTACTATCGCCGTTAGAATTTCTTCCACACCCTGACCGGTACGGCCGCTGGCAAGCAAAATATCCTCGGGCTTGCAGCCCACCAGGTCAATTATCTGGTCCCGGGTTTCCTCAATCATGGCCCCGTCCATGTCTATTTTGTTAATGATGGGAATAATCTCAAGGTCATTGTCAATAGCCAGGTACAGGTTGCTGATTGTCTGCGCCTGTATGCCCTGTGTGGCATCCACCAGCAGCAGCGCTCCCTCGCAGGCGGCCAGTGCCCGGCTCACTTCGTAGCTGAAGTCCACATGGCCGGGGGTATCAATCAGGTTCAGGATGTATTCCTGCCCGTCGCTATGCTTGTAATTTATCTGTATGGCGTGGCTCTTGATGGTAATTCCTTTTTCCCGTTCCAAATCCATATCGTCAAGTACCTGGTCCATCATTTGTCTTTCGCTGATGGTGTTGGTAGCCTGCAGCAGGCGGTCAGCCAGGGTGGATTTGCCATGGTCAATATGAGCGATGATGCAAAAATTGCGGATGTTCTTCATGCCGGCTAACCCCTTGATGGGGAAGATTTAATTTTTGTGTTTAAAAAATTGGCTGCGAAGGTAACGAAAATGGGCGGGATGACTGGGAGTATTGAGCCGGTTTACCATAAGAATTTTAATAGGCTGGCCAGTTTCCGCCGGCACTGGGCAGGTTTGATATAGCAATAGACGGGTCAGCCAATCAGCACTGCAGTTATTTTAAGTTTTGATTTAAAATTCAAATTGTAATTATGTATTTCCCGGGTCACAGGCATCATTTTTATAAACCAAAATCTTTGGCTATGAAAAAGCTGTTTCTCCTTCTTTGTGCTGCAATCCTTACTGATATTCTTTTTGCCTACCCCATCTCTCCACGTCCGCTCCGCAAGCTGATAATGGAAAGCGAACTGATTGTTTGGGCGAAAGTATTGGATGTGGGTAAAGAAAAAGAAAATAAAAAGAAAGAAAATTTTTGGGAATACGACTATGCTATTTTACAGGTACATGAATTGCTTCATGGAAAAATAAAAGATACTGCTTTGAAAGTCTATTTCAGTTCGGGGATGATATGCCCGGCGCCCGGCGTATTTTTTAAAAATGAACAAGTGCTTGCTTTTCTTGATAAAAGTAAAAAAGCCGGGAGCTATACGGTACATGCCCTGTCGTATGGCGTAAAGCACGGGCTGGATGCAACTGCATACGCCATGTATAAGGAAAGAATAAAAGAAATGCAGGCCTTGCTTGAGATGGACGACTCCCGGGAAAAAGATGAACAAATTCTCGAATGGCTGGTGAAATGCGCTGAAGACAAAGCTACCCGCTGGGAAGGTGTGTATGAATTATCACCTGGAAGCGATTTTATGTCATGCTACGACCGCGAAGGCCCGGTGAGGAAAGATATTTACCTGAATAGAGCTCAAAGACAGCGGTTATTTAACGCCGTGTTATTTATTGATACAATTAATTATTCCGATATACCCCTGGTGGATATTGTTACCGGTATGAATGATGCTGTATTGCTTGATTTTTTAAAAAAAAGATTATTGAAAACCGACACAACTTCTCTGTGGATGTCGCAATACATTATGAACCGTATCGTGCGGTTAAGTGCCGACAAGGAACTGGAAAAGCTGCTGGAAAATTTTGAGAGGTTTGTGTTTAGTTATGATGAAAAAGAAAAAAAACAGGCAAAGCAAATCCTGGCAGCATTTATTGAAAAAATGAAAAAGGCCGGTTTGAAACAGGAGCTGCTTGGTTCGAATGCCAATGATACATGAAGCTAACTATCATGCAGAAAATTGTCCGACGGGGTAATAGTAATAAACATTTCAGTTTTTCCCGATTAAATATTCAAACAGTTAAATATCGCCAAAATGTACCTTGTGAAGCATCGGCGCCGATCCATACTGGAATCATTTGCTACATTGCCTGAATACCAGCACAATGCTTCATCTATTGAAATTTCATTTTTATGCCCGGCCGGGTATGCTGATTTTTAACCGGTGCATTTACCTGCTTACTGTTTTCCCTGAGCCGGGGCTCAGCATTTCCCTGCATTACCCACACTAAGTTTTCTGTAGATGTGCAACTACAAACCATTTTGCTTAGATTTACTGTTAATCAATTTCTTTTTCGATTTTTTGCCGGTAACCTGTTTCGTTCTTTCGCATATCCGTCCCTATATAATCTTAAAACCAGAGCCTATGCGACAGTTAAAGATTACATCGTCTATTACCGGCCGCGACGTTTGCCTCGACAAATATTTCAGGGAGATAGATAAGCTAGCGCTTATTACTCCCAATGAAGAAGTGCAGCTGGCTGAGCGTATCAAGAAAGGGGAAAAAGCAGCGCTTGACCGCCTCACCAAAGCCAACCTGCGGTTTGTGGTTTCGGTGGCAAAAAAATACCAGGGGCAGGGTCTTCCGCTGCACGACCTGATTAACGAGGGGAATATCGGGCTGATTGAAGCCGCCAGCCGCTTTGACCCCACCCGTGGCTTCCGGTTTATTTCTTTTGCCGTGTGGTATATCCGCCAGAGTATCATAAAGGCCCTTGCCGATTATGCACGCATCATCAAGCTTCCCTTTAATAAACTTCAGCTCGGCGGCCGAATTTACAAGGCTTATTGTACGCTGGAGCAGCAGCTTGAACGAACGCCATCCGATGAAGAACTGGCGGAAGCAACTGACATCAATCCCGAAGAAATTTTCCGCAGTCTGCAATATAAAAACCAACACCTGAGCCTTGAAACCCCGCTGGGCGATGATGATGATGCCGGTTGCCTGCTCGATATACTGGAGAACACCGACAAAGATGAAACAGTAACAGAACTCTATCACAGCGCTTCGTTGAAAACTGAATTGAACCGCTTGCTTGCCGTCTTATCCGACCGGGAAAGAGAGGTGCTGTGCAACTTTTTCGGCATCGGGCTTATCCATCCCATGAGCCTGGATGATATTGCTGCCAGGATGTACCTGACTACTGAAAGAGTTCGCCAGATAAAGGATAAAGCCCTTGAAAAGCTCAGGGCAAAAGGCAACCCCGAAATTTTGCGTTGTTACCTCGCTGCTTAAAATTTTCCGGTTTCCCGGGTTCATTTTTCACCGCTGATAAATTTCCTGTGCCGGCAGCACAATTATCGCAAGGATAAATTCTTGTGCAGCATTTATTACAGTGAAAAAAACTTTCCGGCTAATTATCATGACGCCGGCTATATTTATTTTCTCCGGCCTGCCGGCTCAAAACCTCAAAAACCTGGAAGACAATAACGGTTTTAAAAAAATACAAACCCGGCTTCCGGTTTGTTTCAGGCACTGGTATAATAGTGATAAATATGGCTGCAACGGGTGAGATAGGGCGATTATAACCCGAAAAATTTTTAATACAGGCTATTCAAAATATTCATCAAACAATCTTACCTGTTTCTGTATGGCTTGCCAGGCAGCCAGCTGTGTTTTTGTATCGGCTGATTTCAATTCCCGTAAGACGGAAAAGTATTTTTCAAGCCAGCGGTGCAGCATGTCGTGATCTTTGCCGCTCATTTTACATTCACTCACCAGCTTGTCAGCGCTTGCCTGTAGGCGGGCAGCAAGCTGTACATAATCCAAATCCGGTTCTTGCCGGAATGTTTCCACCAGGCGGTGCAGGGCATGCATGTTCTGGCGGGTGGCTTCATCGAGCTTCCATTTTTTCCCTTCGTTAAGCACCAGGGTAGTTTCATGACGTGCTTCTTCCGCTTTTGCCTCAGCCGTATCCTTATTGTGCTGGTGTTCCTGCGTACCGGTTTTCTGCTGGTTGCAGGCGATCAAAAAAATTAATACAGCTCCAAAAATTGTAATTCCTGGTTTCATCTAAAAAATTTTGGAACAATGTAAAAAGCTTAATCGTCATTTCACCTGATAAATATCAATAGCGCTAATAAAATTACAACCAGCCGGAACGGCGGAATAAGTAATAAAGTGTAATACAAACCAGGATGGTGATGCCGATGATAAAGAAATAGCCGTAATGCCAGCGAAGCTCGGGCATGAATTCAAAATTCATTCCATAAAAACCGGCAACCATAGTGGGTACCGCAATGATGGCTGCCCAGCCGGCAAATTTTTTTGAAACATCGCTTTGCGAAATGGAAATGAGCGAGAAGTTTGCTTCCAGCGCTGTGTTGAGCAGCTCCCTTGTATTTTCCACCATTTCATTTATCCGGATTACATGGTCATACACGTCGCGGAAGTAGGGCTGTGTTTCTTCTGAAATATTTTTGTAATCGAAGCGCACCAGCCGGTTACAGATGTCAATCAGCGGCGAAACGGCACGCTTCACATCCAGCAGCTCCCGTTTCAGGTTGTAGATCTGTTCGGTTGTATTGCGGCTGGGTTTTTCTTTAAACACTTTTTCTTCTATTGCTTCCAGGTCCATCTCCAGCATATGCACCACGGGGAAATACTGGTCAACAATAAAATCCATCACGGCATAAAGGGCAAAGCCCTGGCCTTTTTTCAGCAGGTGCGGAGTGCTTTCACAGCGTTCCCTGACGGGTGCATACGAAGCTGAGGAGCCATGGCGGACAGTGACAATAAAATTTTTTCCAACAAAAAAATGAGTTTCGCCAAACTCGATATGGTGCTGCATATGATTAGCCCGGGCAGTGCGCATCACGATAAAAAGCGTGTCGCCGTACATTTCAATTTTCGGCCGCTGATGGGCATTGTGTGCATCTTCAACAGCCAGCTCGTGCAATTCAAATTCTTCCTGTACCTGCGCCAGCACTTCCTCCGAAGGTTCGTGCAGGCCAATCCATACAAACTGGTCTTCCTGCTTCAGCACGGTGTGTACGTCTGGCAATGCCACATCAGTCACCCGCCGGCCCTCGGCATAGGCAGCGCAGTTTACTACTTCGTTCATGGTAGTTTTTGATTTGCTTAAGAAAGTTAATAAAAAAGGAGCTTCCTGCGAAACTCCTTTTAATATCATCAGTAACCGGCAGGTTGTTTAATTCTCCAGCATGCCATCTTCTTTCCATTTTTTGAAAACAGCTACCACATCAGCCGGTAGTTTTTCTGTTTTTCTAAATGGCATAAATCCCTTGTCGGTCGGGTTCAGTTCGATGCGCCGTATCATTTCATCAATATCGGTTTTTACATTGGCAAATACATCGTACGCTTTTTTATTACCGCCTTTTGAAGGTATATGACAGGGCGAACAACTGGTCTGTATCACAGTAGAGAGGTTGGCGGCAAAAGTAGATTTGGGTTCTTCCTGTTTTGCTTTGGCGGCTTTTTTTGCTGAAGAGCAATAAGCAAGCACAAGCGATGCGGCCGCAATGGCGGCCAGGGCAAAAAAACGTTTCATTCGTTTGGTTTTAGTTTTTTAAAAATAATAAAAAACCATTTTCAATGTAGAAACGGCGGTTGACAATTGTCAAAAATTATACAAACGGTATTTTTGCTTACCTGCTATGCTTGCACCTGTTTTTTCCGCTTACCGAAATGCTTACTCCGGTTTGTCCCGCTCCACATGGCTGCTTACGCTGGTCATGCTCATCAATCGCAGCGGTACGATGGTGGTACCCTTCATGACACTTTACCTTACAAGCATGGGTTATTCGGTGGGGCAGGCGGGTTTTGTATTCGGGCTGTTTGGTCTTGGCGCTTTCAGCGGGGCTTATTTTGGCGGCAGGCTTACTGATAAAATCGGTTTTTACCCGGTACAGATTATTACACTCACGGGAGGCGGCATCCTGTTTTTTGTATTGGGAAACATGAAAAGCTATCCTCTTATTTGCCTTTTCACTTACCTGCTCAGTTTTGTAAATGAAGCATTCCGTCCGGCCAACTCTACGGCTATTGCGTTTTACAGTAAAGAAGAAAACCGCACCCGTTCTTATTCTTTGAACCGGCTTGCCATCAATATTGGCTGGGCCGTTGGCAGCGGCATGGGCGGAGTGCTTGCAAAAATCAATTACGAACTTTTGTTTTGGGTAGATGGAGCCACTAATATCATGGCGGCAATCATGATATGGCTGTTTTTAAAACCGGTGAATTTTAAAGAAGAGAAAACTAAAAGCACTGAATCATCACCCGCTTCATCGGCTTACCGCGACAAAACCTACCTGCTGTTTATCATCCTTACTATGCTTTTTGCCAGTTGTTTTTTCCAGCTTTTTACCAACCTGCCTGTGTTTTTTAAATCAGAATTGAAATTTTCTGAACCGCTTATTGGCTTGCTGCTGGCTTCCAACGGAATTATTATTGCAGTAATTGAAATGGCCCTTATCTACAAACTTGAAGGCCGGAGGAAAAACCTGCAATACATAGCCACGGGGGTGTTGCTGGTAAGTATTTCGTTTTTGATGCTGAATATACCGGGCATTGGGCCCGGGTTGGCATTTTGCATGATTTTTACCGTCACCGCCGGCGAAATGCTGGCCATGCCGTTTCTGAACAGTTTCTGGATAAGCAGAACCCGGCAGGCAAACCGGGGGCAATATGCCGCCCTTTACACGATGGCCTGGTCGGCGGCACAAACGCTTGGGCCAATGACAGGTTCGCAGTTGGCACAAAACACAAGTTTTACATGGCTCTGGTTTGTCGCCGGCGGGGTTTGCATGCTTGTTTCCTTTTTTTACAGCCGGTTGAATAAACTTACTTAAAAGCCGGCCTGGAAATTCTTTGCCTGGCATTGCCGCTGTAAAGAGGAATTTCTTATCTTAATGATTCAAATTTTTGGTTATGGACAACGCAAGCCCGGTAGCAGGCGGTAAAAAACAGAAAAAGAAATTCAGAAACTCAATCAAGGAAAGACTTGAAGCAGCCTTTGGGGATTTAAAAAACGGTGTGGGTGAAAAACGATTTAAGGCAGCTGTCAAGCGGGCCGGTAAGCTGCTTGCCGGTGATCTTTTTGCCAAAGCAAAAAAGGACAAAAAGAAAAAAAAGAAAAAGCAAAAAGCTGAAACCGAACCAGCCGAAGGTCTGGTGATGTAACATGTGAATAAAACAAGCCCCGGGTATTCCGGGGTATTTTATTCTGCCTTTTTGCGGCGGTAATCCCGCACATTCAAACCCACACTCATTACAACGGCAACGAGAAATACAATGAGTGTGACTTTATCAACCAGCGAGGGGTTAAAATTGATGCCTGTGAGTTTCAGCAACAAAAAATGAATGTAAGAAACCGACTGGTCGAAGATGCCCAGTTTTTCCCTTACCTCCCAATGCCAGTCGGTACACACACAATAGCCCCAGCCAAACCAGATGCCCAGCACAAACCATGAAAATGCAGTGAGGAAAAGCGTAATCAGGTTCCAGCGCCGGGTTTTTTTCCATATCCAGCCGAAGCAATTGAACAACGTGACGGCGGAATGAAAAACGAAAAAGAAGACATTCAAAAACTCATACATGCAGATGGATTCAGCCGGGTTTAATAGATTTTCATTCCCTCTTCATGATCGAGAAGTTTTTCTGCCAGCGTGTGGTCAAATACAGCTTCTTTGCTTGTTATCACCTGGCGCAGCAGGTCGTGAATGGTGATGACACCGGCAAAGCGGTTGTTTTCAAACGCCAGCAAATACCGTGTCCGGTGAGAGTTCATCAGGTTCATGCAATGCTCCACGGTGTCGCCGGTATTCACCATTGGCAGATCAACCGTCATCACTTCGGCCACTTTGGTAGTGGCGCTTGTGCGGCCTTTCAAAATCACCTTGCGGCTGTAATCCCTCTCGCAGAAAACGCCTTTGAAATCATCATCCTTTTTCACCACCAGGTAGCTGAGGTTGACAGTGTTCAGCATTTGCAGCGCATCAATAACAAGCGCATCCGGGTGAACTGTATTGAAAGCAACCGGTTTGCTGTTCAGAATATCCTTTACTGTTTTCATTGCAAGCTATTTGAGGTTAAAGTTCGTTTTTTTGAGATTTATAAAAGCTGATTTTCTCATTGCTGCAAAAAAAGGATGACGTGCGCATCCGGCAAAATCCTAATTTTCGGGAAAATATTTACGTATGGAACTGACAGCAATGTTTGAAAAGGCAGTGGCCGACAGTAAAACACTGAACGAAAAACCTTCGAATGAAATACTGCTTCAGCTTTATTCATTGTACAAGCAGGTCACCAGCGGCGATGTGAACACTGAACCGCCGGCCAATCCTTTTGATTTTGTAAATAAAGCCAAGCATGATGCGTGGTCGGCCTTGAAAGGAAAACCGAGGGAGGCCGCCATGCAGGAATATATTGAGCTGGTAAATAAGCTTAAAGGCTGAGCGATTTGTTATAAAATTCATCCAGCAACTTGCCCACCCTTTCATAGTTGAATTTTTTCCTGCTGTCTTCTGCCACCTGCCGGGGATTTATTTTCAAATTTCTGTTCATAAAGTAAAGAATCTTTTCGGCCAGCTCGTTGACATTGTTTTCTTCCACAAGCAATCCGTTCACGCTATCACGCACAAGTTCACGGGTCACAGCAAGATTGCTGATGATGACCGGCACCCCGCAGCAGAGTGATTCGGCCACCACGCATCCAAAAGTTTCGTAGCGGGTGAAATGAATCATGGCATCGCTTTGGCTTACCCTCTTTGCTACTTCTTCATAAGGTAATTCACCGGTAAAAATGATGTTGTCATCCAGCGAAAGTTTTTTTGCAAGGCCTTTTATTTTTTCATTGGCCGGGCCGATAATGGTAAGTGTAAAATCATTACGCAGTTTTTTTACTTCAGCCAATGCCTGCAGCATGCCTTCCGGGTTTTTTTGCCGGGTGAGACCCGATACATGAATAAAGCGGAATGAATTGCCAACGGGTTTTTCATGAAAGCTGAACAAATGCGTATCCACAACATTGGGTATAATTTCAGGCATTTGTTTCAGCAATTTCAATTTTATCAAAGCTTCGCCAAGACTGTGGGAAACGGTATGCACTTTTGCTGCCTGCCTGAAAATAACCGGGAGCATTTTTTTTTCGAAAGCAGATTGAATACGGTAGTTATCGTGACCCGGCATGTAGATAGTTTCATGTTCGGTTAAAACATATTTCAGCCCCCGTCTTTTTTTCAGGTACAGGGCAAACAAACCCGCAGGCCATGCCACATGAACATGCGCAAGGTCGGGTGGCTTTTTACCAAAGTGAACCTGGTACATTTTTCTTAAGGCATTAAACCTGCGGATGCCGTTGAATGCAGTTTTTAAAAGGCGGTTGCCTGCCGGGTAGTAATAAATTACGGTAAGAAAATTTTCATTGATTGCCTGCGCTATTATTTCCGGTTTTTTCAGGTCTTTATCCGGCGCTGTAAAAAAAACGGTGATGCGGTTGTAAAGCGAAGCAGCCTGCGCATGGCGCAGAATAAAGTCTCCGGAAAAAGAATCTTTCCGGTTAGGAAACCAGCCCGGCAGGTAAAGAATGTGTTTCATGCTTCTGCTGCATTTTGCTGCAGTAAAACTTTTTTGGAAAATAATTTAAAATCGGCAAACCGGATGACGAAAAAATCTTTCAGGCCTGCATGTGCAGATTTTGAAGCCATGAAGATGAAGAAAAAAGTTGTGATGCTGTAAGATACAAGGTTGGCGATGGCGGCGCCTTTATAGCTTAATGCCGGTATAAGCAACCAGTCGAGCAGCAGAATAACAGCACAACAAATAAAAGAACCTGAAAGATTAATTTTTAAAAGACGGTTGGCCGAAAACCATGCTGCAATCATAGCGGTAAGGGTAAAAAAGATATAGCCCGGAAGCATAATAAGCAATGCGCTGAAGCCGCTGAAATATTCCTGCGGGAGAATGAATGAATAAATAAGATAAGCGGCGGCCACTGCAACTGCAGCGAAAACCAAATGAATGAAAAATACCATGCGGCACAGGCCGGCGAAATCTTCATTGGAAAGTTTCTGTTTTTCATTTTTAAGCGCCGGTATGACGAGGCCTGCCACAATGCCCGGAAGAATCCATAGCAGTTGTGCAAAGCGGGCAGCCTGTGCATAAATGCCGACATCCTTTTTAGTATGCAAAACATCAATGAACCAGTAATCGGCACGGTAAGCAACAAACTGAACCAGGTTGGTAATGAAAACAATGAAAGAAAAAGAAAGAAAGGATTGTAATTCTTCCCCGGAAAACCTAGCCGGAACAGGATGGTATTTCACCAGGTAATAAATCAACAGCAGCAGCGCCGGGATAAAAACAAAAAGGCTGAATACCCACACCGGGTTGTTGTTTACCGGAATTAAACTTCCCAACCAACCAGCTACCAGTACAGCAAACAACACGAGTGATGCAGCAGCCAGCAGCTTATTGCACAAAGCGGCCAGTTGCTGCGAATAATAAAGCGAAATGAATTTATCAGTGAGAACAAGCCCGGTGAAAAATATGAGCTCGGCAAAAAAAATATCCGCGTTTTTGTTTCCGCTCAACAGGCATCTGCCGGTGATATAAAAAAACAATCCTGCAACTGCAATGAAAATTAACAGTTGAAGAGCAGCTGAACCGATGGTAAAACTGAAAACTTTGTTATGGTTGAATTTTTTTTCCGACAGCCCATGCCACACGATGGCTGCATCGGTGCCCAGGCCGGTGAGGATATGAAATGCGGCCGCATTTACAATCATCAAGGACAGGGAGCCAAACTGACCTGCGCCGGCCAGTTTTGCAATCAGCAGGCTGACCAAAAAATTAATGGCTGTAAAAGTGAGCCGGTAAATGAAACCGCGGATAAGCAGCAGCACAGGTTAAGTTTCTGCAAATAAAATATAATTTTAGCCAAAATACAGAAGCGGTTTTTCATGCTTTACAAAATAATTGATGCGTATGTAAAACGATTTTCTTTTCCGCACAGGGGGTTGAAGTATTTCCTCAGGCTGCTGCGCCTGCTGGGCATTGCTGGTAAAGTGTATGTAAAAAAATTGCCGGAAGGTTTTTTTATGCGGCTGATGCCGGAGGAGCACATCCAACGGCAACTGTTCTGGTACGGGTATTATGAAAAACCGCTGGGCGATGTACTGAAAAAAATAATCCGGCCCGGCGATGTGTTTTTGGATGTGGGAGCCAACACCGGGTACTTTTCATTGCTGGCGGCAAAGCGGGAACCGCAGTCAACAATTGTGGCTTTTGAACCGGTAAGCTTTTTATTTGATGAGCTGAACCGGAATATTGCCCTTAATCATTTCAGTAATATAAAAGCAATACATGCCGCAGCCGGCGCTGCAGATGAATTGCGAACATTGTTTATTTCCGGCGCGGATAACAGGGGCATGTCTTCCTTTCAGCCACCCGATAATTATTCCGGCATGAAGGAAGAAGTGAAAACACTGCCACTTGATAACTGGGTAGCAAAATCGGGATTGGCTAAAGTGGATATTATTAAAATTGATGTGGAAGGCAGTGAAGTTTCTGTGTTGCAGGGCATGCAGCAACTGTTGCAAAAGTCTAAACCGGTAATTATAATAGAAATAAACCCGGAAACGCTTGGTTTGTTTCATTCGGGCCCGGCTGATGTTTTGAAATTTGCTGCAGATTTTTCTTACCGCAGTTTCTGGATTGCCGAAAGTGGAAAGTTAGAACCCTTACAATCCGGAAACACGGATATTACCGTAAATGCTTTATTCATTCACCCGGAGAAAATTAATTTAGTTCAGCAATTACTTTAGTGTCATTGCGGCTATTTTTAATGATAATTAAAAAATATCCCAAACAATGCAGGGCGATATAACCAGGCGTTGTGATTAAAAATGATGTCTACCTGTTTCTACCGCTTTTTCGTAAGTGGCTGTCCTGCCTTATCTGGATAAATGATTTACGGTCGATGTAATAGGCAAACAGGAGGTAAATAATTGGCAAAAAGCTCAGAATTTTTATAAAAAAAACTCCCGTAAAAAAACCAAGAAGGTAAAAAAGCGCCATAGTGAAAATGCAGCCCAGCAGCTGAAAATCATCAATGGCACAGATTACTTTGAAATGGTAATAGCTGGGTCGTTTGTAAGTAAGCTTTATGGGTTTGGTGTAATGAAAGCCATCGGTTACCACAATATTTGTATGGTTTTCCTTCACTTCAATCACTACCGGGTCATCAGTTTGCAGGGGATAAATTTCTTTATTGTCAACAATGACTCTTACCTTCAGGATGTTCAGCAGCAACTGGTTTTTAAGGCTGATGACAATATAGTAGTTGGGATAAATAAGTGCCTTTTTTTAGGTTCATAAATTGAATAGCTTTCAGTAAATCCCAAAACGTACCCTGATGGATCGGGCCCAGATTTCAAGCTGTGAAAATTTATTTCAGCGAACGGATGATTTCAATAAACTCGGTAGCCACAAGTGAGGCGCCGCCTACCAGTCCGCCATCCACATCGGGGCAACTGAACAGTTCCCTGGCATTATTTGCCTTTACACTTCCGCCGTATAATATGGTAATTGCGTCCGCTACCGCCCTGCCGTAGCGGGCGGCAATTATAGAACGAAGATGAGCATGCATTTCTTGTGCCTGGGCCGTAGTGGCTGTCACCCCGGTGCCGATAGCCCATACAGGCTCGTAAGCGATAACGACGGATTGAATTTTTTCGGTTGGTAAATGAAAAAGTGATTCTTCCAGTTGCCGGGCCACAAATTCATTTTGATTTCCCGCCTCACGGATTGTCAATGCCTCGCCACAGCAAAAAATGGGTGTGATGAAGTGAGCCAGGCAAAGATTCACTTTTTCGGCCAGCACGGTATTGGATTCCGAAAAATATTGCCTCCGCTCGCTGTGGCCGACTATGCAGTAAGTAATACCCAGCGAGTGGAGCATCTCTACGGACACTTCGCCGGTATAGGCGCCTGATTTTTTATGATAACAGTTCTGTGCAGCGGCATAATAGTTTTTTTCGTCCGACACTTCGCTGCGGCACATCGTAAGGTATGGATAGGGAACGGCAAAAAGGGTTTTCTGGTAATCGCTCATTTTAATTTCTGCAGCAAGAATATCATCAAGCAGTTTTTCAGCTTGTTGAAAAGTCAGGTGCATCTTCCAGTTGGCGGCTGCAATTTGAGTTCGCATAAATCCGGTTAATAGTTGTCAAAAATATATTTCAGAATCGTTATTTCATTATCGGTTATCGCATGGCCTTTCAGTTTTTTCCAGTCGTCAATGTCCACAATGGCTTTTTCAAAAACGTAGCGCTGCAAGCCATCGCTGCCCCATGAAAAATTGGGAATGAACTTGGGCGAAAGATGCTGTTCAAACACATGGCTGCAAACCCCCATTACCGTGCCCGAGTTGATGGATGCATTTATAGCAGTTTTGGAATAGTCACCCATAAACATACCGCATTTCTGCCCTGCATTCATCTGGCCTTTGGGTGTCCACACCCTCACCTGGCTGGCGTTGTTCTTGATGTTGGAGTTGGTGGTGCCTGCACCCATATTGCACCACTCCCCTATTACAGAATCGCCGATATACCCGTCATGCGCCTTATTGGAATAAGCAAAGAAAACAGAATTTTTTATTTCACCACCCGCTATACAATAAGGGCCAATGGTGGTGGCGCCATAAATCCTGGAATTCATTTTTATTACAGCTCCTTCGCCGCAGGCAAAAGGGCCCCGGATGGCTGTGCCTTCCATCAGCAGTGCATTTTTGCCAATATAAACAGGACCTTCGGCTGCATTCAGTATGCAATGCTCCACTACGGCACCCCTTTCTACAAACACGCTGGCAGGATTTATTACCCTGTTTGTTTTTGAAATTTTCTGCGAAGTTTTGTTCCGGGTCAGCAGTTTGAAATCTTCGCGGAGGGCATAATCGTTAAGCTGAAAAATATTCCAGGGAAAGCGCAGGCTTTTTATATCGTCGTGAATGGTAACAGCCTTTTTTACTTTTATTTTATTGGGCGCTTCTATTTCTTTTTTTGAAAAACGGAAGATAACACCTGCATTGCCGTTTACGGAAATAAATTCCCCGTTGTGCAGCCGTTTCAATGTGCTTACAAGAAGGGGTGTTGGCAATATGTTTCCATGAATCATGTAACAGGTATCTGTTTTGCTTATTTCGTCAAGGTGAATGGAGCGGTCAAGGTCTTTGTAATCATCTTCCCATCGATCGAAGGATGGCATGCCCAGAATTTTTTCCCATTTTTCGCGAATGGTAAGTATGCCCACCCTGATGTCCTGTATCTGCCGGGTAAGAGTAAAGGGATAAAGATTTTCCGGCTGGCAGAATTCCTCCGTAAAAATTATTTTGGCGGGCATCCGGTAAAGCTAAAGATTTTAAAAAAATAAAAAGCCCCGAAGAGGAATCTCCGGGACTAAAGTATAGCCATGAAAAACAAAAACTTGTTGATGAACTAAATTAAAATATTTATTTCTTTTTCTCGTATTTCTTTTTGAACTTATCAATACGACCCGCTGTATCAACCAGTACATTTTTACCTGTAAAGAAGGGATGTGATGTATTGGAAATTTCCAGTTTTACAAGCGGATATTCGTTGCCGTCCTCCCACTTCACAGTTTCCTTTGAAGGCGCTGTGGAGCGGCTCAGGAAAGAATGTCCATTACTCATGTCTTTAAACACCACCAAACGATAGTTGCCGGGATGAATACCTTTTTTCATAATTGTATGATTTGAAGCCTGCCTCCAGGCAGAATTGTACGGGTTTTGCCGTACAGGGTTAAAATTTTCGGTGGCAAAGTTAACGGAAGCATGCCGAACATCCAACAGAGAGGGATAAAAAGAGAAAAGCGCCAGATTATTCTTACTTCCATTTGCCGAAGCTCCTGGTCGTCTTACTAACCCAACGCTTTCCGTGAGGCTTTGTGTCTTTTTAAGGACCCATCCACCTCGGCATTCAAGCTCCTCTTTTGAGGGATTCACCTGAACGCAGACCCTCGTTATCTTTTGACGGACTCCTCGGATCTCAGACTAAATTTGCCTTGTTGAAGGGCTCATTCAATCTTATGATGCTAAGATGCTGTCTAAATGTTTGAATTCCAAATTTTTTTGGGTCTTGTTTCTCACTTGTTTTGCACTCAACAGTCTATATTAATGCACATTCATGCCGAAGTTATAAACAGCTTATCAACCAATTAATTTCTCATATTCACAAATTGAAGTGGAATTGGAAGGTTTGATGTCCGGCAAATCTGAATTATTGATTGCAGGTCATCAATTTTTTTACCATTTACTCTTACCAAATCGTCATTTATGGATGCCTGCACCTTCAGGCCGGAGTCTTTTATCAGCTTAACTAACTTCTTTGCATCCTCCTGCGCCAGCCCGTTTCTTATTATCACTTCTTTTTTCCAATACTTGCCCGACTGATGAGCTTCTTTGCTCAAATCGAAAGCCAGCGGGTCAATACCCTGCTTGTGGGCCCGGCTTACCAGCACATCGCAAAGCTGTCGCATCTTCATCTCATCTTCAGTTTCGATGTTGATTTTAAAATCCTTTTTATTCAGCTCAATCACCACGTGGCTTCCTTTGAAATCAAAGCGGTTGGTGATTTCTTTGGTGGTTACGTTTACGGCATTATCCAGCGCCTGGGCATCTACTTTTGAAACAATATCGAAAGAAGGCATATGATGATTTATGATTTTAGTCCAGGTAAATATGGGATCGGATTTTGGATTTTATTTTGACTGGCAAATGTAAGGCTGTCTGCTTAATTGAGGCAGGTATTTTTAAAAACAGAAAAGCCTCCCTTTCCGGAGAGGCTTTTACAATTGATGAGAAAGACTAAAACGGACTGCTTACATTTTCATGGCTATATGTTGGCTTAACGATTAATGTCAATTTAATTTTCACCTGTTTTCACACGGCCTTGTTCTTCGCTGGCGCCGCCGGTTCTTCTTTTCTGCCCGTTACCGTTTACTTTACCTTTTGAAAAGCGATAAGTAAACCCTAATGCTACCTGCCGTGAATCACGGGTTTGCTGGAAAGCTGCATCAATATTGCTGTACTTAATATCTCCATTTATTTTTTGTGAATACAGAATGTCACGGACACTCAGCCGAAGCGAACCTTTGCCTTTCCAGATTTGTTTTGTTACACCCATATTCATCATGCCGAAACCGTGAATCCTGAATACACCATGCAAGCCGGGTGTATTGTAAAATCCGCTCAGTTCGGCAGCCCATGTTTTAGCAAACCTGAATTGGTTGGAAACATTGAACTGGGCAGTAGTAGCATTCAGTTTCACAAAATCGCCGTTGACAATTCCTTCAAAACGGTTATGATATACATTGCCATATACATTACCGCTCCACCACTTGGTCAATTGTCCGCCGGCTGCCACCGAAATACCAAACTGCTGCTGTTTTGCAATGTTGGCCTTTTTTACAAATGATTCGTTGCGGTCAACATTTTGCTCTATCACATCATTAATAAGGTCATTGGTAAGGGTGTAGTTCAGTGTTGTTGTTAAAAATCCTTTGTAAGTATGACTCAGCTCTACGTTGTGAGAGAACTGCGGCTGCAGGTTGGGATTGCCCTGTTCAAACGTGTAGCGGTCGAGGAAAAGAATAAAAGGATTCAGGTCTTCGTAATCGGGGCGATTGATACGGCGGCCGTAGTTCAGACCGAAGCTGTGTTTTTCGCTGGCTTTGTACTGAAAAAATGCCGTCGGGAAAAGCTGTGTGTAATGCCGGTCAAATTTTTCTCCTGTGGTTACCTGGTTCCCTTTGGCATTGGTGTTTTCGAGCCGCAAACCAAGCTGGGCAAAAACTTTTTTGCCTACGGGGCGACTGTAGTTTACGTAGGCAGCATTTACATTTTCTTCGTAAATGAAATGATTGCTACGGCCGATGTCACGAACACGCTGACCGTAGTTCAGGCTGTCGTAAATGGCATTGTTATCTGTATTTACAAAACTTGTTTTTAATCCTGCCTCAAATTTAGCACCTCCTTTCAGCGGGTGCAGGTAATCTATTTTGGCTGAATAGATATCAATATCCTGCGGCAGGTTGCCAAGCAGTGTATCAGCTTTTGCCGTAGTATTTCCGTAAGGATCAAAATAGGCATTAATTAGGTCCTGAAGGTTCGTACTGCGGTAAGTAAGGTAATCGAGGTCAGCTGTAATTTCCTTCCCGGTAGTATCTATTACATGCCGGAAGTTCAGGTTGGTGCTGAAATTTTTCCATTCCCTTTCATTGCTCGTTTCGGCAAGTGTGCGGCTGATGAGTACCTTGTTGGGGTCAGAAATAAGTACATCACTGCGGTTGCTGAAAGTGCCGGGATTGGTAAAACCGGTGAACATCACACCAAGCGTTGTTTTCTTCGATACAAAATAATCAAGCCCCAATTTGGCATTGTATGATTTGCCACCTTCCTTAATTTTTGATTCCTGGTCAAAATGCGAACGGATTTCCTTGGTAGAGTGTTCAATGAACTTTCGCTGGATATCAAGGTCATTAAAGTTTTTGCGGTTGTTGTAGCCAAGTGTAGTAAAAAAATTCACTTTGTTTTTCCTGTAGTTGAAAGTGAATGATTCATTCACTTTGGGATAGCGGCCCTGGCTCCAGGTGGATGAAATACTGCCATTGTACCCAAACTGGTTTGTTTTTTTGGTTTTGATATTAATCACGCCGCTGTTGCCGGCTGCATCATATTTGGCAGGCGGGTTCGTCATTATTTCTATCTGGTCAAGCTGGTTGCTGCTCAGGCTGCGGAGATAATTGGTCAAATCGGTGCCGCCAAGGAAAGTTGGCCTGCCGTCAATGTACACCTTCACACCCTGCTTCCCTTTCAGGCTTATGTTACCGTCTTTATCTACCGTGATGCCGGGTGATTTTTCCAGCACATCTAATGCAGTTGTACCCACATTCGTCACGGCAGCTTCTACATTAATCACGGTGCGGTCAATTTTTTGCTCCACCAGTGGTTTTTTAGCCTGAACTGTCACGCCACCCAGGCTTTTAGCCTGTGGCACCAGTTCAATAGTCTTTAGGATAATATTGGTATTTGCTGCATTTATTTCAAACTCATCTGAAAAGCCCTTTGAATGGCCAACTGCACTGATAGAAACGAGGTATTTGCCCTCGGCAACATTTTCAAAAGCAAATTGACCTTCTTTGTTTGCGGCACCTATTTTAGCAATTGAAGAGTCTTTTGCTCTAAGCAGTGTAATGGTTGCAGATTCAAGGGTTTTGGCGTTGCCGTCAATCACCTTGCCTGCCACTCTCCCGTTTTTAATTTGTGCCTGGCTGACAAATGAAATGGCTATACTTACTGCCAGTAAAGTCAAATTTTTTTTCATTTTTTCTGGTTTAATGTTGAGTACTTTATTTTAAAAATTACAGTCCAAAGATAGGTACTTGATAATGCCAAGTACATTGTTTTAAAATAAACGGCCATATTTCCTGATAAGTGGCCGGTTCTTATGACATCATTATGACGTATCACCCTTTACCTGGTTACAGATACTATCCTATTTTGGATAAAAGGACTCCACTTTCGATAGAAGGCAAATAAATCAATCCGAGTCGGTAATGCGCTTATCGGCTCTATTATTACCAGCCAATAATTCTTTCTAGATGTACAATCATATGGACTGTTTGACTGACTTTTATCTTTTGGCATGGCACAAACTTATTTCTCATATCACCCCCATCCTATTCCCAAAAGGCGAACTATGGAATTTTACCGGTTAAAGGAACTTTTTAATGGAGAAGGATAGGGCTTCCTTTTTCACCGGCTCACTTGATTATATTGCAGTCCTAAAATGAAAATTCGGGGCAAACTTTAATAATGGTTATTGATTTAAGATCGGATACACTGACCAAACCTGGACCCGCTATGCTGGAGGCTATGATGACAGCGCCTGTTGGCGATGATGTTTTTGGAGAGGATCCTTCCGTAAACAGGCTGGAGCAACTGGCCGCCGAAATGTTTGGAATGGAAGCCTCACTTTTCTGTCCTTCCGGTACTATGACAAACCAGGTGGCAGTAAAATGTCATACTCAGCCGGGTGATGAGGTGATATGCGATGAAAGCTCTCATGTTTACCAATATGAAGGCGGTGGAATAGCCTTCAATTCCGGTGCATCTGTTAAGCTGCTTTATGGCAACAGGGGCCGGTTAACTGGTCAGCAAATAAAACAAGCAATTAATCCCGACGATGTACATAAGCCGGTAAGCAGGTTGGTTTGTCTTGAAAATACCAGCAACCGCGGCGGCGGCAGTTGTTACGATTTTGAAGAGATTAAAAAAATAAAAAAAATTTGTGTTGAGAAAAATCTTGCATTGCATTTGGATGGTGCCCGGTTGTTTAATGCGTTGGTGGAAAAAAATGAAACACCACAGCAGTATGGAGAAGTATTCGACAGTATTTCCATTTGCCTGAGTAAAAGCCTTGGCTGCCCGGTGGGTAGTTTGTTATTGGGTAAAAAAGATTTTATCAGGAAGGCAAGAAGAGTACGGAAAGTATTTGGCGGTGGCATGCGGCAGTCGGGTTTCCTGGCTGCGGCAGGCATTTACGCTTTGCAAAATAATGTTGAGCGGCTGAAGAAGGACCACCTGCATGCCCGGCAAATCGGGGATGCACTGAGTAAAAAGAATTTTGTAAAGGAAGTATTACCTGTAGAAACCAATATCATCATTTTTGAATCCATCCCTTCCTTGCCTGCTGCTGAGCTTGTAAAAAGATTGGAAGAAAAGGGAATACGCTGCTTTGACATGTCGCCCACCAGGATCCGGTTTGTGCTTCACCTTGATATTTCAGAAGAGATGGTAAGCCGGGCAATAGAAATAATCAGCCGCATCAAATTTTAATAAGAAAAAAACTGAAATTAAAAATATTTCACACAACCATGCTTCCCAAGATAAACCCTACTGCCACGACAGCCTGGAAAGCCCTGCAGGATCATTTTTATGAAATGAAAAACATTCACATGCGGGATTTGTTTCGCAATGACCCCGAACGGTTCCCGAAATACTCCGTCCTGGCAAAAGATATCGTTTTTGATTATTCAAAAAATATCATCACTGACAAAACGCTGCACCTGCTTTTGCAGCTTGCTGCCGAATGCAGGCTGCAAGATGGCATAAGGGCCATGTTTGATGGGGATAAAATAAACGAAACTGAAAACAGGTCCGTCTTGCACTTTGCGCTTCGCAATCTATCCGGCGAGCCGGTGTATACAGAAGGAAAAGATATAATGCCGGATGTGAGAAAAGTACTGAGGCAAATGAAAAACTTCTGCAATAAAGTGCACAGCGGCAAGTGGCGAGGCTACACCGGCAAGCGAATCCGCTACATTGTAAATATTGGCATCGGCGGCAGCGACCTGGGCCCGCTGATGGTAACCGAGGCGCTGAAACCTTACTGGCTGGAAAATATCCAGGTTTTTTTTGTTTCCAATATTGATGGCACACACATTGCCGAAACACTGAAAAAAATAAAACCGGAAAGAACACTTTTCCTCATCGCTTCCAAAACTTTTACCACGCAGGAAACCATGACCAATGCCTTCACGGCAAGGGAATGGTTCCTGGAGCACGCCGTGGATGAAAAACATATTGCCAGGCACTTTGTGGCGCTCAGCACCAACGAAGCGGAAGTGGTGAAGTTTGGCATCAACAAAAAAAACATATTCCGGTTCTGGGACTGGGTTGGCGGACGGTATTCGCTATGGAGTGCAATAGGTTTATCCATTGCACTTACTATCGGCTATAAAAATTTTGAAGAGCTACTGGCCGGCGCTTACGAAAGCGACCGGCATTTCAAAGAAACCGAATTTGAAAACAACATCCCGGTACTGATGGCGCTAATCGGGCTCTGGTATTTCAATTTTTTCGGTGCACAAAGCGAAGCCATTCTGCCTTACGACCAGTACCTGCATCGCTTTGCCGCTTATTTCCAGCAGGGAAATATGGAAAGCAACGGAAAGAATGTAGACCGCAATGGCGAGCCGGTAGACTATGCCACCGGCCCCGTCATTTGGGGCGAACCAGGCACCAACGGCCAGCATGCTTTTTACCAGCTCATTCACCAGGGCACACTGCTGATACCCTGCGATTTCATTGCACCGGCGCAATCACATAACCCCATCGGCGACCATCACCGCAAACTGATGAGCAATTTTTTTGCACAAACAGAAGCGCTGATGAATGGCAAGACGGAACAGGAAGCAGAGAAAGAGCTTGAAAAAGCCGGCCTGAGTAATGAAGAAATTTCAAAACTCCTGCCCTACAAAGTTTTTTATGGCAATAAGCCAACTAATTCTTTTTTGATAAAAAAAATTACCCCGTTCAATCTTGGCCAGCTGATAGCCTATTATGAGCATAAAATTTTTGTGCAGGGTCTTATCTGGAATATTTACAGCTTCGACCAGTGGGGGGTGGAACTGGGAAAGCAACTGGCCAATAAAATTTTATCCGAGCTGAAAGATGACAGCCCGGTTGACTCACATGATTCTTCAACCAACGGGATGATTAATTTGTTTAAAGAGATGAAAAAATAAAAAAGCCCCGGTGTGTTCCGGGGCAACTTTCATAGCAGAATATTTAATGTTTAATTGCTTTCAGATTGTAAACCTTTCCCCCGGTTTCCACCATCACAGCATAAATACCACCAGCAAGATGTTTGCCTGATGTATTTATTGTAATAGCAGATTGACTGAAGTGTTCATACCCGGCCTCATAAATTTTACTGCCTTTTACATCAAACATGGCAACTTGAACTTTTCCGTTGGGTATTTTGGCAAAGCGTATATTCAGTTCATCTGTAAACGGATTGCCGGCGATTATGACATCTTGTTTTGCAGTGCTGTTTTTCACCAGCACCACATCGCTGTACTTAAATGAATTGTCAATGTCCACCATCTTCAGCCGGTAATAATTGTATTCCACTGCACGCTGCGGGTCGGTGAAGCTGTAATACCTGGTAATATTGCTGTTGCCAACTGAAGCCACAAAAGCAATTTTCCTGAAATTCACTCCGTCAAACGATTTTTCTATTTCAAATCCGCGGCTATTTTGTTCAAAAGATGTGGCCCAATCCAGCTGCACATTTTCTTTTTGCAGCCTGCCGGTAAAGCTGAGCAAAGTAACAGGCAACGGTGCCGAAGCTCCGGGCACGCCGGCGCCAAAACCCGAAAAGCCATTGCTAAACGTATAAGTGATTGTATAATGAGTGCCTAAAGTTCCCAAAGTTGGCGACACTACCTGTACAGTACCTGCACCATCCGGCTCAGGATTTGAAGGTGTCACATTACTGATCTGGCCGGGAAGTTTTATCAACTGGATATTAGCCCATGTTTCTCCTGTAGCTGCCTGCCATCCGTTTACTTCAGGCTGTGTGAAATACAAAGTGATTTCGTACTGACCCGATGCGTTGTTGGTGGTTGGAATCACCCTGAAAGTTTTATTCATCAGGTAATTTGTTGTGTTGGAATTCCAAAATTGTGAGCTCCCGGTTCCTGCCCGGTCAATTTCAATGCTGGTACAGCCGTAATCATGTGAACCCAGATTGCGGATGCGTGCCATCAATTCGCCATCGGCTGCCGAATAGAAATAAACATCCGAATTAGGACCGAGATACTTTGATGAGGAAGAGCTCAGCACCGATTCAACCGGGGTAAGTGGTACAGCCTGGGTAAACCTGAATTGCGGACGGCTGTCGCTGACAAGATTTAAACCCAATGAACAGCCAGCTGTTGCGCCGCCATTGGCCGTATTCAGAGCAGTAGCCCGTGTACCGCTGCCAAAAGGAGCAGCTGTACCCTGCACTACATCATTGCCTGGTATGGGGGCCCCGTTTCCATTATCAAAACAGGTTTGCACTAATAGATTATCAGTACCATTCCAGGTAAATGGAGTAGTAAATGAAATGGATTGCCAGCCAGTTCCCGGCACTGTATAATTGGCTGAATATACCTGTGTGAAAGATGGTGCAATAAATCCTGAATTCAGATTAGTGGCCGTAGTATGAGCAAGGGAAATAGTAAACCCAGTGAAGGGGTTGGTTGAACTTTTACTTATAACATTCCATGCCAGTGCAGTCAACTGCCTGTTGCCAACCAAACCGGCGGCTGAAAGTTCCGAAGCCGTAATCAGGTATTGCATTCTTGCTCTGCGGCTGCCACTCTGGAAGGGTGAAGTGGCATTGGAGTTAATATCATAAGTGGCAACAGTGTAATCTGAGCTAGACGCTGCTGTCGGGGCCTGGTCATTATCATTTATTGTAAAAATGAAAGTCTGGTTACTGGAGCCGGGCTGCGCATTGGTAGAGCCGGAAATGCTGTAGTTCAGGGTGAATGTTTGCGAAGCCTCCACTTCCGCATCATCATAAATACGCAGGTTGATGGTTTTGGATGCAGTGGAACCGCTGCTAAATACAAATGAGCTGGACGGAGACGCAAAATTACCATTGGTAGTAAAATCAAAATCCACTCCCAGTGTGGCCGTAGCACTTTGAATGCCGACAGTTACTGTTGCATCGCCGGTGGGGGCATTGGCAATCTGCATATCCACCGTGTAATCAGAATAGGCACGGCAGCCGTTGGTTGTAGTGGTAAGTTCAGTTGCGGATGCAGAAGATGACACAAAACTTATATCGGGTGTAGAAACAGAAGGAACTACGGCTGTAAACAATCCTCTTCCGTGTGTGGCAGCTGCAATGGTACGATCGCTGCTGCGGTATTGAAGCATATCAACCCTGACATTGGCAAGACCTGAGTTGGTAGGATCCCAGTCAGTAGATGCGCCGTCCAGGTTATCGGTTGACCATACGCCAAGGTCTGTGGCTATTAACGCCCAGTCGGAATTTCTTGGATCAAACATGGCCCAGCGCACCGGCATATCGGGCAGGTTGCCTTCTACGGCTGTCCAGGTGGGAGAAGCTTGTGTTGCATTCAGTGATTCGTAAATACTGGTGACGCCATAATTGCTGTAGGTAACCAGGATATGATCTTCATTAGCCGGGTCAATGGCAATGCATGAAACCGAACCGCTTCCGGTTCTGATAACCGTTCCGGTCAGTGAGGTGCCGGTATTTGCATTGTCCACCATTACCACCGAACCATTGCTTAATCCAAAATAAACCCGGTTGGCGGTTAAGGGAGACACAGCAACGTGTCTTACGCTGGCGCCAGAGAAGTTGGTAACGGATACATTATCTGTGCTGCTACCGCCACTTCCTGCATCGTTCCAGCGGAAAAAGCTTCCGGCCGAGTTACCTCCATAAAGGATATTGGCATTGTCGTCATAATCTGTCGGGTTGATAAAAGAACCGGTATTGGCAAAAAACCGTTGCGTAAAACTTGAACCGCCGTTTGTGGAAACATAATAGTTATTGTACACATAGGAAGTAACCTGGATGTTGCCGTCCGTCTGGTCAATATGGCAAAAAGCTCCATCACCGCCTGAAGCATTGGTAGTGCTGTTCATTCCTGCCGTTGTAAATTTTTGTGTGCCGTTATCCTGGGCACCGGCAAGAAAATAATCAGTAGAGGAAGGATGAATGGCACAGGCATAGTATTGCGTCACATTATACCCGGTAACCCGTGATGTGAAAGTGCTGCCTCCATCAGAGGTACGGTAAATTCCGCCGTCATTACCCACCAGCAGTTCGGTGGATGAGCCTGGTTTAAAAACCAAAGAATGAATGTCGGCATGAATAGTAGTGCCTGAGCAGCCGCCAAACGAAGACCATCGGGATGTTTGCGACCAGGTGCTGCCCCCGTTGGTTGATTTTAAAATATCAACTCCTCCAATATAAACCGTATTTGCATCAGATGGATCCACCGCTGCAATTAAATCGTACCAGGCCTGGCTTCTTGTAAAATCAGAACTGGAAGAACCCTGGTCACACCAGGTAGGTGTAGCCAGCGTATTCCAGGTGGGTGTGGCCGCCGTGGCATCATTGGATGACATAATTTTTTTAATACCATCTGCGTTCGGGGCATTATTATCCTGCACCAGTGCATAAACAGTATTTAAATCTGAAGGTGCACAGGCAAGTTCAATTCGTTCTTCATCGGCTGCCGAAGTATAAATTTTTGTCCAGTTAAGCCCCCCATCAGTGGAGCGGTAAATACCATCGGTGGTAAATATTCCGATGCTGCAATAAATAGTTCCATTGGCGCCAATTTCAAGATCAGCAGCCCGGTCATTCGATCCGCCGCCGGTGCCATTGCCCAGCACTTTTGTCCAGGTAGTGCCGCCATCTGCTGATCGTTGCACGCCCCCATCTCTTGTGGCAGCCAGCACAATACCGGTGGATGTAACAACAATTTTTTGCACATAATAAAAAGAAGAGTTATTAGTAGCAGCAAGTTGCGACCAGGTGGAGCCACCGTCTGAAGATTTCCAGATTCCAAGACCGCGGATAAAATCAGCATTGAACCAGCCTTCACCGGTGCCGGCATAAATTATTTGTGTGTTGGATGGATCCTGTGCAAGTGAAGTCACAGCCAGGTTACCCATGAAATCATCAATTCTTGTCCAGACAGGTGTGGCAACCGTAATGTCGTTTGTCACCCATATACCTCCACCCACACTTCCGGCAAATACTTTTTTATAACCATTGCCAGCATCATTTAAATCATATAGCAATGTGCGGGTTCGGCCGCCTACATTGTTGGGCCCCCGTTCCGTCCAGCTGATACCGCTTACCGCGGTGGCAGCACGGTTATTCAGCGTTGACAGTTTTAACCTGCGGTAATTATCCGCCGCAATCAATTTTTCTCTTGGTACAATGTTAAGATCAGGGTCCCTGGTTATTTCAAATTCATAAGCCATGGCAAGATCCACCCCATCCTGCCGTGCATCTATGTCAGCATTGGCAACTTTTTCTTTACTGACCTTGTTTTCTTTTTTTTGGATAGAAAAATGTTCCCATGTAAAGTATCCGAAAATAAAAAGCAGTGCAGTAAGCGCTAAGAGGGTAGGCTTTTTTTGCATATGGTATTGGATTTTAAGTGTATTAACTTATAAAAACTCGGGTATAAAAACGTAAACAAAATATAAAAATTGTAACAAAAAAACAGCCCCCGTATGCCGGGGGCTTTACTTAGTATTATTACTCAATTTTGGAAAATCACCACTTATCTACGTCTTCATGCGGAGTATTTTCGGTGGGGGTGGTTGCAGTGCTTTCCGCTTGTTCATTATTCACCGTTGCTTCAGGCGTCGTACCATCACCGTTTTCTGAAGCCACTGTATCGTGATTAAACGCATCAAAGTCGAAGTCAGGCATCAATTCTGTTTTTACATAATCCACCGCTTCGCCAAGAGCTTTAATAAACTTATTAAAGTCTTCCTTGTAAAGGAAGATTTTATGACGGTCGTAGCCGTTATCATTGAACCGCTTGCGGCTTTCAGTGATGGTGAGATAATAGTCATTGCCCCGGGTGGTTCTCACATCAAAAAAATAAGTTCTGCGTTTACCAGCACGAATTCTTTTGCTGTAAATGCTTTCCATCTTGTTTTCATTATTCTCGTAAGCCACAGTTTTTTGTTTTACTGATTAATAATCACTTTTTTACGAAGTCACAAATATAATTATGTTTTTGAAACAGCCAAATTTGCTCGCAAATTGTTTCCCACCATCGAAGGCCGGGGCGCATCAGTTTTTTTCTGTGTCCTGCTGTTGCTGTCGGTTGTATAGTTCTGAATAATAACCGTTGCGGAGCAAAAGGTCTTCATGAACTCCCTGCTCTACAATTTCACCATCTTCCAGCACAATAATTTTATCAAAATGAAAAAGCGAAAAGATCCGGTGAGTAATAATGATGGCCGTTTTGTTTTCCAGGTAATCATACAAATTGCCGATGATTTCTTTTTCTGTTTTTGCATCAACGGCGCTCAGGCAGTCGTCAAAAATCACCAGGCCATGTTCTTTTATCAGGGCCCGGGCAATGGATATCCTTTGTTTCTGTCCGCCGCTCAGTGTCACACCTCTTTCGCCAATCATTGTCTTATACTGTTCTTCAAAATCAGAAATATCATGGTGAATACTGGCCTGCCGGGCTGCTTTTTCTAGCGAAGCATTCAATCCATCCTGCATGCCGAAGGAAATATTATTGGCTACCGAATCGCTGAAAAGAAAAACATCCTGCGGCACGTAAGAAATCTGTTGCCTGAGCGATTTCAAGCCTATCTCCTGAATATCGGTGCCTTCCAGTTCTAATTTTCCACCAGTCACATCGTACATGCGAAGCAGGAGCTGCGCAATGGTTGACTTTCCGCTTCCGGTACGGCCAATGATGGCAACCTTCTCCCCTTTTTTTACCTCGAGATTGAAATTTTTTAATGCGTAAATACCTGTATGGGGGTAAATAAAATTGACATGGCTGAATTTGATATTGCCTTCAATGGTTATGGGTTTTGCACCCGGCGCCGAAACTATACCGGGCTTTGTTTCCAAAAATTCATTCAGCCGCTTTTGCGATGCAGCCGCCCGTTGTATCATGCTGGCCGTCCACCCGATGGCGCTTACCGGGAAAGTGAGCATATTAATATAAATAACAAACTCAGTGATGGCGCCGAGCGATATGCGTTCCGGTGAATGAATGTAATAATAACCGCCAATCATCATGGTGAGTAAGGTGCTGAGCCCGATGAGCAAGGCCATGGCAGGAAAATAAAGTGATTCTACTTTTGCCAGCCCGATGGCATTCTTTTTATATTCTTCGCTGTTTTTTTCAAAAAAACCCAGCATGGCTTTTTCCTGCACAAATGATTTTATTACCCGTATGCCGGAGTACGATTCCTGCGCATTGGTGGTAAGGCTGGCCAGCAGCGCCTGTATCTTTTCACTCTTCCTGTTGATAATGCTGTTGACATAATAAATGGCGACGGCCAACACGGGCAGCGGAGCCAGCACATAAGCCGTCAGCTCTTCATCTTTTTTCAGCATATAAAATACACTCAGCGAAATAAGGGCAACAAGATTGATAAGGTACATGATGGAAGGACCTGTAAACATACGTACTCGGGCCACATCCTCTGCCATGCGGCTCATCAGGTCGCCGGTGCTGTGGGTTTTGTAAAAGGCTGTATCGAGCTGCTGGTAGTGCTGAAACACTTCATTCTTCTGGTCGTACTCGATGTGGCGGCTCATCACGATGATGGTTTGGCGCATCAGGAACATAAAAAAGCCGCGGAGCAAGGCAAGTACAAGAATGGTGATACCGCAAAGAATCACCACTTTGAACACATCAGCCTGCAGCGGGAATGTTTTTTCAACCCAGTTGATATAAAGCTGCACCAGGCCGTCATATTCACGCAGGTTTGATTTAGGCTGGTAGTCTTCAAAATTTTTCTGCACATAATCAATGATAAACCCCGTAACCTGCGGCGCCAGCACGGCAAAGTAGTTGGATATAATGATAAAGAGAGCCCCGATACCTAACCTGACCCTGTATTTCCAAAAGTATTTATTGAGTGCTTTAAGGTGCTTCATTCATCACAAAAGTAAGAGGAAGACCAATGACAGATAAACCATTTATTCAAACTGAAAGGTTAAGAATCATGCAGGCAAATTGATTTTGACAATAGTAGCGGTAGGGCTATTTTTGCGACGGAGAGATGGCAGAGCGGTCGAATGCGGCGGTCTTGAAAACCGTTGACGGTGACGAGCCGTCCGGGGGTTCGAATCCCTCTCTCTCCGCGTTGCCCATCGAAGCTTTAGTACAGATGGGCATTTCTATTTCCTGTTATAATCATCCTGCAGCCGCACAATATCATTCTCATCACTCGGGTTCGATGCATCGGTGTGCTGCCATATTTCGGCCACCACGCCCCAGTCATCCAGGCCCACAAGGCGATGACGCAGGCCCCGGCTTAGTTTTATGGTTTCACCTTTATGCAGAATATGTTTTTCATTTTCCTCATCGGTGTCGCTGGTTATTACAGCCACATGGCTGCCGATGCATTTCCAGATTTCGGCCCGGCGCTGATGGTATTGCCAGCTCAGCCGGTGCTGCGGAGCCACCAGCAAAATTTTCGGACTCAGCCTCTGCGTGATTTTTAATTCATCAATATTTTCTTCCGGGAAAAAATGAGTGGCAAATTGAGCTGCCTGCTTTTCATCAATTACAAAAAATCCGCCCCAGGGTCTTTTATCATCAGCACCTGTGATTTGAAAACCCAGTTGCTTTAGCATGTCAGCCGCTTTATTAAATATTTCCTTTCTTTCCGTCATAAAATAAATCTTAATTAAAACTATGCAGGGCCGAAATTAATGAGAAAGATTTTATACCCGTATCTCACAAATCAGTTATCACTTTATATTTCGGCACCAGCCTCTTCATTACGCTCCAGGCCACAAGATAAGCCAGAGCGCAAATGGCAAACATGATAGTATACGATGTTGACATCTGGCTATGCACAAAGGGGGCCTGTATTTCTTTTAGTTTGTCAAAGGCGGCCGCATCCATGTTTTTTAATTGCTCCACCACTTCTTTTGATAGCCCGGCAAGGTCAATTTTATCCAGGTTCACTGCATCGCCATATTTTGTTGCCAGCTTCATACTCCTGATTGTTGAAAGGTAATCACCCAGCCCGTTTGCTTTGGCTACTATCCACGACTCGGCAATGCCTGCTGCCTTGTACGAATCGAACAGCCAGCCGCCCAGTTTCGACATAATCACACCCCCAAGACCTCCCGCCATGCCGCCAATGCCCACTACAGATGCAATGGCTTTTTTGGGAAACATATCACTCACCGTTGTAAAAATATTTGCGCTCCATGCCTGGTGTGCCGATGCGCCGATACCAATCAATAAAACGGGTACCCAGTAACTGTAACCGCCCAGTGGCTGCGCCAGCAGTACAACCAAAGGAATCAAAGCAATCATCAGCATCGCCTTCATGCGGCCATCGTAAGGCGAGTATCCTTTTCGGAAATAATAAACAGGAAACCAGCCGCCCCCCACACTTCCTATCATTGTCATACTGTATAATATCGCAATGGGGAATGCCACATCCGTTTTACTCATTCCATACTGGGCTTTTAAATAGGCCGGCAGCCAGAACAGGAAAAACCACCACACACCATCTGTCATAAATTTTCCAAAGGCAAATGACCATGTTTGTTTGTAACCGAGTAATCTCACCCAAGGCACATTTTCTTTGGCGCCACTGTTAACAGGATCTTCTTTATCGGAATTAATAAAGGCAAGCTCTGCGGTGGAAAGTCTTTTTTGTTTCGCCGGCTTATCATAAAATACTAACCAGAAAAACAACCATAAAAATCCCGAAGCGCCGATAATGATAAAAGCCATTTCCCAACCCCAGTGCTTGCCAATCCAGGGCACGGTAAGCGGAGCAAGAATAGCCCCCACATTGGCGCCCGAATTAAATATGCCGGTGGCAAAAGAGCGTTCTTTCTTTGGGAAATACTCGGCAGTGGCTTTAATGGCTGCCGGAAAATTTCCTGATTCACCAAAAGCAAGTATGGCGCGGCTCACCATAAAGCCTACTACTGATACACTCAGCGCAGTGATGCCAAAAAATCCCAATACGGCAGACACAGCTTCGCCGATGGGAATAGCCAGGGCGTGAATAATAGCCCCGATGCTCCAGATGACAATTGCCCATGCATAACCCCTTTTGGTATTCAACCGGTCAATTATGCGGCCGGCAAATAACATGCTGATGGCATAGCCAAACTGGAAAATGGCCGTGATGTCGGCATAGTTGGTATTAGTCCAGCCAAATCTTTCGGCAAGGTCTGTTTGCAGTAAACTAAGCACCTGCCGGTCGAGGTAGTTTACAGTCGTTGCAAAAAAAAGCAGGGCGCAGATTGTCCAGCGGTATTTTCCTATGGTTTGCGGCATCGTATTTACCCCCCATCCCCTAAAGGGGAGTTTAGAAATTATTATTTTACCAACTGCTGTAACACGGATGGAGCTTTACTTGCGACGCTCCGTTCAAATAATGTGCTGCTATTTGGCTGATTTGATTTGCCTCACTATTTCCAGCACCTTCCTGGTTTCGGCTTCAATGGTTGCATAGTCTTTTGCTTCCATCAGTTTTTTGCTCACCAGTTTGCTGCCCATGCCCACGGCGCTTGCACCCGCTTTGAACCAGCCTTCAATATTTTCTTTTGTTGTATCTACACCACCTGTTACCATAAACAACAATTTGGGGAAAATATCTTTTATGGATGATAAAAACTCCGTGCCGAGGATATTGCCAGGAAAAATTTTGATAAACTTAATGCCTGCATTTTCTGCTGCCATAATATCAGTGGGAGTCATGCAGCCCGGGCCATAAAAAATATCATTGCTTACACAGTGCTTTGCCACTGCTGCATCAAAGCCGGGACTTACCAAAAAATCGGCGCCGGCTGCCAGGTAATCTTTTGCATGCTGCATATTTTTTATAGTGCCAACTCCCAGTAGCATGCCCGGCATTTCAGCATTGCGCACTTCCACCATCTTTTTAAAATTGGCCAGTGCAGCATCACCACGGTTGGTATATTCCGCAGCACGCAAACCGGCACGGTAAACAGCCCGCAGCACTTCAATGCTTACTTCCCCGCTGCTGTTGAAGTATAAAGGGAGTATTCCCTGGTCTATGATAGCATCCGTTATTTGTTGTGTATTGCTCATAAATATTATTCGGTTGTATGCATTGAAAATTTTCAGCGGTTATCTCTGCACCCTTCCGCTGGCGTCACCCTTCATCAGCTCTTTTACTTCGCTCAGCGTGGCGTGGTTCAGATCGCCGGGAATGGTATGCTTTAAAGCGCTGGCGGCCACGCCAAACTCTGCAGCATCCTGCATGCTCATGCCGGTAACCAGTCCGTAAATAAGACCGCTGGCAAATGAATCGCCGCTGCCCACACGATCCACAATGCGCACATTATATTTTCTTGTATGATAAAAATCTTTTCCGTCGTATACAAGGGCACTCCAGCCATTGTCGCTGGCGCTGTAGCTCTCACGCAGCGACGAAGCGATGAATTTGAACCCGAATTTTTCTTTCATCTGCCTGAACACATCTTTGTATCCTTCCAGGTTCAGTTCGCCCCTGGTCACATCGGTATGCGCCGCTTTGAATCCAAGCGTGGTTTCAGCATCTTCTTCATTACCGATACACACATCCACATGCTGGCAAAGCCGGGTCATTACTTCTCTTGCCTTTTCTTTACTCCAGAGTTTTTTACGGTAGTTCAGGTCAATGCTGGTGGTAATGCCTTTTGCTTTTGCCGATGTCAGCGCCGCTTCAGTAAGGGCTGCCGCTTTATCGCTCAGCGCCGGGGTGATGCCGGTGGTATGAAACCAGTCGGCCCCGGAAAAAATTTTGTCCCAATTAAATTCATCAATGTTTACATCGGCAATGGAAGCCCCGGCCCGGTCGTAAATTACCTGCGATGCACGCATGGAAGCACCGGTTTCCAGGAAATAAATTCCCAGCCTGTCGCCCCCGCGAACGATAAACTGCGTATCCACACCATAACGACGCAGGTGATTGATGGCCGACTGGCCGATGGCATTGTTGGGAACTTTTGTTACAAAGGTTCCGTTCAGCCCGTAATTGCACAATGCGGCCGACACGTTGGCTTCGCCGCCGCCATAGGTAACATCAAATGAATCGGCCTGTACAAATCTTTTGAAATCAGGTGTGGACAGGCGCAACATAATTTCACCCAGTGTAACTACCTTCTTTGACATAATTTTTACCCCTATCCCCTAAAGGGGAGCTTTGATGCTTATTTTAAATTAGAAAATATTTAAGATGGTTAAATTTCATTTTATGATAATAAAATTTATTTCAATGTATCCACAGGTGCCTGGTCCATATCCGTATACGCCTTGTTCTCTCCCGCCATGCCCCAGATGAATCCGTAATTAAAAGTGCCACAGCCATAGTGGGTGCTCCACGGCGGCGAAATCACCGCTTCATTATTGGCCATTACCAGGTGTCTTGTCTGCTGCGGCTCGCCCATGAAGTGCATGATGCGGTGCCCGTCGGGCAAACCGAAATAAAAATACACTTCCATTCTTCTTGTATGTGTGTGCGGCGGAATGGAATTCCACACGCTGCCCGGCTCCAGCACGGTGAGCCCCATTACCAGCTGGCTGCTTTTTAATCCACCGGGATGAATGTATTTGTAAACGGTTCTCTTGTTTGCCGTTTCGGTGGCGCCTAACTGTACCGGCGCTGCTTTTTCTTTTACCAATAAACGGTTGGGATATTTATGATGCGCAGGCGCCGAAAGCATATAAAACAGCGCCGCATCCTTTTTACTCTTTGACCTCAATTTTATTTTCTGCGTGCCTTTGCCCAGGTAAACGCAATCCAGTTTTCGCAAAATAAATTCTTTTCCATCGGCAATCACTACACCATCGGCGCCCACGTTAATGATGCCCAGCTCTCTTCTTTCCAAAAAATAAACTGCCCGCAGTTCAGGATGATTGGGAAGCTCAAGCGTTTTATACACCGGCTTTGCCCCGCCGATGATGACCCGGTCGTAATGAGTGTAAAAAAAATTTACTGCATCATCAGCAAATAAATTCTCCACTAAAAAATGTTCACGAAGCTGCTCCGTGTTCATTTGCATTGTTTCTTCCGGGCTTTGAGTAAATCGGATTTGCATTTTGTTGAATTAATGGGAACGCTGATGGGGCTGAGTAAGCAAATTGGCGCTGAAATTATCCGTGTATATCCGTCCAATCCGGGTCATCGGAGTTCCTGTTTTACACTTTTTCTTTTGTTGTTATTTTTTCATCAATGTATTGCAAGCCGAAATAGGTTCTTGCATTGTAATAACAGATATCCTGTATCAGCTTTCCAATCCAGTTGATATCGCCGGGCAGTTCGCCGTTTTCAATTTCTTCGCCAAAGAGGTTGCAGAGTATCCTTCTGAAATACTCGTGCCGCGGGAAAGAAAGAAAACTCCGGCTGTCGGTAAGCATGCCCACAAAGCGGCTCAGCAATCCCATATTGCTGAGAGCATTCAGCTGTCTGGTCATGCCATCCTTCTGGTCGAGAAACCACCAGGCGCTGCCCCATTGAATTTTTCCTGCCGCACTACCGTCATTGAAATTGCCAATCATGGTTGCGAACAGCTCATTATCGGCAGGGTTGAGATTATAAATAATGGTCTTCGCCAGTTTGTTGTTCCTGTCGAGCTTGTCGAGAAACTTTGCCAAAGCCCTTGCCTGCGGAAAATCGCCGATGCTGTCCCAGCCGGTATCGGGACCCAGCAGTTTCATCATGCGGCTGTTGTTGTTGCGGATGGCGCCGAGATGATACTGCTGCACAAAGCCTTTTTCCCAATCCCATTCGGCAAAAGTCACCAGCATGGCGGATTTAAATTTCTTTCTTTCATCCGGTGTCAGTTCGCCGCCCGAACGGATTTTGGCAAAGATGCCTGCAATTTCAGTTTGCGTATAATCTTCTGCATAAATTTCTTCCAGCCCGTGATCGCTTACGCTGCAGTTGTTTGCCACAAAATAATCGTGGCGCTTTTTCAGTGCAGCTATGTAATCATTGTAAGTGCTGATGGAAATATTGGAAGCTTTTTCGAGCCGTGTGAGGTAATTATTAAAAGTGTTCACATCATCCACATGCATCGCCTTATCGGGGCGGAAGGCGGGCAGCACTTTTATATGCCAGTTATCTGCATTTATTTTTTGATGATGTTCAAGACTATCCACCGGGTCATCCGTTGTGCAGATGAGTTTTACATTCATCTTTTCCAGTAATCCACGTACACTATACTCTTTGGTTTGCAGCTTTGCCGATGTTTCCCCGTAAATCTTTTTTGCAGAATCAGCATTTAATATATCGTTGATGCCGAAGTAGCGCTGCAGTTCCAGGTGAGTCCAGTGATAAAGCGGGTTGCGCATGGTGTAGGGCACCGTTTCGGCCCACTTCTGAAATTTTTCCCAATCGTTCCTGTTGCCGGTGATGTACACTTCCGGCACACCGTTGGTACGCATAGCCCTCCATTTATAGTGGTCGCCGTTGAGCCACACACGGGTGATGTTTTCAAAATTTTTGTCCGCGGATATTTCATCCGGCGGCAGGTGATTGTGGTAGTCAATGATAGGCATTTCCCTGGCAAACTCATGATAGAGTCGCCGGGAAGTGGCGTTGGAAAGCAGGAAATTTTCGTCCAGAAATTTTTTCATAACTGTTGGTTTATGATGACACGATTCTCTTCCATGGAATGAAATCATCCTGGCCTCTCCCTCTTATCCTTATCCTGCAGAGAGGGACGGTGCTGCAGTACAAATCCAGGCTTCTCGTTCTTCCAAATCAGCACTACAATAAATCCAAACATTAGTTTATAAACTCACACCTCTCTTCCATGGAATGAAATCATCTTGATTTAACTGCACGGCTTTCGGAATTATTTCACCACTGGCAGCTTTTATGCAATACTCCAGTATCTCCTCTCCCATCTGTTCGATGGTTTTCTCGCCTTCCACTATGGGGCCGCAGTCAATATCAATGATATCATTCATCCGTTTGGTGAGGTTACTGTTGGTAGAAACTTTTATTGTGGGGCATACGGGATTTCCGGTGGGGGTTCCCAATCCGGTTGTGAATAGAATTAATGTAGCTCCACTTGCTGCCTTTCCTGTTGTTGCTTCTACATCATTACCGGGGGTACAAACCAAACTTAATCCCGGTTTGGTGGCGGGCTCGGTATAATCCAGTACATCCACAACAGGTGATGTGCCGCCCTTTTTGGCGGCGCCGTTGCTTTTAATGGCATCAGTAATCAACCCATCTTTGATATTTCCCGGCGAAGGATTCATATGAAAGCCGGAACCTGCTTTATGCGCAACTTCGTTATAAGCCGTCATCAGGCGGATAAATTTTTTTGCTGCTGCTTCATTGGTTGTGCGGTCAATCAGGTTTTGCTCTGCACCGCAGAGTTCCGGAAACTCGGCCAGCAGCACTTTTCCGCCCAGGGCCACCAGCAGGTCGGCACAATAGCCCACGGCAGGATTGGCCGAAATGCCACTGAACCCGTCGCTGCCCCCGCATTTTACACCGATACATAATTTATCGAGTGTTGCCGGTTTACGCTCCTGTTTATTTATTTCAATCAGCCCTTCAAACGTTTTGCGGATGGCTTCGGCAATCAGCTGCTCTTCGCTTTGCGACTGCTGCTGCTCGAAAATGTAAAGCGGTTTATCAAAATCGGGATTGCGCTGTTTTAAATCATTCAAAAAATCCTGCACCTGCAGGTTCTGGCAGCCCAGGCTCAGCATTGTCACACCCGACACATTCGGATGATCGGCATAAGCAGCCAGCAGTTTGCCCAGTATGCCCGCATCCTGGCGGGTGCCACCACAGCCGCCGTGGTGGTTCAGAAATTTAATTCCATCAACATTTTTAAATGGGCGGTTTCCGTTGGTATGCCTGGGAACAGAAAAAATATCTATTGCTGAAATGTCTTTCCCTTCTTTGTATGCAGATACCAGCTGCTGTGTATAGCTTTTATATTTATCCGTCACCGCATAGCCCAGCTCATTGTGCAGCGCCTCACGAATCACATCAAGGTTCCTGTTTTCACAAAACACGGTAGGTATAAACAACCAGTAATTGGCTGTGCCTACGCGGCCATCGCTGCGGTGATAGCCCATAAAAGTTCTTCCCTTGAACTTTGAAACATCCGGGGCATGCCACTCGTATTTCACTGCCCGGTAAGCAAAAGGTTCGGCAGCATGTTTGGTATTGCCGGTGGTCATCAGCCCGCCGCGGGGAATAAAACACCGGGCCTTGCCCACCAGCACGCCGTACATAATGATTTCATCGCCGGTATTCAAATCGGTTGTAAAAAATTTGTGCTTGGCTTTTATATCATCCTGCAGCGTGTGATTTTCTCCTTCAAAAGGAATGATTTCTCCTTTTGAAAGATCGGCCAGCGCCACAATCACATTATCCTTCGGATGTATTTTTAAAACCCTGTGTTTCATTTTTAGTTATATCCCTTCCTTTTTTTGATTCAATCCGGGCAATGGTACTTAGCACACCGCCGGCCAGGAATTCATTCAGGTATTCCTGCACGGCAGCCAGCAGGCCCGGCAGTTTTGTCAAATCTGTTTCCCAAAGTTCTTCGTTTTGCATCACAATTTCAGCAACCTTTCCGGGACTGTTTTTTTGCCATAGCCCGTAAAAATATTCAGCCGAATCATCTTTTATTTCATACCGTTCGCCATTGCGGCTGCCGTAATATTTTGCTCCTTGCCTCACCGTTGCTTTCATATACAGCAGGTATGCGGCAAAACCGGCGGCCATGCGCACAGGTACTTCGCCAAACAACTCAAAATAATACCGTAACAGCGGCACATTCCGCATTTTCATTTTTGATGTGTACTGCACGGTAATGCTCTGCCACTGGTGGTCAATAAAGGGATTGCAGAAACGCTCAAACACCCTTGAGGCAAAATCCTCCTTCACTTTTTTATCAATAGCAAACGGGATGGCCGGCGCTATTTCATCAAACATCAGTTTTTTGGCAAAAGTGCCATACACCGGGTCAAGCATTGCCTGGCGGGTGATGTTGAACCCGGCGAGAAATGCCGTGCCGCAATTGAAGGTATGTGTACCATTCAGCAGTCGCAGCTTCAGCTCCTTGAACCGGGTAATGTCAGGCGTGATAATCACTCCTTCATCCGCTTTTGAAAAAGATAATACTTCCCGGGTATCCTCATCGCCCTCGATGGCCCAAAGGCGAAACACCTCACTTGTCGTCATCAGCTTATCCTTGTACCCAAGAGCTTCTTCAATTTTTTTTGCGTCTTCTTCGCCGGGCATGCCGGGAACAATGCGGTCAACAAGCGAATTGCAGAAATTGCAGTGATTTTCGAGCCACTCAAAAAATTTATAATCCAGGTTATTGCGGTGCGCTAATTCCATTAAGATGCTCTCCAGCCGGGAGCCATTTTCAGTTATCAGTTCTGTGGGTACAACCAGCATCCCGCTTTCTTTACTTCCGTTAAAAGCTTTGAATCGTTCAAACAAAAAGGCAAGCAGTTTAGCCGGAAAAGATACCGGCGGTTCTGCGCTAATATCATCCTGCACCAGTTGAATGCCTACCTCGGTGGTATTGGAAATGATAATTTTCAACTCCGGATTATGGGCACACTCCAGTATCCGTGGCCATTCGCTGCGGGCACTCAGCACCCGGCTGATGGATGCGTTTACAATGTTTTCTTCCACCGTTACATTATTCTCCACACCGCGTACACATACGGTGTACAATCCATCCTGTTGGTCGAAAGCGCTGCTGTCGCTGTCGGTGCTTTTTACCACCACCACCCTTCCATTAAAAATGCCCTGCTTATTTGCCTTGTCAATAAAATAATCCGGCAATGCCCGCAGCAGTACCCCCGTGCCAAACTGCAACACTTTTTCGGGCAGCTCAAACAGTTTTTCACCGGGCAGTTCCAGGCCCGGCTGCTTTTTTATTTTTATTAAAGTATTTTTCGATAACTGCATAATGCCTGGTTCTTAATTTTTGTTTTATCGGCTTTTGTTCCCTGATGAATCGTCCCTTGCGGCGCTCCGTTCAGGGTTCTGTTCGCTATTCAGCAGCCTCTTCAGCATCTCAATCCCCAAAGGGGAGTAGCAGTACTGCAAATATTTATTCAGCCTCCTGCTCTGCCACATCATCAGTGAATCACTCCTCCTCACTCAACCCCTCACTTTTTTTTAACAAGATCGCTGCTTATGCGAATGAGCCCAGATTTTTATTTCATATAAACATTCCCTTTTTATCCAGTTTATCCGCTCCATCCGTGTCATCCGCGTTCCTGTTCTGCCGGCCTCCATCGCTGCCCAAACACCCACTCCACATTTATCTTCTCCGCCGCCACTTTACTGATATTATCTGCAAACCATTTATAATTTCCCGCCTTACGTTTACAATTATAATAGTAAACCCGGTGTCCCCATTTAATCACATTGTTTGTCGGCACACGATAGATGGCCGAGTCTCGCATATTGTCGGCAAACACACAGTTTATAAGATAAAATTGCGCATCGCGGTGATAGCGGCCCAGCATAAAACCATCATAACCTTTAAAGGTGCAGTTCAGCAGCACTGTCTTTGAATCTTCATGCGCCGAACCGTCGTGCCAGATGGCCGCCGGCCCGGTATGTGTTATGAACTCGCAGTTTTCGGCCCAGGCCCAGCCGCGGGGGCAGTAAAAATCCACACCGCCTTCCATAATGCAGTCTTTGAAATACCACATGCCGTTGTTCACTTCCCATGGGCTCACCGTATCGCCGCCATAAGCACGGAACCGGCAATTGATGGCTTTCAGCCTCGTTGCACTATTCATTGTACGCAGCGCCATCTGGTGTCCGTCTTTTCGCAGCTTTTTCATTTTATCGGTTGTAGTGTCCGCAGCGCAATAAATAGTTTTAGGTTCTTTATAATCAAAACCAAAACTGTTTACGATAGTAAGATTCTTCAGCGTAATGTCGCTGGCGCCTACATTCAGGGTGGCAACGCCCCAGTCATCGGTATGGCCGCAGCGCCATTCATCCCTAGCAATGGAAGCCGTGATAATGGTGCTTTCCCTGTCTTCACCTTCGAAAATGATATTCGGTTTTTCGATATACAGTTTTTCGGCGTATGTTCCTTTTTTAATAAATATTATTCGCGGCAGGGTGGATGAGTCCGGCAAACTGTTGATAGCCCCCTGGATGGTTTTGTAATCGCCGCTGCCACCGGCATCAACTACAATCCGCTGCAGGGATTGAGCGATTCCGTTGTTGGCTGCGCTTTGCTCTGCCTGCATGGAGCCCAGCAGGGGCAACAACAAAAACCGCAGCATGTAATACGACTTTATGGCCGCTTTACTTAGTTTCATTTTTTAATTGCATTTTGCAGTAACCATTTCACCAATTCACCGGCTGCATTGAAATTCTCATATTCAGCCGGTAATTTTCTTCCGTCCACATATTCGTTATACAGCCACGGATCGCCAACGGCGAACACAGTTCCTTTTCCAAATTTTGCCGTTGCAATTATCACATCTCCATCTTTTGTTGCATTAGCCTTTGCCGGTGTATTTATCTCCAGCGGGCTCACCTCTTTTAAATACATCTTATTCGTTGATGGAAATATGGAATTGTTATCATCCGGCACTACAAGCCCCTGCTCAAACACATCATTCTGCACCATGTTGATGCTTTTGTGTGTGAACTTTATTCCAAATACCGATGCCAGCTTGTTGAAATGTTCCAGATCACAATTGGCACTGTCGTTTGCCATTAAAACCAATACACCACCTGCCTTTACCCAATCACTGATTGTCTTCACATCTTTCGCCGTTACATAATTGGGGTTGGGATTATCTTTTGCATGGTCAGGATCGGCAATGATGTAAACAGATGCTTTGCTTAAATTATTTGGAGTGGGTGCCACATCAAGGCTGGCTAATTTGCCCCCAAGGCTTTCAAAAATTTTTCCCCATACAAAAAAACCCGGATTGCTTCTTTCTTCCCATGTATAATGCCAGTATGTTTCCTGGCCAGTTATGTCTTTTCTTTTCTCGCTGTTGAACCAGCGGTCAAGCAAAATAGTTTTACCCGTTCCGATACTTCCCGTGTTTTTCACCATTTCAATTTCACCACTTGCCAGCAGAAAGGCACCGATTCCTTTCGGGTCGTTTACAATCACCGGCTCACTCATGTAATATTCAAAACTGCCGTCGCGGAACGGATTGCCTCCAAGGCCTGAAACTTTTACCGTGCCATGCAAATCGGTCTGCCCATTGTCATTTTTAATAAAACGCTTAACAATTCCATCATACCCTTTTTTTGCGATGGCAATTTTTCCGGCAGGCAAATAACCTTTGCGGACAGCTTTTGCAACTGCATACACAAACTGCGACGAAGCAGAAGCTTCAAAATAATTTTTTTCTTTACCCGGGCCGCTGTAATTCATCACATCGTACCAGAGCCCCGTGGTATTATCCTGTTGTTTTTCCAGTGCATTCACCAGCCGGTTCAGTATATCAATCAGTGGCTGCCGATTCGGATGATTTTTTGGAAAATAATCCAGCGCATCCACCAGTGCAGTAGCATACCAGCCCATGGCCCTTGCCCAGAAATGTTTTGACAATCCTGATTGCGGATCGGCCCATTTCATTTGTTTGCTTTCATCCCATGCATGATAAAGCAATCCTGTTTTGGGATCCCTTGCATGTTTTTCCATCCATATAAACTGGTTAGCTATATCATTGAAAGCAGTGTCATCGTGATAAAGCATGGCATATTCTGCATAAAAAGGCTGAGCCATATAAAGGCCGTCGAGCCACATCTGGTATGGATAAATTTTTTTGTGCCAGAAACCGCCTTCTTTTGTACGGGGATGCTGACGCAACTGCTGCCGCAGCAACTGTGCTGCTTTCAGGTATTTATCTTTACCTGTAACACGATAAAGGGTAAGAAGCAGTTTGCCGTTATTGATATTGTCAATGTTGTATTCGTCCTGCCGGTAGGTTTTGATGGTTCCGTCATCTTTTACAAAAAAATCAATCTGCTGGCGGATATAATTGAAGTATTTTACGTCGCCGTTGGAAAGCCAGATGTTTTCAAAGCCTTTCAATATTACGCCCATGTCGTAAGTCCATTTGGCCGGTTTGCCATCCAGTGCAAATGAATCTTTCCAGGTGTTCATTACAGTAGCGGCCATTTGCTGCGATAATGGCTTTTGCTGAGCCGAAACAGTGGCTGCGGCAAACAGGCATCCTATAATAAAGTGTAACTTCATTTGACTAGTTAATGCTCACAGATTACACAGATTTTCACCGATTAGTTTTCAGGGATTCCATTTCACACTTTCATCCTTACTTCCCAGTTCATACATGATTTTCTCCTTCGCTTTTGATGCATCCGTGTTTTTAATTCTGATAGCAAGACTCCTTTCACCGCTAACCCTGAACAGCAGCGCTGCTCCTTCTTTGAAGCTGATATTATCAAACAGCAGCTTATCACTCTGCACCACATCAATCACCGGGTTGGTTTCATCGCTGATGACTTTGATGTTTCTGAACGTGATGTTGCTTGCTTCCTGGATATCGAATCCCTTCTTTGCCTGCAGCACCATATTTTCCAGTACAATATCTTTTACATGCATTTCGGGTAGCCCGCGGATGAAGATGGCTTTCTCCGCCCCATTGCAATACACATTGCTAATGTGGAAATTTTTGAACGCCGGCGTGGTTTCATCCACCGGTTTGAATTCCACTTTTGGCAACCCGATAGCTATCGGGTCTCTTTTTTTGCCGGCCAGGGGTATCGGGTCTTTGGCGGCATAATACATGTCAAACAAAATAGCTTCGCCGGGAATGTCTTTCATGTAAATGTCTTTGATGAAAATATTTTCCACCACACCGCCGCGGCCACGGGTGGTTTTAAAACGAAGCCCGATATCAGTACCGATAAAAGTGCAATTGTTTACATATATATTTTTTGCTCCGCCGCTCATTTCGCTGCCGATTACAAAACCGCCATGCGCAGCATATACGGTGCAGTTGCGGATAATTACATTCTCCGTGGGTTTTCCCCGCTTACGGCCTTCTTCATCGCGGCCGCTTTTCATGCACAGCGCATCGTCGCCCACATCGAAAACCGAGTTTTCAATCAGTACATTTTTGCAGCTCTCCACATCTATGCCGTCGCCGTTCTGTGCATACCAGGGATTTTTTACAGAAATGTTTCTGACGGTCAAATGCTCACTCATCAGCGGGTGCAGGCACCAGGCCGGTGAATTCTGGAACGTAACACCTTCTAGCAATATATATTTACAGTTAGTAAGCAACACAAGATTGGGCCGCAAAAAATCCCTGATGCTTTCATAAAATGCATCATCCTTGCCGGCTGATATTGCGCCGGGATTGGTAAGCTTTGAACCTTTGAATGATTTTTCCGAAGGATACCAGGTTTTTTTATCCTCGCTCAGCACACCGCCGGTTGCCAGCAGCTTTTTCCACTGCGTTTCATTCAGCTTGTCTTTTTTCACCATGCGCCATGCGTCGCCGTTGCCATCAATGATTCCTTTGCCTGTGATGGCAATATGGACGGCATCAGTGGCGGAGATGGGCGACTGGTTGCGCATCTGCGGCAGTCCTTCCCAATTGGCTTTTACCAGCGGGTATTGGTTAAAATCTTTTGTAAACAATAAAGTGGCGCCTGCAGCGAGATGAAGATTGATATTGCTTTTTAAAACAACAGGACCCGTGAGCCACAAGCCGGCGGGCACCAGCACTACGCCGCCGCCTCTTTTATGCATTGCCTCAATGGCATTGTTGATGGCTTTTGTGTTCAGGAAATTTCCATCGGGAACTGCACCGAACTTTTTAATGCTGACAGTATCTTTCTTAAACTTTGGAGAGATAACAATAACCGGTTTCGGTTTTTGCGCAAATCCAAAAGCAGGAAACAGTGTAATTAGCAGAATCAGAACAATACGGCCCATGCAATCTGTTTAGAACACAATTCTACCCCTATATTTACTGGCTGTCAAAGTTTTAGGGGGAAATATTTACGCAAACGATACCGGGAACGAAACCAGAGTTTAGTCGTTAGTTGATAATAAGTAGTCAGTGGTCAGGATACAGTAGCCAGGTAGCAGGCAGTATGAAACCTCAAAACAATATTAGAGAGCCAAAAGAAACTAAAGACTAAAGACAATTGACTAACGATTCAGAGTTTCTCTCACACCCTCACTGCCTGGCGAGCCAGCAGTTTCCAGCCGTTCTTTTTTTGTTTTTGCCACACCAGTAGAATCTTCAGCTTTACTTCGCCGGGGCCTTTGCCGGCATCATTGGTTTTGGCAAATAACAGATGACGCACCACGGCCACATTACCACTGACACTGATGGTCTGTTCCGATAAATCAATGCTTTCAAAAACCGACTGGCCGCTGACGATTTTTTCCACAAATGTTTTTTTATCATCTACGGCGCCGCTGCTGTGGCCATAGCTTAATTTATCGGCTGCCAGGTTTTCAAGCGATGTCTTATCGGCTTTTATCATGGCTATCCTGAGTTGCTCCACAGCAGCAGCCACCTCATTTATTTTCTGATTTTGTGCGAAAGAATTCAACGAGGCAAAAAGAAATGTCATTAAAATGAATATTCTCATACGTGTATTTTTTTAAAACCGTTTTGCCACCGGCACCAGGTCAGTCAGTTCCGAAATCTTCACCGGCCGCTTTTCTTCGATGCTTTTTCTTGCTGCAATGCCAACCAGGATGCTCATGGCGCCTTCTCTTGTGCCGGCCATCACGTGGTGCGGGTTATCATTTTTATCCACAAACATCCGGCGCTGCATGCGTATGTCGCCGCCGCCATGGCCTCCGGCTATTTTGGGTGTGGTAAAAATTTCATAACTCTTTTCGAAATTATCCATCACCAGTATTTCCCTCACATCACCTTTTACCGCATCGTCGGCATTACTCATTTCGATGGCGTGGCGTTTGGCCTGGTCATCGGGGGTTTTTTGCAGGTAAGGAATGTCTTCCCATGTTTCAATCCTTCCTTTCATGCCATTGAATGCAATCTGCCAGCCTTCGTAGGGTGAATAGGTCGTAAGCGAATAATTTGCAACAACCCCGTTGGCATAAATAATCTGTGCACTCATCTTGTCGTAAATATCAATTTCATTGCTCCATACACACCCGTCGCGGATGTAGCCGTCGTGCTGCTCGTTTTTTACGTACAAATCCACCAGCCGCTGGTCGTTAGTAATGTCCCAATAAAAACTGCATGTATCCTTATGCTCACAGCCGCGGCACTTCACAGCACGAAACGGATTGTTTTTTCCGTAATGCTCCAGTGCGCCGTACGCCATCACTTCCACCGGCTCGCTGTTCAGCCACCAGTTGAGCAAATCAAAATGGTGCGTGGCTTTGTGCACCCACAGCGATCCGCTCTTGTTCATTCTTCCATGCCAGCGGCGGAAATAATCGGCGCCGTGATATACATTCAGGTACCAGTTGAAATCAACTGAAGTTATTTTACCCACACGGTCTGCTGCCAGTATTTCTTTCAGCTGCATATTGTGCACGCTGTGCCGGTAATTGAAAGCCACAATCACATTTTTTCCCGACCGCTTTTCGTCATCCAGTATTCGTTTCAGTTTTGTTTCATCGGTTGTTAGCGGCTTTTCGGTAATCACATTCACACCAATGTCCAGCGCTTTCACTATAAATTCATCATGCGTGGAATCTACGGTGGTCACAATCACATAATCTGGTTTCGATTCCCGCAGCATCTTTTCAAAATCGGTGTAAGGGGGGCAATTCACTTTCATTGCATCCTTTACATAAGCCAACCGTCCCGGGTTGATGTCGCACAGCCCGACAAATTCCACCGTGTCACCAAAATTTTTCAGCAGGCTGATGCCCCAGAGGCTCGACCCGCGGTGACCGGTGCCCACCATGGCGAGTTTTATTTTGGCACCCGTGAAAGCAAACGAAGCAAACGGATGCAGCATCAGCGATGCACCGGCAGCCGCTGTGTACCCTAAAAATTTCCGGCGTTCCATAATGTGCGTTTTTATTTTTCTAAAAATAATTTTTGTAAGATTTCTTTTACACCTGGCTGCTGTGCCGCTAGTCTTTCTTTTTTCCCGGTTCAAACCTGACCCAATCCGCATCAGCAAACCCGGCATCGTTGGTAAGATTCGTTCTCGTGCAAAACAATCCGATCTTCGCCCCCACCCAGCGGCCGGGCCGGGCGGTGAAGGTTTTTAAAAAGGTACCGGATCCGTCTTTTGATTCATACCCGAAATCACATACAGCTGCTTTTGAAATTTTTACCTTCAGAATAAATTCGCGGCCGTTGACTTTTATAGCTGCAATTTCCTTTTCTGCAGCGTTTTTATCGGCGCCGGTATTTTCGCTATGCACCAGGTAAATGCCGTCTTTCTTTTTGACGATGGAAAGCGACGCATAATCACTGCCCAAAACCACCAGTCCGAACTTCTCGTTTTCAAACCTGGGTTTGAAATTCACTTTTACTGAAACCGTAAATTCTTCTGCCGGGAATTTTTGTGCAAGGATGGCGGGGAAATTCCATAAGCTGTTAACTGAATCGGGCTGATACACAGAAAACATTCTCAAAAATCCGGAGGGTGTAGTATAGGCCCATCCTTCCTTTGGATTTGCCTGCCACTGCCACTGCAATCCCAACTGGGTTGAATTAAATTCGTCGCTGTCAGCAACCGTTTTTACCGGATGGGTTTTTCCGGCATTTGGTTTTTTGTAAGTCAATACCGGCTCGCCTTTGCCGTCGCCATCGTTATCTATCCCAATCACCGGCCAGTCGTTTATCCATTTCATGGGTTGCAGATGTACCACTCTTCCGTACGCCTCTTTGTCCTGGAAATGCAGGAACCAGTCTTCACCTGTTTGCGTGGTTACCCATGCGCCCTGGTGAGGCCCGTTGATTATTGTAGTTCCCTGGTCCATCACTACTTTTCTTTCGTAGGGGCCATAAATATTTTTTGAACGAAGCACGGTTTGCCAGCCGGTGCTTACACCACCTGCAGGCGCAAAAATGTAGTACCAGCCATTACGCTTATAAAACTTTGGGCCTTCAATCGTGGGGTCGGCATCATGGCCATCGTACACCATCACGGCATCGCCTGTGATTTTTGTTCCTTCTTTGTTCATCTCTTTTATCACAAGGATGGACTTCATGCCTGCCCGGCTGCCGGCGTAGGCATGAACGAGATAAACTTTCCCGTCATCATCCCAAAGCGGACAGGGGTCAATAAGGCCTTTGCCCTCCTGCACCAGTAACGGTTCGCTCCATGGGCCAAGAATGTTTTTTGCTTTCGTAAGATATATTCCAAAATCCGGGTTGGGATAGTAGATATAAAACTCGCCGTTGTGATAACGGATGGAAGGCGCCCACACGCCGCCGCCATGCTGCACTTTGTTGAAGTGTTCCTCCGGCAGCTGCCGCTTCAGCGCATGACCAATCAGTATCCAGTTCACCAAATCTTTTGAATGAAGAACCGGTAATCCCGGCACATGATTGAAGGATGATGCAATCATATAGTAATCATCTCCCACCCTGATGGCATCGGGGTCGCTGTAATCGGCATGAATGACGGGATTTTTGTATGTGCCGTCGCCATTGTCTGCCACCCAAACTTTGGAAATCTGCGGCTGTGCAACCGTGCTTGCAGAAATAAAAAGCAATATCAGCCGGAGCCGTTTCATAACTCAATCACTTTTTTTTCTGCATTGCTGATGAAAGCGGTTTCAATGATTTTTATCACATGCAAAGCGTCTTCGGGCGGCACCGGCACCACCGCGTTGTGGCGGATGGCATGATACATGGCGTCGTAATAATCGCCATAGTTTCCCCGCAGCGAGGGTACATATTCTTTAATCACTTTGCCGTCTTTCTCCGTATGCAATAATCCCATCTGACTTTCCGGTTCAATACCCCAGTCATCGCCCCCCGGTTTTTTACCTGCCTGCAAGTCGTTTTCCTGTACATCGGTTTTATGTTTGATGAATGAACCCAGCCTGCCATGAAAAACATAACCGGGCAAAGGTTCCCGCACATAGTAACTTGACTTGAGCGTCACCCGGTGATGAGGATAAAACAATTTCAAATCAAAATAATCATCTACCTGCGAGCCCGGCCGATTGATGGTAATATCGGCAAACAGCGCCAGTGGCATACCGAACAATTGCAGCGCCTGGTCAATCAAATGCGAACCCAGGTCGTACAGGCAACCGACAGCCGCTGTGGGTGTTTCTTTATGCACTTTGGCGCTTAGCTGCGGCACATAGCGGTCGTAATAAATGGAGGCATCCACAATGTTGCCAAGCCAGCCTTCATCCAGGATTTTCTTTACCGTCCGGTAATCACTGTCGTAGCGCCGGTTGTGATAAACTGAAAGCTTTACATAATTTTTCTTTGCCGCTGCAATTAATTCTTCTGCCTGCCGTACGGTTGCCGTAAAGGGTTTTTCCACAATCACATGCTTGCCGGCGAGGATTGCCTGCATGGCATATTCAAAATGCGTGACGCTGGGGGTGTTCACCACCACCAGTTCAATATTTTCATCAGCCAGCAACTCTTCCAGCGTACGGAATGTTTTTACACCGGGATATTTTTCCTGCGCCAGGTTTTTGACTCTTTCCCAAACGCCATAAAATTTAAACCGGTGGTCAGCGGCGATAAACGGCGCATGAAATACCCAGCCGCTCATGCCAAAGGAACACAAAGCTGTATGAATAGGTTGCATACTGTTTTTCTGTAAATCTATTCCTGTTTTGGATTCCAGCCATTGAAAACATTCGTCAACGTATATTTTTTCGCTTCGTCATCCGTCAACTGCATTGCCCATTCCACTCTTTTCGAAATGCCGGCAGACGGTCCGTAATTTTTATACTCGCTGAATCGTGTCGTTTTGTAGTTGTCGGTATTGTTCCAGTTGCTCCATCCTTCGGGTTTTATATGCGGGCCAATGTAACAATTCATGTAAAGCACCCGGGCATAAGGCCGCCAGGGCCTGCCGAGGGAAACATTGCGCAGCGATGTATCGCCGGTAAGTACACAATCGTTGAAAATATAGCCAAACTCTTTTTCTTTTGGCGTGGATGCTGCTGTGATGTGCGAATTCTTTTTGCTGTGGATATGGCATTTTTCAAACCAAACGGTGGATGAGCCGAAAATAAAATCCGTTGTGCCTTCGATATAACAGTTTTCAAAATACTGGCGGCTGTTGTCGTTGTTGGTAAACAAGACATCCTGGTTGCCGGTGAAGCGGCAATTGATGAAAATCGCCCTGTCGCCGTCGGATTCCACGGCTACCGCCTGCCCGGCTGTAAAACCGGCATCGTTTTGAAAGCTGATATTCTTTGCGATGAAATCATCCGCCTTTATTTTAAAGCTCCACGATGTTCGTGTGTTGATGGTGTCACCGTTGGGTGAAATTTTTCCCGTGTGGTCATTGTAGGTGAGAATCGTTTTGAATTTGTCTTCGCCAACCAGGGTTACAAAATTCTTCGTGGAGTCGAGAAAAAGCTTTTCGTAGTAAACACCATTTCGGATATATATAATGAATGGCGTTTTATTGTTCGCCGGCACGGCGTTGAATGCTGCCTGCACGGTTGTGAAATTGCCACTGCCGTCTTTTGCCACAGTCAGCACTTTTGCAGGCACATTTTTTTTGTCAAACACTTTTCTCAAAAAAGCATGCATAGTTTGCAGTATGGGGGTAAACCAGGGCTCAAACAAAACGAAGGAATGTGGCGCATTGAATTCTTTTACTTCAGTGTAAATGCCAAACTGCTCCAGGACTTTTATGAAATCATCCCTGCCGGCGTGCATACGGGCCACATGGCTGTTGATGAATAATGTGGGGGGTGTATGCGGGCCGATATGCGTGAGTGGCGAACCCTGTTTCCACAGTCCAGGATTTTCTGTTTTGGAAAAACCAAACCAGTTGGTGGCGGCCGAAGTTCTTTTCCTGTCATCTCCTTCGCCTGATTCGGGATGAATGAACGCAACAATGCCATCCATATCAATAACAGCATTTGCATTGCTTGAAACATTTTTGTCACAGCCGTTGCCTTCAAATTCGTTCAGCCCATTGGTAGCGCCCATCATGGCGGCCAGTTCGCCGCCGGCCGAATGACCTGCCACTGCAATTTTATTTTCGTCAATATTATACCGGGCCGCATTTTTTCTTACCCAGCGTATTGCTGATTTCACATCATGTACAGCTGCGGGATACAATGCCTCGGTTGACAGGCGGTATTCGGGGGTAAAACATGTATAGCCCATTTCGGCCAGCCGTTGCGCCATGGGGTGATGCAAGGATTTATTACCTGTACGCCAGCCACCGCCATGAATGATGATAATGGCAATACTTTTGGCAGCAGTTTTTTGTTTGGGATAAAATGCATCAAGCAAAAGTTTACGATTGCCGGCACTGCAGTACGTAATATTTCTTTCTTCGGCCACTGAAGCAGAATGTATCTCAGTGACCATCCTTGCTTCCGGGTTTGTTTTGATTGTACCGGCATAGGCGCTGTGTAACGAATAGGAAGTATCCGGCTTTCCCGTGATGCCCTTGATGGATTGAGCGGATAATTGAAAAGAGTAAATAAAAAATACTATGGAAAAAATGGTTCTCATTTATTTCACTACCGGTTTTATCACCCTGTCAGCCAAATCATGGACTAAAAGTTTTATCTCTGAAAGTACGAGCTGCGCAATTAGTCGTGCACCCAATTCATTAAAATGGGTGTTATCTTCCTTGCCGTCGGGATAGTTGGGATGTTCGCCAGGTTTTAACTGAAGAAATAAAAGTTTTGAAGTTTCTTTTCCAAGCTGCTCGTAAAGTTCCCTGCTTTTGCTGTCAAGGTCAACAAACAAAACCTTTTCTTTTTCTGCCACTTCTTTTACATAGGCAGAATACTCTTTGTGTGTTTCCAATGCATTGCCGTCGCTGTCAAACCTTCTTCGGCTTACCGGGGTGAACAGAACGGGAATTGCTTTTTTAGCCCTTGCTTCTCTTACAAATCCTGTCAGATTCATGCGGAAGGTATCCGGCGTGGCATAACGTTCACCTTTGTCTTTTGCTTCGTCATTGTGGCCAAACTGGATGAAGACATAATCGCCTTCCTGTGCGCCATCCACCACTTTTTGCCAGAGTTTTTCTGAAAGAAAGGTTTTGGTGCTGCGACCGTTTTTTGCCAGGTTCTCCACTTTTACCGTGGAATCCCAGAAATAAACAAATGGCATTCCCCAGCCGGTTTCGGGGTAAGCACTTTTTTCCTTAATGCTCATGGTGCTGTCGCCACAAAGCCAGATGGTGATTTTCTTTTTTTCAGGAAAAGAAAAAGCCATGAGCAGTAATAATACGGGGATGAAGATTTTTTTCATTTCCAATTCTTTTTTTAAATACGGATGACGCCTCACCCTCGGCCCTCTCCTCACGGAGAGGGAGGCCAGGCTATAGTACTACTATTTCGCTTTTGTACTGACTTATCATTTTCGCTACAACTATCATCACTTTCGATCTAATATGCTGTTAATATATACCTCAATATTCGTATAGAATTTATGCAACGAAACTTTTGCCGCATCCGACAGGTCGGAGGGATTCAACCCGTTTTTGATTTCCCAATCATCAGGCATCCCGTCGCTATCGCTGTCTTTTGGAGCAGGCAATGATTTTAATGCAGGCCACGCATTCACGGTCAACTCATAGGCCGTGCCATGCGGGTAGCCACCCTGTACATCAATAAATTTACCGGTTCTGTTTTTTACATCATTGATAAGTCTTTCATCCAATGAGTCACGATTGTAACTGGCACCCGCATATTTTAAAACAGATTCATAGGTTTCAATAGCAGTCTCTGTTGGCACAGGCCATGCTGCATGTGGTTTATCTATCACCGTATTTTTTTTATCTTGCTCAGTACCGCCATTCCCCATTTCAATTCCCAGCCAGTTGTTTTTGGAAATATCACTTGCACCATCCACATAATTTCCGTTCACATACCATTTGCCAAAGCCGATGGTTTCATTGCGGCCGGGGTTCACGATTCTGTACCGCACATTCTTATTGGTATTCGGACCGAACTTGAAGTAATTATTAATGATATTGTAATTGCCGCCCTCGCCAGCATAAATATTATTGCCGCCCCAGTTGTAAATAACATTGTTGCGGTAATCCACAAATTCAGAGGCCGAATGACGGATGCCATTGAACCGCGGAGTGCGGCTGTTGCAATGTGCAAACAGATTGTGATGTGCCGTCAAATGCAGACCGCCCCAGATACCGCCATAGCCGTGTCGTTCAAAATCTTTATCTCCTTCTTCGAAGTGATAAGAATAATTCAGCGGCTCGGAAATAATATTCCATTGCAGAGTGGTACTGTCGCCTGCATAAATGGAAATTATCTCATCGGTGCTCCAGCTCAGGCTGCAATGCTCAATGATGATATGTTTTCTTCTGAAACCGCTGAGAGCATCATCATGACCGCTGCCGGGCACCATGCCCTTATTCTGGTATCGGTCGCCCATGCGGAAGCGCAGATAGCGGATGATGATATTATCGCCTTCCAGTTTTATCGGCTGGTCGGCAATGCAGATGCCATCACCGGGAGCGGTTTGCCCGGCAATGGTGGCATGCCCGCTGATGCCCAGCGGAGAACTGAGATGAATGGTGCCAGAAACAACGAATACTATGATACGTCTACCTTTTGCTTCCGCTGCTTCACGAAAACTGCCGGGACCTTTATCATTTAAATTGCTAACAATATAAACTTTTCCGCCGCGGCCCCCGGTAGTGTATTTGCCATATCCTTCGGCGCCGGGAAAAGCAACCGGTTTATCATCATCCTGTACGGATGCTGAATTGTTTTTTTGTGCCGTGCAGTTTGAAATAAAAACTGCAGCAGCCAGGAAAAGAAAATATCGTTTCAGCCAATTCATTTTTCAATTTAAAAAAAAGGCCGCTGCAGAAGCAGCAGCCGGATACTCAATCATTAACCATTTACTCAAACCATGAGAAAGAATCAATAACCCGGGTTTTGTTTCAATCGTCCCTGGTAGCTGGCTACAGTTGCCACATCATAAGGGAACAGTTCACTTTTACCCGCTGTAAAATAATATGCGAATCCCTGCCAGAGCGGCCTTCCGTCAATTACGTTGGCTGTTAAATGCTGCGCCCAGTCAATACGTACCCATTTGATGGCCGGGTTGCCCGATGAGGGAGCGGATTGTGTGGTGCCGCTGGGCGGTACCTGGGTCGGTCGCCAGAAGGGAAATCCTTTACCTGTACTGTCTGCAGTTGTATAATATACAATTTCTTCACCCACATTTTTATAATAAATGTATTGCGGCACATTATTGTAAGGTGCCACACGGTCACGTATCTGCTGAATCTTTGTTCTGGCTTCGGCAATTTTAGTTGCCAGCAGGTTCCACCTGAGCAGGTCAAATTTTCGGATGCCTTCGTGGCCAAACTCGAGATATCTTTCATTTACAATTGCATTAAAGAAACTGGCTTTGTCAGTTGGCGTAGTTCCGATTAACCCGGTATTACCGCGGTAAGCCCTTTTTCTCACTTCTTCAAATGCAGCAATAGCTTCCGGTGTGGGTCCGCCATTGATTTCATTCACCGCTTCGGCGTACATCAACAACACATCGGAAAAGCGAATCATGCTCCAGTTGTAACCCACGTTGAGAACGGTGCCGGGCAAAAGAGGAACTCTCCAATTACGGCGGTATTTACCGGTATTCAATTCGCCCAGCCTGCGCTGGTTTTTAATGTTGGATGCAGTGGGCACCGCAAAATGAGTGATTGTTACATCACGTCTTGTATCCACCGAATCGAATGTGTAGAAATAATTAGGCAGCATGACGATGCCGCCACCGCCGGCGCCATAGCGTGAAGCATTACTCAGGTTGGGCCCGTCGTAATTTCCCATCCGGCTGTCGCTGTTACTGTTTCCGCCACCAGCGCCCACTTCAAACATCAATTCGCCCTGCGGATCGTAAGTGAATGATGTCACATTGCGCCAGATGTTTTCATAGTTGGGATTCAGGGTATGCTGATCTCTTCTTGCCATCAGCTCTTCTGTTTCTTTTTTTGCTATCTGGTAGTAATTAAGGTAATCGCTGCGGCGCTCCATTTGTCCGCTCTGCCTTAATGAAAATCCGCCGCGGGCCAGTGCAATTCTTGCCCGCAAAGCTTTTGCTGCGCCTTTGGTGATTCGTTCATTTCTTGCCACTTCAGTTCGCCACGGCAGCAGGTCAATAGCGGTGCCGAGGTCGGTAATGATTTTATCATAAGTAGAATCACGGTCGGTTTGAGGAATAAATAATTCAGTCTGCATGTATGCGGGAATCATCGGTGCAGGCACATCGCCCCAGTTGCGTATCAGTTCATAAAAAAATTGGGCACGGAGGGTGAGCACTTCGCCATACAGGCGGCGGAGTTCTTTTTTTTCGGCATCAGTTCCTTCATTATACTGTTTCATCAGCGGAATCTGCTCAATAGCCAGATTGGCTTTTTCAACCCCGCGGTAAAGCTGGCGGAAGGGATTGGCCAGTTCGGCATTGGTAAGCAGCAGCTGGTAGCGGCCAATTCCCCTGCGGCCGTTATCAATATTTCCGCTTACGATTCCCTCATCCGAATCATACGGATAATACATGCTGACACGGATGCCGTAGCCGTTATCGCCCTGCAGCTCATCGTACACACCAACGACAGCGCTGAAGGCGTTGGAAACATCAGAAAAAGCCTGTGAAATACTGTACTGCGACACCGGCTCCACCTCGGTATATTTTTTACAACCAACTGCGCTGACAATTGCCGACAGGATGAGAGCAACTGCAACTGATTGATTAAATCTGATTTTCATATAACAAACTTTTAATTTAGTTTTTTAAAAAGTAATATTTAAACCAAGCAGCCATGTTCTTGACCGCGGGTAAGCGGCAAAATCAACACCCGGAGTAAGCGGATCGCTGCGGCGGGTCGTCACATCCGGATCGTAGCCGCTATAGCCGGTGATGGTAGCCAGGTTGTTGACGGTACCATAAATACGCAGGCTTGAAATTTTTGCCAGGTCAAGAATTCTTTTTGGCACGGTATAACCAAGGGTCAGGTTGTTGAAACGCAGGTATGAACCGTCTTCCACGGCCCATGAATGCAGCCACCAGCGCTGTACCCGCACCGGTGTCCATATTTTTGCATTCTGATTCAGCTTTTCTAATTCAACAGGATCCGTAACCCTTACACCATTGGCATTAATGTAAGTGAAGCGGTCTTTCATGGTGGTGAGCACATTCAGATTGGGGAATGCTCCATCAGTCCATTCTATTTTATTGGCATTGTAAATGTCATTGCCAACTACAAAGTTTACAAACACACTCAGGTCAAAATTTTTATAGGTAAACTGGTTATTCCATCCGCCGGTGAAATCAGGGTTGGCGTTTCCAACTACTGTTCTGTCGCCATCGGGTGTAATGGTGCCGTCGCCATTCAGGTCTTTCCATTTCAGCATACCCGGTTGGGGGGTGCCATAAACGCCGTTGAAAGGAATACCTGCCTTAAGGGTATAAGTGCCCGTAGCGGCGTTGTAATCAAATTCACTCACCTGGAAGAAGCCATCGGTAACAAAACCATACATCAAACCCATCGGTTGGCCTACTTTCACCAGGTAATCATCCACACCGTCGCTGCCCTGCCAGCCCGAGTTGCGGGTAAGCTGGTCTACACCGCCAAGGTTTTCCACCCGGTTTTTATTAAATGAGATATTGAAACTGCTGGTCCATGTAAAATCTCTTTTTTGAACCGGCGTGGCACTTACCTGGAATTCTACACCGCGGTTGTTGGTTGAGCCGATGTTCTGAAGTTGCGTGGTATAGCCTGTAGTGGGTGGTATAGCCACGGCCAGCAGCAAATCCTCAGCAGTGTTTTTATAAATATCCATAGTGAACTGCACCCGGTTTCTAAACAATGACAAATCAAGTCCGTAGTTGCGGGTGACATTTTTTTCCCAGCGCAAATCGGGGTTTGACAGTGCAGTAGGTGCAAAGCCCGGCAGTATAGAGTGGTTGAAGGCATACTGGCCCGTCACCCCATACAGCTGCAGGTAAAGCAGGTTATCAATCCGGTTGTTGCCCACAGCGCCATAGCCGAACCTGATTTTACCGTCGGAAATAAAGGAAACCTTATCGAAGAATTTTTCTTTTGTAAAGCGCCAGGCCAGCGAGCCGGAAGGAAACAGCAATGTGCCATGATCGGAGCTGAACTTGGAAGAACGATCCGATCTCAGGTTGAATGTTGCCAGGTATTTATCATCGTAAGCATAGGTTGCTCTTCCAAATAATGAAAAGATGCGGCTGGGGGGTTGTTCAAACGAAGTGGGCAGTGGTTGTGAAGAACCGGTAGGTGCGGAACCCAGTCCCATATTGGCCAGCGCTTTTTTTGCTGAAATGTCGGCAGGGAAATAGCGGGTTTCAAAGCTGTTTTGCTTTGAACGCAGGTCCACGGTTTCTTCACCCACCAGCACAGTTATGTCGTGGTGTTTTTTAAAATTGTTCAGCGAGTATTGAAGCGTATTGGTATTGCTCAGCGTATTGTTGTACTGCTGGCCGATGGATGCCACCGGCAGTGAAGCAGAGTTGCGGGCCGTTGCTGTTATTTTACTGAAAAAAAGATCGGTTCTTATATACGCATTGTCAAAACCAAAAGTAGAACGGAAAGCAAGATTCTTCAGTATATTGTAATTGATATAGCCTGTCAGGTACGAGGCCCTTGTATTTTGTCTGCGGTATTCTGCCTTTGTGAGGATTACCGGGTTAATGGCGCCAGCTGAAGCGAGGTAATATGCTTCATCAAATTCATCTGCACCGAAGCCGGGCCGTTCCAATTCAAATGGCCGGTAAGTAATAGAATGGCGCAGCCGGTTGGTGGTACGGGTACCGCTGTTGGTAGTGCCGGCTCCTCTCACTACCTGGTCGAGGTAACGGACTGTAAAACCGATTTTCAGTTTTTCAGAAACCTTGTGATCAATTTTAAAATTCACCACATAGCGGTTGAAAGCCGACTCCAGCTGGATGCCTTCTTCCTTGTTGCCGGTTAAGCTCAGGTTGAAAGTAGTGGCCTGGTTGCCCCCGCTTAATGATACATTATGACTCTGGAAATTAGCTTTTCTGCCAAACACTTCATCCTGCCAGTTGATAAAGGGAACATTTTTATAATTACCCAGTGTATCCCAGGTGGTGCCATAAGTTTGTGCAAAACTGGCGCTGTCTGTAGAGTTGCCACGGGTTCTTTCATATTGCCAGGTAACAAAGTCGTAAGGGTTTAGCACATCCATGAATTTGGGCAGTTCACGGAAGCCGTATGAAAAATTATAGGCAATTTGTGTTTTGCCTGCTCTTCCTGATTTTGTAGTAATAATAACGACGCCATTTGCAGCCCGTGCGCCGTAGATTGCCGTTGTGGAAGCATCTTTCAACACATCAATGGAGGCAATATCCTGCGGTGAAATAACATCTAATGCTTTTTCTACCTGAACACCGTCAACGATATAAAGCGGTGAGTTATCCTGTGTGATGGAACCGCCGCCACGCACCCGGACAATGATTTCGGCGCCGGGGGCTCCTTCCGATGCAATAATCTGTACACCGGCCAGCTTGCCCTGTATGGCTTCGGCTGCTGAAGACAGCGGAATATCTTTTAGCTGCTTTGCAGTAATGGAAGAAACAGAACCCGTCAGGTCTTTTCTTTTCGAAGTGGTGTAACCCACCACCACCACATCTTCCAGCGTGGCCGCATTGCGTTCCAACTGCACACTTACTTCGGTATTACCATCCGTAGTAAGGGTGGTTGGTTTGTGACCGGTATAGGTGAAACTGATGGTAACAAGACCGGTGCCTGATACGGATAAAGAAAAATTTCCGTCTTTATCAGTTTGCACTCCGGATTTGGATCCTTTGGGAATTACACTCACACCCTGCAGCGGCAGGCCGGTATCGTCGGTTACTTTTCCTTTTAGCTGCCGGCTCTGGGCAAAAGATAAACCGGAAAGTAAGAGAAGGAAAAACAAAATAGCATAATGCTTCATATGGCTTTTTTTATTTTTTTTAATTGAGAGAAATAAGCTGAAAAAAATCCGGAATCGTTATTTAAAACCTGTCCCTTTATTCTGAAATTCTGCTCAATGCTACTCAGTATTTATGATATTTAAATCAATGAGTTGGGGGTTTATTTACGCAATCGTTCCCGATAACGATGGCACATTAACCCGGCAGCATCCCGTGCTGCAGGGAACTCCTGTTTTTTTTGATTATGCTGCGTGCAAAGCACAATTTTTTTGGGCAAAAAAATATTATCCGGGATTAAAAATTCACAGTTTGTACGCCGCAAATTTTACTCGGGCTAAAAGTGTACCTTTAAGAGTAATTTGTTATTGCTATATGAAATTTGAAGCAGTTACAATTAAAGATATTGCCCGTGCACTCGGTATTTCTACTTCTACTGTTTCCCGTGCATTGAGAGACAGCTACGAAATCAGTCCCGAAACAAAACAAATGGTGCTGGAGTGTGCGGAGAAACTGAACTACCGCCCCAACCCGATTGCATTAAGTTTAAAAGAAAGAAGAAGCCGCTCTATCGGTGTGGTGGTTTGCGAAATAGCCAACAATTTTTTCTCGCAGGTCATCAACGGCATTGAATCCATAGCTTACGACCGCGGTTACAATGTCATCATTTCGCAAAGCCGTGAATCGTATGAACGGGAGCTGATTGACCTGCAGTACCTGGCCAGCCGTTCCGTAGACGGACTGCTGATTTCACTTTCTACAGAAACCCACGACCTTACCGTGATAAAAAACCTGCATGCAAAAGGACTGCCGGTAGTTTTTTTTGACAGGATAACCGATGAAATCAATACCCATAAGGTGATAGTGGATAATTTTAAAGGGGCATTTGAAATTACGGAACACCTGATTAAAACAGGGCATTCACACATTGCCGTTGTCACCAACTCTGAATTTCTTTCCATTACTCATGAGCGGCTGGCAGGGTATAAAGAAGCCATGCGTGTAAACGGGTTGCCGGTGGATGAAAATTTTATACAGCATTGTTTTTACGGCGGGATGATTTTCGAAGAAGTGGAAGATGCAATAAATAAAATTTTAACCCAGCCGCAGCGGCCCGATGCCATTTTTGCCACCAGCGATAAACTGACCATCGGTTGCCTGAAAACACTAAAGCGGCGCGGCCTGAAAATACCTGACGACATTTCGCTGGCCGGATTTTCCAATACGGAGATTGCCGAACTGATTGACCCCCCACTGACCGTCATACGCCAGCCGGCTTATGAAATGGGAAAAGCAGCCACCGAACTGTTGCTGCAGTTAATAGAAAGCAAACGACCCATAAAAGATTTTGAAAAAAGAATACTTACACCGGAGCTTCAAATCAGGGAATCTTCAATGAAAAAGATGGCAATGATGGGATGATTTTTATTCCTTGTTATACATTTTCCCATTTCAATTTTATTCAGACAGGCGACTGGATAAAAAACAAACAGAAACGCTGTCAATAATTTTATTTTGAAACGGGAAGGCTATTTTCGTACCTTTCTCAGCTCAAAATTTATCAACTATGCAAAGAGTAGCTGATATCCTGCATCGTAAAGGAGCTTCGGCTGTGGCCGTGGCACCCGACACCAAAGTGATTGATGCGATGGCTATCATGGCGGGTAAAAACATTGGTTCGGTACTGGTAATGGATGGCGGCGAATACCTTGGCATTATCACCGAAAGAGATTATTCACGAAAAATAGCCCTGAAGCAAAAAAACCCTGCTGATACAAAGGTTTCTGAAATAATGACCACTGATTTGCCGCCGGTACGGCCATCGGACAGCGTAGAACATTGCATGAAACTGATGACGGAACAAAGCGTACGCTATCTTCCTGTGTTTGAATTCAACCGCCTGGTTGGCATTGTGAGCATGAGCGATGTAGTGAAGGAAACCCTGCTTGAAAAAAAAGAAACAGTAAGCCAGGAAAGCTTAATTCACTCTGGTCTTTAAATTTGCGAAAACTAAAAACATCCCTACGGGATCCCTACAGGGACAAGCCGAAACACCCTGCTGCGGTAAAAAATCGTGGCAGGGTGTATTATTTTCCGGCAGGCCCGCTGATTTTTTCTTTTACAAGTACAAGCTCTTTAATATCCACCTGCATGGGCAGCAGTCCTATTTTTACCAGGGCCTTTTTTCCCCGAAGCTCCAGCACCTGCCCTACCTGGTGATTTTTTTTTACTTTCACTTTTTCGCCAGCTTTTATTTCGCCGGGCAATTCTTCGTATTTTGAGTCAACCTGTTTCTCCAATTTACCTGCTGTTTTCTTTTCGGTTTTATTAAAAAGCAGTGCGCTGATGTTTTTTATCACTTTGCTTTTATCTTCTTCTTTTCTCCAGTCAATAATCATTTGTTTCAGTTTTCGCTCCGTTTCTTTCAGGTAAATGAGTTTTTCCTCATTCAATTTGTTTTGTTGTTTCAGCAGTTCTACCTGCCGGATATGCCTTTCCCGGTTCATCACTTCCTTCATTTCTTTTTTCAGCTTTTCATTTTCCAGCAGCAGCCGGTGCAGTTCTTTTTCCTTGTGTTCAAGGTTACGCAAATCCTGTTCAGCCCTGTTCAGCAGTTTGTCGAGGCGGAAATGTCCTTCGTCCACCAGTTTTCTTGCCTGGTCAATCAGGTTTTTGTTTAGGCCGATTCTTTCAGCAATGGCAAAGGTGTATGAGCTGCCGGGTTTGCCGGTGGTGAGTTTATACAAGGGCTGCAAATGTTTTTCATCAAAGGCCATTGCCCCGTTGATGATGCCGGGTGTTTTTCCAGCCATTACTTTCAGGTTCAGGTAATGAGTGGTGACAATGCCGTAAGAATGATTTTTTGCCAGTTCGCTAAGTATCACTTCGGCAAAAGCGCCTCCCAGGCTGGGGTCGCTGCCGCTGCCCAGTTCATCAATGAAAAAAAGAGTTCTGCCATTGGCTTCTTCCATGAAATATTTCATGTTTTTCAGATGACTGCTGTAAGTGCTCAGTTCAAACTCGAGACTCTGCGTATCGCCAATGTGAATCAGCAGTTGTTTAAACACACCGAACCGGGATGAAGGATGCGCCGGTACCAGCAGGCCGCTTTGCACCATCATCTGCAGCAGGCCCACGGTTTTCAGCGTCACGGTTTTTCCGCCGGCGTTGGGTCCGCTGATAACCAGTATGCGGTTGTTATCATCCAGTGTCAACGTTACCGGAATAGTTTCTTTACCTGCTTTTTTATTGTATAAATAAAGAAGAGGATGAAAGGCTTCCACAAGCTGTATACCCGGATTATCCTGCACAAGGGGGAATTCGCCGTTTAAATCCTGCGCCAGTTTTGCTTTGGCACGGATAAAATCATATTCGCCACAGATGAGATGGTAGTTGTTGAGCAACGGGGCATGCACTGATAGTTTTGCAGTAAGATCACGCAGCAGGCGGTACATTTCCCGCTTTTCATCACTTTCGAGTGAAAAAATATCGTTGTTCAGTTCGATGGTTTCTTCCGGTTCGATATAGGCCGTACGCCGGCTTTCGCTTTCGCCGTGCAATATGCCCTTTACGGTTCTTTTCTGTTCGGCAACAACTGCCACCACCCTGCGGCCATTCAGAAAACTTTCTTCGATATCTGCCAGGTAACCCTGCTTGTTCAGTTTTGAAATAATTTTTTCAAATACCCTGCGCAGTTCATTTCTTTTCCGGTACAGATTCATGCGGATGCTGTACAGTTCATCAGAGGCTTTGTCTTTTACCTGCCCGGTTTCATCCAGCACTTCATCAATCATTTTCTCAATCGCCTTTTCATAAGGTATACCCCTGGTAATGGAAGCAAGACCGCCATAAGATTGTTTTCTTTCCGCATCAAACCAGCGGAAAATATCATGAATTAGCCCGGCCATTTTTTTTATTTCCAGCAATTGATCGCCGCCCAGCACGGCGCCGGGCACAGCCAGCAGCTTTAATTCTTTTTCAAGATTAAACACGGGATCGGCGGGAAAATAAATTCCGGTTTGCAGCAATTGCTTGTATTCAAATGCCTGTCTCAGTTCTGCTTCTATGAAATCAATTTTCGTATGAATCCGCAACCGGCCGGCCTTTTCTTTGGCATACGGGCTGCGGCAATGAGCCGTCAAGAGGTCTTTTATTTTATCAAATTCCAATTGAACGGTGGCCGAATCGGGAAAGAGTTTCATTACGGTAAAAATCAGTATTGGGTCAGCAAAGGTAATTCTAATCAGTGTCCCTTGCCCGAACCCTTGAACTTACGTTTACCGCTCACAATTCCACCCGGCCATTGTGTTAAGAAATCCTGAAAGCAATAACTTATGTCAAATGAATTACAAACCCGCTTTCGCAAATCAGCGTAAATTGCGTTGTGATCAATGCAATGGAGCGTAATAACAAAATAAAATATATAATGAAATCACTCTGGCTGGCAACGTTTACAGGCGTTGCTGCATTTTTTTCCTGCGCACAAAATTCAAATCAGAACATGAATATGAATACTACGAAAACCTCTGAAAAAACAGAATCGGCATTTACAGGTAAAACCGACACGGCCACACTCGGTACCGGGTGTTTCTGGTGTACTGAAGCGATTTTTGATCAGCTTGAAGGTGTGCTCTCGGTTACTTCCGGCTACTCGGGTGGTCATGTTGAAAACCCGACATACAATGACGTGGGCACCGGCGAAAGCGGCCACGCTGAATGTGTACAGGTAGTTTACGACCCGTCGAAACTTTCATACGATGAACTGCTTGAAATTTTTTGGCAGGTGCATGACCCTACCACCCTCAACCGGCAGGGTGCTGATGTGGGGCCACAATACCGCAGCGTAATCTTTTTCCACAACGATGAGCAGAAACAAAAAGCGGAAAAATATAAAGCGGAGCTGGATAAAAGCGGGGCCTTTGATAAACCGATCGTAACCACACTCGAACCCTTTAATAAATTCTATTCTGCCGAAGCTTATCACCAGGAGTATTATGAAAACAATAAAAACAAAAATCCATATTGCTCCATCGTCATCCGGCCCAAGCTGGAAAAATTCAAAAAAGTTTTTAAAGATAAATTGAAGAAAAATTAAAAAAGGTGGGTAATCACCCGCCTTTTAGTTTTGGGTACCATTCGGATCATGTTTCTGTTTTTTTTAAGTTTTAAAATCGGCGAATGGTTCTTTCAGGAATTGGTTTCAAAAGGATAGTGAATCATTGGCTCATGGATACAGATTAAAAA
>CAYUJD010000004.1:84002-95891 GCA_964444975.1 uncultured Chitinophaga sp. | reverse complement strand
ATACAGACAAGCTTTTCAAAGAACTTAATTATTTATCATCAAAACAGTAGTGAAAATCTTTTAAAATGAAAAAAATACTTTTAGCCATACTCTGGCTAACAGGGGTTTATTTTTCCCATGCACAGGAGGATTCTACCTGCCTCACCCCGGAAATGGACACAACAGAGTTTCAGGAACAGGCATGGTTTGACAATAACCCATATCTCGAGAACTACCTAGATAGCATCGGTTACCCAACAGCAGGCGGAGGCAACAGGATAGTAAACAATGTGAAATTTTGGATACCCATCCAGTTCTGGATTTACTGATATGATAATGGAACTGGGGGACCGACTATGATAGAAATAAGAGATATCATGGACAATCTCAATCGTTTATATAACCAGGTAAATAACACCTGGATTGGCTTCTATATGAAATGCGATCCGTATTTTATCAACAACACAAACAACATGATTGTATCATTTACAGCCGCCTCATTATTAATGGCGACCAATAAGGAGCAGGGAAGTATAAATGTACATATTGTAGATGAGTTAAGGTATGCAGGAGGAATGGCGTTGAAGAATTTGGATGCATAAATTATCAACAGACAAAGCTATGTTGATAATAATAATACTCTGGCTCATGAAATGGGTCATGTATTAGGACTTATTCATACCCATCGCTTTTGGGACTGGCAAACCAAATGTTTTAAAGAAGCAATTGATAGAAACAGAACTTGGCCATTCTTTAATTTTTGTATTGGCAGTAAAATTCGTACCAGAAGGGTTTGTGAGTCAACAGGCGATGCTTTGTCAGATACACAAGCTGACCCAAGACTTCTTAATAATTTTTCATGTGATTATACTCTGGGACAAACTGATTTATGGGGTGATTCTTATGAGAACCCACCAAATGGACCTGCTGAAAGACCGGATACCAGGAATATAATGAGTTATCAGGGTCTTGATATTTGTGTTGATCATTTTTCCAGGTTACAAATTGCAGTAATGTTATGGACATTAAAACGGAAAAAAGAAATCCTGGACTATACTTACTGGCAGGATACCCGGTTCCGGTTTGATGATTTTGAACCTGACAACGAAGCGTTAACAGCACGAACTATTTTCCTGAACGAAATACAGGAGCATAATTTTCACCAGCAATATAATCAGGTGGGTAATACAACTCCTATTATAACGCAATGTGATATAGATTGGGTATGATTTAATCCTCCTTGTAATGGAACGTTTACCATTGATACATCTCACATTACCGGTTGGCCGACAGATGCGAATACAAGACTCACTTTATTTAACGGCACCCTTAATCAGTTAGCTCAAAATGATAATATATCAGCAACCAATCTGTTCTCAAGGATAACATGGACATTTACGGGTGGTCAATCGTATTTTATAAGAGTTGATAATATGAGTATTGGTGTGACAGGTTATTACAATCTTGCAATTGATGGAGTTCAACTTACAGGTCCAGCACAGTTTTGCGGCACTCAAACATTTACTGTAACAGAACCTTCAGGCATAAATGTTAACTGGACTGTTTCACCATCAGGCATAGTCAATTTAGCTGCTTTGCCGCCTAACCAGGTGCAATTAACCCAGGTAACTGGGGTACATGGCGAGATAACTTTGACCGGAAGTTTTGTACATCCCTGCGATGGAAGACAAAAAACATTTACAAGAACGATTTTTGCCGGGTTACGAACTCCGGTGTTTGATGTAACACCTCTGGGAAATGGCTATTGTCAGAATGAATGGTATGAAGCCATCGGTTCCAGTATTGGCAATGGCACGGTTTCTTACAACTGGCGGATTAATGGGTTACTTGATTCATATCATGGGTATAAAATAAAAAGAAAGTTTCCATCCAATACTACTACTATTTCATTAACAGTAGTAAAATCGGGTTGTGCTGAATCCAATCCTTATTTCCAAACCTATGTTTGTGGAAGTGCCAGGTTTAGCATTTCGCCTAATCCTTCGGGAAATAATATTAAAGTGAAAGCATTGGGGCAGGCCTCATTCAACAGGATAAGAATTGCGGATAAATTGGGCCTCATCAAAAAGGATATTCAATTTCTTCCCGAATCCAAACAGGCTAATATAAATATTTCCGGACTGCCTGTAGATATATATAGTGTGCAGATATTTGACGGCATTTCATGGACTACAATTCTTTTAAGTGTTCAGCGATGATTAAAATTTATTAATTTGGCAAAAGCGGTCCTTATGGCCGCTTTTTTGTTGCCTTGCCAGATTTTGTTTTCCGTACTCATCATTTTATCTTACATAAAAATTAACTGCTTGAAGAAACCCTTCCTTATCCTGCTGCCATTTTTCTTTTCACTTGCAAACGGGCAAACCGTTCGCCGGCCGGTAGCGGCGCTTTACACCGGCCTTGGCGCTTACAGCCTCACTCATGCCGATGTTTTTTCTTTTACCAACAACCAGGCAACGCTTGCACAAATAAAAAATGCTTCGGCCGGCGTATATGGCGAAAGAAGATTTCTGCTGGAGGAGTTAAGCCTGTACCAGTTGGCAGTGGCTGTGCCCACCGGCTCGGGAAATTTTGGGTTAAAAGCCGGTTATTACGGCTTCAGTGATTACAATGAAACGCAAACAGGGCTTGCTTATGCAAGAAAGCTGGGGCAGAAAGTAGATGTGGGAGTGCAGTTCAATTACAACGGCATCCGCATCAGCAGTTATGGCAGTGCTTCTGCAGTCAATTTTGAAATAGGTACTGTGCTGCATCTCACCGACCGGCTTCATGCAGGCGTGCATGCATACAACCCCATAGGTGGAAAGTTTGGAAAGAATGCCGATGAAAAACTGGCTTCAGTTTACAGCTTCGGTTTTGGTTACGAAGCTTCGGAAAAATTTTTTGTAAGCGCTGAAATTGAAAAAGAAGAAAACCAGCCGGTGAATGTAAACGCCGGCCTGCAGTATAAATTTTTACCCCAACTGATGGCAAGAGGCGGCATAGCCACCCATACTTCCATGCTTTATGCCGGCGTGGGTCTTTACCTGAAAAATTTCCGTCTCGATGTAACAGCGAGTCATCATCCACAGCTTGGTGTGACGCCGGGCCTGCTGCTTTTGTATGATTTACCCCTGGCCCCTAAAGGGGAAAAATAAAATGAAAAAGTTTTTACGCATATTACTCATCACTCTCCCGATAGCTATCGGGACATCACTCATCGGCTCCGCCCAGGAAGTGCCTGCCTCTACCACCGAGCAACAACTGGAAAACCTGACCGATGCCGACCAGAGTGAAACGGAAGATGACAGTTACCTGCAGCAGCTCGAACATTTCAGAAAAAATCCGCTGAACCTGAATACGGCAGATGAAAACGATTTGAAAGAGTTGAAAATTCTTTCCGGGTTGCAGATTGCCAATTTTCTTTCGTACAGAAAACTGTTTGGAAAATTTATCAGCATTTATGAGCTGCAGGCAATCCCATCATGGGATGTCGTCACCATTAAAAAACTTTTACCTTTTGTTACTGTATCGGAACCGCTGGTTATTGGTGAACTTTTCAAAAGCCGCTTGCGTGGCGGTGAACACTCGCTGCTGCTGCGTTATTCACAGGTGCTGGAAAAATCAAGAGGGTTTGATAACTCAATCTCGGGTACAAAATACCTTGGCAGCCCGCAGCGGATTTTTATCCGTTATCGTTACCAGTATAAAAACCTGCTGCAATTCGGACTGGTTGGCGATAAGGATGCCGGTGAGCAGTTTTTTAAAGGAGCACAGAACAAGGGGTTTGATTTTTACTCCTTTCATTTTTTTGCAAGAAAGATGGGAGTGGTGCAGTCGCTGGCGCTTGGCGATTTTACCGTGAATATGGGCCAGGGATTGATTCAATGGCAAAGCCTTGCTTTCAGAAAAAATGTGGATGTACTGGGTGTCAAACGGCAGTCGCCGGTGCTGCGGCCCTACAACTCAGCAGGTGAATTTAATTTTCACCGCGGTGCAGGCATTACGATTCAGAAGGGAAAGCTGGAGGCCACGGCATTTGTTTCATACAGAAAACTCAGCGCCAATTTTGTGGCCGATACGGTGAGCAATGAAGAATTCATTTCTTCTTTTCTTAACTCCGGTTATCACAGAACAGAAAGTGAAATTGCCGACCGCAACAAACTCAGTCAAATCGCTTTTGGCGGAAATATAAAATATAAAGGCGACAGGTGGCATGCGGGCATTAATGCCATTCATTATAATTTCTCTTCGCCGGTGCAAAAACGTCCTGAGCCTTACAACCTGTATGCTATTAGCGGAAAAAGCCACAGCAATTTCAGTTTTGATTACAGCTACACCTGCCGCAATCTTCACCTTTTTGGTGAAGCAGCTACGGATAAAGATTTCAACAAAGCTTTTGTAAACGGTGCTTTGCTGAGTGTGGACCCGCGGGTTGATTTGTCAATTTTTTACAGAAATATCAGTCCTGCTTTTCAATCCATCAACGGGAATGCCTTTACGGAAAACACTTATCCCACTAATGAAAATGGAATTTTTACCGGCATCAGCATCCGGCCTGCAGCGGCCTGGCGGCTGGATGCCTATGTGGATGTTTTTAAATTTCCCTGGCAGAAATACCTGGTGGATGCGCCCAGCCGCGGAAAAGATTTTTTTGCACAAATAACCTATACGCCAAACAGGCAACTGGAAATTTATACCCGCTACCGCAGCGAAACTAAACAAGCCAACCTGCCGGATAATACATCTGTTACCAATGAGCTTGTTTACCTGCCCCGGCAAAACTGGCGTACACAACTCAACATCAGGCTCAATGCTGACCTGGTAATGCGAACCCGTACAGAGCTGATGTGGTATGATAGAAGTGGTGCGAATAGCGAAAGAGGGTTTCTGACGTTTTTCGACATACTTTACAACCCGATGCTGAAAAACTATGGCTGCAATCTGCGGCTTCAGTATTTTGAGACCGATGACTATAACTCCCGCATTTATGCCTATGAAAATGATGTTTTGTACTATTACTCCATCCCGGCGTTCTTTTACAAAGGATACAGGTATTATTTTAATATAAACTACAGGCTGACAGCCTCGGTAAATTTCTGGCTCAAATGGTCGCAAACAATACACAGTGGCCGGCAGAGCATCGGCTCGGGGTTAGATGAGATTGAAGGCACTCATAAATCTGAAATACGTTGCCTGCTCCGGATTCAATTATAGAGTTAATCACACAAGTGGGCTATTTTAATGACTGTTTGTTAAAAATTTGTTTACCTTGCGGCAGCTTTTTTTTAAAAAGCGTTGTCTTTTTTAATGATTCTTACTCATGAAAACAGGTATTAAAGGCTCTAAATCACGAATTTATTTAATCAAAATTGATCTCCACATGAGAAAATTTGCATCACTGTTTGTGACGGCGATACTGTGCTCATTGCTGGTATTCGCCCAGACCCGGACTATCTCCGGCGTGGTGGCAGACGCGAATGGGAAACCGATACCATTTGCCTCCGTTACTATTAAAGGCACCAAAACCGGTGTGACTGCAGATGCCGATGGAAGATTCACCCTGAAGGGGGTGGCCTCCGGCGCAGTTTTAGTAATCAGTTCAGTTGGATTTGAAGACAAGGAAGTCAGCGTGGGTGCTTCTGATAATGTAAGTATCAGCCTGACCGCGGCAGCAGGCAGCAACCTGACCGAAGTGGTAGTAACAACCGCATTCGGCATTAAAAAATCACAAAGAGTAACCCCCTACAGTTCGCAGGTTGTAAAAAGCGACCAGCTGAACATTATTCCTCAGACCAACGTGGTTGAAGCGCTGGCGGGTAAAATTGCCGGTGTTCAAACAAGAGCACAGTCAAATGCTAAATTGAATTCTTCCGATGCACTTCGCATTCGGGGCGGGTTATCCTTGACTGATGTACCACCCATTTTTGTTGTGGATGGTACCATTGTGAATTCGTTTGATATTAATCCCGATGATGTTGAGGATGTAACTGTACTTAAAGGCGCTAATGCTACTGCACTCTTTGGCGAAAGAGCCACAGGAGGCGCCATAGTAATCAACAGTAAAAAAAGAGGTCCCCGGCAGGGAATCGGCACTGAAATAACCCAAAGCGTTTCGGCTGACATGGTTTATATTTTACCCAAATATCAAAACCTGTATGCGGGAGGCGCTGCTGATCAACTGATGCAATACAACTGGCAACCCGGTCAACCCGCAGAATGGCAAGCGCTGGATGGAAAATATTTTCATGATTATACAGATGATGCCAGCTGGGGTCCCCGAATGACCGGCCAGGAATATATTCCCTGGTATGCATGGTTCCCGGGTACAAAATATTCTTTCAAAACAGCCTCGCTTTTACCTCAACCCGACAATGCCCGGGATTTTTATAATACAGGCGTTACCACCACTACCAATGCCTCCTTTTCAAAGTCAGGCACCGGTTCCAATATCAGAATATCTTATACCAACCAGAATATCCAGGGTATTATACCCAACTCCAATTCCATTCGTCATACACTGTTTATGACCGGGTCTATTGACCTGAATAATCATTTCACCACGGGAGTGAATACTACCTACTCAACTCAAAGAATCCGTGGTGAATTTGATGATGGATATGCCAACCAGTCTTCAGGTTCATTTAACCAGTGGTTTCACCGAAACCTGGATATGAATATCATGAAGGAACTTAAGGACCTGAAGTCGCCTTTCGGGGCGCTGGCATCATGGAACCTTTATACCAACCCTGATGGAGCTGCAGGATATGAGGATATTATTGGAAACTACTGGTATAATTTCTATTCCTATTTTCAAAACCAGGACAACTTACAGGCAAGAGACCGGTTCTTTGGCGATTTCTTTTTCCAGTATAAAATGAATAATCATTTTAACGTGAAAGCCACTGTCCGTAAAAACCAGATTACCACTTTTTTTGAAAACAAAACGACTTCAACGCTGGAAAAAAGTGCAGGACAGTCCGGTTGGCTGGCTCGCTACGCTACAGGCGAAACCTATTATCGTGAATACAATTATGAGGCACTGGCCAATTACAATAATTCATTTGTAGGTAATAAGCTGGCCATAAATGTAACAGGAGGCGCCAATGTGCTGGATATAGAACAAAAATCAGTTTCGATGTCAACGGTTAACGGCTTGAATGTTCCTGACTATTATGCCATCAATAATTCAAAGAGCCAGCCCAGTATCAGTAATGGCCGGTCAAATGAAAAAGTAAATTCATTATTTGCTTCAGGCGATGTGGAATGGAACAAATATGCCAGTGTAACTTTTGCGTTTCGCAGCGACTGGTATTCGGCCAACGTACCCACAAGTGATGCCAGCCTGTTTTCTCCATCAGTTGGCCTCAGCTTTGTGTTCAGTGAGTTTACCAAGAGCAGCCTTCCCTGGTTGACTTTTGGTAAAGTGTTTGGCAGTTGGGGTAAAAAGCCAAGACCATTAACTCCTTACCGTAATAATTTCGGATACTCCACAGGACAGTTTTTATGGAATGGAAATTTCCTGATGACAACACCCAATGGGGGTGTTGCACCCGGTGTATCCGGAAGCACCGTCAGGACGTATGAAGCAGGGGTTGATTTGCGGTTCCTGAAGGGTCGCCTGGGCGTCAACTTCATTTATTATAATGAAGATAATGACGGGGAGCCTTTGGATGTGGCAGTAAGCGGTGTAAGTGGGTTTACCTCTGTATATGACAATATTATGCATTTCAAGAGAGAGGGTGTTGAGTTGGTGATAAATGCAACTCCCGTGAAGAGTAAAAACTTTAACTGGGATATTACAAAGACCTTTGGATATATTATTAAAAACCCGGTGCTTGAAATACTCAGCGGTCAGACTTCCATCTTACTGTCCGGTGGGGCATTCGGAACCCGCTTTGCCCGTGCATTCCAGGAGTTAGGTAAAGACTGGGGCCAATTAAAGGGTGGTGGAATCAAGCGTAATTCAGAAGGATTGATGGTAATTAATCCGTCAACCGGTTTATATGTGGCGGATGCCACCAAGGTATGGGGATCAGTTGTTCCCAAAACTACCGGTGGTATAATCAATACTTTAACGTATAAGGATTTTGTTTTAAACTTCAGCCTTGACTACCAGATTGGCGGTAAATTCTTCTCACTGTCAGAAAACTGGGGAAATTTCTCAGGCTTGCTTGATGAAACAGCTGCCATTAATGACAGGGGAAAGAATGTTCGTGATGCTGTTGCCGATGGCGGTGGTGTACATGTGGTTGGTGTAAGTTCTGTGGATGAAAAAACGCCTGTAGATATGTATGTTGAAGCACAAAATTATTTCCACCAGTTCTATTTCCAGCGTATTGCCGAACCGTTTATTCACGATCTCACATTTGTGAAAGTGAGAGAAGCCAGTCTTGGTTATCGTATCCCGGTTAAGAAAATCGGTACTATAAGCAAATACATCCAGGGTGCCACATTCTCTGTAATTGCCCGCAACCCGTGGATTATTCACAGGGATGCTAAAAACTTTGACCCGGCTGAAATTTCCGGAGTATTCGGCGAAGATGGCCAGTTGCCCGGAGTACGTTCAGTGGGCGCCAGCCTGAAACTCACTTTTTGATTTATTAAAAACTGAAAAAATAAATAAAATGAAACTCATAAAAATAACTTCATTAGCGCTGTTAACCGGTTACCTGGTTGCCGGCACCGGCTGCGTACGGAAGATTAATGAGTTTGGTGATACCAACCTCAATCCCGGCATTGTGGCTGAGCCAATCACAGCTGCCCTTTTTACCAATGTACTGGCAAGTATGGGCGGTGAAGTATGGTCACCTACACCCGGTCTTTATTCGCAGCTATATTCCGAAACCCAGTACACCGAAGCTTCACGCTATGCAAGAGTACAGGCTGACTTCAGCGGTTATTATTCCGGTGTATTGTACGACTGCCAGAATATAATCAAGTTCAACAGCGACGCAGAAACAGCACCTAAAGCATTACCTTATGGTTCTAATGCCAACCAGGTTGCCATTGCAAGAATTCTGAAAGCATGGTGGTACCTGATTGTAACTGATGCATGGGGTAATGTTCCCTATTCAGAGGCTTTAAAAGCTGTGGGAACTATTCCATATGATGAGCAGCAGTCAATCTACAATGATCTGTTTAAGGAACTAAAAGAGGCTATTGCCCAGTTTGATGGCGGTGCTTCTTTCCAGGGCGATATTCTGCTTGGAGGTGACATCAGCATGTGGAAGAAATTTGCCAATTCTATCCGTTTAATGATGGGCGTACGCCTGGCTAAAATAGATGCCACAAAAGGAAAAGCCGAAGTACTGGATGCACTGGCAAGTTCGGCCGGCCTGATTTCTTCTTTCTCCGAAGATGTAAAACTGGTTTACCCCGGAGGCAATTTCAATAATCCTTTCTATGCCTATTATAATATTACGCAGCGACGTGACTATGCTGTCAGCCAGACACTGACTGATTTTATGAATACCAATGCTGATAAAAGGATTTTATCCTATGGTTCTGTGTCCAGTACACCCGGCGTTGTTAAAGGATTTCCCTACGGCCTTACCCGTACTGATGCTGTAAACTGGGCCAATGCCAATACAGATTGGGCGAGAATAATCAGTAATTCATTAAGAACTGCAACCTTGCCCATGTATATATTAACTGCATCGCAGGTTTACCTGGCCCGTGCCCAGGCAGCACAAATGGGCTGGACCAGTGAAAATGCAGCTACCATGTATCGCAATGGCATCGAGCAAGGATGGCGTCAGTGGGGCGTTTATAATGCTACAGATTTCAATAACTATATGGCTGATACAGATGTTGATCTTGCAGCCGGTTCAGCCATGTCAAAAATTTTCCGCCAGCGCTGGATTGCGGCTTTCCCAAATGGCCAGGAAGCATGGAATGTGTGGAGAGAAGCGAATGGAAATGGTAACAATTACCTGGTGCTTACTCCTGCACCGGGCACTACTACCGGTATTCCCCGTCGCTTGGCAATTGCACAATCACAATATGATTTAAATGCTGCCAATACGCAGGCTGTAGCCCAGCTTTATACGGTGAGTGGTGAAGCCGATTCTCAGTTTGCAAGAATCTGGTGGGATAAACAATAAGCCAATACTAACTGTTATAAAAAAGTGGGGTAATTTTGCCCCACTTTTATTTTTTAAATCAATATTTGTTTAACTTTATTCCCACCATCTAACTGAAAACTATTCATTATGAGAAAAGTTTTACAACAACTGTTCTTTATTTCCGGCGTGGCATTATTCCTGATTGCCTGCGAAAAGGGTGAAGAATCATTTCCGCCGGTAACGCCGGTTGAAAAAACGCTGGTGTATTTACCAGATGCCGCAGTTGACCCCCTTAAAACTATTGCCCTTGATCTGAATCCCGGTGTGCTCACGCTGGAAGTGCTCGAAGTGAGAAGAGATGCTAAAACCGCTGCAGAGTTAAATAAAGCACAGGTAGTAAAAATAAAACTCCAGAATGCAGCAATAGCTGACCCCAGTTCCGGGGAAATAAATGAGCTGCCCAGAAATCTTTATACCAATCATCCCGAAAACCCTTTTGATGGGCAGTACTGGACGGTTACATTTCAGCCCGGAGAATGGAAAAAGTTTTTAAGAATAATGTTGGATCCTTCCACACTCATCACCCTGACCACAAGAGTAGGTTTAGGATTTCAGATAGCCGAAGCTCCCAATGCACAAATCAGCGATTCCAAATTCCAGTTAGGTGTTGAAATAAGCGCCAAAAATCAATGGGACGGAGTTTACAGGCTAACATGGACGAACTATCATCCAACACTCAATACGGCGTATACCGGCAGCACTACCGATATTGAAATGCGTACAACCGGCGCTAATAAGGTAAAGCTTTTCTGGCCGCTGGCAAATGCTTACTGCACACCTTCAATTTTAGGCGGAGGTTTATCGTATTTTCTTCTCCAGGAGCCTGAGTACACTGTAAATACATCCACGAATGCTGTTACAGTGCAAAATGCTGCGCCGGGTGCTGTAACTTTTTATACAATGGCAACCGGATTCAATTCACGCTATGAGCCTGCAAGTAAAACTTTTTATGCAAAATGGGGTTATAGCTACGCCGTACCAGGTGTTTTTGATCCCAATTGCCGGGAGTGGACTCAGACTTTTGTGTACCTGCGGCCACGATGAAAAATTATTTTATTGGTGAAAAGACTGCTTATACGGCAGTCTTTTTTATTTTACACTCAAAATATGTGAGCAATGGAACAGCAACAACAACCCAACCAGATTAATATCGAGATTTCCGAAGAAGTGGCCGAAGGCAGCTATGCCAACCTCGCCATCATCACGCATTCACATGCCGAGTTTGTGATTGATTTTGTAAACGTGATGCCCGGCACCCCCAAGAGCAAGGTAAAGTCAAGAATCATCTTTACCCCGCAGCATGCCAAGCGGTTTATGAAAGCACTGACTGAAAATATTTCCCGGTACGAAGCAGCCAATGGAACAATTAAAGACATTGAAGAAATACAGTTCCCAATAAATTTTGGTGGTCCGGCAGCACAGGCGTGAGTAATTAGTCAGTAGCAGATAATCAATAGTCAATCGTATGCGCTACCTGAATTTTTCAGGATTATTTATCATGTACAATACCAATTTTGCCACTTCATCATTTTCATATTTAAATTCTTCATATTCTATTTGAGTAATATATTGACAGGCACTTGCGAAGTCAAGCCAAACCTGCGTTTCTGCATTTTCAGATTCAGCATCATTGAGTTTGGAAGTATAAAAATTTTTGTAACGTCTTCTTTCTTTAATCTGTTGAATAATTTCATTGAAAAAGTAAATGCTTTCTGATATGCAAATAAAGTTCGATAATCACCCATAAACAAAAGCTTTATTTTAAAATACAATTACTATTGAC
>CAYUJD010000004.1:0-83902 GCA_964444975.1 uncultured Chitinophaga sp. | reverse complement strand
GTTCGATAATCACCCATAAACAAAAGCTTTATTTTAAAATACAATTACTATTGACTCATAACAACCCTTCATCCGCAAAGCTGTAATATCCTGCATCGCTGACAATGAGATGGTCAACTACCCGGATATCGAAATACCGGGCGGCTTCTGTTATTTTCCGGGTGAGCTCTTCATCCTGCCTGCTGGGTTTCAGGCTGCCACTGGGATGATTGTGACAGAGGATGATGTTAACGGCATCTTCTTCCAGTGCTTTTTTCAGAATTACTCTCGGGTCGGCCACGGTGCCGGTGATGCCCCCTTCGCTTACGATTTCAAAGTGGTTTACTTTATTGGCCCTGTTCAGGTACATTACGGCAAACACTTCGTGGCGCAAGTCGCGGAATTTAGCCTGTAAATAATCAGCAATCTCCTTGCTGGCGCTTACCACAGCTTTTTGCAACGGTGCCGTGCTTTGCCTTCTTCTTCCAAGTTCAAGCGCTGCCGAAATAGTAATGGCCTTGGCTTCACCAATTCCTTTTACTTTCATCAGTTCTTTTACTGATAGTTTGCCCAGTTCGGCGAGGCTGTCTTTGCCAAGTTTAAGAATTTCCTTTGCCAGGTCTACTGCTGTTTTTTGCCTGGTGCCGTTTTGAACCAGGATGGCGAGCAGTTCGCTGTCGCTGAGGTTTTGTGCGCCCTTCATTAGTAGTTTTTCTCTTGGCCGGTCGTCTTTTGCCCATTGTTTTATTGAGTACTTCTGCTCTTGCATGCCCCAAGATTAACAAATAATTTAGGCATAACAAATACAACTTTCAGGGTATAGCTGAAAGGTATTTATAAAAAACCCAATCCTTGTAAAACCAAACCAGGAAGTATGAAAAGAAAATCCGTATCCCCCATTGGCGCCCTGCACCCTGTTTTATTTTTTGCCGGCGTTTATATAGTTGCCCTGTTTTTCTCAGTATTTATCTGCTCCTCGCTTTTTTATAGTTGCAATACTACTTCATCCCGGCAGGCTTCATCAGAAACCCGACAACCTGTTGAGATATCTGCAAAAGCAACCGCTATGGTGGTAGTCAGATAAAACTGGCTTGTAAATTCCATCTAAATTATTTGCGCCGGCCCAATTGCAGGTGATGTATTATCTTCGCCGCTCCAGATTCAACCTTACTGGAGTTATTTAATAAACCATGTCAACTGCAAAAATCTTTGCCGGCACCGGTTCACAATACCTGGCCGAACAAATCTGCAGAAGTTACGGCTGCAAGCTTGGAAAAATCAATATTCAAAGGTTTAGCGATGGGGAGATTCTCCCCACTTTCATGGAAAGCATCCGGGGTGATTTTGTATTCCTGGTGCAGAGCACCCATGCTCCTTCGGACAACCTGATGGAGCTGCTGCTGATGATTGATGCGGCAAAGCGGGCCTCAGCATATAAAATTATTGCCGTAATTCCCTACTACGGCTATGCCCGACAAGACCGTAAAGACAAACCCCGTGTAGCAATTGGCAGCAAGCTGGTAGCCAACATGCTTGTGGCAGCCGGTGCCAACCGCCTCATTACCATGGACCTTCATGCCCCGCAGATACAGGGCTATTTTGATATACCGGTTGACCACCTCGACAGCCATGCGGTTTTTATCCCTTACATTGAAAATCTGAGACTTGAAAACCTTACCTTTGCGGCCCCTGATGTAGGAAGCGCCAACCGCATAAGGGAAATTGCCAGCTACTTTGAAGCTGAAATGGTGATTTGTGATAAACACAGAAAGCGGGCAAATGAAATTGCAAGCATGGTAGTGATAGGCGATGTGGAAGGCAGGGATGTGGTAGTGATTGACGATATCTGTGATACCGGTGGTACACTGGCAAAAAGCGCAGCTCTTTTATTGGATAAAGGGGCCCGAAGCGTAAGGGCTTTAATAACCCATCCGGTACTTAGCGGCAATGCTTATGAAAACATTGAAAACAGTGTGCTGGAGGAGGTAGTAGTGTGTGATACCATCCCGCTGAAGCAGGTCACCTCAAAATTAAAGGTAATTTCAGTAGCCGATCTGTTTGCAGTAGCAATCCGCAATGCATTTGAAAATAAAAGCATCACCAGCCTGTTTGTGCATTCGCAGCGTAAGGAGCAGTAAGGTGAGTGGTCAATGCTGAATGGAGCATCTTGAAAGGGGATGGTACAGGGGACAAGAGAAGGGCATTTAGAGTATCAAAATCATCGTAACTAAATACTCGTTATAAAAAAATGAAAACAATTACAATCGAAGGACAACTGAGGACCGAAACCGGGAAAAAAGCCACCCGGCAACTTCGCTCTCAAGACCTGGTGCCCGGTGTAATTTACGGCGGTGAAAAGGAGATTAGCTTTGCTGCTCCGGTATTTGCATTCAAGCCACTGGTATATACCCCGGACTTTCAGCAGGCTGAAATTAAACTGAACGGTAACAGCTACCGTTGTATTCTCAAAGACCTGCAGTTTGATAAGGTAACAGACAGGTTAATTCATGTGGACATGCTGGAACTGGTGGAAGGTAAAAAAGTGATAGCCGATATACCCCTGAAGTTTAACGGCGCTGCTAAAGGCGTAAAGGAAGGCGGTCACCTGGTGATTAAAATGAAATCGCTGAAGGTGAAAACCTATCCCCAATACCTGAAAGAGCATATTGATATTGATATCAGTAACCTGGAGCTGAACGGCAACATTAGGGTAGAAGATGTGAAGGAAGAACATTACGAAATTTTGAATTCACCCAGGATTCCTATTGCTTCCGTAGTTCTCACCCGCCAGTTGAAACAGGAAGAAGCTGCTGCACCCGTAGCCGGTGCTGCTCCTGTGGCCGGCGCTGCACCTGCAGCAGTGGGAACCCCACCTGCAACCGGCGCTGCTGCTGCCAAAGAGGAAAAAGGAAAAGAAACAAAAAAATAAATTTCAGAGCTTATACAGAAAACCCACTTCGAAAGATGTGGGTTTTTTGTTGCAGCCACCCTGCTTTCAAAATCTGAAGTTGTTATCTTTAAACCGTTATTAATAAAAAGCAATCCATCACCATGAAGTTTCTGCTTGTCGGTTTGGGAAATGCGGGCAATGAATATGCTCACACACGCCACAATATCGGGTTTGATGTGTTGCATGCTTTTGTAAAAAAACACGAAGGTCATTTTCGCACAGGCCGGCTGGCCTATGTGGCCGAAATAAAGTGGAAGGGAAAAATATTTATCTGCATTTGCCCCACTACCTACATGAACCTGAGCGGAAATGCCGTAAAGTACTGGATGGAAAAAGAAAAAATTGCTCCCGGAAATATGCTGGTAGTAGCGGATGATGTGGCGCTGCCCCTGACCAAAATGCGGCTGCGCCCCGGCGGCAGCGATGGAGGACACAACGGGTTAAGAAGCATAGAGGCTATACTTGGAACAAGAGATTATCCCCGGCTGCGCTTCGGCATCGGTAATAATTATCCCAGGGGTATGCAGGCCGAATTTGTTTTAAGCAAATGGAATAAAGAGGAAGAACCACTGGTGAGTCGGAAAATAGAAAAGGCAGTGGGGGTAATTGAAAGTTTTGCTACCCGCGGCATCAGCCTTACTATGAATGATGTGAATAATGCAGAATATTTACCGGGCTGAGGCTATTGCAGCTACGCCGGGTATTTTTTGTGACAGGTAGTAGTGAAAAGCGAAACTTGAAAAGAGAAAAGAGTGACCTTGTATTTTGTATTACTGACATTGCACGATTGCAATCACATTTAATATTTCCTATTACCCTCCCGTTATGCTTCGTAGCTTTTAGTTTTTTCGTTCATGATGCGCAGACGCTGGCAGAGGATTTTGATAAATCCCTTTGCTATTTCGGGTCTTTCGTCGAGCAGTTCATAAAAAGGTTCCTGGTCAATTTTAAAAAGCACGCAGTCTGTTTCAGCAGTAGCCGTGGCCGAGCGGGTATCTGTGTCGAGCAGTGAAAGCTCGCCAAATACTTCTGTCTCTTTTAAAACTGCCAGCGTGGTCTTGCCTTTATGTATGCGGATGCTGCCCTGGTGAATGATGTACATGCAATCGCCGGTTTCACCTTCATTGAAAATAACGGTGCCCTGCTCATATTCTTTTTCCTGCATCAGCGGGGCCAGGTCGGCCAGTATGTTTTCCGGGGTGTCTTTGAAAATATTGAGCGATTTCAGCACCAGTACTTTTTCAATCAGCAGCAGGCGGTTTGAATTTTTAAGTTCCATCACTTAAAGATAAAAATTTCAGGTGGTATAAATGGCTGTTTCTTTCAGCAGCTCATTTTCTGAATGTATAAACTTTTTTACAAGTTCCGGCAGCAGGTGTTTGCCGGTTTTTTTGGAAATGTAAAGCGAACAGGCCTTTGTCCATGCCATATAAGGTATCGGTTTTTCCTGCAGAATGTGTGAAAGAATTTCATCAACATGATGAACGGCTGAAGGAGGCAGCAGGTTTTTCAGCGTGGCAAAACGCTGTTCAATATCGCCGGGCTCGTATAGCGTATTAAAAGGAATGGCCAGCTCTTTTTTCACCGTCATTTCAATCACCTCCATGGCATTGGCTATTCTTTCTTTTTTCTTCATATCCAGTTCCTGGCGGATGCGGAAGGTCCTGTCGTGCCCATACATGCAGCCAAAAAGACACAGCAGCACATTGCGAATTTCGAGCAGCTCAATATTCAGCGAATTGAAAAGTATCAGGTATTCATCCGGGCGGGGTCCAATCAGTTTCTGCATGTACAAAAGTTCAATACCATAAATAAGATATTCCGAAGCAAAGGCTTCCATTTTTATCTGAATGACAGGTGAACACACATAGCGGCTCCTATACAGCGCCTTTGCAACCGGTGCGGCCTCGGTTGGATGACGCTCCAGCAGGCGCAATAATACTTCCTGTGCATTGGCGCCACTCATTTTGCCCAGCAGGTTTATCAGTTTTTCTTTCAGGTAAACAGTATTCCTATTTTGTTCAATAAAAGATTCAACCAGGGGTATGGCGTTATCGCCGGCTGCATGCAAGCCATCCATCACCAGGGCAGGATGTTCTTTTAAATGCAACATCACTACCCGGAGCAGCCCGACAGGAGATGCTTTGCCAATGGCTTTCAAAGCTGCTTTTCTTATTTCATCACTCTCGTTGAAAAACTGCGCATGGTCAGGATGACAATAGTGGTCTTTTACAGCTGCAAGCACATGCAGCGCCAGGCGTTTGTCATGTTTGTCATCAGAATGCACCAGGCCGGTAATTATTTTTTCTGCCTGCGTTTTTATTTTTTCCTCCGGGCACATCAGCATACCTGACAACGCAGCCGTTCGTACATCCTTATCGTGATGATGCGAAAAATGTTTCTGGTACTGATGTTTATGCTCTTCCCTGCACAGGGCCTCCACTGCGTGAAACTGTACCGTCTTATTGTTGCTGTGGCTGGCCAGGTGATAGAGTTTTTCCTCGGCGCCTTTCAGTTTCCGGGTTTTAATCAGCAAAATGGTTTCGGTTTTTACATTATCCGACGGGTGATCGAGCAGCCGGAATATCAGTTCTTTGCTTTCATCACTCAGCTGCGTGTTCAGCATCTGGAGAATATTGATTACTTCCAGCTCATTGCCCGTTTCAATTTTTTTCTCAATTTGTTTTCTTATTTCTTCATCCGAAAGCCTGAAATCTTCCTGGCTGAAATAGCGGCTGCTGATAGCTTTCAGCAACATGTACCTGTACGATTTGTTGACCAGCACAATACCGATAATCCAGCAAACAGAAAACAACAGCAGTACATAGCAAAGCGTTACAAGGCCCTGCCCGTTTTGAAAGTAGGCAAAACCGGCAAGCAGCAAGCCGGAAAACAGGAAAGCAAAAGGATCCATAATTCCCTTTACTATCGAATGGGCTTTGGATCTTTCCCCCAGGCTTAATGGCTGCATAATGGTCAGAAAAACCGGGTTGTTAATTGCGGTACGCAGCACCTCAACCAATATTGCTGCCGCACCGAAAGCATAAATTATTATTTTATTTTCACCAGCAATATACTCACCAAAAATAATGGTGAGCAGCAGCGTAAGCAGCACCAGCGGCGTTATCAGCAGTGAGTTCCTGATACCCATTGACGATACGATGCGTCCTGTAAACAGCAGCTTCAGGAGCAGGGCCACCAGCTGCGAGCAGGCCATAAACAGTATGATGAAATTGGAAAGCGATTTATCATCATGACTGCCTTCTTTTACTTCCGTATAAAATGCATAATTGATGATAGCCAGGCAGCAGGAGATAAGAAAAGTAAGAATGGCTGTGCGGCGAATGAGGGTATTCAGCGTATAGCGTTTGATGAATGCCCTGAATCCCCTGCCCGAAAAATACTCCACTGCGTTTTCTTTGTGATGGCGGTGGTGATGGTGCAGAATACCGGCTTTTGAAATCTGGTAAAGAAAAGGCAGCGAACCAAGCATAAAAAAAAATGCCGGCCACAGCATATTCAGCGGCCCGATGGTTTTTACAAAAAAGTAAGCAAGGGTGTAGCCGATAAACTTGGCCGGTATATCGCCGGCGCTGATTACGGCAAACAGCCGCTTGCTTTGCCTTACATCATACAGCGTGGAGGCAATGCTCCAGAAACATAGATTACTGGCAAGATATAGTACATAGTACCAGGCAAACATGGCATAATAAAACCAGGATTGGCTGAGCCAGATGCCGGAAAGCTGAAACAGCAGGATACTGGCGGCCATCAGCACAATGGTGGCGCCGCCCAGCCGGCCCAAACTTATTTTATGCTCAAACCTGTTGACCAGCCAGCCGGTGGCAAACATGAGCGGCGAAGAAATAATCATTACCCAGGCCAGTTCCGTGGCAGGAAATTTTTTCAGAAAACCTGTAAAGGAAGCCGTAAAGAAAAATGCAATACCCGTGCCCTGGAAAAACTGCAGCCAGAATAAGAGCGTTACCGCTTTCCATTCAGCAGGGCGGACATTAAGCAGATGTTGTAAATATTTTTTTCCGTTCATTGGTTCCAGCCGCTCCTTCGTTTTAATTGTTGCAGGTGCTCCCGTTTCTTTCCGTTTCTTTTTTCCGTAATTGTTCGTGTAAAATAGTGATGCGCTTCGAAAAACCTGATCTGGATATGATCCCACGATTCATCGCCATTGAGTATACCGAAAGTGATAAATTCATGGTACAGGTTTATGCTGACGGGTTCAAAATCGTCGCGGCCCAGGTAATCGAGATCGGCGTCACAAATTATTTCTTCCAGCAGGTTGTGCGGCGATTGAGGAATTTTGGTGGCCATAATCATTCCGCAGATTTTTTTCAAATCGGGTTCTTCAAAAAAATCCTGCAGGTCGCTGCGTGCTATCTCGCAGCTTTTTTCTTCATGGTTTCTGTAAGTAAAAAGAAAACCGCTATCGTGGTAAAGCGCAGCCGTTTTCAGCAGCAGCAATTCTTTATCCGGGTTGATTCCTTCTTCCAGGGCAATAAGTTCAGCCTGCCGGAGCACATCAAGGGTATGACCCACGTTATGATAAAGCAGGCCGGGGTCCAGGTTTTTTTCAAGCCTGGGTATAATTAACTGCCGGATGGTATGAAATAAATCAGGCACCGGTAATTTGTAATTATCTAAGTTAATGTTTTGGAAATTAAAACCTGAACGGTACTCGCACTGCAGCCGCAGCCACCCAAATAATCAGCAATTTCTTATGATATTTCGGGGTGATTACCTATTTTAGCAGCCCTGCCATCTTCCGCCGGTAAAATCCTTTGTTTTATGAGGCCTGAATATATGGGATGAACAGTCCACCAGTATTGTATCCGATGTATTTCTCAAAACAAGCCAATTATGAAGATATTCTGTGTCGGCCGTAACTATGTAGCACATGCCAAAGAACTGGGTAATGAAGTACCAGACGAACCAGTGATTTTCATGAAGCCCAAGAGTGCACTCTTGCAGCCCCATACACCATTTTATTATCCTGAATTCACCAACGATCTGCATTACGAATGCGAGCTGGTGCTGCGCATCAGCAAAAACGGAAAATACATCCAGGAAAAATTTGCCGGTAAATATTATGACGCTGTCACGGTGGGTATCGATTTTACTGCGAGAGATATTCAAAATGAGCTGAAGTCAAAAGGGCTTCCCTGGGAAAAAGCCAAAGCCTGGGATAATTCGGCCGCTATCGGTAAATGGATAACTTTTAATTCCATAAAGAATAAAAAAGACATCAATTTCTGTCTTTATAAAAATAAAGAACTGGTGCAGCAGGGCAACTCGGGCCTGATGATTCACGACTTTGACAAAATCGTTGCTTATATTTCCAATTATTTTTCCGTCAATATCGGCGATCTTGTTTTTACCGGCACGCCGGCCGGCGTAGGAGAACTGGTAGTGGGTGACGAGCTGGAAGCATTCATCGAAGACGATTCTTTACTGTCGCTCGAAATAAAATAAATCCCGACAGGGTTCATTCTTTTAGAAACAGTTACCAACCAAAACCAACTGCAGCGCCACCCCGGCTAATCGGGGTGGTTTTTATTTTATATAAATTCATTCAGCCTATTTTTGCTCCCTCAGCTTGCCGTATGCCCGATAAAAACATTTTACTGAAAGCCTTCCGCCTGATGTGCTGTGCCAAAGCCATGGCCGAAGTGTACGAGGCCAACCGCCAGCTATGCAAATATGTTCACTCTACATCACGAGGTCATGAAGCCATACAGCTGGCAATGGCTTTTCACCTGAAAAGCTGCGATTACATCAGCCCTTATTACCGTGACGAAAGCATTTTGCTCGGGCTTGGTTATTCGCCTTATGAGCTGATGCTGCAACTACTCACCAAAGCTGATGACCCTTTTTCCGGCGGACGTTCTTATTATTCTCATCCCAATTCCAAAGCTGTTGATAAACCAAAAATCATTCACCAGAGCAGCGCCACGGGGATGCAGGCTATACCAACCACAGGCGTAGCGCAAGGCATTCAATATCTCGAAAAAACAAATTCTCCTTTATTGGAAAAAGGAGAAAATAGTGAATTGCCGGTTGTGATTTGTTCGCTGGGCGATGGCAGCGTGACGGAAGGCGAAGTGAGTGAGGCCTTCCAGTTTGCTGTGCTGAAGCAATTGCCCATTATTTACCTGGTACAGGACAATGGCTGGGGCATCAGCGCCACGGCTGATGAAACCCGTGCCATGGATGCGTATGAATTTGCCGATGGTTTTAAAGGTATGAGCAAGATTCAGCTCGACGGCACTGATTTTATTCATTGCTATAAAGTAATAGGCAACCTGCTAAATGAAGTGAGGCAGCACCGCAAGCCCTGGCTGGTGCATGCCCGTGTGCCATTATTGAACCATCATACCAGTGGTGTGAGAAAAGAATTTTACCGGTCGAGCGACGACCTGGCAAAGCATGCGGTGGATGATCCGCTTCCCAAACTCCGAAAAGTTTTATTGCAATACGGCCTGGATGAACAATCGTTGCAGGACATGGAATCGGAAGCGGCCGGTTTTATTGCTGATGAATTTTTAAAAGCGGCCAACTCACCCGAACCCGATACAGGCAAAGCCGCTGCTCATGTTTTTATTCCAACAAAAATTACTGAGGAAAAAGGCGAACGTTCGCCGGCTGGTAATGAAAAAGTGATTATGGTAGATGCAGCATTGTTTGCCATTCGGGAATTGATGGAAGAGCATCCTGAGTGTATTTTTTTCGGACAGGATGTTGGGCGAAGGCTGGGCGGTGTTTTTCGTGAAGCGGCCACACTTGCCGAACGCTTCGGCGACCACCGGGTTTTCAATACAGCCATACAGGAAGCTTACATTATCGGTTCCACTGTTGGACTGAGCGCAGTAGGGGTGAAGCCGATAGTGGAAGTGCAGTTTGCCGATTATATCTATCCGGGAATTAATCAGCTGGTGAGTGAAATTTCAAAATCATGCTACCTCAGTTGCGGCAGGTACCCGGTATCTGCCATCATCCGGGTGCCCATTGGCGCTTATGGCGGTGGAGGCCCTTATCACAGCGGCTGTGTGGAGACCACGCTGCTTTCCATTAAGGGAATCAAAGTAGCTTACCCTTCCAATGCAGCCGATATGAAAGGATTGATGAAGGCCGCATTTTATGACGGTAACCCTGTGGTGATGCTGGAGCACAAGGGACTTTACTGGAGCAAAGTGCCCGGCACCGAAGAAGCAAAAACAATAGAGCCTTCGAGGGATTACATTCTTCCTCTTGGCAAAGCCAATCTTGTACTTGGTGCCGATAATAACAGGATTGAAAATGGCGAAAGCTGCTGCATCATCACCTATGGCATGGGTGTATATTGGGCAAAGGCGGCGGCAAAAAATTTTCCGGGCCGTGTGGAAATAGTTGATTTAAGAACTTTATTCCCGCTGGATGAAGAACTGGTTTTTGAATCAGTAAAGAAGCACAGCAAATGTTTGGTGCTTACGGAAGAACAACAAAACAATTCCTTTGCCGAAGCCCTGGCCGGAAGAATATCAAAGGAATGTTTCCGCTGGCTGGATGCACCGGTTGAAGTGCTGGGTGCTGCCAATGTACCGGCCGTTCCGCTGAATATGGCGCTGGAAGCATCGGTGCTTCCCAATGCCGAAAAGACATCGGTGGCAATAAGAAAACTTTTATCGTATTAAAATTTCAGGCTCATTTCAGCCAGCTTCCGTCGCCCATGCGGTAGAGCAATGAAAACTCCCACGATGTGGTGCGTGAGGTGCCCGGCTTGAATTTACTTACTGTAATGTCATAACTGACTGCAGCCTGGAGTTTGTTGTACTCAAGCAATACAGAAGGAGTGATGGCGTCTTTACTTCGGTACCAGCACCCGGCGCCAAGCATGTGCTGGTTTTCCGGTGCAAGCAATTTTGCAATGGAAAAACCAAACAACGTATATTCCACTTTTGCCTGGCGCTGGTAAAGTGCCCGCAGGTTGAGGATAAGATCGGGCTGCAGGTAGCGTTGCAGGCTGGTTTGGGCAGAATAGCGTACCGGCAGGTATTCGTTCGCATCATCCACTACAGTTTGCCTTGGTTTGTTAAAATGAAAACCCGACAGGCCGAAGTCAAAAAATGTTCCTTCTTCTTTGTTGTTGTACAGGTAAAGAATGCCGGCGCCAACCGATGCAAACGGCTTCATGTTGTTCAATGCAGCTTCACCATTGGGCAGCGAAAGATCAAATCCATCGCCGGTTAGCTGCTCGCTGAATGAAATGCCGGAAAAATCAATTCTTCTTTTACCATAGGCTCCATACAAACCTATGCCCAGGCTATGCCAGCGGTCTTCATCGAGCAGTACATGATAAGAAACAAAGCCGGAAAAATAGTTGCTGCGAAAAGCTCCCTTCATGGATTGATCATTCATGGCCATCAGGCCGATGTTCAACGGGTTCTGCACTTCAATGTCCTGCTGTTTTATTTTTCCATCCACGCAAATGCTAAACGTGTTGTAAGGCGATACAGCATTCACCCATTGCCGGCGGTAATTGCTCACGGCCCGCAGCTCGCCATTGAACACACCCGTGTAGGCCGGGTTCACAGCCAGCGGTGCGGAATAAAATTGTGTAAAATGCGGATCCTGCGCTTTACTGTTTATTCCCATCATCATGGCCGGTATTAAAACAACAAAACATTTCATAAGAAAATTTTTTACCTGATTAAAATAGTGGCTCCGGCCCGCTTGATTGGCTTATCATATATGTCAATGCCTTCGGCCACCCAGTTATAAGTTTCCATTGGTTGTTTGGAGCCTTTGTAATTTCCCTCCCAACCTTCGCCCGGTTTGTTGGTTTGGAACATCAGTTGTCCCCAGCGGTTGTACACCCTGAAGTATTTCAGTTCTTTTATTCCTGCCAGCACTGGCATCAGTACATCGTTGTGCCCGTCGCCATTGGGTGAAAAACCTTCGGGCACATATATCTCAACTTTCTTAAACACTTTCACCAGTTGTGTGTCCACCGTCACACAACCCGAAGGGGATGTAATCAGTATCCGGTACAATTGATCCTGCGCCGGGGTTGCATCAGGATTTGGAATGGTGGCATCGCTCAGGAATACAGGAGGCACCCATAAATAATACACGCCAATCGGGCGGGCATTCAGCTGCACGGTCGTATTAATGAGAACATTAATCGCGGTGTATTGTATGCCCGGTACAGGTTTCTCAATAATGATTGTTCTGCTGATACTGTCTTTTACCTGCGGGCATTGAACCGATGTGGCCACCAGCTTCACAGTATAAGTATTTGCTGTGGAATATATGTGAACAGGGTTTGTGGCTGTACTGTTGCTGCCGTCGCCAAAAGCCCAGTTGAAAGTTACCGGCCCGCTGACCGAAATGTCAGTCATGTTGTTAAACACAACAGGAATATTTTCACAGTATAAATTATAAAGGAAATCAGCACCTGGAAAATCAACCAACGAAAGTGTTACACTGTTACTGCTTACTCTGCGGCAGCCGGCGGCGCTGATAAACTCAACAGTGTAAATACCGGCCTGTGTAGCATTGTATGTGGCTGCCGTGGCACCGGCAATCGGGCTGCCATTCAGGTACCATTGATAACTGAAAGCGCCGCTGGCTGTAAGTGTGACGCTGCTGCCGGCACAGATGAAGTTCTGCGGCGGATTCAGCAGGGTACCTGTGGGTAATGGATTTACAGTAACCACAGCAGCGGATGATGTGCTGCTGCATCCGCTTGCATTGGTGCTTGTCACCGTATAAGAGCCGCTTTGATTTACGGTAAGCGAGGAGTTTGTTTGTCCTGCAATGGGTGAATTGTTATTGTACCATTGCAAAGCAGGGGCTCCATTTGTGGATAGTGTGACAGAACTGCCCTCGCAAATGGATAACGGTCCGCTTGAAATTATCACTGGGGTTTGTGGTTGTGGAAATACAGTTACCTGTCTTGTTATACTGTCTTTGCATCCATTGTTGCTGGTGGCCACCAGTTTTACATTGAAAGTGCCGGCTGAAGTGTAAATATGAACAGCATTTGTAGTGAAGGTTGTACCGCCGTCGCCAAAGCTCCAGAGGTAGCTCATACTTCCTGCGGGAACAGTGCTATTGGTAAAAATAAAATTATTTCCCTGCAAGCATTGGCTGGCGCTGTTAATGGTGAAATTGGCAACAGGTCCGATTGCTACTGTTACATTTTGAATCACGCTGTCGCTGCAGCCGTTATTGCTTAGGGCTACAAGTTTTACTGTGTAAGTGCCAATGGCTGCATAGCTGTGAGTTGCATTTTGCGTTGTGGTCGTATTGCCATCGCCAAAATCCCACAGGAAGGTCATGCTGCCGCTGCTGATGCTGGAAGTGTTGGTAAAAATAAAATTATTGCCGGTGATGCACTGACTGCTGTTGTTTACATTAAACGAAACAACGGGTTTGGGATAAACAGAAACTGCAAATACACTGGTATCGCTGCAACCATTATCGCTGGTTGTAATAAGAGTGACGGTAAAATTGCCGGGGGCTGAATAGGTATGGTTGGTATTTATGGCAGTGGATGTATTGCCGTCGCCAAAATTCCACAGGTATGTCATCGTGCCGCTGCTGATGGTGGATGTATTGGTGAAAATGAAATTATTACCGTTCAGGCATTGGCCGGAGTTGTTTACTGTAAAAGATGCCAGCGGGTCAGGATGCACGGTTATGTTTCTTACCAGGCTGTCCATACAGCCATTATCACTTGTTGCAGTGAGCATAATGTTAAAGGAACCTGCAGTAATATAGCTATGTGACGCATTTGTTCCCGTGGCTGAATTGCCGTCGCCAAAATTCCACAGGTATGTCATCGTGCCGCTGCTGATGGTGGATGTATTGGTAAAAATAAAATTGTTGCCCTGGAGGCATTGCGTTTGGTCATTGATGGTAAAACCAACAACAGGTTGCGGGTTCAGGTTGATGTCCACAGACCGGCTGGTATCGGTGCAGCCGATATTATTGGTTACTACAACGCGGTACGTACCGGTTTGCGTGGCAGTATAGTTACTGGCTGTGGCGCCGGGTATCGGTATGCCATTTCGCAGCCATTGATAGCTGGTGGCAATGCCTGCCTGCATTCTCACACTGTCATTTATACTGCAGATAGTAGTTGGGTCAAGTACTGCCAGCGAAGTGTCAACGAATGAAATGGAAATTGAAACACTGTCGGTGCAGGTGCTGATGCTGTCTGATACAGTTACATAATATGTGGTGCTTTGCGCAGGAGTTACGGTGATGGAGGGGGTTGTTTCACCGGTTGACCAGGAAATCAACTGGCTTTGATAAAGCAAAAGGGCTTCGGCAGCAGAAAGTTCACGGTTGTAAATAAAAACATCATCCAGCTTTCCCTGGAGGCCATAAATATTTCCGTCGGTGTAGAAACCGATGCCGTTCACGCCAACTGGTCCGCCGAAAATAAAATCCTTACCCTGTACATAAGTTTCGTTGATGAAAGTGGTATCGCTAAGCACCATTACGCCGTCAAGATAAAATTTTGTTCCGGACGCAGATGTTGTTATTACCCAATGATGCCAGGCATTGTTGGGATGCGTGGCGCCATAATTCCACAAAACAGATTCGTTGTTGCAATGACCCTGCACCTGGTAGGTATTTTGTTCACCGTTGGGCGTGCCGGGATTGTCAATGGTTTCAAACCACGAAGTGCCGCACATGCCCCCGCCATAACCCATGAGTGTAGGCCCTTCAATGCTCACACCGATATTGGTGGCATAAAACCATAAAGAAACAGTTCGGGTTGCAACAGGAAAGTTGGAAGCCGGTCCGATGATATAATTACTGCCATTGAAACTGTAGGCCCGGTTGGCAATTCCAAACCTGTCGGTGGTAAGGGTGGCTCCTATCACAGTGCCATTATTGCCGTTTCCGCTTTCATCGTTGGCATTGCCGCAAAAAGGATAATATGCCACCAGCCCGGTTTGAAGTGAGGCAGGAAGCGCTGCGGCATTACAAACGGTGAATAATGTATTGGTATCAACTGAAAGCTGCAACGAAATTCCCCGGCATATGGTAGTGTCATTCTGTAAAATAGTACAGGCAAGCTGGGCATTGTTGTCAAAGCCGGCCAGTAGCGTCAAACTGAAAACAAACAGCTTTTTCATCACTGCATTTTTGGTTCAGTTGAACGGCTTTTTTGAAAATTGGATTTAAAGTTCTGGAAAAAATCTACTTAGAAAATTACTGGATTTATCAATAAAATCAAAGGAATAAAAGGCGACAGTATTTTTATTCTGCCCGGAATGAATAATTTGAAATTCAATTTTTAAATTTCACTCTCAGTAGCGGGATCGGGAGTTGAACCCGAGACCTTTGGGTTATGAATCCAACGCTCTTACCAACTGAGCTATCCCGCCAAAATCGGGCAGCAAAAATAGAAATTCCTGTCTAAAGGCTGAAATCAATTTTTGACTTACTTTCACTTTTACTTCCGAAAAATATGCCCTTAATCAGAATTGCCGATTCGCATGACGCAGCTAAATTACTGGCTATCTATACCCCCTTTATCCTCAGCTCCGGCGTTACCCAGGAGTGGAAAATTCCATCAGTTGAAGAATTCCGGCAGCGTATAATTTCCACACTCAAGGAAAGGCCCTGGCTGGTTGCAGAAATTGACGGCGAGGTTGCCGGTTATGCCTATGCCGGCAAACACCGGGACAGGACAGGCTATCAATGGTGTACTGAAACATCGGTGTATGTGGCTGAGAAGTTTTACCGGCGTGGCATAGCACATGCCCTTTACAGCGCTTTGTTTGAGATACTGATATTGCAGGGTTATGTAAATGCTTATGCTGTTATCACTCTTCCCAATCCCGGCAGCATTTCGTTTCATGAGAATTTTGGATTTACTTACTTCGCTACGTTTAAAAACATCGGGTATAAACTTGGCCGCTGGCATGATGTGGGCTGGTGGCATAAACAAATAAACCCTGCTTATGCTGAAACCTCGCCGCCGGTTCCTTTGCCTGCACTTGATATCAAAAAAGCAGAAACAATACTTGGAAGCGCATCTCAATTACTAAAATAAAAAAACCTCCCGCAGGAGGTTTTTTATCGTGAAATCAGTTTACTGATTATTTATTTCTTTTAAACCGGTAGCCGATTTTTGCAAAGTAGAAAGCGCCGCCATGACCCATCTGCACGGCATCCCACATGCCGCCGGTTTCCGTAAGCCCCGGATCCTGAATACTGGGATAGGAATCCAGCACATTGGCGCCGCCGATGGCAATATCAAAATTGCTGTTGATTTTATAACCCAGCGTGATGTCAAGGGTGTGGCGGGCATCATACACATCAGGCGCCGATTCATCAAAGTTGAAATCAATCAGCTTCAGACCGGAGAAGCGGGTGACACGTACAAATGCATTGAAGCGATTGATGGTATAATCAAGGCTTGCGTTCACCTTATGATCAGGGGCTGAAGTGAGCAGGAAATACTTTTCTCTTACACCAAAATAAATTTCTTCCTTGCCGCTAAGCAGCGGGGTCGTATGCACGGCCAGCACTTTCATATTGTTGAAATTGGCCGCCACGGTTGCATTCAGCCTGCCCGGGCCAAGATTATCACTATAAGTGGCTATCACATCCAGCCCGCGGGTTTTGGTATTCACAGCGTTGGTAAAAAATTGTGCAGCGCCAACATTCAGACTTTGCAGTACGCCTCCTATTTTATCATCATTGGTGTCAAACAAACCGGTAAGCACAATGCGGTCTTCAACTTTTATCTGGTAAGCATCCACTGTCAGGTTTATTTTTTTGGCTATGCGGGCAACAAAACCGATGCTGAAGTTATTCGATGATTCTTCTTTCAGTTCAGGAATGCCTACTGCTTTGGCCAGTGCACCGGTGTTAGGTGCTATTACCTGGTCAAATATCTGGCCGGCCACCACGTTGGTAAAAGTGGAACTGAAATGAATCTGCGGCAATGAAGGCGCCCGGAAACCGGTGCTCCATGACCCGCGGAAGCTAAGGTTATTATTTATTTTCAGTTTTGTGGCCAGTTTATAATTATCCGTCCAGCCAAAGTCGCTGTAGTTTTCAACCCGTACGGCGCCGGCTATTAAAATATTTTTAGTGATATCCAGTTCTGCATCGGCGTAGGCTGCAAAGTTTTTACGCCTTGCTTTCACCACATCTCTTGGCTGGTAACCCGGGAAACCCTGTGAACCGCCCGGCCGGAAAGTGGTATCGCCGGGACCGTTGATGGAAAACACTTTGGGATTTCCGTTTTCATCGAGGTATTGTTTCCACGAAGCCGTTTCGCCGGCAAATATTTCGTATTGCTCATAACGGAACTCCGAGCCAAAGGCAAGGTTCAGCCCGGCGCCTACGCCACTTAATTCTTTGGTGAAATTAGCTCCCAGTGTACTAGAACTCAGCTGAAAACCCCCGGCATCAAATTCAGTGGGTGAGTTTCCTTCCAGTGAAGCATTCAGTGTGTTTTCAACTCCATAGTGAAAACGGTTGCTGCCGGTGGTGCCGTTGAAATCGGAACTCCATCCGCAAAGCTTACTTCTTACTCCAAACGAAATGGATTTGTCGGTAATTTCTGAAGTAATGATGGGATTAAATCCATCGGGATAAATGGACGTTACATTTCTTTCGCTTTCAGGATATCGGGTGAAGGCAAAAGCCGAACCATCGCGGCGGTTGATGCCGCCAAATGAATAAAACTGGGTGCTGCCGCCAAGGCTTACCTGGTTATTATAAAATGCCCGGTAGTTCTTATAAGAACCGTCGCCGAATTTCTGCCGATAGTTGTCGGGGAAAATCGGTTCATAATTGGGGCGGAAAGTTTTGTCTTTATTCAAAAAATCGCCGGTGATATTAAGGAAACCATTGTCTTTAAGTTTGAAACCATAATTCACATTGGCATTGTACTGAAATCCGTCAGTTTGATTGTCCAGCACTTTTTGCCCGTTATAATCCAGGTTGCCGCCATAGCCGGTTATATGCGTGCCGGCAGTAGCCGTAGCGGTAAATTCGTTTACACTTTGTTTAAGAATAATATTTACCACGCCGGCAATGGCATCGGAACCATACTGGGCGCTGGCGCCATCACGCAGTATTTCTATTCTTTCAATAGCAGCAGCAGGAATGGCATTCAAATCCGTGCCCGAATTGCCGCGGCCGCGGCTGCCGTACAGGTTTACAAGTGAACTCTGGTGCCGTCTTTTACCATTGATGAGTACCAGTGTCTGGTCGGGGCCCAAACCACGCAAGGTCGCCGGGTCAATATGATCGGCGCCATCGGAGCCCGATTGCCTGTTGGCATTGAAGGATGGTGCAACAAAGTGCAGGACAGAATTTATTTCCACCATACCCAGCTGGTTGGTCACTTTTGAAATGGGAATCAGGTCCACCGGTACGGGTGTTTCAGTTGCTGATCGCTTCAGGCTGCGTGTACCCACGGTGGCTACACCGGCAAGCGTAACGGCGGCCGGTTCGAGAGAAACATTAACTGTGGCGCCGGAAACGCTTATTTCTTTACTATTATAACCGATTCCGGAAAAAACAAGTACAGCGCCAGCTCCGCTTGAACGGATGGAAAAATTCCCGTTTCTGTCCGTAGTGGTTCCGGTAGTGGTACCCTTCACAGTAACTGAAATTCCTTCAACAGGGTTGCCCTTATCATCTGTTACCCTGCCTGTAACGGTTTGCTGAGCCAGCACATTTGTAAGTATTAAAAGCAATGAGCCGGCAAGGAGAATAAGTATTTTCATCAGAGTTTAGTTTTGGTTCTCAATGCTTAAAAATAGGAGTTTTTTTCTAATACCGGAGTAATTGAAATCAACAGGACAGGAAAAAAAACGAAGGGCTAAAAAAAACCCCGCCGGGGCGGGGTCGGTTTGTTTTATTTCGGCATTAAATCCTTAGTAGCTTCCATTATCGGGTGCCGGTCCAGGTATTGCCCAATAAAATCAACTTTGCCTGCATCATTGTAGTGATATACACTATGTACCCAGAAATCCAGTTTTTTGCTGTTTTTATATTTAACATGGGCTAATGACCATGCAAGCACCCATTTGCCTGTTGGCGCATATTGCGATTGCTGCATATTTACTTTCAGCGGAACTAAAATAAATTCTGAAAAATTCAGCGAATCAATGATTTGCCAGCGCCCCTTGTAATAATCCTGTATGGCCTTTTTGCCAACCAGGCTGTCGCCGCTTGACCATAGTTGCCTGGCATCATCTGCATAGTCTGCCGTCATACCATCAATATCACCTTTTGAAAACGCCATCAATCCATTTTTTACGCCATCAGTTTCACTCATTACCATCAGTTCATCTGCATTTTTTGGTGTATCAGAGGAAGTTGCTGTGGCCGGTTTTTCTTCGTTTTTTTCATTACTGCATGCAAACATGAATACGGAGATGAGGACTCCGGAAAGAATTCGCTTCATAAGTTTTTTGTTTTGAGTTAAAAAAATGGTGATTCCTGGTTTTGACAGAGCAGGATTTACAGGATTCAGAAGGCGGAAGCAATGCGGATTTTTAAAAGTAAGCACTATTATTTACCCGGCAAATAAAATTTTCTTTCAGCTTCGGCAACCGGATACAGGTAATTGCCGTATTAATTTCAGCAGCGTATTTTTCTTTAACTTTAATCAGACAGCAATGAAACAGTATTGCCTGATACCTGTCGTGGTTGTCCTGCTTTGCGGTTGCAATGCCATGAAAAAGCTGGAAGATGGTGTTTTCATTCAGCAAAGAACATCTGCCAACCAGCCCTACCCCCGTGTGGACTCGCTGCTGATTGTTGCCAATGGCAATTCGGCCACGCAGCATATTATGGATGATGTGATACCCCTGGTGCGTGAAGGACTGAAAAAACGAGGTGTACCTACGTCCTCAGTTTTTATTTCCTATTCCGACAGGCGGATTAATGAAGCAGAATTTGACAAAAAAAATTATACCTACACTTTGTGGATTTACGAGCAGGACAGGAAACTGCAGCAACTGGAAGCGTACGATTACCTGGTGCCGCTGGCTATGAAAATAACCGACAACAGGAACGACGCTATTATCTGGATTGCCACTTCTATTTTCAACAATATTATCCGCAAGCAATTTTACAGGGAAAGATATGCGGGCACACTGGTATTGCTGTTCAGGGTAAACGGGATGGTAAAATGATTTTTACTCCGGCATCATACTATCGTTGTTGAAGATTTTGATAATATTTTTCCCGCTTCAGTTATGGGTACGCCTCCCTCAAAGGCTGGGCTGCATACGCAACAGCGGCGTGCTGCTTTCTTGCGATCTACCAACTGAGGCAAATATTTTTTTATGAATTTCTTATACCGAGGGGTCGCCCTTCGCACTTTGGCCCCGCTGGCAGACCCCTCGTAGACAGCTTTCCTTTTATGCAATGATAAGCAGGACACCCCGATGGAACTGAAGATTTTGATAAGATTTTTCCTGCTTCAGTTATGGGTACGCCTCATGCATAGACTGGGTTACATACGCAACAGTGGTGTGCTGCTTACCTGAAGCTGCCAACGGGGGCATAACATAGGCATGCTGCTTTCTTGAAGCTACCAACAGGGGCATAAAAATGCTAATTGGATGCATTGCTATCTTTTTCAAACTTATTAATCTGAGACTTTATCTCGGGAAATTCTTTTCTTATTAAATCAATAATTCTGGCCATGGATTTAGCATCATCCGATATGTTCATGATTTGAGTTTTATCGTATTGTAAAGTATAATATTTATAATAGTTTTTTGCGGCAATTTCAACTATTTTAGGTGTTCTGTCTATTATAATTTGAGGTCCCGGGAAACTTAATTCATCTTTAAAATCCAGTATTCCTTTGTCAATTAATTTATTTATTAGTTTATTCCATCCGGACTTTGGCGGTCCAAGGTTAACATAATTTACAACTATTGAGTCAATAGTCTGACCATCAGTAGAAAAAGGACGGTAGATATAATTTTCTGCGATCCATGTACTGCCCTGATACCTTATTCGCAAAAGTATTCTCCCCCCTTCAAGGTCCTCCAAAATCCTTATTTCAAACACCTCTCTGCCATTCTCTATAGAAGGCAATCCAAATCTATTCCTTGTCATCTGTGCGTATCCCCAGTAAGGAGTTGAATCATTATAGAATTCAGGAACATCTTTCCGCAAAACTCCTGTACTATCGATTTTCAATTTTTTATTGATCCTATTGATAGGGTCCTCTCTTTTATCGCATGACCCAATAAAGACAATCAATAAGATGAATACTATTATTTTCATCATGGTAGAAGTTTCTGCCTTTGTTGCTCGCCACTTTCAACTCCGAAGCACGCCATCGTTGCTGTGAGGCGTAGGTATGTGCATAGCCCACCAACGAACCGAACTAAAGATAACCTGGCTTTTCAAATTTAATTCAATCCCGGTTAGGCTATTCCTCATTCCGTTTTGTTGGAACGCCACCTGCAAGCAAGGCTGCATTTCAACAAAGGCGTGCTTCTTTCTTGAAGCTGCCAACAGGGGTATAATGAACCGCTGTATTCGCGGCCTCCCGATAGCTATCGGGATACAGTGCTGTGAAAGGCGCACCTAATCGCCGCAAGCGGTGAGGCCGCCTACCCGACTGGCGGCAGTTTTTCTATTTAGTCGTTGTGGTGTAAAAGTCATAAGTTGCTTTTGCGATGTCAGCAATAATTTTCTCGTTCGTGTCAAAACTTTCTTTTGATTCACTTACAAAAACACTAATTATAAAATACTTTCCGTTTGGCAAAAAGACAATTCCAATATTGTTTACAGCCGCAGTGATTCCTGTTTCTTTATTTGTCCCTGACCAACCTGTCTTGTGAGCAACAATTGTTCCTTCGGGCAACTGTCCTTTTATTCGGTTTTTCCCTGTTGTTGTCTCTTTATTAGTTTTCCAGAAAAATTCGTAACTGGCTTTTGAAAGTAAGTTGGTTTTATTCTCGTAAAACACTTTAAGAGTCTCACTTGCGGCTTTCGGTGTAGTCCAATTTTGGAACATATTTTCCCACTTCGCCTGCATTTCTTCTTCATTGTATGTAATTTGTATATCCTGGATGCCTGTCTTTTTAATATATTCTTCAACTGAATTAGGTGTTCCAATAAGTCGTATTAAAACATCGCAAGCAGTATTGTCGCTGTGAGAAACAGAATATTGAATTAGCTTTTCAATAGTAAAACTCCCACCGTTCGGATTTTCGTCTCTTAGTGGACTCCAAAAATCTTCGGGCAAAAGTTCATTTTTATTTATGTCTATTTTCCGGTCTAATGAAAGTTTTCCTTTGTCAATTTCCGACAAGACGGCTAATGCTATATGAAATTTAAAAACGCTTTGCATAGGAAAACGTCTATCTCCGTATAAAGAAATGCTGTCTTTGCCGCTATCACCAATGATTGAAACTCCGACCACTGCGTTTTTGCCGGACACGATTTGCTCTATTTTGCTTCGTAGCAAATCAGTCTTATTTTTTTTAGAAGTCTGGCAACTTGTTAGAAATAATAAAAGTAAAGCTGTCAATTGAACAAGTCTTGTCATATTTATTTTTGATTTAATTGTAAATGTTGTCTTTTGCCTTTGTTAATCGCCACCTTCAACTCCGAAGTACGCCTTCGTTGCTGTGAGGCGCTGGCAAGCGTATAGCCCATCAACGAACCGAACTAAAGATATTGTGGTCTTTCAAATTTAATTCAATCCCGGTTAGGCTATTCCTCATTCCGTTTTGTCGGTACGCCTTCCGCAAGACAGGCTGCACTCCAACAAAGACGTGAAGATATGCGGGCACACTGGTATTGCTGTTCAGGGTGAATGGCATAGTGCGATAATTTTTTCCCCTGCTAACTGAATCTTGTTTTTGCCAGCAGCCGCAAAGCAGTGATAGCCGTAATGACAAGAGTGGTGTAAAAGAAAATGCGGATGACTTGTTTGTCCCGCATGTGTATCATCAGCAGGGTGGAGCAGATCAGCATCAACCCGATGATGAAAACAAAAGCCAGCCGGTTGATGTTCATTCGAAAGGCCTTGTTGGTAAAACTGTCTTCGCTGAAATTGACCTCGTGTTTGATAATGCCGTCTTTCATTTTACCCACTACCTCCTTCACATCCTTCGGCAGTTTGCTTACCAGGTAAATGTAATCTTCGGCCGAGTCCATCACCGTTTTTACAATGGCATCCCAGCTGAACCGTTCTTTTATTTTTTCCGTGGCATAGGGCCTTATCATGCTGGCAATAGAAACGTTTGCTTCAAGATGTTCTGCAAACTTCTGAATGGTGGCAAGCGATTTTATCAGTGTAAACAGGTTGCTGGGCACCCGCAGCCCGTAGCGGGTAATCACTTTAAACGCCTCGGTCATGATGGCGGAAATATCCACCTGTTCATAACTCATGTAGCTGTACTTTTTAATTATTTCACCCAGGCGGAATTCGAGGTCTTCCAGTTCATGGAAATACTGGATTTCGCAAAGACTCAGTATGGATTTGGCAATGCGGTGCGGGTCATTTCTTGAAAAGCCGAGCATAAAATCAATCAGCGCCTGTATCTGGCGGGGCTTCATGCTGGCCGCCATGCCGTGATCGAGCAAAACAATCTGGTTGTCGCCCCGGATAAAAATATTGCCGGGATGGGGATCGGCATGAAAGAACCCATGACGAAGAATCATTTTTAAAACTATATGCGTTCCGTTTTCGGCAATCACTTGTGTGTCGTAACCGGCTGTTCTCAATCCTTCCATATCATCCGGGCGCATCCCTTCCACAAATTCCATCACCAGCAGCCGCTGCCGGCTGTACCCGGTAAAAACTTTCGGTATGTAGCAGCGGGGATCGTCTTTGAACATATCGGCAAACCGCAGCATGTTGGAGGCTTCGTTGGTAAAGTCGAGCTCCTTCATCAGGTTTTCGCCAAAGTCTTCCACAAAGCCAATGATGTTGAAACTGGCCAGGCCGGGGTATGATTTTACCACTTGCCTGGCAAGTATCTTCATCAGCACGAGGTCAATTTCAATTTTGTGTTTGATGTTTGGCCGCTGCACTTTGATGGCCACTCTTTCGCCGCTTTTCAGCACACCGGTATACACCTGGGCAATGGAAGCCGAAGCGAGGTGTTTACGGTCGAGATGAAGAAAAACCTGTTCGATGGTATCGCCAAGTTCGGTTTCAATCAGGCTGATGGCAAGGTCATCATCCATGGGTCTTGCGGCCGATTGGAGTTTTTTCAATTCTTCCCGCAGGTGATCCGATGCCAGGTCGGGCCGGTCGGCAATTATCTGGCCGAACTTGATAAAGGTGGGGCCGAGCTCTTCAATGGTCTGCCTCAGTTGCTCTGCCCGGCTGGTAAGTTTTTTACCCTTGGGATCAAAGATGCGCCGCATCCATGTATTGTACATCCAGTTTTTTGCCACATGTTTCAGGATGATGTAAATAATCACTATCAGCCTGTACATATTTCTAAAAAACCGTGCAACCTGGAAGATCCACATAAGGGAGTTGTTTACGCTTTAAAGATAAGGGTCTTATCCTTTCAGCCAGCTTTCCAGTATTTGTTTTTGCAGCGGGGCGGGGTTGGGCAGGGGAGTGATGGCGAAAGTTCGTTCTGTTTTTGTACCCAGAATTATTTCTTTTGACGTGGAAGTATTGTTTACTGATACGGTGAGTATGATTTTTTCGCCGGGTTTGGCTGCTGAAATTATTTGATTGACCTGTGTGCCTGTTGCTTTTGTTTTGTTCACCTGCAGCAGCGCCTGTCCTCGTCTTATTTCAGCTATCCAGGCCGGCGATTCCCACTCCACTGAAGCGATGAACAAGCTGTCATCTCTATCCCTTACAGTAAACCCTGCCCAGGCACCCGGTATTTCTTTCAGGGCAGTATCAATATGCAAGCCTGCGTAAGCCAGGTAAGCAGAATAATCTGGCTGCCGGGTGGTGGTTACAAATTCAAACTCCTGGGCAATGAAAGAGCCGGCAACGGTTTCAAATGCTTTGCGCAGTTCCTCATCGGTAAATCCTCTTTTCTTTTTCTGGTAATACTCCTGGTAAAGTAATCGCATCACATCATCCAGCGATTTTTTATTTTCCGTAACCTGCCGGATTTTAAAATCAAAAAGCAAACCCACGGCCGGACCTTTATCGTAGTAAGAGATTGTTTTGTTCACTTCGTCGCCGGTACGGCCAAAGGGTCCGTCGCTCCAGGTATCGTAACTTGCCTGCTCCAGCGTCTGGTAAAGACGGCCGGGTTTATTTTCAACTGCTACAATGTTGCTGCGCAGTGCTTCAAACAATTCTTCATCGGTAGAAATGCCGGCGCGGCGCACCACCAGGTATTCGTAATACACTGTAAAACCTTCAGAAAGCCAGAGCATACGGGTGCGGCTACCGTTGTCGTAATCAAAGGGGCCGAGCTCCACAGGTCGTACCCGCTTTACATTATAATGATGAAAATATTCATGCGCCAGGAAATGAAGCGTTCGGATATAATTTTCCCGGTTGTTTAAACCGTTACCGTTAAAACTGAATGTTGTGTTGTTCAGGTGTTCGATGCCGCCGGCGCCCGGCCCGATGGCAATAAATGTGTAGTGTTTGTAGGGGATGTGCCCGAAAATTTTTACCGATTCATCTACAATTTTTTTCAGGTCAATCATAAAATTTGCCCGGTCAAATTCGCCCAGCCTGTAACCGATAAAACGGTGCGTGACACCCCGCACTTTAAAAGCTGGCAATTCTTCCAGATTGCCGGCCAGCAGCGGGCTGTCGTACAGGATATCGAAATCAGGAGCCGTGTAAGTAAATTTTTTTCCGCTCACCGAATCAAGACCGGTAGCTACCCGGTTCCATTCATTGGCTGGCACCACTTTGACCTGCACCGGGTGGCTGATCATTTTATCAATATGAAAAAAAACACCGGCGGGTAAAATATAGCCCCGGTTTTCATCAAGGTAAGGGGAAGCAACAAAGGCCCTTTCTGTTTTTATTTCATAAATAAGTTTTACCGGGGAAATGTTGTTGCTGAAAACCCGCCAGCTGTTGCCGGCAGTTTTTTCCCATTTCAATTCACGTCCGGCGGCATCGGTGGCCCTGAAGTTTTTTACATTTTTTGCATAATCCATCCGCTGGTAATAGCCGGGTGTCCATACCGGCATTTTGAAATCAATGACATCCTTTTTAATGCCGCTGCAAACCAGCTCTACCTGGAAAAAATGCCACTCGGGGTTTTCCATTTTTACGGTATACACAAGGGAGCTTTTTTGCGCCGTTGAAATAAAAGTGAAAAATAAACAACAGGTGAGAAAAACAAAGCAGGATTTATATTTCATAGCACGGCAATCATTTAAGATGTTTGGCAAAAAATTCCAGCGTACGCTGCCAGGCAAGTTTGGCGGCCGCTTCATTATAGCGTGCCGTGGATGTATCGTTGTGAAAGGCATGCTGCGCCCCCTCGTACATGTATAACTCGTAAAGGATATTGTTTTTCTTCAACGCCTCTTCATAGGCGGCTATGCCCGCATTAACATTTTCATCAATGCCGGCATAGTGCAGCTGCAGAGCCGCTTTTATTTTCGGCACATCGGCAGCACCGGGCTGGCGTCCGTAAAACGGCACAGCGGCTTTCAGTCCGGAAATATTTACTGCAAGGTTATTGGCCATGGCGCCGCCCCAGCAAAAACCAACACAACCCGCCTTACCGTTAAAATCTTTACGTGTTTTTAAATAATTATAGGCGCCGATAAAATTTTCCAGGTTGTCCTCCGGCTTCAGATCACGAAAAGCGGCTCGTGCTTCATCTTCACTGGCAAAAGTTCTTCCCAGCGCCGATAATGCGTTTGGAGCAATAGCGAGATAACCTGCCGTGGCAACACGCCTTGCCACGTCTTCGATGTGTGCATTCAGCCCGCGGTTTTCATGAATAACAATTACGCCGGCGTACATTTTTTCTTCTTTTGGCCGTGCCACATAAGCTTTCATTTCGCCGGGCACGCCGGGGTACGTTATGTATTCGGTAAATAACTCCTGCCCGCTGGTGATGGCCGCTTTGGCGTAATTGTTTTCCAGCAAAGGCAGCACAGTCATGGCAGCCATGCTGCTCCCGGTAAGCAGCGTCAGGCGCTGAAGAAATTCATGCCGGCTGAGCGGCTTGTGAGTGTACTCATCGTACAGGTTGATGATGCGCTGGTCCATAAAATTTTTTTTAGCAGGAATTAAAGGTAAGGATGCGCCGTGAAAATTTCTTTAAAAGGAAAGCCGGAGAAATTCACAGTGCTTACCTTTGGCCTTCATTTTAAAATTAACAATCAAGGTGTATATGAAACGACTTTTTTACATGGTGCCTGCAATTGTGCTGGCAGCCTGTGGTAGCAATGGCGATAAAACCGGCGAAACAAAAGATACAACAGGTCATGCATCCCATACCATGACAGCCACTGAAATGCCTCCTATGCCCGAAATACCGGAAAATGCAAAAGTTTTTTTTGCCAACCTGAAAGACGGGCAAACGGTGACATCGCCGGTGAAGGTGGAAATGGGAGTGATGGCGCTGAGCGTGGATACCGCCAATGGAATTCTGAAACCCGCTTCGGGTCATCATCATATCCTGGTGGATATTGATTCTATACCAACCGGTGAGGTAATTAAAAAAGATTCCGTGCATATTCATTTTGGCAATGCACAAACTTCTGCTGAAATCACTATTCCGGCCGGTAAGCATAAACTCACCCTGCAGTTTGCCGATGCACTTCACCGCTCATACGGAAGCCGCCTTGCACGTTCGGTGACGGTGAATGTGAACCAGTAAAAATTTTTTTCCGGAATGCTTATTGCTCCGCCAAGGGGCATTTTTTGTGTAAAAAAAATCCGGGCTGATGTATGCACTGGTACAATCAGCCCGGTTTGTTGGTAAATGATAAACCCGGTATCCACTTTTCAGTGATTACCTGCGGTTTTCAGAAGCCGCTGTTTTGCTTTAGCCAGGGCTTCTTCTTTGGCCTTTTCTCTGTTTACTGAAGTGAAACGAGCAATGCAGGCGCCGGGGTCCAGGTTGTACACATGACAATAATACTCCTCAGCAATCCTGTACGTTACAACCCGCACACTGTTGCCTTCGATAGTAACGATTTCTTCTGTAAAATTTTCTGCGTTCATCAGGCCATTTGTTTTTCGGTCAGGGCAATAGCGCCTTTCTCCACCGGGGCGCCCACCAGGTTGCCCCACTCGGTCCACGAGCCGTCGTAATTGCTTACATGCGGATAACCCAGCAGGTATTTCAGTACAAACCAGGTGTGGCTCGATCTTTCACCGATGCGGCAATAAGCGATGATTTTCTTTTCGGGTACAATACCCTTGCCCATGTAGAGTGTTTCAAGTTCTTCTTTCGACTTGAAGGTGCCGTCTTCGTTGCAAGCTTGTGCCCAGGGTATATTGATTGCACCGGGGATGTGCCCGCCCCGCTGGCAGGTTTCGGGCAAGCCGGGAGGTGAAAGAATTTTCCCGGTAAATTCATCGTTGGAGCGAACATCCACCATAGCGCCGTCTTTGGCATTCATGGCCTGCTGCACCTGTGCCAGGTAGCTGCGGATGGATTCATCTCTTTCCTTTGCCGTGTATTTTACCGGCTGTGGTTTTCGTACTTCTTTAGTAACCACCCGCCCTTCGGCCAGCCATTTTTTACGGCCGCCGTTCATGATGCGTACATCATTGTGCCCATACATTTTCAGTTGCCAGTGGGCCCAGGCGGCAAACCAGTTGTTGTTGTCGCCATAAAGAATCAGCGTGGTGTCGTTACCGATGCCGCTTTCACCCAGCAGTTTTTCCAGTTCAGCTTTGCTGATTACATCACGCTGTAGGGTGTCACACAGCTGGGTTTGCCAGTTCCAGCCCAGTGCGCCGGGAACGTGGCCTTCCTGGTAAGCCTGTGTGTCCACATCAACTTCCACAACCACTACATGGGGGTCAAATTTGTGCTGATCAACCCAATCGGTGGAAACCAGCACTTCAGGATGAGCATAGTCAGACATTGCAGAAGATTTAAAGGTTAAAAAATTGAGAAGGACTGTTAAGTTACGACAGGTGGCAGGAATTTTCCAAAAGAAATTTTGAAAGCAATTCAAGAAGTCTTTGTATCGTAAATCAAATTTTCGGTTTGTGCATTCAGCTATTTTAGTAACTTCTGCCCCTAAAATATTATTTCAGCCTGCAAACACAGTTTTATTTTATGAAAAAGAAACTCCACCGCCGCCGGTTCATCGGCGCTACTGCTGCCGCTTCCGTTGCTTTCACAGTTTTGCCCCGCCATGTGCTGGGCGGTAAAGGTTTTATTGCACCCAGCGATAAAATCAATATTGCTTACATCGGCTGCGGCACACAGGGTTTAAGGGAAATGTGTGAGCTCATTGTCAATCCGGAAATTCAAATCACTTCGGTTTGTGATCCGAACAGGTTGAGCACCGATTATCTCGACTGGTCGCCCAACGGCATCCGCGACGGCATACGCAAGGTGCTGGAAAATTCAGGCTGGGGTGCCAACTACACCGGCATTCCCGGTGGACGAGATATAGGGCAGGAACTGGTAGATACTTATTACAGCAAAAAACTCCCCGGTTATAAAAAGGGTTGCGCCTCGTATGCCGACTTCCGGGAGCTTTTTGAAAAAGAAAAAAATTATGACGCTGTAAAAATTATGACGCCGGATCATTTGCATGGATACATTTCTGTGGCGGCTATGAAAAAAGGAAAACATGTGGTGATTCATAAGCCCCTTGCTAACCGTATGCATGAAGCAAAACTGGTGATGAAAACAGCAAAGGAAACAGGAGTAAGCACCCACCTGCTTGCCTGGAGCAAACGCAGCGGTATGGCGCTTGTAAAAAAATGGATTGAGGAAGGGCAAATCGGTACGCTGAAAGAAATTCATAACTGGAGCAACCGGCCTGTGTGGCCGCAGTGGGTAGCCAACCCGAAAGATGAAATGCCGGTACCAAAAGATTTTGACTGGAAACTGTGGCTTGGCGTGGTGCCCGACCGTCCCTACCATCCCAATTATACGCACAATGTTTTCCGCGGTTGGTACGATTTCGGTGGCGGCGCCATTGCCGATATGGGTCATTACAGTTTATGGCCCTTGTTTTTGACAATTGGTGTAAACACCGCACCGCTTTCGGCAGAAGCCTATGGCACTACCACACGCATTGTGGAGAACCAGGTGTGCCGTCCTTATAATAATGATGTGGCCTTTCCCTATTCCTGCATTGTACGGTTTAAATTTCCAAAGCAGGAAACACTTCCTGCCTTCGATTTATTCTGGTACGATGGCGGCATGAAACCGCAGGTGCCGGAAGAACTGGGCAACACATCCCTTGACCCGGAAGGTATGATGTTTGTTGGCGATAAAGGAAAAATCATCGGCGGGTTCCGCTGTGAGAACCCTAAACTGTTGCCGCTGGAAAAAATGCATGCTTACATGCAGGGTAAAGAACCGTATAAAGATGAAACGGAAAGCGGCGAGCCGCACTGGATAAATGCTTTTAAAAATAAAACACAATCACCGGGCAGTTTTTTGAATGCAGGACCCGTAACGGAGACCATTTTACTTGGTGCGGTAGCGCTTCGGGCCAAAAAGAAACTGGAGTATGATTCTGCCAATATGAAGATCACGAATGATGAAGCTGCGAATAAATATTTTTACCGGGAATACAGGCCGGGGTGGGAGATGTGAGAGGATGAGTGATGAGTAATGAGTAATGAGTGATGAATGTCATTTTTGATTTTCAAAAATCATAGTTAATAATCCTTTTAAATTTTAATTTATGTTTCTTAACCTCAAGCATACTGAATTGGAAATATTCAAGGCTACAAAAGTTTTTACTCTTGAATGTTATAAATCATCAAAATTATTACCCCCGGACGAACGATTTGCAATGACCCAACAAATAAGACGGGCAGCTTTATCAGTACATTTAAATGTTGCTGAAGGCTGTTCGAGAAAATCTGAAGCTGAAAGAAAGAGATTTTATGAAATAGCCAGGGGATCCCTGATTGAAGTGGACACTGCGCTTGATATTGCAGTTGAGTTGCGGTATTGCACACAGGATGATTTGAAAATACTTGGCGAAAAAATTGTTGCAGTTTTTAAACAAATATCCGGACTAATCGGTTAGAATACTCATTACTGATCACTCATTACTCATTATTTTATGGATCGCAGAAATTTTTTAGAAAACACTTTAACAATTGGTGCAGTCGGTATAATTGTGCCATCACTATTAAAGGAAAATAAAATGAGTGATACTAAAATTGAAGTAAAAGACGATATCTCTATTGCCCAATGGGCATTGGTGGATGAAATAAGAGCAGGCAAATGGAAGAACCTTGATTTTCCCCGAATAGCCCGTGAAGATTTTGGTGTAAATGGAATTGAGTTTGTAAACACTTTATTTGAAGTACCGACAGAAAATTATTTAAAACAATTAAGGAAAAATGCAAAGGATCATGGCATCACCATGGTATTGATTATGTGTGATGCAGAAGGCGATGGGGCAGCTGATACCAAAGAGGGACAAAAACAATTTGCCATCAATCACCGCAAGTGGGTGGATATTGCACACTACCTCGGCTGCCATGCTGTGCGCACCAACTGCCGGGGCCCGCAAAATGCGGATAAAAAGGAAGCACTGAAATGGGCGGCTGATGCGTATAATCAATTGCTCGAATACTCAAAACCGGCCGGCATCAGCATCGTAATCGAAAATCACGGCGGCGTATCCAACGATGCTGACTGGATGGTGGAGCTGATGAAAAAAGTAAACAATCCCTTATTTGGTACTTACCCCGACTGGCGCCAGCCCTCAACAGACTTTGATAACTATACTTACCTGGAAAAAACATTGCCTTATGCAAAAGGAATGAGCTACCGCAACCAACCAACAGAAGAATTAACTGCAAAGATGATTAAGTTGAGTAAAGACGGTGGTTATAAAGGCTGGTACGGAATTGAATCGAGTGGGAGAGAGGAGATAAAAAAAGGAATTGTATTGCTGAAGAAATATTTACTGAATCAATAGTTTGTAAAGAGGATGGCAGCGAGCTGGCGGGTAGAGGGCATGAATCAATCTTGCGGAATTGAAGTTAAAAAAAGCCCGCAAAATCAGGACTATTGGCTACATACCATTGACTAAAACCTTTTTTATACTTCCGCTTCCAGGTATGATTCCACCGGCTCACAAGTGCAGATCAGGTTTCTGTCGCCGTAAGTATTATTCACCCTTGCCACAGCCGGCCAGAATTTATTTTGAGTAACATAATGAATCGGGAAAGCAGCCTGCTCTCTTGAGTAAGGTTTTGTCCACGCATCACTCATCACTGATAACTGTGTGTGTGGTGCATTCTTCAATACATTATTCTTTTTATCCATTTTCCCTTCCTCAATTTCTCTTATTTCATTTCGAATACTGATGAGTGCATCACAAAAACGATCCAGTTCAGCTTTGTCTTCACTTTCTGTTGGTTCAATCATGATAGTGCCCGGCACGGGGAAACTCATCGTGGGAGCATGAAACCCGTAATCCATCAGCCGCTTGGCTACATCTTCCGCTTCTATCTCCGCCGATTTTTTTAATGGCCGCAGGTCAACAATAAATTCATGAGCGCAGGTGCCATGTTCATCGAGGTAAAGTATTTCAAAATCTTTTTGCAGTCTTGCCCGCATGTAGTTTGCATTCAGAATGGCGTAAGTGGTAGCTTTCTTTGCACCGCCAGCGCCCAGCATCCGGATATAGCCGTAGCTGATGAGAAGAATGGAAGCTGAACCATATGGTGCTGCGGAAACAGCATTGAACATTGAGTGTTGAGCACTTGGCGTTGAATAATCAATGTTCAATGCCCGATGCTCCATGCTCAACGATACATGACCAGGCAAATATTTTCTCAAATGTTCCTTCACACAAATCGGTCCCACACCCGGCCCGCCGCCGCCATGCGGTATGGCAAACGTTTTATGCAGGTTCAAATGACAAACATCGGCACCGATTAATCCGGGTGCCGTCAGTCCCACCTGTGCATTCATGTTGGCGCCATCCATATACACCTGCCCACCATGGCTGTGAACGATTTCAATTATCTCTTTCACCGTTTCTTCATACACACCGTAGGTGCTGGGGTAAGTTATCATGATGCCGGCCAGGTCAGCGGCATGTTGTTCAGCTTTAAGTTTTAAATCTGCCACATCAATGTAGCCGTTATCCAATGCTTTTACTACTACTACTTTCATTCCGGCCATTACGGCGCTTGCGGGGTTGGTGCCATGTGCTGAAATGGGTATCAGCATCACATTGCGCTGGTGTTCGCCCCTTTCTTCATGATAGGCTTTGATGGCCAGCAACCCTGCATACTCACCCTGGGCGCCGCTGTTGGGCTGCAGGCTGCAAGCATCAAGCGCTGTTATTTCGCAGAGATATTTTGACAATTCTTCAATAATATACCGGTAACCTTCTGCCTGGTCAGCCGGTGCAAAGGGGTGCATCTTGCTCCAGTGGTTCCAGCTCAGCGGAATCATTTCGGTGGCGGCATTCAGTTTCATCGTGCAGCTGCCGAGTGTAATCATGGAAGTGTTCAGCGAGAGGTCTTTGTTTTCCAGTTGCTTTATGTAGCGCATCATCTGGCTTTCGCTGCGGTGTGTGTTGAAAACAGGATGTGTGAGGAAAGAAGATCTTCTTGAAAGCTGCGAAGGAATATGCTCTGGTTCTGCATCCAGGTTTATCTGGAATGCTACGGGGTCTTTGTCGTTTTCAAAACAATTAATCAGGTCAAAGAGGTCTTCCGGCAGCGTGGTTTCATCAATTGAGATGCCGATGAGATTATTCTCCATGTACCGCAGGTTGATGTGTTGCCGCAATGCCTTTTCTTTTAAAGCCGCATAACCGGAAGTTTTTACAGTAATGGTATCAAAGAAATTGTGCGAAACCAGTTCGTAGCCTCTTTCTTCAATGGCTTCAGCTGCCGTTTGAGTGAGAACAGCAATTCGTCGGGCAATGTTTTTTAAACCCGCAGGTCCGTGATACACGGCGTACATCGCAGCCATATTGGCAAGCAATGCCTGTGCCGTGCAGATGTTGGACGTGGCTTTTTCCCTTTTGATGTGCTGTTCCCTTGTTTGCAGCGCCATACGAAGTGCCCGGTTGCCATGGGCATCCACACTTACACCGATGATACGTCCCGGCATGTTGCGTTTGAAATCTTCTTTGGCAGCAAAGAAAGCAGCATGCGGACCGCCATATCCAAGCGGCACACCAAATCGTTGAGCCGGGCCTACCGCACAGTCGGCGCCAAGTTCGCCGGGCGGTGTGAGCAGGGTAAGTGCAACCAAATCGGTAGCCATTACTACAAATGCCCCGGCAGCATGCACACGGCCGATGAATTCACGATAATCTTCAATGGCGCCTTTATCATTCGGGTATTGAACAATGGCGCCGCAATAGGTATTGTCTACAGATGCGGTTTTATAATTACCGGTTACGATTTCGATGCCGATAGGTTTGGCTCTGGTACATAAAACATCTTTTGTTTGGGGGAAAATTTCGTTGTCAACAAAAAATTTAGGATGAGTAATATGATCATGCTTATTGAGTGTATTAAAAAACATGGTCATGGCTTCTGCGGCGGCTGTGGCTTCATCCAGCAGCGAAGCATTGGCAATGGGTAGTGCTGTCAGGTCACTGGCCATGGTTTGAAAGTTGAGCAGGCTTTCCAGCCGGCCCTGCGAAATTTCGGCCTGGTAAGGTGTGTACTGCGTGTACCATCCGGGGTTTTCGAAAATATTCCGTTGAATAACGGAAGGAGTGATGGTGTCATAATATCCCTGGCCAATATAGTTTTTAAAGACTTTGTTGCGTAGCGAAATGTCTTTCATGTGCTGCAGAAATTCAAACTCACTCATGGCATCAGGCAGATGCAGCTCATGCTGCATACGGATGGCAGCCGGCACCGTTTTATCAATCAGGGCAGCCAGGTCCGGTTCGCCAATTGTTTTCAGCATTTGCTTTGTTTCGTTTTCATCGGGTCCGATGTGGCGGGCAGCGAATTCTGTTTGTTGCTGTTCGAAAAGGTTCATAGAATTAAATTCTTTTTTATGGGTTCATGTTTCATAGTTCATGGGTAGTGAGTGAGACATTGCACCGTGAACTATTAACTATTGCACTAAAAAGCGGGGCAAAGTTAAGGCTGCAGGAATTAATAAAACGCTGCATATTGAATGGCCGGGAAACTGTGGAAAACAACTATCAACAGTTTTCTCATCGCTTTTCTTATATTGGCAAATCAAATGCGGGTATGCACCCAACTGATTGCTTAAACTGTAGCGCTGCATGGCAGCCCGAAATGAATTATTGCCCGCAGTGCGGACAAAAAACCGATATTCACCGGCTGACATTTACTCATATTCTTCATGAATTTTTTCATGCTTTTACGCATGCTGATAAGGGCATATTTCATTTGCTGAATGGGTTAGTTGCCAAGCCCGGTACCGTGGAAAGAGAAATGGTTGAAGGGAAATGGAAAAAAGTATTTCAATCCCTTTGCCTTTTTCCTGATACTGGCCCGGTTGTTTATTGTTTCCAATGTTTATTTCACTCCTGCGCCTCAAAAAGTGGAACCCGGTCAGCAGGTACTTAAGCGAATTCCCACTGAAGAAGGTAAACAGAAATACATTGCGATGATGCATCGGGTGAGCCGGGCCACCGGTTTTATGGAAAAGCATGGGAATGTAGGGGCAATGATTGCCATTCCTTTTATTTCATTGCTTTTGTGGTCGTTTTTTCATAAAAGGAAATACAATTTTTCCGAGCACCTGGCAGCCAACATGATGTTTATCACATTTGCAAACATTGTTTTTACTGTATTGGTTTTCCCGTTGCAGTCGTTGTTTAAAGGGACGGAATTCAGTCATTACTTTACGTATGCGGCACTTGTATTGCTGGCTGTTTACCTGGGCTGGTGCCTGAATGGATTTCTGCAGCTTGTCCTTGCTGTGCAAAGGGCAAAATCATTTCTGGTAAGTTTGCTGGCTATTGTGCTTTGGTTTTTCCTTTCCCTCGGCACAAGGGCTGTTTACATTTATCAAAGCAAAGAATTTTACAGGTTTTTCGAAAGAATGTTCAGTCATTAGGTCAATCCGGCGGTTATATAGTTTCTTTGTGGTATGAAGGAAGAGTTGCTTCAAAACTGGGAGATGAAATCGGCTGGCCGGCAAAGGGCATATAAAAATTTTCTCCGCCGGGCCGATAAAAACAAAGTGCTGAGGCAACTGCCCGGGCTGCATGAGGAAGCATTTTCAAAAATTGACTGCCTGCAGTGCGCCAACTGCTGCAAGAACTACTCGCCCCGCTTTAAAACACCCGACATCAAACGCATCAGCCGGCGTCTGAAATTGCGTGAATCGGAATTCATCGAAAAATATCTTGTAGTGGATGAAGATGGCGATTTTGTGGTAAATTCAAGACCCTGTCCTTTCCTCGGCTCTGATAATTATTGCTCTATTTATGAAATCCGACCATCGGACTGTGTACGTTTTCCCTATACCGATGAAGATGTCTTTTTAAAAAGACAGGAGTTAACCCTTAAGAACTCTACGTTTTGCCCGATTACCTACTTCGTACTTGAAAAATTATTGGCGGGGGATAAATAAGATTTCCATCGGTTATGAATCCGTTGGGGGAGATATTTTTTTAAAAATATACGACAAATTGGAGGAAGTTTATCCAAAATGTCGTATGTTTGATGTATGGAAGAAAAGAAGAAAAAGCCCAGGGCTTATAAAATCCCGGAAGATGAGCCGCTGCCAATGGTAGAAGAAGCGGCCGTTCAGTATGAAACCCTGCGGGTGATACTCGGTGGTAATAAGGCAATGAAAAAAAACATTGCCGGCGATTTCGATTTGATTGCCCTTTCCCGTGAGGGCATAAAAAAATCTACCCTGAAATCACTGGCGGCATACCTGGGCATTTCCATGAACACTATGAGCGGGCTGCTGCATACTTCGCACCGGAATATTCAACGAAAGGATGAGGATGAAATGCTGGATACATTAAAAACGGAAAAGGTGCTGGAACTGGCAGCTTTTGCGCAACGCGGTATTGAAGTCATTGGCAGCCGCGAGGGCTTTATTGAGTGGTTGCATAGCCCACTGGTAGCCCTGGAAAATAAACCCCCGGTTGATTTTTTAGATACTTCATTCGGTATTCACCTGGTTACAAAAATCCTGGGCCGGCTGGAGCATGGGGTATATTCTTAATTACTTCTGACTTCGCCGGTGAGCGGGGCTTTATTTTACTTTTTTAAATACTGTATGGAATTGTTTCGTATTTCGCAGGAAAAATATGCCGAAGATCTTTCGGGCAACGGGGCCCGTCTGTATGGGGGGCGATGGAACAGCGAGGGACTGTTTGCTGTTTATGCATCTTCCACCCGTGCGCTGGCACTGCTGGAAACACTGGCGCATACGCCTGCAAAAATACTGAATGAAAAAGTGTATATGCTTATCACGTTTTCAGTGCCTGATACTTTGTATCCCGAAATGCTTGACAGGAGCATGCTTACTGCCGGCTGGGATGCACCGGATACCCGGCCATTGACAAAAAAGCTGGGCGATAAATTTTTAAAGGCCAATAGCAGCGTGCTGCTTGCCGTACCCAGCGTATTAATACCGGAAGAGCTGAATTTTGTAATTAACCCGCAGCACCCGGAAATGAAGAAACTGAAACTGGTGAATAAAAGGAGAATAAATTTTGATTCCCGCATAAATGCCAATCTATAGAGCAATCCTGGATCTCATTTTTTCTCCGTCAATTCCTCCCAGGCTGCTGTAAGCGGTCTCACCAATCCGTCGCCTTTCCATTCGGTAGCAAATGGCAGGTTTTTAGTCAACAGGAATCCTTCCCTGGTTTTGCCTGCCGCTATTTCGCTTTCGGTAAACCTGATTATACCGGCAAGGTAGTCGGCAAATTTTTTCAGGTCATCGGCATTGCCTACAATGTTGTAGCCATCGGCGGCATGACCAAAGATGTAGGTGGTTTTATTATCAAACCGCCTGATTGTTTTGTTCAGCACTTTCATCCAGCCCTTGATGCTGGCACCGGCGCTGCGGTCAACAAAGGGATGGCGGCGGTTAAACATCAGGTCGCCCATGTGAACGATATTACTGTTTTCAAAATGAATAATGGCGTCGCCATTGGTATGGGCGGGGCCGAAGTAATACAGGGCGATGCTTTCATCTCCCACATGCTTCTGCCAATAGTCGGAAAAAGTCCGGTCGGGATAAAGCTGCCTGTCTTCTGTTTTATTCGTTTTGGCTACCCGTTTCTGGTTTTTCTTTGAGTTTTCATGCGCCACTACATTTTTTACCAATCCCTTGAAGGCGATATTGCCGGCTGTATGATCGCCATGATGGTGCGTATTGATAAGGTATTGAATTGAAGCGTCGCTGTTTTTCTGCACTTCGCCAATCAGGTGGGGGGCGGTATCGGGAAACTGTGCATCCACTACCACCACTCCTTTTTTCTCCAACAGGAAGCCGATGGTGCCGCCCCGCTCGGTAAACACGCCGATTTTATCCGTCATCATATGAAACATCCACGGCGGCGGAGCGGATGACGGGGTTTTTGAAAACAGGGAGGCAAATATTTTTTGCTGAGTGATGCTGAGTGCACCGATTGTGAATGCCGTGTTTTGGAGAAAGGAACGACGGTTCATAATGTTTTTAGTTTATAGTTTTTAGTTTGTGGTTTTTTGTTGGGGTTGCGGGTTTCGGTTGCCGGGATGAAGTTTCACGATTGCTGAACAGAATTATTGCAGTACAAGAGTGCGACGCAACGGGAGCTTCATAGTAGTACCGGCGCTGGCTACCTAATCAAAAAACTTACAACCGGGATGAAATTAGTAAATAAAAGTGAATGTATATATCTAAGTTCCTCCTTTGAAGGACAGGGGGCGGGGGCGGTTCAATATTCAAATTTCCTTAAGGTTGGCGCTTTTATCCAGGTGACGATTGTAACCAGCAGCGTCATGCAGCCGCCAAAGATGACGGATGGTACTGTGCCCATGACGGTTGCGGCTACGCCACTTTCAAATTGTCCCAGCTCATTGGATGAATTGATAAAAATGGAATTGACCGAGGAAACCCGGCCACGCATTTCGTCGGGCACAAATAGCTGCACGATGGTGCCGCGGATGATTACACTGACGCCATCGAAAAGCCCGCTGGCAAACAGGGCGGCAAAGCTGAGCCAGAAATTTTTTGAAATGGCGAAAAAAAGTATGCAAAGACCGAAGCCTGCAACCACATAAAGCAGTATGCTGCCCTGTTTTCTTTTCAGCGGATGCCAGGTGAGCCAGGCAATGGCTATGAAATTACCAAGATAAGTGGCGGCCATCAGCCAGCCGAGGCCCTGCGGCCCCACGTGCAGGATGTCTTTGGCAAAAACGGGGAGCAACGCTGTGGCACCACCAAAGAGTACGGCAAACATATCAAGACTCATGGCGCCCAGTAAGGCTTTCTGATGAAACACATACCGCAAACCTTCTTTGATACCGTCCCATGTTTTAACATTGCCGGGTTGCCAGCTTACAGGTTTTGGTTTTATCAGTTGAAATAAAAGCAGCGAAATAAAAATAGCCGCACAGGTAATGGAAAACGCAACGGTGATATTGGTGTAACCGAGCAATAAACCGGCAATGGCCGGCCCGGTGACGGCGGCAATAAGCCATGTCATGCTGTTGAGCGAAACGGCTCTTACCAGTGATTCGCTGTTTACAAGCTGCGCCATGAATGCATTGAATGCCGAAGCGCTGAAAGCCCTGACCACGCCGGTGCCGAATACCAGCAGGTAAATGCTCCATTCAATAATTTTTGCTGAAGTGTTCTGGGTAAACCACCTGGATGTGACAACAAGCAGACCCATCATCAGCAACAGGTACATGGCGATGCAGATGCTGATGAGCCGGTGTTTGTTACTTTTATCCACACGTACGCCAGCGGGCAAGGCAAAAGCAATAGCCGGTATCACTTCGCTTAAGCCAAGAATGCCAAGCGCCAGCTTGCTGCCGGTAACTTCATACAGTTTCCAGCCCAGCAGCACCGGCGACATACGCAGGCCCGCAATAAAAAGAAAGCGGGCTGTGATGTACGATGTAAATTCTTTGTTTATTAATGAACCGCGATTGTCTGGATTTATCATGGATTTTGAGGAAATCAGGAATTTGGTTTTCTGTTGTGCAATCTTTCAAACTGTAATGATTTGGCTCCGAAATTAATTAACAAACCAACTTCATGCCCGGATGCTTCCAGGTAATTTAATGCTTGTGCTAAATGTGTATCATCAAGTTCTGCCACTGCTTTTATTTCTACCCTAATTTTATTTTCAGCAAAGAAGTCAACTTTCCTTATCCCAATCTTTTCACTGCAGTAGTAAACCGGCATTTCATATTCTCTTATAGAATTCATACCTGCTTTTACCAGTTCAATTTCCAATGCTCTTTGGTAAATATATTCCTGAAATCCGGCACCCAATTCACCATGCACTTTCATGGCACATCCGATTATTTTTTCAGTTATATCAGAAAATTTCATTATTGTGCGGGTTATATTTTCCAAATGATCGAAATAAAATCCGTTAATCAAGGTTCTACGGCAGCGTAATATAATGCTGCCCCTCCTCGTAATCCATATCCAGCGCAGCAATAATAACCTGCATGTGTTTTTCTTTTCCGAAAAAATCGGCATTGGAAGCATCCACAAAAAGGGTTTTCAGGTTGTGATGCTTGATGTAGCTGGTATAAGTTTCCTGGATACTGAAGAGGTATTCATCGGGAATATTCTGCTCGTAAGGACGGTTTCTTTTCCGGATGTTTTGTTGCAGCCTGTGCACGGGGCTGTGCAGGTAAATGAGCAGGTCGGGCTGGATGAGCTGCTGGTGAATAATGTCGAACAGGCGCTGGTACAGCCGGAACTCATCTTCGGGCAGGTTCACTTTTGCAAACAGCAGGCATTTGGTAAAAAGATAATCGGATATAGTGATGCTTTGAAAAAGATCTTTCTGCTGAATCAGGTCTTTCAGTTGTTTGTACCGTTCGGCCATAAAAAAAAGCTCGAGCGGGAAAGCATACTGTTTTGGATTTTCATAAAACTTGGGCAGAAAAGGATTGTCGGCAAACTCCTCCAGTATCAGCCTTGCATTGTAATGTCGTGCCAGCAGGTGAGCCAGCGTGGTTTTGCCGGCGCCGATATTGCCTTCTATGGTGATGAAATGGTAGTTCATTGGGGGGATGGCCAAGGGGTTGTGGTTTGTTGTTAGCGTATCAGGGATTGCAAAATAAATGAAATGAATGTGGGATGTTTGGCTAATGGGAATTTTGTGGATAAATCCGCGAAATATGCACTGCCATCATTTAATCCGTAATTTTTTTTACATCAAGATTATCCGGGCATTCTTCCAGCAACCGGGCAACCGTTTTATTCAGTTGCGGATGCACTGTATCCGGGTTGATTTCTGCTAACGGGATTAATGCAAAACGCCGGTTCTGAATTTCAGGATGGGGCACTTTCAGAAAACGCAGGTCATGTATTTCGTTTTCGTAAAAAAGAAGGTCAATGTCGATGAGCCGCGGGCCGAGTTTTTCCCGCCGCACACGGCCCATCAGTTTTTCCACTTTCAAAATCCGGCGGATGAGTTGCCGTGCATTCAGCGCCGTGTGTATTTCAATTGCCTGGTTCAGATAGGCAGGCTGATCGGTTTTTCCCCATGCAGCTGTTTCATATACCGATGATAAATTGGTGACGGCGCCGCAATACTGACTAATCAGCTCCGCCGCTTTTTGCAGCGTCGCCTGCCTGTTGCCCAAATTACCACCTGTCAATAAATAAGCTGTTTTCATAAACCATTCCCCGCGGGAGGCGCAAATATCTTTATTTTTACCTTTCTAAATTTTCCCGGTTATGGGTGGTTTTTTCAAAATGTTTTTTGCATCGCTGCTTGCTTTGCTCATTTTTTCCTTGCTGGTTTTTTTCCTGTTGTTTGCTTTTGTGGCCGGCATTGCCAGCAGTGAAAAACCTGTAGTGGAAAAAAACTCTGTGCTGCTGCTGAACCTGAGCCAGCCCTATTTTGAGCAGCATGTGGAAAACCCGCTTGCCGGCTTCAGCAGCAACGATGAGCTGACCATTCCCGGTGTGTACGATGTGGTGCGGCTCATCGCCAAAGCAAAAACCGATGCACGGGTAAAAGGCATCTACCTTACTGCCGGGGCTAATGCCAACGGGTTTGCCACCTGCGAAGAATTCAGGAATGCATTGCTTGATTTCAAAACGTCGGGCAAATTCATTTTTGCTTATGGCGAAATCATGAACCAGAAATCATACTATGTATCCAACGTGGCCGATAAAATTTTTATAAACCCCAAAGGCTATTTCGACTTCATGGGTTTCCGTTCCACGCTGCTGTTTCTGAAAGGTACACTGGAAAAACTGGATATCGAGCCACAGATTTTTTATGCGGGAAAATTTAAAAGCGCCACCGAACCTTTCCGCACCGATAAGATGACGGAAGAAAACCGGCTGCAGACATCCGTATGGCTGGGCGACCTGTATGCACATTTCCTGGTGAAAACATCCGAAGCAAGAAAAATTGATACAGCCACGCTGCACCGCATGGCCAACGATGCCGAGATAAAAACGCCGCTGGATGCGGTGGAGCATAAACTGATTGATGGTGTGAAGTACGATGATGAAGTGAGAGATGAAATAAAAACGAAACTGGGCTTGGATAAATACGACCGCATAAATTTCATTACTGTCAACCGGTATTTCAAGGCAAGCAACCTGAATAAATCTTCTGCCAACAGGATTGCTTTGATTTATGCGCAGGGCGCCATTGTTGACGGAAGCCGCGATGATCATTACTACATTGCCAGCGCCGATTACATCAAGCTCATCCGCAAAGCAAGGCTGGATAAAAAAATCAAGGCTATTGTTTTTAGGGTAAACAGCGGTGGCGGCAGCGCCCTTGCCAGCGAAACCATCTGGCGTGAGCTTTCGCTGGCGCGGAAAGAAAAACCCGTGGTGGTGAGTTTTGGCGATGTGGCTGCCTCCGGCGGGTATTATATTTCCTGTGCGGCTGACAGCATATTTGCCAGCCCGCTTACCATCACCGGTTCCATTGGTGTGTTTGGCATTATTCCCAACCTGCAGGGATTTTATAAAAATAAATTGGGCATTACGTTCGATGGCGTAAAGACCGGACCTTATGCCGACCTCGGCGCTGTGTCGAGACCTATGACGGAGGCCGAGAAAAACATCATCCAGCAAAGCATTGATGAAATTTATCTCAGCTTCAAGCAGCGGGTGGCCGAGGGAAGAAAAAAATCAGTGGAGTATATTGACAGCATTGCGCAGGGCCGGGTGTGGAGCGGCAGCCGCGCCACCGGCATCGGGCTGGTGGATAAATGGGGCGGCCTGCAGGATGCGGTAGAATGTGCGGCCCGCATGGCAAAGCTGCCGGATTACCGCCTGCGTGAATACCCGGAAGTGAAATCTGTTTTTGACAAACTCTTCGGCGCTTCTGACAATACCCTTAAAACCGAAACCGTGCGCAAGGAGCTTGGCGAGGAGCCTTACAAAATTTACCGGGAGCTTACCAGGATAAAAGAAATGACCAATACCGTGCAGGCGAGACTGCCGTTTGAAGTGTTTGTGGAGTAGGGGAAGCCGAGAATTTTTTGAAGCAAGGGGCATTTGAGTAATCCTGCCATTATTTTCTGCTTTCAAAAGAATATATATGATTGAATGATATGATCCTTCTCTAATGGCGTATAGAGATAGTATCCTGTTGTTTTGTACAATCGCTTAAAATTAGGCTTCTCCATTTTCATGTAGACTTTCCTCTCGTTCTTTAACTGTTTTTACTTGATAGGGTTCATTCTTTCCAAAGAATGCGCCTTTAACATCAAGCCAGGCGTCTTCACGGGCTCTGTATAAACCAGACCATTCTTTTGTTGATTCAATAATTAACTTTGGATCCGTAACTCCCAGCGGAAGAACTTGAGATTTATCATTTACTCGAATCCTTTTGGTACACGGCCAAATTTTCGATGACTCGTTGTTTAATGATTTCAGTAAACCCGATTTAGCTATAGTCATCGTTCCTAAATCATCATACTCGATATTTAATTTTCGAACAACAACTTTGTCTCCCAGAGATTTGTTTAGTATTTTACAAAAGGCCTTAATGATTCGATAATTAAATTCAGTTCCAAGCTTTCCACTTATCCAGTAATGCGCTCTATACCCATATCGAGAGTTGAAAAAAATATCAAATAATTTTTCATCAATTTGAAATTGTATTACAATACGAGAATCTTCTGGAGTTTTCTCTGCTGGCTCACATCCAAATAAGACTTTTTTGCATCAAGTACATCTTTAAACGCTTTCAAAATACTGTCAACAATCTGTTCGGTAGTTGCCGAGTTTTCAAGTCTATTGGCTCGTATTGGATCAACAGCCTTGATATTGTCGAATGCCCATTGGTTATTATCAGGTAATTTGATCATTTACGTGGAGAAACTTACGATTGCACACAACGCCACTCTGTGAGAATATTATCCACAGCTATTAAATAAAAATACTGAATTATGCGCAACTATTAAATGGCAATGGCGGCTGGATAAGTATTAAACAATGCCTCAATACTTCGTGAGAACAGCCCCCAAATCCCTCCATCCCCTTACATTTGCTGTTCAATCAAATTATAAATGCAAAAACCATACAGCCAGCTACGTGCCATGATGGCTATTGCCAAAGGAAGTCTTACGGCTGTGTTCCGAAGCCCCTCGGCGGTTACTTTCAGCTTCGTGTTTCCGCTGATATTTATCCTGGTGTTTGGCTTCATCGGCAGCGGCAGCCGGGTGGCGCTGCGCATTGCTTTTGAAAAAAACTCAGATACTTCAAATATTGTTTACCGGCAACTGCTCACCATCCCCGGACTTATTATCATTGAAAAAGATGCTGCAGCGCTACTCCGCGACCTGGAAAAAGGAAGACTATCGGCCATCGTTAATATGGAAAAAACTGCCGGCAGTATGGCACCCGTCATCATCCACATCAAAACATCCGACGCCGTGAACCCGCAGAATATCGAAGTGCTGCGCTCCATCCTCGACGGCATGATAAAATCCATCAATGAAAAACAGTTTCCTGATATTCCCACCATCGCCGTAGTGAATAATGAAGTAATGCGGATTCCCGGCCGCCGCTACCGCACCATTGATTTTATACTGCCGGGCCAGCTGGGTTTTTCATTGTTAAGCGCCGGTGTGTTTGGCGTGGCATTTATTTTTTTCAACCTGCGGCAAACGCTGGTGCTGAAACGTTTTTTTGCCACGCCTATCCGCCGCCCCTTTATCGTGCTGGGCGAGGCCATCAGCCGGGTGCTGTTTGGCATGATAACCGCCGTGGTTATCCTGCTGCTGGGACATTTTGCTTTTAAGTTTACGCTGGTTTACGGTTTCATCACTTTTATTGAGCTGATGCTGCTGAGTTTGCTCGGCCTGGTGGTGTTCATGGGTTTTGGTTTTATTGTAAGCAGCGTGGCCAAAAGCGAAAGCGCCATTCCGCCGCTGGCCAATATCATTACGCTGCCGCAGTTCCTCATCGGGGGTACTTTTTTTTCAACCGATGTTTTTCCAAAATGGCTAAAAACCATTGCCGATGGGATGCCGCTGAAACACATGAATGATGCCATGCGCAACGTGGCCTTTGAAGGCGCCCATCTTAACGATTGCCTGAAGCAAATCGGCATTCTTGCCCTCTGGGGGGTGGCGGTGTATGTGGTGGCCATAAAAGTGTTTAGGTGGGAGTGAGGTTTATAGGTTATAGTTGTCTGCCCTCCGGATGCCCCCGACATTCAGGGGCGCTGGAGGGTGAGTGTGAATTGTGAGACCTGAGGCATGAGTGAGTGGATGTTCAGTTGGAGGATTTTTAAAATAATAACGGGTGTAAATTATTCTCAAGCAAATCCGGCATCTGACCTCAGACCTCAGACTTTTCCATCTGACTTCTGAAAAAATATGCGTGCACTAAAATTGGCCATACTGAGTTTTATTTTTCTCTTCCTGCTGATCACGGCGTTTTCGCTTTTTATTCCATCCAATATCAGGATTTCAAAAGCGGTGAATGTAATGGCGCAAGATGAAACTGTTTTTCGTTATGTAGCCGATTTGCCAGCCTGGAAACAATGGCACCCGGCGCTGAAAGAGCTGCCGCAAAATGAAATTGTTGTTTTGCAAAACGGGGATTTGAGAATAAAAGATAATACCATCACCCTGCTTGAAAAAAAGCCGGATGAAATAATTACCGAACTGAAGAAAGACAAGGGCAGGCCGGTAGTCAGCGGTATTAAGCTGCTGCATCATGCCGGGAGTGATTCACTTACCCTGCAGTGGTACATGGATTTCCGGCTGCGCTGGTACCCGTGGGAGAAGTTCAAATCGCTTTTTTATGAAAACATTTACGGTGTGCAGATGGAGCAGGGACTCAGCAACCTGAAAGCGCTGCTGGAAGAAAACCATTCGTCATTAAACTGACAACCTGTAATTTTCTGCATTGTAATTTTAACGTCTAAAAAATATTTTTTTATGAAACAAACTATTCTGTGCATTGCAGCTTTTGTCAGTTTGACTGCCTGCGGGCAGGGCGATAAATCAAAAAGACCGAGCCCGCCGGCCGTGGTTACTGAAACTACCGATTCCGGTGTTACCATTACCATTGATTACAGCCAGCCGTCAGTGAAAGGCCGTACTATAGGAAAAGAAATAGCCCCTTACGGAAAAGTATGGAGAACCGGCGCCAACGAAGCAACCGTTTTTGAGGTCAGTAAAGAAGTAAACATAGAAGGTCAGCCGCTGGCCGCAGGCAAGTATGGCCTGTACAGCATACCGGGTGAAGCAGAGTGGGTAATAATTTTTAATAAAAAATGGAATCAATGGGGGACCAACTACAAAGAAGCAGATGATGCGTTGCGGGTAAAAGTGACTCCCGGTAAAACATCGGCCTTTACTGAAAAAATGACTTTTGCAATCGGCAAGGATGGCAAGGTATCGCTGATGTGGGGCGATATACAGGTTGATTTCAATGTGCAGTAGTACTTAAGCCGGGAAACTTATTTTCCCCATCAGAACCGAAGGCACTTTTACTCTCCCGGCGCCCAAATTAATTTTTTCGCCGCAAACACATTCATTGGCAAGCAGTGCAAACAGCACTGCTTCCTTTGCATCCGGCGGTATGTGCAGCGCCCCGGTGGTTTGAAATTTTGCAGCCGGCAGTTGCTCTTGCAGGTTTTCCATCAGCAGCGGGTTGTGCATGCCGCCGCCGCTGGTATAAACCGAAATGCTAACATCCCCCGTTGTTCTTTTAATTGCTTCGGCAATCATATCGGCGGAAAAGCGATTGAGTGTGGCCATCACATCTTCCGGCGCTAAAGTTGTTGTTCCCGATTTTTCCATGGATGCATACAGGTAAGAAAGATTGAACAACTCCGGTCCGATGGTTTTTGGAAAATCTTCTGAAAAGAACGGATGATTTTTCAATTGCATCAAAAGCTCATGGTTGATTTTTCCTTTTCGGGCAATGGCTGCATCTTCATCAAAATATTTTCCCGGAAAATTTTTCTGCACATAAGCATCCATCATCGTATTGCCCGGTCCCACATCCGTACTGAACACTTTGGCAGCGTCCATACTGGCGGGCAGGTAAGTGAAGTTGGCTATGCCGCCGATATTCAGCATGATTCTCGTTTCGCCTTTTTTAGAAAATAAAAGATAATCACCATACACAGCCAGCGGGGCGCCTTCGCCGCCGGCCGCAATATGCTTCTGCCTGAAATCGCTTACTGTGATAATGCCCGTGTGCACGGCAATATGATCGCCGTCGCCAATCTGCAAGGTGGCGTTTGGAAATTTTTCCCGGCCATGCAAAAATTTCGGTGCGTGGTAAATGGTTTGCCCATGGCTGGCAAGCAGGTGCACTTCGTTTTTGTCCATCTTCCATTTGCGCAGGCAACCGTTTACGATGGCTGCATGCTGAATAGCCACCCAGGCATTCAGCAGGCAAACTTTTTCAAGCTCAGCATCATGTCGGCTGAAAACGGATTTTAGTTCTTCCTTAAAATCTTCTGAATAAGTCACGGTTTCAAATTGCAGCAATTCAACCCGGGTCGCGGTTCCGCTGTCTTTGATTTTGCAAAGCGCCACGTCCAAGCCGTCGAACGAGGTGCCGCTCATCAGCCCGATGATGATTTTTTCGGGCAGCGATGAAATGCGGGCAAGCTTTTCAATATTGCTGTTCATGCGATAAATATAGTTACATTAAGGAAGCTGTTCAGGAACTGTAAAATGAATGTTTGTGCGGGGTTTTCCCAAAAATGCTGCATTTATTTGCCGGGTTTTAAAAAATCTGGTTTAGCTTCGGATACCCAAACCACCAGACGACCTTATGCTGAAAAAGGAGAGACAGGAGTTTATACTCAGGGAAATAAACCTGCATAACAAGGTGCTGACATCCGACCTCTGCGAGGCAATCAACGTTTCGGAAGACACCATCCGCCGCGACCTGGCCGAGTTGGCCGAAACGGGAGAAATAATTAAAGTGCACGGTGGCGCCCTTTCCAGGTCATTTCATATTTCGTTTCAGACCAACGGCGTTTATTCGCAGGATAAAAAGAAACTGATTGCCCAAAAAGCCGTGACACTGATTCGCGACGGGATGTTTGTGTTGACCACCGGCGGCACTACCATCATCGAACTGGCCAAGGCATTGCCGCAGCATCTGAGGGCCACTTTTTTCACAGGCAGCCTGCCGGCAGCAATTGAATATATTCAGCACCCCGCTATCGAGGTCATTTTTATCGGCGACCGTATTTCCAAAAATTCAAAAATCACCGTGGGCGGCGATGCCATCACCAAAATAAAGCAAATACATGCTGATATCTGTTTTCTCGGTATCAATGCCATTGATGTGGAGCATGGCCTTACCGACAACGACTGGGATGTGGTACAGGTGAAAAAAGCCATGATACAGGCATCGAAAAAAGTAGCCGTGCTCACTATTGCCGAAAAAGTAAATACACAGCAAAAAATAAAAGTGGCCGGCCTGGATGAGCTGGATATTATGGTGACGGAAATGAATCCTTCCGAGAGTATTTTTAAACCCTACAAAGAAAAAGGCATGCAAATTTTGTAAGCTGCATGCCCTGTATTATCAAGGAAAATTTATTGTCGCCGCACCCTGAAATTTGCTGTCACCGTGTGCAATGCATTATTGGCAAGCTCCCTTATCTGTCCGCTCAGGTTTCCTTCGATAAACTGCCCGGGCGCACCATACGATGTAAACGTAACATTAAAGGGAAGTACCAGCGCTACCGAGTCGTATTGATTCACCGTTAAAAATTGCAGGGGAAACGTACCAACTGCTGCACCCAGCGTATAAAAGCTGATATTGATATTGGGCTGGCTGATTCGGAAACCAAAAACTGCCGTAGCCTGCTGTGTTGTACCGTTGGCGCCATAAGTGGTAATGGAGTCGCCGGCATTTGCAGTGCTCAGGCTGAAGTTGCTGCCATCAACGGTATAATCAATATAGCTGACTGATGAAGTGCCGCAGGCTGTAATGGCTCCGGTATTCAGCGTGCCGGTGGTGGCGGTGCCGGTCCATGCATTGCTTTGCTGGTTGGCTGCATTATCAATGGCAATCACTTCCACCTGTACAGTGCTGTTGTTGCAGCGGGTAATGGTAAGTGAAAAATTACCATTGCTGATGGGTTGGTTGTATAAAATTCCATCCACATAAATTAAAGCATTGCCATTGGTTACAGGCTGATTGCTGCAGGCGACAGCGCTGCCGGTAATCTGCAATGAGCTTAACGGCGGAATAGTGACCGTGATGGTGCCAAGATTTGTGTTGGAACTGAACGGTCCGATGTTTTGTGAATACACAGGCTGGTTGCAGGTATTCATCACTTCCAGCAGCAGCGGTTCATTCTTTGGCACCAGCCCGCCCACATGCCCGGCCGAATCAGTATAACCATGACTGGAGCCGCCATTGTTTATGCGTGTAATTTTTACTTGGGTAAAAGGCAAAGGCCCTTCAGCCGTTACGATGGTCATTTCAAGATAGATAGTAGGAATGCTGATGTCGCAGTTCCAGAACGAAAAATGGCTGACATCTGCTTCGTAGTACTCACCTGTTTTTGCTGCGCTGCCTTCTTCTTTCCACAGGCCGGTGGTTTCATCAATTGACCAAAGTGCAATGGCAGAAGGAGCAGTAGCACGGAGTGATGAAGGAATGGCAAACCTGAGTTTGGCTGTTTTGCCACTGGCTATCTGCAATTGTTCGCCGCCGCTGCCTTCCAGCTCCACGGCCAGCATGCCGTACGATTTCAGCAGCACACGGTAATTGTTTGCATCGTTTGCCTGGAAACTTCCGGGCACAGTTTGAGCAATGTCAGGCGATGTGGGATCAATGACGGCGGCATACACTTTTACATTGCCGCTGTATGGCTGATTGTTTGATTTTATCACTACTGCAGAAGCAGGCAACGTGATGCGTGAATTATCCGGAAGACCCAGGCTGCCTCCCGCTGCAGCATCAATTGTGCCGGCAAGTATTTTGGGTACCAGTTTCATTTTTAAAAAATTCACAGCATTGGCTGAAGCTGAAAAAGTGCGGAAGGCTTTGAAATAACCGCTTTTTTCTACTGTCACAAGTGCGGCATATTTATCAAGTTGTATATTGCTGAACCGGAATAATCCACGGCTGTCTGTGGTGGTTGTACTATTTCCTGTTTTTACGGTAGCACCTGCTACGGCTACATTATTTTCATCCATTACTTTACCTGTCAATGATCCTGTAACGGGTGTAGGATTAATAACAGCGCCTGGCGTACTTAGGGGCATGTCAGTTTTAACTTCCCGCTGACAGGAAATAATTATTACGGATAGTAATACGATTGAAAACAGTCGGGCGATGGGTTTCATGCGGTCTGTGTTTGTATTTGCATGAATGAGTTTTAATAACCGTGAAAAGACCCGGTGAAATAAAAAATATTGGCACAGAGTAAGTTTTCATGAATAAGGCGGGAATGAGGTTGTGACTCAGCAGTTTTAATTAAGGATTAATTTGCTTAATAAAAAATATGAGCTGATAATTGAATGCAACGTTGTGTCTGCAGCCGTTGTCAGCAACAGAAGAGCGGGAAAATGGATTGTAACAAACTGGTACGGGATTGCCTGCGGGGAATACCTGCTGCCCAGCGGCAGTTATATGATCATTTTGCCGAAACGATGCTGGGCGTCTGTTACCGCTACACCAAATCGATGCAGGATGCAGAAGACGTGCTGCAGGACGGGTTTGTAAAAGTGTTCAGAAACCTGAACCAATATAAATACGAAGGCGAACTGGGCGCCTGGATACGCCGCATCATGGTGACTACTTCCCTGAATTTTCTGAAAAAAAATTCCCGTTACAATCATGATTTTTCTTTTGAGAACGAAAACCTTCACCCGGTGGCGGATGATAACCCGGAATTAAAAATAACAGGTAAAGAACTGGCCGATCTTATCCGCCAGCTGCCGGTTGGGTATCAAACAATTTTCAACCTGCATGCCGTGGAAGGCTACAGTCATGTGGAAATAGGAAAGATGCTGGGCATAAATGAAGGCACGTCTCGTTCGCAGTATGCAAGGGCAAGGGCATTGCTGATAAGCTGGTTAAGAAAAAAAAATGAAATCAATCTTAAAACTGGTGCGTATGCCGGAAAATGAATTTGAGAAAAAAGTTTCTTCCGAACTGCAGGGGCTCAGGCTGAAGCCCTCGGATGAGGTGTGGCAGAAAGTGGAAGAAAGAATCCGCAGGAAAAAAAGGAGAAGGGTTTTCTTCATCCTCTTCTTTGCCGGTCTTGCTTTACTTGGCTGGTGGCAGTGGGATAATTTTTTTGGCGAAAAGAAAACTGACCTTGTGAAAACTGAAACCCCGGCAGAAAAGAAAGAAACGCCGGTGGAAAAAACCGGAACTCTTCCTTCACTGGAAAGCAAAATGGAAGTCGAACCGTCACTTCCGGCTGTGAGGAATGAAAGTCCGATATTGCCGGAAACAGGCAAAGAAAAATTGAGTACAGCAAAAGAAAGTATAACGATTAAAGAACCGTCCGTGGGTAAAAATATTGCCGCAACAAGCAAGGAGAAACAAATACCAGTAGCTGCAGAAAAAATTTCAGCGGTTACAGAAAAGCCGGTTGACGCAGCACTGCCTGTAGAGAAATCTGAAACCGGAAAACAGATCCAGGTTTTGACAAAAAAAGATGAAGAAGTGAAAAAAGAAGCGGTAGAAGAAAGGGTAGTAAAGATTGAACCCATTCCGGCCGACACAGTTGTGGGAAAAAAAGTTGGGGAAACAAAAGAAGAAAAGAAAATCGTGGCACAGGAAAAAGCTGAAACGAAAAAAGCAGACCCGCTTGTTCTAAATGAAATGAAAGCGGATACCACTGCAGTCATTCCACCCATGCAGCCTTTATCCCGAAACAAAAAATGGAAATGGGGCATTGAATTTACACCGGGCCTATCCACCCTGGATGATCAGTTCCTTACACTCGGTTTTGCCAAAAGTGCCGAGTTAATTTCATCTCCTGCAGGCGGCAGCGCAGGAACACCGCAGCCCCGTAAACCATCAAAGCATACTGCCGGCTTTGCCTTTCAACTGGGCGGGTATGCCATTAAGCAATTGACACACCGCAGCAGTTTATCTGCCGGGGTACGGTTTGCTTATTACAGCGATGTTATCCGGATTGGTAACCGGCGAAATAATTTCTCATCAACCATAAGCCAGTATTTAGATGCGCAGGGAGCCAGCAATGTTTATTCTGCCGGCGATACCAACTCTTTTACTAACCGGTATCATTTCATTGAGTTACCGCTTACCTATTATGTGCGGCTGGGTAAAAATGAAACACATCCTTTCACCTTGCAAACAGGCATTAAAGCGGGCAGGTTATTTTCCGCCAACGCCCTTGTATATGATACCGTGGCTTATGGTATTTATTATAACAGCAATAAGCATTTAAATAAAATTCAACTTGGATTAACCCTCGGGTTAAGTAAAACCATTTTGAATAAAGAAAAATACCAGTGGGCTATCGGCCCGGTGGCGGATATTCACGTAAGCAGCCTGCTGAATAACCCGCTGGAAAAAAAGAAATACCTGTTGTTTACCGGCATCAGAACCTCGGTTATATTTTCTTCAAAAAAATAATGGCTGCCGGTTTTGATGTTTTTCAGAACATACCAAAAAAATCTGTTGCATCAAGGCAACGGTAATGCCACAGGCGTTGTCAACCTATAAAATGATGTTTATGAGAATCCGTTTTATTTCTGCATTGACAGCCAGCTCACTCTCCCTGCTTTTTGTTTTCAACAGTTGCGTGAAGGATACCTGCACCCGGCGCTACACTTTTTGGGAGCCGGTGTACCGCACCAGGGATGAAGTAAGGGCCAATATTAAAAACAATGCGCCGCGGGAGATTGAGCATCCCGGAAAAATTTTTATCCGTGGCAATTACATTTTCCTCAACGAAATTGACCGCGGTATTCATATTATTGACAACAGCAACCGTTCGGCGCCGCGCAGCATTGCCTTTATTGATATTCCCGGCAACCTCGATATGGCTGTAAAGGGCAACATGCTCTACGCCGATTTTTACACCGACCTGGTGGCCATTGACATCAGCAACCCGCTGCAGGTAGTTGTAAAGAAATTCACGGAGAATATTTTTCCGGAGCGTTACTGGGGCAATGGATTTTCACCGGATCAAACCATGGTGATAGCCGACTGGCGCAGGCGTGATACTATTGTGGAGGCATATTGCGGCGGCAATGGCGGGTTATTTGGCAGGTTAAAATCTTCGGAAGTATTCATGGCATCGGCCGATGCGGCAGCGGCAGGCGGCGCCGGGGGTTCTCCCTTTGGCGTGGGCGGCTCCATGGCAAGATTCAGCATTGTGAATAATCACCTGTATGCCGTGAACAATAGTTCGCTCAACGTGGTTTCCATCGCCAATGCTGCCGACCCGGTATTCAGCAATAAAGTAAACATCGGCTGGGGCATCGAAACCATTTATCCTTTCAGCAACCGGCTTTTCATCGGCTCCAATTCGGGGATGTTTATTTTTGATATTTCCAACCCCACGAACCCGGTGCAGCGGGGCAGCTTTTCTCATGCCCGCAGCTGCGACCCGGTGATTGCCGACAACACCCATGCTTTTGTTACGCTGCGCTCCGGCAACGAATGCCTTGGCTATACCAACCAGTTGGATGTGCTTGATATTGCTGACCTGGACAGGCCCTCGTTGATAAAAACCTACCCGATGACCAACCCGCATGGACTAGCAAAAGACGGCAACACACTCATCATTTGCGATGGCCGTGCCGGGCTGAAATTTTACAATGTATCGGATGTAAGAAATCTTATACTGCAAAAAAATATTGCTATGCCTGATACTTATGATGTAATTGCCCTCAATGGCTGGGTGCTGGTGGTGGCAAAAGACGGGTTGTACCAGTACGATTTTTCCAATATCAGCAATATAAACCTGCTCAGTAAAATGAGTGTAAAAAATTAATCGTATGAAAAAGGAGTTAATAATACTGCTGGCCTGTTTCTTTGTATGCAAAGCTGTTTTTGCCCAACAAAAAAAACCTGCCTACCGGTTTCATTCCATTAATACCGTAAGCCTGCTGAATGGAGCCAATGAAGTTTCGGCCGGGCTGCAATCGGTCAATGGGTTCCGGAAAGGAAACTGGTTTGCCGGCATGGGCGCCGGGCTGGATTATTACATTCATCGCTCGGTTCCTTTGTTTGCCGATGTGCGGTATGAATTTGGAAAAAAGGAAAATAAATTTTTTGCCTATGCAGCCGGCGGCCTCAACCTCGAATGGGTGGAAACTAGTCAAAACCGCGGCCCCATTATTTTCATCTGGGAAGGGAACCAGGAAAATAGTGATTTTGACAACGGTCTTTTTACTGATGCTGGTATGGGTTACCTTGTTAAGATGAAAAAAGCAGGCGCACTGCTGCTGTCGCTGGGTCATTCTTATAAAACACTGAAGCACACCGTAACTTATACCGACTGGCGTTCGCAGGAGCAGTTCACCGATATTTACCACTACCGCTTCAGCAGGATTTCAGTGAAACTGGGCTGGATGTTTTAGATCATTTAAAGTCATCTCAAAAGTCGTATGTAACACAACGGGCACTAAGAAATCACAACGGACACAAAGAAATCATCTCTAATGTTCAAGGCGTTGTGTTCTTTGTGTTCAACTTTGTGGTCGTTGTGTTCCTTCTTTTTCACTATTGAGATAACTTCTGGTTTGAATGAACTTCAAATTTCGTTGAATGCCTTTCCACTTGCTGCGGCTGAGCGGCGAGTGTTCAAAAATCTTTTTAAAATTTTCTTCCGTCAACTTTTCCCACTGGCTGGTTGAAAGGTTCAGGATTTCGGGAATGGGAGTAAAAGCAGCCTCATCTGCAGGTTTCGAAAAACGGTTCCATGGGCACACATCCTGGCAAATGTCACAGCCAAACATCCAGTTTTCAAAGTGGCCCATCATTTCACCGGGTATCAGCGCCTCTTTCAGTTCGATGGTGAAATAAGAGATGCAGCGGCTGCCATCCACCACTTTGCCCGGCAGGATGGCATCGGTGGGGCAGGCTTCAATACAGCGGGTGCAGGAGCCGCAGTAATCTTTTACAAAAGGGTCGTCGTATTCCAGTTCAAGATCGGTTATCAGCGTGGCGATAAAAAAGAAGGAGCCCTGTTGTTTGGTAATCAGGTTACCGTTTTTGCCTACCCAGCCCAGCCCGCTGCGCTGCGCCCATGTCCGCTCCAGCACGGGGGCGCTGTCAACAAACCCGCGGCCATGCACATCGCCGGCTATGGATTTTATAATCCCCAGCAACCTGTTCAGTTTTTCCCTAATCACTTCGTGGTAGTCTTTGCCAAAAGCATATTTCGAAATCTTCGGTACATTATTTTTTTGTTTTTCTTTCGGAAAATAATTCAGCATAAGGGTAATCACTGATTGGGCGCCCGGCACCAGTTTGCAGGGGTCAATGCGCAGGTCAAAATATCTTTCCATATAGGTCATGCTGCCGTGCATACCCTTGCCCAGCCAGGCTTCCAGCCGGCGGGCATCATCGTCAAGCCGGCGGGCACGGGCAATGCCGCAGAAGTTGAATCCGAGTTCTTCCGCATGTTTTTTTATCAGTATGGTTAATTTCTCTTTCATCCCCATACCACTTTTGTGGTATTTTTTTATTTCCTGCTTGTTAACCCCGGCATTTTTATAAATTAGTGTTTATAACCCCCCAGCAACATGAGAACAGCATTTATTTTTTTACTCAGTTTAACCCTCTTTTTTATCGCCAGTGCCCAGGACAGGCCGCCTGTAAAATTCGGAAAAATCTCAGCCGATGATTTTAAAACTACCGTTTACAGTATTGACAGCAATGCCGCAGCCGTGGTGATTGCCGATATCGGTTCATCGCAGATACTCGGCAACCTGAAAGGTTGGTTCTCCATCGAATTCAAACATTTTAAACGCATGCATATCCTGAAAAAAGGAGGGTATGATCTTGCCAATGTGGAAATCCCCCTCTACACCAATGGCCGCGAAGAAGAAGAACTACAAAATCTGAAAGCTTATACCTACAATCTTGAAAATGGGAAGGTAGTTGAAACCAGGCTCGATGTTAAATCAGCCGTGTTTAAGGACAAGCTGAGCAGAAATCATATTATTAAAAAATTCACTTTTCCTTCCATCAAGGAGGGTTCCATAATCGAATATGAGTACACGGTAACTTCCGATTTTTTGTTCAACCTGCAGCCATGGGAATTCCAGGGTGCTTATCCCCGATTGTATTCGGAGTATGAAGTTTCTATTCCCGAGTTTTTTTATTATGTGTTTCTTTCACAGGGCCTGCAATACAACAATTCCAAAAGCCAGAAAACAAGACAGGAGAACTTCCGTATTTCTGATACCCGTGGAGCCGGCGCTTCCGATAATTTCAGTTTTACTGCCGGGGTGACTGACCACCGCATGGTAATGAAAAATGTGCCAGCGCTAAAAGAAGAAAGCTTTACCTCCACGCTGGACAATCACATTGCCAAAGTTGAATTTCAGCTGGCGGAGTACCGGTACCCGCTTACACCACGAAACATAATGGGCAATTGGACGGATGTGTGCCGCCAGCTGCTCAAAGACGAAGATTTCGGCCAGCAACTGAGCAGGGACAACAGCTGGATGGCTGCTGAGCTGGCGATTGCCACAGCCGGGGTAACATCCGATATGGATAAAGCCCGGAATATTTACCGCTTTATTCAAAGCAATTTTACTTGCACAAATTTTAACAGAACACTTACCGATCAGCCGCTGAAAAAAATATTAAGCGATAAAAAAGGAAGCGAGGCAGAAATCAACCTGCTGCTGGTAGCCATGCTGCGCAAGGCCGGCCTGTCGGCCGACCCGGTATTGCTCAGCACCAAATCGCATGGTTATACGTTTGCCATTTATCCCATCATGGACAGGTTTAATTATGTTATCTGCCGGGCAGTCATCAACAACCAGGTAGTTTATCTCGATGCCAGCCGGCCGCGGCTGGGTTTCGGACGCCTGCATTGGGAGTGCTACAACGGCCATGCAAGAGTAGTGAATGAACAGGCCACGCCGCTTGATTTTTCTGCCGATTCGCTGGCCGAAAGAAAACTTACATCGCTCATGATTTCGCACAATGAAAAAGGCGAGATGATCGGCGCCATGCAGCAAACACCCGGTTATTATGAGTCTTATTCCTTGCGCAACCGCATCAAGGAAAAAGGGGTGGAAGAATTATTAAAGGACATAAAAAAAGATTTTGGCGTTGAGGTGGAAATCAGCAATCACCGGGTTGACTCGATGGATAAACCCGATGATGAAATCCAGCTTGCTTACGATGTAAAACTGAACTTGGAAAAGGAGGATATCATTTACCTGAACCCGATGTTTGGCGAAGGGTACAAGGAAAACCCTTTCAAATCGGCCGAAAGAACCTACCCGGTGGAGATGCCCTACACCTTTGATGAAACCTATGTGCTGCGCATGGATGTGCCGGCCGGCTACGAGGTGGATGAGCTGCCCAAATCGACCCGGGTGAACTTTGATGAAACCGGGAAAAGTTTTTTTGAATACATCATCAGCCAGAGCGGGGGCGTTATATCCATGCGGTCACGCATCAAAATGAACCGCAGCTACTACCTGCCTGAAGAATATGAAATACTCCGGGAGTTTTTCAGCCTGGTAGTGAGCAAGCATAATGAACAGATTGTGTTTAAAAAGAAAAAATGACTATGAAAAAAATTATTTCCTTATCCGTTTTTGGGTTTTTCTTTTCTATTTCGTTTGCCAGCGGCGGCGGTGAATATGCCGTGGCCAATATTCCCGATGCATTGAAAAAAAATGCCAATGTGGTAAAGCGGATGGAAGAGGAACGCTTTACCCTTAAAAATCCCGGGGAAGCTGTTTATTATCATAAATATGCCCTGACTATCCTGAATGAAAACGGCGACAAGCATGCTGCTTTCTACGAACGCTATGATCGTTTTTATGAAATTAAAAACATCGAAGGGGTTTTGTATGATGCAGCAGGAAATAAAATAAAAGAACTGAAGAATAAAGATATCATGGATATGAGCGGCGTCAGCGATATCAGCCTGATGGAAGACGACCGGGTAAAGTTTCACCATTTTTATTATAAAGTTTATCCCTATACCGTAGAGTATGTGCTGGAAGAAAAATACAACGGCACCATGTTTTATCCGCACTGGCTGCCGGCTGCCGATGAATATTTTTCAGTACAGCAGAGCCGCTTCATTTTTGAATGCCCGCTCAATTACCAGTTTCGCTTTAAAATGTTTGGCTATAACGGTCAGCCGGTGACTGAACAGACGGCAGATAAAAAAAGAACAGTGTGGGAAGTGAAAGATATGCCGGCCATAATTAAAGAAACTTTCTCACCGCCATTCCGTTATCTTACCACATACCTGATGCTGGGCCCGACAGAATTTGAAATGCAGGATTATAAAGGAAACATGCAGAGCTGGCAGGATTTCGGAAAATTCATCTACACACTAAAGCAAGGGCGTGATGAATTGCCGCCGAACATCAAACAGAAAGTGCATGAAATTGCCGACGGCATTTCTGACCCCCGGGAAAAAATCAGGGCGTTGTATGAGTATATGCAGAAAAATACCCGGTATGTGAGCATCCAGCTGGGCATCGGCGGATGGCAGCCTTTCGATGCAAAATATGTAGCCACCAAAGGTTATGGCGATTGCAAAGCTCTTTCAAATTATATGTACAGTATTCTGAAAGAAGCGGGGATTCAATCTTATTATACTGTAATCAGCGCCGGCCGCAATATTCCTAACCTGGAAACTGAATTCCCTTCATCACAATTTAATCATGTCATTCTTTGCGCAGTAGTGAATAAAACAGATACCGTTTGGCTGGAATGCACCAGCCAGACGATGCCTTCGGGTTACCTGGGCGATTTCACCGATGACCGTCATGCTTTGCTGATTGATGAAAACGGCGGCAAACTGGTCCGCACGCCCAAATACGGCCTGAAAGATAACCTGCAGCAGCGTACCATCCATGCTAAAATGGATGCCGGGGGCATGCTGGTGGCTGAAATCAAAACAAAATATTCCGGGATGCAGCAGGACGACCTGCACATGCTCATCAATCACCTCTCCAAAGACAAAGTGAAAGAATACCTGGATGAAGAACTGGAATTTGCAACCTACACCGTTAATAGTTTTGATTATAAGGAAAACAAAGGTACCCTGCCGGTGATTGAGGAAAAACTTTCCGTAACCGTGGACCGCTATGCCACCATCAGCGGCAAAAGATTGTTCATCGTACCAAACATTATGACCCGTTCGCACCGCAAGCTGAAGACGGATGAAGAGCGGAAATATGATATTGAACTGGGAATTGAATACACCGACACCGATAATATAGAAATCGAAATTCCGGCGGGCTACAAACCCGAATCCACGCTGCAGGATGCAGTGATTGAAAGCAAATTTGGCAAATATAAGTCCACGGTAAAGCTGGAGCAGAACAAAATCATCTACACCCGCAACATGGAGCAGTACAGCGGTCGTTTTCCGAAAACGGATTATGCAGAGATGGTAAAGTTTTACGATGCCGTTTACAAGGCTGACCGCAACAAGCTGGTTTTTGTAAAAACAGCCGAAGAAGAGAAAAAACCTTTCTGAAGCTTATTCTTCCTCAAGATGCAGCCGGTGAAACAGGCGATGAATGGCCGGCGCCAGGATCAGTCCGATATTGGTGATGAACACCACGCCGCTGAACATGGCATAAAAAGAGGAAAACCATTTTCCCGAAACAGTTGTGATTTCTATTACCGGCCCCATACCGCTTAAAATCATTGCCGCATTGTGCAGCGCATCCAGCCACGCAATATTGGCCGAGTAGTGATAACCCAGGGTGCCCAGAAGCAGGCAAACCAGTAATACAAAAATTGCCACTACAAGATTGCTGAAAAACCGGCGGCAAAACATTTTTAGCGGAGCCAGTGGCTGCGATTTATGCTCGTACATTTTTTTAATTTACCCGCAAGTTCAGTTGTTTTCTTTTTAAAAACTGTCGGCTGCAAATCAACCGGCCTGTTTTCACCCTCCTTGAAAATCTTCATTTCCTGTTTCGATTGCATGGCGATAAGTGTACATATTGAAGGAGGTTGTATATTGTGCCGCAAAATAAAACTCAGTAAAAAGTGAAATACCTGCTCGGGTTTGATGTTGGTTCCTCTTCAGTAAAAGCATCATTGCTCGCCGTGGAATCCGGTAAATGCGTGGCTTCGGCTTTTTCACCCTCGTCGGAAATGCCGATGCTTTCGCTGCAGCCCGGCTTTGCCGAACAGGACCCGGAAATGTGGTGGAGTGAGCTGCTGCATGCAATGAATAAACTGTATCAGCAAATCTCTTTCAGTGCTGATGAGGTGGCTGCCATTGGCATCGCTTACCAGATGCATGGGTTGGTTTGCGTGGATAAAAATCTGCAACCCCTGCGGCCCTCCATCATCTGGTGCGACAGCCGTGCCGTGAAAACAGGGGATAAGGCTTTTCGTGATTTGGGTGAAAAATATTGCCTGAAAAATTTTCTCAATTCACCCGGCAATTTTACCGCCTCCAAACTGCGCTGGGTTAAAAAAAATGAACCGGGGCTGTACAGCAAAATTTATAAAGTGATGCTGCCGGGCGATTATATTGCCATGAAGCTTACAGGTGATGCCGCTACTACAGTATCGGGGCTGAGCGAGGGGATCATGTGGAATTTTAAAAAAGAAAAAATAGCTGATGACTTACTGGAATATTATGGCATTGATGAGGATTTGCTGTCGCCAATTGTTCCCACTTTTGGTGAACAGGGAAAATTATCAGCCTCTGCCGCTGGCCAATTAAAATTAAAAGCCGGCATCCCGGTTTGTTACCGCGCCGGCGATCAGCCCAACAATGCTTTTTCGCTGAATGTGCTGCAGCCCGGTGAGATTGCCGCCACGGCCGGTACATCGGGAGTAGTGTATGGCATTATTGATAAACCGGATTACGATACACAGTCGAGGGTCAATACTTTTGTTCATGTCAATCACACAGCTAAAAAACCACGCTATGGTGTGTTGCTTTGTGTAAACGGAACGGGCATATTGAACAGCTGGCTGCGCAAAAATTTTTTTGGCGATGCGTCGTATGCGCAGATGAACAGCGAAGCTTCGCAGGTGGCTGCGGGTTCGGATGGATTGTTTTTTTATCCCTTTGGAAACGGTGCCGAACGTGTGCTGCAGAATAAAGACATCGGCGCATTGCTGAAAGGCTTGCAGTTTAACCGGCATCACCGCGGGCATATTGCCCGTGCTGCACAGGAAGGCATCGTGTTTGCCCTGCACTACGGTGTGGAAGTAATGAAAAGTATGGGCATGGAAATAAAAACCGTGCGGGCCGGGCATGCCAACATGTTTTTGAGCGATGTGTTCAGTCATGCTTTTGTAAACACTACCGGTTGTCGCCTGGAGCTTTACAATACCGATGGCGCCACCGGCGCTGCAAGAGGAGCCGGTATCGGCGCAGGCATCTATAAAAATTTTTCAGAAGCATATTCTTCCATGGAAAGGATCAGCAGTTTTGAACCCGGAAAAAATGAACAGGAGATTTACCGGGCTGCGTACGACAGGTGGAAAAAATTTTTAAATGAATACGCCCTATGATGAATCAATCAGTTCCATATGGCAAATGGGAAAAACGCTGGCACCCGCTGCGCCGCGAATGGGTGGTGTATGCAGCGCACCGCAACGAACGGCCATGGACTTTCGATAAAAAAGAATCAGTGATAGCAGCGCCGGAATATGACCCGAAGTGCTACTTATGCCCGCGCAATACCCGGATCAGCGGAATTCAAAACCCGGATTACAAGGATGTTTTTGTGTTTGAAAACGATCACCCCGTAGTAGGATTGAATGCGCCGCAAATTCCGGGTGAGTTCAGAACCTGGCATGATGGTCTGTATAAAAAAAGCGAGGCCTGCGGTATTGCCAAAGTGCTGTGCTACGACCCGCGGCACCATGTGACGCTGAATGATATTTCGACGGATAATGTAGCCCGTGTGTTCAAAGCCCTGCGCAGCGAAATGAATTTTTTTCTGCAGCACGAAAAAATAAAATCGGTTTTGATTTTTGAAAACAAGGGAGAAATCGTCGGTGTGTCCAATCCGCATCCGCATTGCCAGATTTACGCTGCCGATTTTGTGTTTAATGTTTTCAGAAAAGAAATGGATGCGGCCGCAGCATGGCAGCAGCAAAAGGGAAGAAATCTTTTCAGCGACATCATTGAGGCCGAAAAGAAAGATGAGATTCGAATTGTTGCGGAAAATAAAGGCGCCCTTGCTTTCATTCCATTCTTTGCCCGGTTTGCTTACGAAACTTATGTGTTTCCGAAAAACCGGCATGCCACGCTTGTCACAATGAGCGATGATGAACTGTATGACCTTGCTGAAGTATTTCAGAGGGTGACAAAAAAGTTTGATGCCAATTTTCGCAGCAGCTTTCCCTATATCCTGGCATTTGCACAGGCGCCGGTGGATGGCAACGATTACCCGGACTATCACATGCACCTTATTATATGCCCGCCGCTGCGCCAGCCGGGCCTGATGAAATTTCTGGCCGGTCCCGAAACCGGCGCCGATACCTTTATGGCCGATACGATGCCCGAAGAAAAAGCGGCCGAACTACGCAGCATAAAATTATGAGTGATTTTTTTTCAAATGACGAACCTATTGTTTGTGCTGCAGCTCCCGGCCGCATGGATGTGATGGGCGGCATTGCCGACTACAGCGGCTCATTTCTTTTGCAGATGCCCATAAAGCAAACCACTACTGTGCAGGTACAATTGCGGCACGATGGCGTATTTAATTTCCGTACTCAGCTTTCCAAAAAAAATATTTCTGATTTTATACTTGATTATGCGGTTATTAAAAACAAACAGCTTGCGGAAGCAGGGCGGCTTATTAAGTCTTTCGCCGGCGGCGAATGGGCCGTGTATATACTTGGTTGCTTCTTAGTGTTGCAAAAAGAAAAGAACATTGAACTCAGCGGCGCCAATGTTTTTATTCAGTCATCGGTGCCGTGGGGCAAAGGTGTGTCATCATCTGCCGCACTGGAAGTGGCTGTGATGAATGCGCTGAACCGGCTTTATCACCTGGAACCTGGCCGTGAAGAATTACCCGTGCTGGCCCAAATGGCCGAAAACCTTGTTGCCGGCGCACCCTGCGGCCTGATGGACCAGCTCTCAACCCACCTGGGTGAAAAAAATAAATTGCTGCCTCTCATCTGCCAGCCGCACCTGGTGCTTGAGCCGATAAAAATTCCCCGCAACATTTCATTCATGGGTATTGACAGCGGCATTCGCCATGCCGTAAGCGGCGCTTCTTACAGTGATGTGCGGGCTGCGGCGTTTATGGGGTACTCCATTATTGCCATGCATGAAGGCGTAACGGAGAAAGAACTTTTGCAGGCCCGCACTTCCGGCGACTGGAGCCGGCTTCCCTTCAAAGGGTTTTTGGCAAATATTTTCCCTGCAGATTTTATAAAAAAATACAGCTCCGTTTTGCCGGAAGAAATTTCGGGCAGCGATTTTCTTGCACAGTTTAAAACTTCCATTGATACAGCCACAAGGATTGATGAACACAAAAAATACAAACCGCTGTTGTGCAGCAGCCACCCGGTTTTTGAAAACGAGCGGGTAAATGCTTTCAGTGATTTAATAAAAAATTTCAATGAGCATACAGATACGCAGGCTTCATTGGATAAAATGGGGCAACTGATGCTGCAAAGTCACCGGAGTTATTCTTCCGTGGGATTGGGCAATGAATGTACTGATGAGATTGTAGAAATGGTTTGCCATGCCGGCGCTGCAGGCAGTGTTTTTGGTGCCCGCATTACCGGCGGCGGCAATGGCGGCACAGTCTGCATTCTTTGCTATGGAAAGCAGGGAAAAGAAACGGTAAAAGAAATTTACCGGCGGTACCGTGCAAAGCGAAAACAAAAATTATTTTTATTCAGCGGCAGCAGCCACGGAGCTTTGCGGCTGAATCAACATTTTTAAAAAACAACCAGGTTATCATGAAAAAATCATTCATTTCTTTTTTGCCGGCGTTATTTTTTTTGTTTCTCAACTGCAATTCGGAAAACCACGAAGCAGCCGAACTGGTGCTGCATAATGCAAAAATTTTTACGGTAAATAAAAACCAGCCCGAAGCCGAAGCCGTGGCTGTGAAGGGAGGCAAAATAATTTTTACCGGGAGCAATGCGGATGTAAAAAAATTTATCGGCGATAAAACCGAAGTGATTGACTGCAATGGACAGTTTGTAATGCCGGGCTTTATCGAAGGGCATGGGCATATTCACGGTCTTGGGTCTTCTTTGGTAAACCTGAACCTGATGCATGTAAAAAACTGGGATGAAATAGTAGCGATGGTGGCCGATGCAGTAAAGAAGGCAAAGCCCGGCGAATGGATTATCGGCCGCGGCTGGCACCAGGAAAAATGGAACCCTGCGCCTGCAAAAAATTATCTCGGTTATCCCTATCATGAGGAGCTGGACAAAATTTCTCCCGATAACCCGGTGATGCTGTCGCATGCCAGCGGGCACAGCAGTTATGTAAATGCAAAAGCAATGCAACTGGCGGGGATTACTTCATCAACTTCAAATCCTGCAGGTGGTGAAATCGTAAAAGATAAGAACGGTGTGATAGTAGGCGTGTTTGCCGAAACAGCGCAGGGGTTAATTGGAAAAGCCTATCGTGAGTGGGTGAACCGCCAAAGTAAAGAAGAGCAAAAAGCCCGTTGGGCAGAAAGCATCCGGCTGGCCGAGGAGGAGTGTTTGAAAAAAGGAGTGACGAGTTTCCAGGATGCCGGCTCTTCATTTACACAAGTGCAGTGGATGAAAGAACTGGCTCAGCAGGGTAAGCTGCACATACGCCACTGGTTGATGGTGAGGGAGGGCAATGCATCGCTTCGTTCGCAGGCCGGTGTTTTTCCAATTATTAATGAAGGCAATGGTTTTTTGACCGTGAAGGCGGTTAAGGTTTCACTCGATGGTGCACTTGGTTCTTACGGCGCCTGGTTGCTTGAACCCTATAGCGATCGTGCCGGCTGGGTGGGAGAGAATACGATTCCTATTGATTCACTAAAGGCCATTGCTGATTTCTGCTGGCAAAACAACCTGCAGCTTTGTGTGCATGCCATCGGCGACAAGGCCAACCGCGAAGTGATAAATGTTTTTGCAGAGCAGGTGGCAAAAGACAAAAGCAAAGACCACCGCTGGCGGGTGGAGCATGCACAGCATGTGCACCCGGCAGAGATTCCAAGATTTGCCGAATGGAGGGTGATTGCTTCCATGCAGGGCATTCACTGTACCAGCGATGCGCCGTTTGTGCCCAGGCGCCTGGGTGCAAAGCGCAGCGAAGAAGGAGCCTACGTATGGCAATCATTTTTAAAAGCAGGGGTACTGGTAAATAACGGTACGGATGTGCCCGTGGAAGATGTGGATCCCATTGCCAACTTTTATGCTTCGGTTACAAGAAAACTAAAAGACGGGACCGGGTTTTATCCGGCACAGAAAATGACAAGGGAAGAAGCTATTTATTCCTACACTATGGCCAATGCCATTGCAGCCTTCGGGGAAAAAGAAAAAGGATCACTGGAAATTGGTAAATATGCTGATTTCGTTGTTCTTTCCAACAACCTGCTCACCTGCAGCGATGAAGATATTCTGAAAACAAAAGTGGTGATGACAGTGGTAGGGGGGAAGGTGAAATACAAAGCCCCCGGCCCCTAATGGGGGTGCTATAAAGTAGCGTAATCAAATTTTATCAGAAAAGTGATTTTATAATACTCTGGTAAATTTTTCTGAAGTGGATTGCTGAAGTTTATGTAAGAATGTGAGTATAGGTACGTTATTTTTCATCAACTCAGCTTTATGGCTGAGTTTGAAAAAAATTCCAGGTTATTTTCGTTCCGTAGGAACGAAAGGTGAGTAGAATAAATCGAAGATTTTTTTTGACGTTCCGTAGGAACGTTGTGTGCTCCGGCAATAAACACCCGGCGTTCCGATGGAACGCATGAATGGTTCCTTGAACTTATACTATCCACTCCCGGTTGTGACCGGGATTCCTACGGGACAAAAAAAGTTTTAATAAGATTACCGGAGTATTAATTTTACATAATTGCAACATCACTTCAACATAATCGCCATCTTAAAATTTATCGTTCTCGGGAAAAAGCAGGATTTATGATCACAGGCCTGGTAACGGAAAGAGGCTTTTAATACATATTTACCTGCTGCCGTTCCTTTAACGGCTTTTACAGGAACTTTAATCTCAAACTTTCCGTCAAACACATTTAAATCCTCATCGGTGCCTTCCAGCCGGAAAAGACTAAAGCGGGGATATACCGGCGAGTCAATTATCAGTTGCGGGATGGGCGTTATCTCAAGCTTTGCCGGTATCAGCGATTCATCATGTACTTTGTTTGCCTGTATATGATAACCTTGCTGCACTGTCACTTCGATGCGGATGAGGTTCTTTTTTCCTTTAATCACTGTCGTTTCAGCCACCCGGATTTGTACAAAATCTTTCTGCCGGCTATTTTTTTCAGCGGGAGTAAAAATGAAAATCAGGGCAGCGATAGCAAGTGGTAAAAACATGGCTATTGAGTGCTGAGCAACTCATCGAGTTTTTTCCTGGCTTTTACCAGTTTGGCATCAAATGATTTTGAATCAAGCAATGAATAAAACCTGATTTGGCCTTCCATGTCAATGATGAGATTGGATGCAAGTACTACTTCATCACGGGCCAGGTCAGGCAATACGCCTTCGGGGGCATAGCGGGCCGCAATTTTTCCATCTCCATCAAGTAAAACCGGGAAGGAGAAATTGAATTTTTTAAAAGTGTTTTCCACCAGCTCTTTGTTTTCTTTTACATCAATGATGAGCACCTGCACTCCCTTGTCTTTATAGTCCCGGTAAAGTTGTTCCAGGTTAGGCGCTTCTGCATTGCAAAACGGGCACCAGGTGGTGGCAAAATGAATCACCAGGAATTTCCCTTTGAAATTTTCCAGCGAATACGTTTTCCCGTTCAAATCCTTCAGGGTAAAAGAAGGAGCCGCTTGCCCCAGCATAGGTTGCGATTCTTCCTGTGCCTGCAGGGGGATGGATAAAAAGAAAAAAGCCGCAAACAGGAGTTTTGTAATCAGGGTATTCATCTAAAAAAAATTAAAAACCACCATTTTTATTTCAAGGGTGATAGCCGGAAATAGTATTAAAGATAATTAAAAATTTTACGGAGAAATGTACCCAATGGATTTTACCGGCATTCATCTTTTAGTACTTCATCAATCACCTTCTTAATCTCCAGATGCGCATCGGCTCTTTCTTCACCCAAAAAGTTTTTTACAAAAAGAATGTAAGCATAACCCCTGCAAAAATCAACCATTGGCCAGGTGCCGAATAAACCCGGGCTGGCAAGCGCTGTGGCCGTTCCTCCCCCGTCGGGGGAGGTTAGGTGGATGTCTTCAATTACCCAGCTGCCAAGCGCATAGTTAAAACCCTCGGCAGCCCTGGGTGCATATTTTATCAGTTCGGGACTTGTCTGTGACTTCATCATCTCTTTTACGGATTCTTCACTGAGAATTTGTTTGCCGTTGTAATTGCCTTTATTCATCAGCATCACCAAAAACTTCATGTAATCATCCGCCGTGGACCGGGCGCCGCCCGATGGATTGGGCGGGCTGCCATCCAGTGTGCTGAATGTGGTATTGCGCATGCCAAGCGGTGTAAATAATTTTTGCCTGATGAGCACATCAAATTTTCTTTTGCTTACCACTTCCAGCACCCGTGCGGCAATGTTCATCCCCACATTGCCATACCAGAAATCACCGCCGGCATTGGCCCGTATTTCCCTGGCTGCAAATGATTCCACTTCTTCTTCCAGCGATGAAAATTTTTTGCGCTGTAAAATCTTTTTCAGAAATCTTCCCTCGTCTTCAATGCCCGTCATGTGCGAAAGACAGTGACGGATGGTGATATACTTTTTCATGTATTTTTCAAATACCGGCAGGTAGTTTACCACCGGGTCGTCGAGTGAAATTTTACCTTCATCCACAAACTGCATCACCAGCGCTGCCGTCAGCCATTTGCTGCAGCTGGCAACGGGCGCCTGGGTTTTGCTTTTATACTCCCCGTTTTCCTTTTTGTAAACAAGCGTATCATCTTTTTTCCAAATCAGTACCACAAAATCTTTCCCGATGAGCTTTTGTTTTTCTTCCAGTTTTTTATCCAGCTTACTGAAATCGTATTTTGAGGTTAAAGGCTTCTCCTTTTTCTGCGCCATAGCTGTCTGAAAGAATAGCAGGAAAACACTGAAACACATGAATTTGAGGCAGAGGGGGCTGGGTTTTAATGACATTGTTTCTGAATTTATCCCGATACATCGGGATGGATTAGGATTTGAGTTTATCGTTTAGTTTACTTTTAATAATCAAAGTGCATTTCAAATATGAACTTAGGAAATTTCACGATAAAAGCGGCTGAAGCCATACAGGCTGCCCAGCAATTGGCTTTTAATTCACAAAATCCGAATATCGAGACGGAGCATATTTTAAAAGCGCTGCTCGAACAGCAGGATTCCCCGGTTGAATACCTATTGAAGAAGAACAATGTTACCGTTAACCTTGTTGAAAACAAACTGGAAGAGCTTATCTCCAAACTGCCCAAAACATCCGGCGAGCCGGCACAAATGCTGGCACGTGATGCAAACAATGTGGTGCTGCGTGCAGGCGCTGCATTAAAACAGTTTAATGATGAGTTTGTAACACCCGAGCACCTTCTTCTGGCCATTGTGCAGGGTAATGATGCGGCGGGTAAGCTGCTGAAAAATTCAGGTCTTACTGAAAAAGGGCTGATAGCGGCCATTAAAGAATTGAGAAAAGGAGAAACTGTCAGTTCGCAAACCCAAAGCCAGGAATTTAATGCACTGAATAAATATGCAAAGAATCTGAATGAGCTTGCACGCTCGGGCAAACTGGATCCTGTAATCGGCCGCGACGAAGAAATCCGCCGGACACTGCATATACTTTCACGCCGAACAAAAAATAATCCCATCCTGGTAGGTGAGCCGGGTGTGGGTAAAACAGCCATTGCCGAAGGCATTGCACACCGCATAGTAAACGGCGATGTGCCCGAAAACCTGAAATCAAAAACCATTTATGCCCTCGATCTGGGCCTGCTCATTGCCGGGGCCAAATACAAAGGCGAGTTTGAAGAAAGACTAAAAGCCGTGGTAAAAGAAGTGAGCAACAGCGATGGTGAAATCATTTTATTTATTGATGAAATACATACCCTCGTGGGCGCCGGCGGCGGCGAGGGTGCTATGGATGCTGCCAATATTTTAAAACCTGCATTGGCCAAAGGCGATTTACGTGCTGTGGGCGCCACCACTTTAAATGAATACCAGAAATTTTTTGAAAAAGACAAAGCGCTGGAAAGACGATTCCAGCGGGTACTGATTGATGAGCCTTCTGTAGAAGATGCTATTTCAATTCTTCGCGGCCTGAAAGACCGCTACGAAACGCATCATCATGTTCGCATCAAAGACGAAGCCATCATCGCTGCTGTGGAATTGTCGCATCGCTACATTACCGACCGTTTTTTACCCGATAAAGCGATTGACCTGGTAGATGAAAGCGCTGCGAAGCTCCGGCTCGAAATGAACTCGATGCCAGAAGAGCTGGATACACTGGAAAGACAGATTCGCCAACTGGAAATAGAACGGGAAGCTATCAAAAGGGAAAATGATGAAGCAAAGCTGAAAGAACTGAATACAGAGATTGCCAACCTTTCAGTAGAAAGAGATACACTGAAAGCCAAATGGCAGGAAGAAAAAGAACTGGTAGAAAAAGTGCAGAATGCCAAAGCTGAAATTGAAAACCTGAAAACAAAAGCCGAAATAGCCGAGCGGGAAGGTGACTACGGTAAAGTGGCCGAGATTCGTTACGGTAAAATAAAAGAGCAGGAAAAAATAATTGCTGGCATCAGCAGTCAGCTGGAAGCAAGCAGCGAAAAGCGCCTGCTGAAAGAAGAAGTGGATGCTGAAGACATTGCAGAAAATGTGGCCAAGGCAACCGGGATACCTGTAACCAAAATGCTGCAGAGTGAAAAGGAAAAATTATTGCACCTGGAGGAGCAGCTGCACAAAAGAGTAGTGGGGCAGGATGAAGCCATCACAGCCGTAGCCGATGCCATCCGGCGCAGCAGGGCAGGCCTGCAGGATCCGAAAAAACCCATTGGCTCTTTTATCTTCCTTGGCACTACCGGTGTGGGCAAAACAGAGCTTGCCAAAGCCCTTGCCGGGTATTTATTTGATGATGAAAGCCTGATGACGCGGATTGATATGAGTGAGTACCAGGAAAAGCATACTGTAAGCCGGCTTGTTGGCGCACCGCCGGGTTATGTGGGTTACGATGAAGGTGGCCAGCTCACCGAGGCTGTTCGCAGGAAGCCCTATAGCGTGGTGTTGCTCGATGAAATAGAAAAAGCACATCCCGATGTATGGAATGTATTGCTGCAGGTGCTCGATGACGGACGATTGACAGACAACAAAGGCCGGGTGGTGAATTTCAAAAACACCCTCATCATCATGACCAGTAATATCGGCAGCCACATCATCCAGGAAGCTTTTGAAAGCATTACAGAAAAAAATGCTGAACAGGCAACTGAAAAAGCAAAAGTGGAAGTGATGGCCATGCTGCGGCAAACCATCAGGCCGGAGTTTCTGAACCGGGTGGATGAGATAATCATGTTCCAGCCCCTGATGAAAAAAGAAATAAGGGGCATTGTAAAAATTCAATTGGAAGCTCTGAAAAAGCTGCTGGAAGCCAGCGGCATTCAGCTTGAGTTCAGCGATTACACCCTGGAATTTTTAGCGGAGCAAGGCTTTGATCCTCAGTTTGGTGCACGTCCCCTGAAACGGTTAATTCAAAAGGAAATTGTGAATACGCTGAGTAAACGTATCTTGGCCGGCGATATAGATAAAAGCAGGCCGGTATTGGTGGATGTTTTTGATAATACAGTGGTCTTCAGAAATGAAGCTGCATCAGTACAGCCTCAAAAAACCAAAGAAAAAAAATCAACGATATAAACCATTAAAAGGCCTTGGCATTAAAGGCGAAGGAGAAAAAAGTTATGCCGGAAAAGGAGATAGTAATAATAATTAAACCATCCGAAGTATTTGTTGGTGATGAAAAAGCACCTGTTACCCTTATGGAATTCGGCGAGTACGAAAATGAAGAATGTGCAAAAGCCAATGAAGTTGTAAAACAGTTGCTGGAAAAATATGAAGGTAAAATCAGGTTCCAGTTTCGTCATTTTCCGCTTACAAAAATTCATCAGCGGAGCCTGAAAGCAAGCGAGTCTGCGGTTGCAGCAGCCCAAACGGGCAAGTTTTGGGAAATGCACAATATTTTATTCCGCAACCGGCGAAACCTGGGCACCGTGAGCCTGAAACTCCATAGCCGCGAAGCCGGCATCAGTGACAGGAATTTTCTTGACAACCTGGTAAACGGCACCTATGGCTGGCAGGTGCAGGATGATATAAAGGAAGGTATAGACAGGGGAGTAAAAGAAATACCGGCATTCTTCATCAACGATGAGCCTTTCACGTTGAAGCCTACGTTTGAAAACCTCGCCAAAGCTATTGACGCTGCGCTGAAAAAAACCAAGCGAAAATCGCAATCAAAGAAAAGGGCATAATTTCACTACTCTTTGCCGTTTAATAAATTAAACTGTCGGTGTTTCTATTGCAATGTGTGCACACAAACAATGCCGGTGAAAAACACAGGCCCTGACAATTTGCAGCCTTACTATGACCCGCATCGGACTTTTATCAGATACACATGGCTGGCTCGATGAAAAAATATTTGACTATTTCAAGGACTGTGATGAAGTATGGCATGCCGGTGATTTTGGAGAAGGAGTGGCAAAGGGTTTAAAAGAGTGGAAAGAGTTAAAAGGTGTTTTTGGGAATATTGATGACCAGAAAATCAGGTCTGAATTTCCTGAATATCTTCAATGGCAGTGCGAGGACGTAAATGTGTTTATGGTTCACATAGGTCAGCCCTGGTGGAAAAGTCTTCAAAACAGGAAACAACAAAAGCCCTCTCCTTTGGAGAAGGTTTGGGTGAGGTCGCCGCAACTCTTCATCTGCGGGCATTCGCACATTCTGAAAGTGATGTACGATAAAAAGATTGATTGCCTCCACATCAATCCCGGCGCTGCGGGCAGGCAGGGCTGGCATAAAGTGAGAACGATAATCCGCTTTGCTATTGACGGGATAGAAATAACGAATTGCGAAGTGATTGAACTGGGCAAAAGAGGATAAAAAATTCTTTTGCCGGTTAAAAATTTGGCGTAGCTTTTCTCTCACTAATTAATTTTTATGCCTGAAAATACTTCACGCCGCCATTGGCTGAAAAACACAACGGCAGTTTTAGCCGGCATCAGCATGGCCCCTTCCCTGTTCGCTACAGAAAGAGAACGTTACCGCGCCGCAGGAATTATTTTACTCAACAGCAATGAAAATGCTTATGGCACGTCGGAAGCCGCCAAAAAAGCAATGGCTGAGGCATTGGTAAATTCAAACCGTTACCCGGACGATCATATCCCGGTTTTGAAAAAACAAATTGCAGATCACTGGGGTGTGGCGCCGGAAAACCTTTTAATGGGCGCAGGCTCTTCTGAAATCCTCGGCCTTGTTTCCATACTGGTTGCTTCGGCCAACGGAAAAATAATTACTGCCGAGCCGTCTTACCGGGTTTGGAACGGGCAGGCCGAATCGTTCGGTTTGCAATTCAAAAGAATTCCTTTGGCCAATGATAAAACGCTTTCATTGGGTGAAATGATGTCGGCAATGGATGAAAACACAAGGATGATGTATGTATGCAATCCCAACAATCCTGTGGGCACTTATGTGGAAGATCATTTGCTCCGGGCCTTTGTAATCGGGTGCAGTAAAAAAACACTTGTATTGGTTGATGAAGCTTATACCGAGTTTGCGGGTCTTGGTTCGTTGTGTGATATAGCCGTGAAAAATCCCAATGTGGTAGTGGCAAAAACATTTTCCAAAATTTACGGGCTTGCCGGCGCCCGGGCGGGTTATGCTATTGCACATCCCGACACCATCAAAAAGTTAAGCAGCTACCAGGCCTGGCCCGATATGAGCATCAGCATGGCCACCTGTGCCGCTGCATCAGCTGCACTCAAAGACCAGGCATTTGTAAAAGACTGCCGCGAAAAAACCCGGCAGGCAAGAGAACTGTGCTACAAAACATTTAAAGAGCTGGGACTGGACTATATTCCTTCCCACACCAGTTTCGTTCTTTTCAACATTGAAAAAATAGGCGCTGACTTTTCCAGAAAAATGCTGGCCCGGAATATTTATGTGCAGTACCGCGACCATTTCGGCGGACAATGGTGCCGGGTGAGCATGGGAACACTGGAAGAAATGAAAATCTTCTGTACGGCGTTAAAAGATATTGCCTGAAAAATTATTTCACTCCGGGAAACCACGACCGGCCTATTTCTTCACGGAAGGGCCAGGGTATGGTGACAAGAATTACAATCAGTGCAACGAGGTACAACCACAAAGCAGCCCTGTAATTCATCTTTTTTACTTTTCCTCTTGCGATGGTGATAAGGAGGATGCTCACCAGCATGCCGGCAAAATGTTCAACAGCAAAAAACCGTGTAGCGCTTACTTTCATTACCTCGCCAAATCCGGAGCGTTGAATCATTTTCAACCCAAGTTCCCCGGCAAACCACTGGTAGATGCCGATAAGCAGGGTAATGTGTGCAGCTATCATCAGCCATAAGCTGCTTTTCTTTAAACTCTCATTCTTTATCAAGGCCTGGTAAAGAGCCACGAGCAAGAGAACCAGTATTACCCAGCGGAGAACATTGTGCAGGTGAAGCAGCCCGTTGTACATGATTTCAGATTTTCGGCAAAACTATGGGCTGCGGCCTGAAATGTGAAATCTATTTACCTCCGTTGGCACGCATATCGCCCATGCAATTGGCATCGAAAGATGGAATATTGCCCGTTAATAGAAACCCGGGAATATCCCGTGTATCAGAAGCATAATACATCAGGCAATTGCTGTTGTTGCAATGGCTGCCGTGTGCCGCATCTTTATGATTGGTCTGCATCGGCGTGCCGATATCTACAAGACCGGGCAGGCGGCCGACTTGATGTTCCGCTACGGCAGGTTCAAGATTGCTGCGGCTAACCTCCTGGCCAAATCAGCCGGTTTTGTCATGTACTTTTTTTTAACTCTGGCAGGCAGAAAGAAGCGGAAAGGTAGTAGTCGGTACCTGTGTTTTCATATCATGGGTTTTTGAGTCGTAAAAGGATTCTCCAGGTACTAATTCATTTCCGTAAAAACTCAGGAATTATTCTGCCCAATCGGCAAGGAAAATATTCGTATCTCTTGTGCCTCCGTTGTTCCTGTTGCTGCAAAAAATAATTTTCTTTCCATCGGGGCTGAACATGGGAAAAGCATCGAAGCCGCCATCGCGGCTTATTTTTTTCAGTCCTGTTCCGTCTTCATTAATGGTATAGAGGTTAAATGGAAATCCTCTTTTATATTCATGGTTCGAGGCAAAGATGATTCGTTTGCTGTCGGGCATATAGCAGGGCGCCCAGTTGGCCTGGCCAAGCTGCGTCACTTGTTTTGCATGGCTTCCATCGGCATCGGCTACCCACACTTCCATCTGAGCAGGCGCCACCAGGTTTTCGGCCAGTAATTGTTTGTACTCTTTTATGGCGGAATCGGTACGGGGCCGGGATGCCCGCCAGATGATTTTCTTCCCATCAGGGCTGAACCATGCGCCGCCATCGTAGCCCGGTGTATGCGTGATTCTTTTTTCCATGCCTGTTTCCAGGTTCATAATGTATAACTCAATGTCGCCGTCTTTGGTGCTGGTGTAAATTATTTTTTTCCCGTCGGGGGAAATGGTGGCTTCCGCGTCATAGCCTTTGCTATGGGTTAACTGCTTTACAATTTTCCCGTCCAGGCCGGCCATGAAAATATCATAGCTGTCGTAGAGCGGCCAGATATAACGGTTGCCATATTTTTTTCTGTCGGGTACAGGCGGGCAGGTATCGGCGCCGAGGTGCGTGGAAGCATAAATAAAATGTTTGCCGTCTTTCAGAAAAGCGCCGCAGGTAGTGCGTCCTTTGCCTGTGCTCACCATTTTGTATTCAAATTTTTCGCCGGGAGCCGGCACTTTGCCGATAAAAATCTGGTCGCACAATACGCCTTCTTTCACATTAGTCCGCTGAAAAATTATCCACTTGCCGTCGAAACTGAAATAGGCTTCAGCATTATCGCCGCCAAAGGTGAGCTGCTGTACATTCTGCAAGTGGGTTTCGTCAGGGTATTGAAGTGTGTCGGCAGAAAATAGTGAATCGTTAACAGTGAATGAATCATTCACAACGCTCTTTTTAACAAAAGAAAGAACAATTAATCCGGCTGCCGTTATAACCAGGTATAAAAAAATCTTCATATAGTAAACGGTTAATAAGTTTTAGCAAATCTATTTTCCAAAACACCGGCAAATGTCAGACTTTTGTCATATCACTCTTTACCGTTTATGAAAAAACACTTTCTTGCATTAATCCTGCCACTTATTTTTTTAGCCTGTAACAATCAGGCAGGCAGTCATGCTGACACGAAAGAAAGCTTAGAGCAGTTGCTTCAGTCGCTCCGCGATTCGATAAAAAAATATCCAACCGACACGTTGCTGAAATATAATCTTGTTCTGGCACTTGAAAATTCAGGCCGGTACACAGAAGCAGTGACTGCACTGGATTCAATGAATTTTACAAAAGCTGATTCTGCCAACCTGAAAATTTATTTCAATTATCTTTTCAAACGTTCGCAGTTGCTGCAGATGGCCGGCGATACAGCCAGTGCCATTAAAACACTTGAGCTGTTTGTTATTCCCGGCGAACTGACTGAAGCCGGCAGGCAGCTGGCCTTTTTGTATGCCGAAACAAAAAATCCCAAAACCATTTCCTTTTGCGATGCCATGAACCGGAACGACGCCAGCGGCAAAGACCCGGAACCCGATTACATGAAGGGGGTTTATTTTTACAACATCAGTGAATACGATAAAGCCATTCAGCAATTCAACTCCTGCATCAGCAGGGATTACACTTTCCTGGATGCGTATATGGAAAAGGGCAGAATTTTATTCAAGCAGGCAAAATTTAAAGAAGCAATTGAAGTGTATGACCTGGCCATAAAAGTGTCCAGCACATTTGCCGATGCATTTTACTGGAAAGCCCGGTGCCAGGAAGCGCTGGGGCAAATGGAGGATGCAAAGTTGAATTACCAGCGGGCTTATGCGCTGGATAACACACTCACTGAGGCAAAGGAAGCGGCCGCTAAATTGAAATAGCCGTATTTTTGAAATATGGATAAAAAACAATTATTATCGGAAATAAAAAAAATTATTCACCAGCAGGATCCCAAAGCTGAAATAATACTCTATGGCTCTTATGCAAGAGGAGATTATCGTCCGGATTCAGATATTGATATTCTGATATTGCTTGATGATGAAAATATCACATGGAAAGATGAAGAAAAAATTGCCAACTCACTTTATAAACTGGAATTAACCACTAACCAGGTTATTACTCCTTTTATCCGTTCAAAAAAAAACTGGTATGAAAGGTATCCCAATACGGGCTTGTTTATAAATATAAAAAAGGATGGAATTCGTTTATGAGTACTCCTTCCAAAAAAGATATTATTCGCTTAAAAATCAGCCGTGCCAATACAACTTTGAAAGAAGCTCACTTATTACTGGAAAATAATTTTGCCGCCGCATCATTGAATCGTTTATATTATGCCTGCTTTTATGCAAGCTCAGCTTTATTGGCCAGCAAAGAAGTTTTTGTTAAAATGCACTCGGGGGTGAAACAAATGCTTGGGTTACATTTTGTCAGCACAGGCCTGATAAATGAAGAGTTGGGAAAATTTTACAGCAATCTTTTCAGAAACCGGTTAGGAGTTGATTATGACGATGTAGAGATAACTGATGTTGAATTAGTAAAAAAGTATTCGGCTCTTGCAAATGAATTTGTATTAACTGCACAAAATTTACTTGACATTTAACAGATTTTATGCCCATTATCGCTCCCTCTTTACTCTCTGCCAATTTCCTGAATCTGGAAGAAGAATGCCGCATGCTGAATGAAAGCCAGGCCGACTGGTATCACCTCGATGTGATGGACGGGCATTTTGTTCCCAACATCACTTTCGGCCCGATGCTGGTGGCTTTCTTCAGAAAAGCCACCACAAAAATCTGCGATGTGCACCTGATGATTGAAGAACCAGGCCGCTATGCCGAAGATTTTAAAAAAGCCGGCGCCGATATTCTTTCTGTGCATATTGAGGCCTGCCCGCACCTGCACAGGAATGTGCAGCAGATAAAGGCCCTTGGCATGAAAGCCGGCGTGGCCATCAACCCGCATACGCCGGTGGAAAGTTTACATGACATACTTGCTGACATTGACCTTGTTTGCTTGATGGCCGTGAACCCGGGCTTTGGCGGACAGAAGTTCATTCCCTCAACAATGGAAAAAATAAAAACCCTGCGCCGCATGATTGATGAAAGAGGGTTGAAAACACTGATTGAAATTGACGGCGGCGTTACATTGGAAAATGCTTCTGAAATAATAGAGGCGGGAGCAGATGTGCTGGTGGCGGGTAATACGGTTTTTACTTCGGCGGACCCGAAAGAAACAATTGCAAAACTAAAAGCGCTTTAAATTTCTTGCCGGTAGTAAATGCGGATTTTATTGAGTAATATTGTTGTCAAATCCGCTTCTTAAGAATGAACCGCCTTGCAAGCTTACCTCTTGTCTGTTGCTTCCTGCTTATTTCTCATTGCCTGTTGCCTGTTGTTTCCCTTGCTCAAAAAAAACCTGCTTATGTTTCAGGCAAAGTGCTGGATGAAAATGAAAACCCGCTTGCCAATGTTTCTGTCACCATTCTCGGCCAGCAAAAAGGCATTGCCACTTCCGACTCAGGCACATTTCGTTTGAAAGTAACCGCCGGCAGAGCCTTTGCAATTGTATTTTCCTATACTGGTTATAAATCGCAGCAAAAAAATTTCCTGCTCAGCGAAAATGAAGAAGAAACCATCGTCATCCGCATGGAAAGAGCAGCGAAAGAACTGGAGGAAGTAGTCGTATCCGATCAGCGGGACAGAAGAGAAACCGGGCTAATCCGCCCCAATCCAAAATCAGTCATCAACCTGCCGGCGCCGGTAATGGGCGTGGAAAGCCTGATAAAAGTTTTTGTCGGCTCCAACAACGAACTCACTTCACAGTATTCTGTTCGCGGCGGCAGCTACGATGAAAACCTGGTGTATGTAAACGATTTTGAAATCTTCCGTCCCTATCTCGTTCGCAACGGCCAGCAGGAAGGCCTCAGCTTCATCAATCCCGAAATGGTACGCAACATCAGTTTTTACAACGGCGGCTTCCAGGCAAAGTATGGCGATAAGATGAGCAGTGTCCTCGATATCCAATACAAAAAACCCCGCCGCTTCGGCGGCTCGGCTTATGTAAGCATCCTGGAGCAGGGCCTGCAGCTTGAAGGTGTTTCAAACAACAACAAGCTTACTTACCTGGCCGGTATTCGAAACCGCAGCAACCGCAACCTGCTCGGCCGGCAGGAAACCGAAGGCAATTATGTTCCCGCTTCTTCCGATTTCCAGGCATTAATTAATTACCAGTTCAGTGAAAAATGGCAGGCGGAGTTTTTGGGAAATATTTCGCAGACAAAATTTACCCTGGTTCCTCAATTCAGCCAGCTTACATCATCTGTATTCTCCCCCTTCTTCAGCGCTGTACTGGGGCTCGATGTGTATTTCGAAGGCCAGGAAAAAGACCAGTATAAAACCAACATGCTGGGTTTTGCCATCATCAATCAGCCCGTAAGAAACCTGAAGCTGAAATGGATGCTTTCAAGATTTGAAAACGATGAGCAGGAAAACATTGACATTGCCGGCGCTTATCTTTTTGGTGAAAGGGATTTTGATAAGGCCAAACCCACTTTTGGCTTAATCGTAAATCCGCTGGGCGCAGGTGTGTTTCAGAATTTTGCCCGCAACAAACTGAACGTTGAAAACTGGAACCTGTCGCATAAAGGCACACTCGATAAAGGCAAAAATGTTTTTCAGTGGGGTATTGGGTTCGACCGCACATCCATTGCCGACAAACTTAATGAATGGGAATTCCAGGATTCGGCAGGCTATTCGCTTCCGTTTAATCCCGCCCTGCTCCAATTGAATAAAGTACTCAAGTCAACCGCTTCCCTTGACGTGAATAAAATTTCCGGTTATGTACAGGACAACCTGCTGTTTGGCGATTCACTCAATTCCTTCACCTTGCAGGCGGGCATACGTTACAATTACAATTCACTCAACAAAGAATTTCTGCTTTCGCCACGCATCGGCGCCAGCTGGAAACCCAAAGGCGGCCGCGACCTCATCTTTCGTGCAGCAGCCGGCGCCTATCATCAGCCGCCATTTTACCGCGAACTGCGCCGCTACGACGGCACTGTGAACACAACTGTAAAAGCGCAGAAGAGCTGGCAGGTAGCCGGTGGTTTTGACTATAATTTTAAATCGGGCGACAAACCTATGCGGCTTACTGCCGAAGCGTTTTATAAAAAAATGAATGATGTGGTGCCTTATGATATTGATAACGTCCGCATCCGCTACTTTGGCGAGAACAATGCAAAAGCCTATGCAGCCGGTGTGGAAGCCCGTCTCTTCGGCGAGCTGGTGAAAGATGCCGAAAGCTGGATAAGCATCGGGCTGATGAAGACAAAAGAAAATATCAAGGGAGATTTTTATAAAGTTTACACCCTCGATTCGCTCAACCAGCCCATTGACAGCGCCACCGTGGAAGGCGGCTGGCTGCGCCGCCCTACCGACCGCACACTGACCTTTGGCATGTTTTTCCAGGATTACCTGGCCACCAATAAAAACTTTCGTGTTTACCTGAACACCATCTACGGCACCAACCTCCCGTACAATATTCCCGGCAGTGTGAAGTACCGAAATGCCGCATTCATCGAGCCTTACATCCGTGTTGATATCGGCTTCAGCGCCCTGCTGCTCGATGCCGACCGAAGCAACCGCCGCAGTCATTCACCCTTCCGCAATTTTGAAAACATCTGGCTCAGTCTTGAAGTATTCAACCTGATTGACCGTGCCAATACAATTTCTTACCTGCTGATAAAAGATTTCGCCAACAATGTATTTACACTGCCCAACCGCTTAACACCGCGGTTAGTGAATTTAAAATTGGTGGCGCGGTGGTGAGGATGGGCCCGACTGTACTACTACTATTTAGCTCCTGTTGCGTCGCACTCTTGTACTGCATCAAGTCTATTCACCATTATTGCCTGCTTGCAGCATCCCGGCTCTGACGGTGGTACGTTCGGTAATGTTACCCGGCAGACTTTGAAATATCGCTGTAGTTCCAAATGGGTTCTCAACCATAACACGAAAAGTCATCGCCACCGGTTCTTAAACCTGTCCCACGTGGTAATGCCAATCTTAAACTGCAGCGGATTGCGGAATGTGTTGGCAAATGAGCTGACAACATACACCCCCAGTTTGAAACGCGACAAGGGATTGGGTGGCCATTTAAACACCCGTTCGATCCCGGCAAAAAATTCGGTGTAAACAAGATTTCTTTCATCAGCAATCAAAAAACCGGCACCGGCCATTTCTGTTATTTTTAATTTTTTGAAAAAAGGAATCTTGTTCACCAGCGCCCCGTTGAATTCATGCACCAGGTTGCCCTGGTAATACCGTTCGAACAATGCAAAGGTGGAATCCAGCGACTGGAATGCACGATGCGGATTCAGAAAAAGCAACGGGTCGCCGCGGCGCTGAAACTGGTAATCAATCAGCCGCAGCACTTTTTTATTGGGTGTATTCCCGGTTTTTATTGTGTAATTGGTGACACCTGCCACACCAAAATTTATCCGTTGCTGAATCCCGAATTCGAGATAATCAAAATCTATTTCGCTGCGGAAAATACCGGGGATGCCTTTGCGCCACTTCACGTAAAAGGTTGGCCATTTAGCCTGCAGGAAAATTTTTTCTTTTGGCTCCCGTATATACGGCTGCTTTGGCGTGAAGTACAATTTCGTTTCGCTGTAAAAAGCATTATATGGATCAAACTCCACCGGCTGATCATTGGCCAGCAGGCCGCCAAACAAACTGTCGGCTTTGGGATTTGTCAGGTATTTGCTTACCGAGCGGCGGAAAGCAATTTCAAATTTGTTGGCCAGCCACAAGCCATTCACCACTTCCAGCTCATGACCGGCCTCAAAAAAATTGTTCAGGTAAATGTTGCTTCGTTTCAGCATGTTCACCCAGGCATCGCCTTCGAAAATGAAAGCAAAGTCGCGGCCGGCAGCAAAACTGAAATACCCGCGGTTGAAGGGATTGTATTTTCTGCGCAGGTCAATGCGGCCGTTGATATCGCCATTGCGGAAGCCATAGCTTAACTGAGCCTGCAGATAAATATCTTTTCGTGTTGTATACGTTTTGCGATAGCCGGCTTCCAGCCTGATGCGGCTGCCGCCAAACTGAATGGGCTGAAATACGGTGGTGATAGGCGGCAGTATCCACATTCTTTCTTTCTTATGATCGTTGAATATCTGGCCAAAGAAAAGCACTTTGGGCCAGGTGATTTTATTCAGCACCCGGTCCACCGAGTCAAGATAAGCTTCGGTGTGCATCACCCGGTACATACTGTCCTGGTATTGGGTATAGAGCTGCTCCTGGCGTGATAGTGGTTCCGTTCTGATACTGTTCCAGAAAGCACTGTCTTTCTGGTAAGCTTCCATGGAGGTAGTGCTTACTTCCGTACCAAAATATCCTCTGCGGAAATTTTTATTCAGCTCAAAACCGGAATACACGGCTGTGGTTTGGCCATATTTTTTTCCGCCTTTTGCTTTTACATAGTAATTGAACTGCTGCCGGGTAATCATCCAGGCGCTGTCATTTACTTTATCATACTTCTGACGCACTTCAAAAAAATCGTACTCGGGCAGGTGCATCACTGGCAGGCGGAATTTTGCTTCCAGCACTATAAACAAGCTGTCCATAATCACCAGCTCAGCTTCCACGGTAGCGTTGCTCAGCTGGCGGGGCTTTACGGCAATAGTGTAAATCCGGGGCCTGGTAGTACGGTCAATTTTGATGGTTTTAAACCGGTAAGCAAGCAGGCCGCTGTAGCTGATGGGAGAAACAAAAGGAATGCGGGACAAAGCCTGCGACTTGAGCAGGTTGTTATAAATATTAAAATCGGCTTCAGTAGCCGAAAGAAAAAACAGACTTTCTGTTTTCCCGCTTTTCTTCACGCCGATTCTTTCTTCCTTTATCTGCCCGTTATCGCTTTTATCAAAGCGAAGTGATATTTCAGAAAGAGAAAGGCGGTTGAAGTCAATGCCTGCATCAGCCGAGTCAGCTTTGGTTTTCCGGCGTTTGGTGTCCGCTGAATCCTGCTGGAATGCTTTGATATAAATATCGCAGGAATATGGGCCCGACGCTGAAAGAATTTTCTCCTTGTTGCGTATCACGTTCCGTATAATTTCTTCAGCCCGGTCTTTCAGTTTGGCTTTTACCACCACTTCGCTCAGCTCAGCCGCTTCCTCTTCCATCTGCACATTTTCTGTTACATCTTCATTATTCACCTGCAGGGTGAGCACTTTGGTTTTGAAACCAATCATGGTAAAGATGAGGGTGTACTGGCCTCTTTCCAGGAAAAATTCATAAGTGCCGTTGCTTTGTGTGATAACACCCGTCTTCAACTCCTTTACTTCCACGCTGGCAAGTGAAAGCGGTTCTTTTTTCTGGTCCGTCACCATACCTGAAACCTTGTAAAGCTGGCCGGCGCCTTGTAAGGCGCACAGCATGAAAGGCAATAATAAGAGGAGCCGGGATAGCTTCATCTGCGGATTGATTGAAGCTGTAAAATTGCAACACTTCCCCTTAATATTTAAACAGGTTTTATTATTCAGCAATTTTTAACAAGGGGAGCAAACTGATTTAGGTGCAATCTTACTCATCAGGATTTCATCAACCAAAACGCATCTGTCCATTCTGTTTCGCAGCGGGGTTC
>CAYUJD010000003.1:77128-100110 GCA_964444975.1 uncultured Chitinophaga sp. | reverse complement strand
TGCGCCATTTCAAATGCCTTGCTCACTTCCTGTATCTGCCGGGTTGATTCATCGCTGCCGAAATAAATGGTAGCCCCGACAGCAGCAGCGCCGAGGTTCCAGCTTGCTTTAATGGATGCAAACATCACCTGGTCGAATCTGTTGGGATAGGTGAGGAACTCGTTGTGGTTAATTTTTACAATAAACGGAATTTTATGTGCATACTTTCTTGCAAGAAATCCCAACCCTCCATACGTGGTAGCCACAGCATTACAACCGCCTTCTATTGCCAGCTTAATAATATTTTCGGGGTCAAAGTAAATCGGGTTTTTAGCAAAGGAAGCGCCGCCGCTATGTTCAATGCCCTGGTCAACGGGAAGTATAGAAAGATAGCCGGTGCCGGCCAGCTTTCCTGTGTTGTACATCAGCTGCAGGTTGCGCAATACCTGCGGACTGCGGTCGCTGGCGGCCCATACACGATCAACAAAATCGGGCCCGGGCAGGTGCAATTGGTCTTTTGAGATGGTTTTGCATTTGTGGTTGAGCAGATACTCTGCTTTTTCGCCAAGCAACTCAGCGGTTTTGTTAGCTACAGCAAGCATAAAAAATATTTTTGGGGTTTATAAAGTTTTTTTTATTGATGAAAACAATAAAATTTAATTCCTGATTGACAAAGGTAAAATACCTGCCAAAGCAGGCAAAGTGTTTTTTGAAAGAGTATTAACCCATGATTCAGTGCTGCGGTGGCTAAATTATTTGCCACAGACACTGAACAAGGGAAGGTGCTTACCCAAACAAATCACTGCTGAGGTAGCGGTCGCCACGGTCGCAGGTGATGAAAACAATTACTCCGGAATCTAATTCTTTTGCAAGCCGTATTGCCGCCGAAGCGGCGCCTCCACTGCTCATACCGGCAAATATTCCTTCCCCTTTGGCAAGCTGCCTTGCCATTTGTGTGGCTTCCTGCTGGCTCACATCCATGATGCGGTCTACTCTTTCGGGTTCAAAAATTTTCGGCAAATATTCTTTCGGCCAGCGGCGAATACCCGGAATGGATGAATCTTCCGTAGGCTGGCAACCGATAATCTGAATAGCCGGGTTTTTTTCTTTAAAGAATCTTGAACAGCCCATGATGGTTCCGGTAGTGCCCATAGAGCTTACAAAGTGTGTAATAGTTCCATTTGTGTCCCGCCATATTTCGGGGCCGGTAGCTTTGTAATGCGCTTTATAATTGTCGGGATTTGAAAACTGGTTCAGGATAAAATATTCACCGCTCGCTGCTTTCTGTTCGGCATAATCGCGGCATTTTTCAATGTTGTCAAGCAAAATCACTTTGGCGCCATAGGCTTCCATGGTCAGTGTTCTTTCCCGGGTGGAAGTAGAGGGCATGACGAGTTCAATTTCCAAATCAAACAGCCGGGCAATCATGGCCAGCGCAATACCGGTATTGCCGCTGGTGGCTTCTATCAGTTTGGTGCCGGGTTTTATGTCGCCTCTTTCCAATGCCGAACGAATCATGTTGAGTGCCGGGCGGTCTTTTACACTGCCGCCGGGATTATCGCCTTCCAGTTTTGCAAACATCCTCACCTTCGGATTCGGATTCAGCTTTATTATTTCCACCATCGGGGTATTGCCTACCAGGTCAATAACGCTTGCCATGATTATGATTTGATTTTTTCTACTACTTCAATATCGGGGCGGTGATAAACCGTGGAATGCGGCGGAATGCTTTTGGTGAGCCACACATTACCGCCGATAACGCTGTGATGACCGATAACCGTCTCGCCGCCGAGGATGGTGGCGCCCGAGTAAATGATGACGTAGTCTTCCACCGTGGGATGACGCTTGACTGAAGCCATGCTTTTGTCAACACTCAGGGCGCCGAGCGTCACTCCCTGGTACAGTTTTACATGATCACCGATGACGGTGGTTTCGCCGATAACGATACCAGTACCATGGTCAATAAAAAAATACTCGCCGATTTTGGCGCCGGGGTGAATATCAATGCCGGTTTTTGAATGGGCGTACTCGGTGATGATGCGGGGCAGCAAAGGAATATCAAGCTGCAGCAAAGCATGCGCTGTGCGGAAAAATGAAATGGCATAAAAACCCGGGTAAGCCCGGATGACTTCGAATCTTGACCGGGCGGCGGGGTCGCCTTCCAGCAAAGCGTCAATATCGGTATTTAAAACACGGTGCAGCTCTGGCAGCAGGCCGAAAAAGGCCCCTGCTTTTTCAGTATGATCGTTTTCACATACGCTGGTGGCATCCAGCAGGTGAATGAGTTCGGTTCTCAGGCGATTAAATTTTTCCTCCACTTCAGCCGGCGATGAAGCAGCGCAGTCTGATTTTTCAGGAAACAAAACACAGAGCAGGTTAAATGCCCAGGCTGCAATTTCATCGTTGGGCGGCACCCGCGGCGATTGCTGCTGCTGGCGATAGAGAAACTGGTAGAAATCTTTGTTCATCATTTTGGCTGAAAAGCAGGGATAAAATTATTGCATTTATCCCGGCGGAATTATCGGCTGGGGTACTAATTGTTTCCTAAATAAGAAAAATTCTGCTTAACGGAAAGACAGGCAGGGTTGCGGCAAGTGTTACCCATTGTTATGCATTCCGGTTGATACAATTCAGGTCTTCAAAAGCCTGTTCAAGCCGTTTTACAAAACACTCTTCGCCTTTGCGCAGCCAGATGCGGGGGTCGTAATGTTTTTTATTGGGTTTGTCTTCGCCTTCGGGATTACCAAGCTGACTTTGCAAAAAGGCTTCATACTTTTTATAATTGTTCAGCACGCCTTCCCAGAAGGCCCACTGCAGGTCGGTATCAATATTCATTTTGATGGCGCCGTAACTGATAGCTTCCCGTATCTGGTGCTGTGGTGATCCGCTGCCGCCATGAAATACAAAGTACACCGGCTTTGGCCCGGTGTTAAATTCTTTGTCAATATGAAGCTGGCTGTTCTTTAAAATCTCCGGCCGCAGCACCACGTTGCCGGGCTTATACACCCCGTGCACATTTCCGAATGCGGCAGCAATAGTGAACATTTTTCCCACCTTGCTTAATTCTTTGTATGCATAAGCCACTTCTGCAGGTTGGGTATAAAGTCTTGAATTCTCAATTTCGGTATTGTCCACGCCGTCTTCTTCGCCGCCTGTCACTCCCAGCTCGATTTCAATACCCATGCCCAGCGGATTCATTCGTTGAAAAAAATCAATTGAAGTATGAATGTTTTCCGATAAGGGTTCCTCGCTCAGGTCGAGCATGTGACTGCTGAAGAGCGGCTGGCCTTTTTCCTTAAAAAATTGTTCACCGGCATCAATCAGTCCGCTGACCCACGGCAGCCATTTTTTTGCTGCGTGGTCGGTGTGCAGCACTACGGGTACGCCGTAATATTTTGCCACGTTGTGAATATGCAATGCACCGGAAACAGCGCCGGCGATATTTGCCTGTAGTTTATCATTTGACATTCCCTTGCCTGCAATGAATTGTGCGCCGCCATTGGAAAACTGGATGATAACAGGTGAATTTACTTTGGCTGCTGTTTCCAGCGTGGCATTGATGGTATTGGTGCCGATGGTATTTACAGCGGGGAGGGCAAACAGGTTGCTTTTTGCATCATTGTAGAGAGCTTCCGTTTCTTTGCCAAACAAAACACCGGCACGGTACTTTTTCATGTGGTTAAAAATTTTATTGAGCTAATAAGACAAAAAGTTAGCCGGCAGGCAATCGTGTAAAGTGGCGCAAGATAATTGATTTATTGACGTGCTGCCACGAACAGGCGTTTGAAGTGAAATCAGAATTATTGAAAGTAAGAAGTAAAAAGCATGAGTGAGTACATTTTTGTACTATTTACTTTTGACTTTTTAATTATTTCCCCAGCGCCTGTATCACATCATACTTGGTTACGATGTGGTAATTGCCCACTTCATCTTTGCTTAGTACTGCGCCGTTTTCTTTGTTGATGAGGGTGCTGAGTTTTTCCACCGGCGTGTTGAACTCCACAACAGGGTAGGGCGGTTCCATTACCTCTTCTACTTTGGCATGTTTGATATCAGGATTGCTGAAAATTTTCTGGAACAAACCGTTTTCACTGATGGCGCCTACAGGTTCGCCGTTTTGCCCGGCTGAGTCTTTCCGGCGGGCATTCATTACCGGTATGTTTTCAATATCAAATTTTTTCATCAGCTCCACAGCCTCCGCAACGGATTGTGACGGGTCAACGGTTACCAGTTTTTGCCTGGCGCTGCGGCTGCTTACTATATCTTTAAAAGTTTTTACATCAAGAAAACCCCGCTCCATCATCCACTCGTCGTTATAAATTTTTGCCACATAGCGGCTGCCATGATCGTGAAAGATACACACCACTAGGTCGCCGGCTTTCAGCCGGTGTTTCAATTGCAAAAGGCCCTGCACGCAACTGCCGGCGCTGTAGCCGCAAAAGATGCCTTCTTCCTTGGCCAGCCGGCGGGCCATGATGGCGCCGTCTTTATCGGTCACCTGTTCGAAGTGATCAATCACCTGCATGTCGTAGTTGGCCGGCACAAAATCTTCACCGAAGCCTTCGCTGATGTACGGGTGCACTTCGTTCATATCCACTTCGCCTGTGCGGAAAAATTTGGTGAGCAGAGAGCCGTACACATCAATAGCCCACACCTGTATGTTGGCATTTTTTTCTTTCAGAAACATGGCTGCACCTGTTATGGTACCGCCGGTACCGGCCGTGCATACAAGGTGAGAGATTTTTCCATCCGTTTGTTTCCAGATTTCCGGCCCTGTGGTTTCGTAGTGTGCCAATCGGTTGGCCAAATTATCGTACTGGTTGCAGTGAAATGAGTTGGGTATTTCTTTAGCCAGCCTTTTGGCTACAGAATAATAGCTCCGCGGATCATCGGGCTCCACATTGGTGGGGCAAACGATCACTTCGGCGCCGACAGCTTTCAGAATATCCATCTTTTCCTTGCTCTGTTTATCGGTAGTGGTGAAAATGCATTTGTAACCTTTTAAAACGGCTGCCAGCGCCAGGCCCATGCCGGTGTTACCAGAAGTGCATTCAATGATGGTGCCACCGGGTTTCAGCTTGCCTTCTTTTTCGGCCACTTCAATCATCTTCACAGCCATGCGGTCCTTTACCGAGTTGCCGGGATTGAAATATTCCACTTTTGCTGCTACTGTGCAGGGAAAATCTTTGGTGATTTTGTTGAGCCGGATAAGCGGTGTATTGCCGATGGTTTCAAGGATGTTGCTTTTGATGTCCATAGCAGGCAAAGGTACAGTTTTGAGACGGAGTGGAGGTCGGAAATCAGAAGTCGGAAATCAGAAGTCGGAAGTCGTAAGTCGCACATCAGACATCATACATCAAATATCAGGCATCAGATCGCAGGCCTCAGCTTACTTTCTGAAACTTTCTTCTTTTACTTGCCAGGAATCTGTCCAGCAGCAGCAACCCAAGCACTATATTCAGCATCATAAAAGCATTGACAAAATTATTGTTGAAGAATTTGCTGTAATCAATTTGCGAAAGATCAACCGGCAGTTTGCTTTCTCCCGTTGCACTCCAGTCTATCTGGCCGAAACCATAAATGAGGAAGCCGATAATAAGGGTGAAAAAGAAACCGGCTATGCCCCAGATGATTTTTTTGTTGATATAATTTTTAGTGGCCGGAGCAATCTGGTATTTTGCAATTTCCTCCATTACATTTTTGGAAAATCGCATGGAAGGTTGTTCCAGTTCGGTGGATTTTATCAATTGTTGAATCTCCAGCAACTCGTGGTACTTGTTTTTCCATTCCTGGTTCGAAACAAGCATTTTTTCCACTGCGGATTTTTCTTCAGCCGCACTGCGTCCGTCAATATATTCCCAAAGGCGGGACTCCATACCCACGGCCCCTAAGGAGGAGTTTGAATGCTCGTTGTCAGCGGGTGAGTAATAAAAATTGTTGTTCATAATCAGTACTTTTTTTGTACCTGGCCCGAAAATATATCCACAAAGTTTTTCTGCATTAGTGTTGTTATGAATCGCTGCCATAAGGCGGAGATTTAAAGCGTTTTTACTTCCTCTCCAAAAAACTTTTCCATCTTTTCCTTTAATCTTCCTCTTGCCCTGTGCAACCGCACTTTTGCTGCATTGGTTTCAATGTGTAAAATAGCGGCAATTTCTTCCAGGCTCTGCTCCGCTTTATAAAACAAAGTTATTATCCCGGCATCGTCAGGACTCAGCATTTCAATGGCTTCGTTCATCATATTTACTCTCGATTTCTGCTCAATCACATTTGCTCTGAGCCCGGAATCTTTACTATCGGCCACTTCAAGCACTTTTTCACTGTCAAGCGAGTACATATGCAGTTTCTTTTTTCGTAAAAAGGTAATGCAGGTGGTGCTGGTGATGGTATAAAGCCAGGTGCTGAATTTTGCTTCGCCCCGGAAATCGGCCAGCGAACGGTAAGCTTTTACAAACACATCCTGCGCCACTTCTTCTGCATCTTCCCGGTTTTTAATCATCCGCATAACCAGGGTAAATACATAATCCTGGTAACGGTGTACCAGTTCAGCATACGCATGCTGTTCGCCCTGCAGCACCCTGCTTATGATTTCATTATCTCCCGACCCGGCTGGCATTCACTTAATAAGACTACAAGTTAAGTCTTGTGGTTACAATTGAAGGTACAAAGTACAGGGAATTAGCCACAAAGGGCAAGGCACCGGTCTCAAAATCCTCCAATCCGCTACCAGTCAGATTGTGTTTGGAATAATAGCTATGATTCCCTGTAACCTGCCTTCTGCCGTTGTAGTCATAATTCATGTAAACCAAATCAATACTCCCGGACCAGGGTTTGGGAATAAAATTTAAAAGTTCAATTAAGGTTGTAACCCCTTAACCGCGGCTGTAGTCAAAGGATACAGAAAACAAATTTTAATAACTATAAAAATTTAATTTATGCACGGCACAGAAATGATAGTAGCAGTATTGATTCCACTTTCATTTTTTGCAATGGTTTTCGGGATCGTTTATCTCTATAAAAAGGAAAATCTGGCTATGATTGAAAAGGGGATGAATCCCAAGGATAAAATGTATCGTCCTGCACCTTTCCGGAGTTTAAAGTGGGGTTTGCTTTTACTCGGCGCAGGTGTTGGTTTGTTGATCGCTTTCTTTGTAGATATAAACCTGCCATACAGGATAGAGCCTGTAGGAGTTTATTTCTCCCTGATCGCTATTGGTGGCGGCTTAGGCCTGGTAGGTTCTTATTTCGTGGAGAAGAAACACTGGTACGATAGAACAAACGGAAACGGTGGATGAGTATTCAATTGAAAATAGCAACCTTATCCTTACACAGCAATCAGCTTAGTGCGGGTTGCTTTTATTTTTTAATATCTCCAGGGCTTTCATAACCGCCGGGTCGCTGCTGTTCAGCACTTCATAAAATCCTTCGGTTCTCCATTTGTAGCGTGCCAGTTGCGCTTTGATTCTTTTTTGCAAAAAGGCTTTATCTGTGGCTGGTATTACGCTGAAATCAATACTGTCTTTGGCTGCAAAATTCACCAGGCTGCCCCAGGCATCTTCCAGTCCGCTGTAGCGGTTATTGAAATCTTCTGGCGAATTGTAGTGGTTTATCTCCTGCAAATGGCTGATATAATAATTGTACAGAAAATTATTAAACGAACCGGTAGTGTACAGCCTGCTGATACTTTTATGCAAAGTGCCTGTATCAAGCGGTATAAAAATTTTGGGGGTGATGCCTCCGCCTCCATACACCGAATCGCCGCATTGCGTAGTGTAAAGCCTGCCGTTTACGATTTTACTGGTATCCGGCATTACCACTTCGCCATTTTCGTACCGGTTCACTATTTCTTCCAGGTATTTTTCTTTTCCTCTTTCATACGAACGCTGGATGCTGCGGCCTTTGGGAGTATAATAACGGGCCACCGTGAGCCGGATGGCAGAACCATCGCTTAAGGGGTATTGCTCCTGTACAAGGCCTTTTCCAAAAGTGCGGCGGCCAATAATAGTGGCGCGGCACCAGTCCTGCAGGGCGCCGGCAAGCACTTCGCTGGCGCTGGCCGAAAGTTCATCCACCAGCACAACGAGTTCGCCTTCTTCAAATAAACCTGGCCGCTTGCAACGGTACTCATGTCGCTTTACATTCAGTCCTTCTGTATACACCACCAGTTTATTGTCATCCAGAAATTCATCGGCAATTTCCACTGCTTCATTCATCAGCCCGCCGCCATTGCCGCGCAAATCAAGCACCAGCTTTGCAATTTTCTTTTCCTGCAAGCCTTCCAGCGCCTGCATAAATTCTTCGTAAGCGGTTTCAGAAAATTTGTTCAGCCTGATGTAACCGGTATTTTTTTCAAGCAGGTATGCTGCATCCAGTGCCGGCAGGGGTATGGTGCCCCGGGTGATGGATATTTCTTTTATAGCTGTGCCACGCAGAATGATGATTTTGACAACCGAGCCTCTTGGGCCACGGATTTTTTTCTTTACTTCATCGGAACTGATGGTGGAGCCGGTAATGTTTTCGTTGTTTACTTTAATTATTCTGTCGCCTACCTGCAATCCTGCTTTATCGCTGGGGCCATTGGCCAGCACATGCACAATGTGCACGGTATCGGAAAAAATATTGAACTCAACACCGATGCCTTTAAAATTGCCGGTGAGGTCGTCATTTACTTCCTGCAGCTCGCTGGCAGGGATAAAAACTGAATGCGGATCGAGCTGGTTCATCATTTCATTGATGGCTTTATATTGCAGTGAATCCAGGCGTACCGAATCCACATAATGCTGTCTTACCAGGTCGAGAATTTCCTGCAAGGATGTTTTCCTGTCTGTTGTAAAAAAGGCTTTGCCTGCACCGGTATTTTCCCGCAACCGGAAACCGAAATACATGCCGCCAATAAGCACCAGGGAAAACAGCAGTGGCAGCCAGACTTGTAATTTTTTATTACCCATCGTTTCCTCTTACTTTGTATTTTGATGCAAAATAGATAAAAGTTTCTGGTTGCTTGTTGCTTCAGCAGTTATTAAATAAGCAATATTTTTTTGCCAACCGGAAATCTTTTTGATGAACAATTTAGCAGCAACCAGAAACAAACAAACAACAACCACACCCATGACCCGGCTTATTTGCGACAGCGGCGCAACCAAGGCAGAGTGGTGCCTGGTGAAAAGCGGTAAAAAGAAAACCATTTTCACCCTGGGTATCAGCCCTTATTTTTTATCTGCAACACAAATACAGGAATTGCTGCTGAAAGAATTGAAACCGCAATTGAAGAAAACAAAAGTTGACAGTATCTATTATTACGGCACCGGCTGCGCCAATCCTGCCAATGCAAAGTCAGTAAAGCAGGCGCTGCAGTCTGTTTTTACCACTACAAAAAAAATTGAAGTGACGCACGACCTGATGGGTGCAGCAAGGGCATTGTGCAGAAGAAAAAAAGGTATTGCCTGTATATTGGGCACGGGTTCCAATTCCTGCTATTACGATGGAAAAAAAATTGTAAAGAACAGTCCCGGCCTTGGGTTTATTCTCGGCGATGAAGGCAGCGGCGCTTACCTGGGAAAAAAAGTTATTCAGTATTATCTCTATGGTACGTTTGACGATGAGCTGATGGCAAGATTTGATGCCGCCTATACCACCAATAAAACCGAGATACTTGAAAACGTTTACAAAAAACCTTTGCCCAACCGTTACCTGGCGAGTTTCACTTTGTTTCTTGCCAACAACCGTGGTCATTCTATGATTGAGAACATCATTGAGGACGGGCTGAATGATTTTTTTTCCACTCACCTTTGCCAATACAAAGAAGCACGCCGGATGCCCGTCAATTTTATCGGCGCCGTGGCATTTGGTTTTAAAGATGTGCTGCAGCAACTTTGCAACCGGTATGGATTTGTGCAGGGCAAAGTGCTGAAAAACCCAATGGAGGGATTGGTAAAATATCATACCCCCTGAACTTTGAGGGGGATTGATGAAAGGTGCTTTTGAAATCAGGTTTACTAAATAAATGAAAATGTGGTTTTGAATTAGCCGGACAGGATGATAGTTTTGGAGGGTCGTTATGTCTTTTGAAAAAATAACCGAACAACCAAGCCGCTACCGCCACCTCGATAAAATGCCGGTGGCGGAACTACTTGCACACATTAACAATGAGGATAAAACCGTTCCGCTTGCTGTTGAAAAAGCCATTCCCCAAATTGAAAAGCTGGTAGAAGCAGCCACCGATAAAATGCTCAGCGGCGGCCGGCTGTTTTACGTAGGGGCAGGCACAAGTGGCCGGCTGGGCATTGTAGATGCCAGCGAATGTCCGCCCACGTATGGGGTGCCTTATGGTTTGGTGATTGGCTTAATTGCCGGTGGCGAACAAGCCATCACCCGTGCAGTGGAATATGCCGAAGACAGTCGTGAAGAAGGCTGGAATGACCTGGAAAAAAATAATATTTCCGATAAAGATTTTGTCATCGGCATTGCAGCCAGTGGCACCACACCTTATGTACTGGGTGCTTTGGAAGGCTGCAAGACAAGAGGCATTCTTACCGGCAGCATTACCAATAATCCCGGATCACCACTGGCAAAAATAGCCGACTACCCGGTGGAAGTAGAAGTAGGTCCTGAGTTTGTTACCGGCAGCACCCGCATGAAAAGCGGCACTTCGCAAAAGCTGGTGCTCAATATGATTTCCACTGCCATTATGATTCAGCTGGGAAGAGTGGAAGATAACAAGATGGTGAACATGCAGCTTACCAACGAAAAGCTGGTTGACCGCGGCACCAAAATGCTGATGGATAAGCTGAAAATAAGTGACTATAATCTGGCCAAAGAACTGCTGCTGAAATACGGCAGCGTAAAAAAAGCAGTAGAAAGTTTTTCAAAATAACAGGTGTTATTGTTTTTGTTTTTTATCTTGTGGCCCTAAAGCTTCAATAGTGGACTTTTTCAGTTTAAATAGTATTTCTTCACAGGCATGGAGTTCCTCCCCTGCTATTATTTCCACTACCACAACAACAATCCGCTGACCAGCGGATTATACATTACCATATCAAATCATGCCCTCTTACAGAGGTGAAAAGAAAAAACAATTTTTTTTAGAAATAATAAACTCCCCTTTGGGGGATGGGGGTTCATATGAAGGTTTTAAAATTCGGAGGCACTTCAGTTGCCAATGCAGAAAATATAAAGAAAACAGAAGCCATAGTGAAAGAAACGCTGAAAAAAGGCAGCGCCATTGTTGTGGTTTCTGCCCTTGGCGGCGTCACCGATCTTCTACTGAATGCCGCAGCTTTAGCCGCCGCAGGCGATGAATCATACCGGGAAAAATTGCTATTGATTGAGCAGCGTCACCTGGATACGGTGAAGCAACTGATACCCGTGGTGCAGCAAAGCCAGATGCTGAGCCTTGTAAAAAAAAGCTGCAATGAAATGGAAGACATCTGCAACGGCATTTACCTGCTGCGTGAGCTGACGCCCCGAACCAAAGACCGCATCAGCAGTTATGGTGAATTGCTCTCTTCGCAGATCATTGCTGCAAAATTCAATGCCGATGGGGTAGCTGCCACGTGGAAAGATTCAAGAGAACTGATCCTTACAAATTCTGCATTTACCGCTGCTGAAGTAGATTTTACAGAAACCAGCCGGCGAAGCGGCGATTACTTCCGGTTGCAGCCCGGTTCGTTATTTATCCTGCCGGGATTCATCGCAGCAGATAAAAATGGAGTAACCACCACACTCGGCCGTGGCGGGTCGGATTATACCGCCGCCATCCTTGCGGCCGCCATCCGGGCTGCTGTGCTGGAAATATGGACCGATGTAAGCGGCATGATGACTGCCGACCCGCGGCTTGCAAGCAATGCCCGCATTATTCCGCATATTTCTTACCAGGAAGCCATGGAGCTATCTCACTTCGGCGCTAAAGTGATTTACCCGCCTACTATCCAACCAGTGATGGCCAAAGGAATTCCTGTGTGGATAAAAAATACGTTTGCGCCGCAGGATGAAGGAACATTGATTGAAGCCATGCCCCATCGCAACGGAAATATTGTACGCGGAATCTCCAGTATCAATAATATTTCCCTCATCAGCCTCGAAGGAAGCGGCATGGTGGGTATTCCGGGTTTTTCAAAACGGTTGTTTGAAGCGCTGAGCAATGAAAAAATAAATGTGATTCTGATTACCCAAAGCTCTTCCGAGCATTCCATCTGTGTGGGTATTGAAAGCACCGCAGCACAAAAAGCAAAGCAGGCTGTTGACGCCACTTTTGCCAACGAAATTGCTTTGCAGAAAGTGGAACCTTTGAAGACTGAATCAGACCTTTCCATCGTGGCGCTGGTGGGTGAAAATATGAAAAGTCACCCGGGCATCAGCGGCCGCATGTTTGGCGCCATGGGCCGAAACGGTGTGAATGTGAGAGCCATTGCACAGGGTTCATCGGAAAAAAATATTTCGGCGGTGATTGCCACTAAAGATGTGCAGAAGGCCATTAATGTGCTCCATGAAGAATTTTTTGAAACCACTTACAAGCAGGTCAATCTTTTTATTGTGGGTACAGGCAATGTGGGTAAAAAGCTGCTGGCACAACTGAAAAATCAACTGGACTACCTGCAAAAACAAATGCATCTGCAGGTAAATGTGGCAGGCCTGAGCAACAGCCGCCGCATGCTGCTTGATGAAAGGGGAATCAGCCTTGACCAGTGGGAAAAACAATTGCAGGAAGGTGGACATGCCAACCTGCAGCAGTTTGTGAATGAAATTATCGAACGAAACCTGCGCAATTCAATTTTTGTTGACATCACTGCCAGCGATTCTGTAGCAATGGTGTACGACCAGTTGCTGCGGAGAAGTATTTCAGTTGTAGCATGCAACAAGGTGGCGGCATCCTCTGCTTACGGTAATTACAAAAAGCTGAAAGACCTTGCACGGGAGTTCAACTGCCGGTTTCTTTTTGAAACCAATGTGGGCGCCGGCCTGCCCGTCATCGCCACATTGAATGACCTGCTCAGCAGCGGCGACCGAGTTCATCGAATTGAGGCGGTGCTCAGCGGTACGCTCAATTTTGTTTTCAATAATTACGACGGTAAAAGAAAATTTGCCGACGTAGTGAAGCAGGCGCAGGATGAAGGATACACTGAGCCCGACCCGCGGCTCGACCTCAGCGGCACCGATGTGATGCGCAAGATTATGATTCTTGCCCGTGAAGCTGGTGCAAAAATGGAAATGGAGGAGATAAAGAATAATTCCTTTATGCCCGCCTCCTGCATGAATGGCAGCGTGGATGATTTTTATAAAGCCATGGCAAAGGAAGAGGCACATTTTAAAAGTATTTACGACAAAGCTGCGCAGGCGGGTTGTAAATTAAAATTCGTTGCTTCGTACCATGCATCGGCTGAAGGGGACGGCTCTGTGGGAACCGCCAGCGTCGGCTTGCAGCATATAGGCCCGCAGCATGATCTTTATCACCTGTATGGAAAAGATAATGTAGTATTGTTTTATACCGACCGGTACAAAGAGCAGCCGATGGTGGTGAAAGGCGCAGGCGCAGGGGCAGAGGTGACGGCCAGCGGTGTGTTTGCAGATATACTAAGGGCAATAAAAATGTAATACCAGGGTCAAAATGGAGAATGTAAAAGTTAAATGCCCGGCAACCATAGCCAATCTCGTCTGCGGGTTTGATATACTCGGGCTGGCGCTGAAGGAACCGTACGATGTGATGAAGGTGAAGCTGCTGGATGAACCAAAAGTCATCATTCGAAACAACGACAACTTCAATTTACCCACCGAACCCGAAAAGAACGTGGCCGGAGTTGTATTGCTGTCTGTAATAGAAAAGTTGAAAAGCAGAATCGGTTTTGAAATTGAAATTGAAAAACACATCAAGCCCGGCAGCGGTATCGGCAGCAGTGCAGCCAGTGCAGGAGGCGCGGCTGTTGCTGCCAATCATTTATTGGGAAACATTTTTTCCAATGATGAGCTGGTGCAATTTGCCATGAATGGTGAAAAGCTGGCTTCCGGCGTAAAGCATGCCGATAATATTGCACCCTGCATTTTGGGCGGGGTGCGGCTCATCCGCTGCATTTACCCGATGGATATTGTTTCCATTCCCTCACCGGAATTATTTGTAACCCTTGTTCATCCCCAGATAGAAGTGCGGACCTCTGATGCAAGGCAGATTCTTCGTCACCAGATATTATTGAAGGATGCTATAAAACAATGGGGCAATATTGCCGGTCTTGTCACGGGTTTTCTTAAAAATGATTCAGACCTCATCAGCCGTTCGCTGGAAGATGTAATCATCGAGCCGGTACGAAGTATTCTGATTCCCGGCTTTGATGAAGTGAAAAGCAAATGCAAAGAAGCTGGAGCACTTGGCGGCGGCATTTCCGGCAGCGGGCCGTCGGTGTTTATGCTGAGTAAAGACGAAACGACGGCAAAGGGTGTAGAAACAGTGATGAAAGAAGTGTACACTAAGATTGGTATAGATTTCAACACGTATGTTACCACCATCAATAACAGGGGTGTGGAAGTAATTACGAATAAATAATTATCATCTTTGAAATACTATAGTACCAACAGACAATCTCCTTTAGTTTCATTCAAAGAAGCAACCATCCGCGGCCAGGCGCCCGACAAAGGACTTTATTTTCCCGAAACCATTCCACAGGCAGACAAGGAGTTGATTGAGGGAATTGAAAAACTTTCTAATGAAGAAATCGCCTTCCGGGTTATTAAGCCTTATGTTGCCAATGAAATACCGGAAAAGGAACTTTTCAGGATCGTAAGTGAAACGGTAAACTTTCCCATTCCGCTTGTACAGGTCAGCGATACTATTTTTTCACTTGAGCTTTTTCATGGTCCCACACTCGCCTTCAAAGATGTAGGTGCAAGGTTTATGAGCCGGTGCCTGGGTTTTTTTTTAAAAGATGAAAGAAAGAAGGTGACTGTGCTGGTTGCCACATCTGGCGATACCGGCGGCGCCGTAGCCAGCGGATTTTATAAGGTACCGGGCATAGAGGTTGTAATTCTGTACCCTTCAGGGAAAGTAAGCCCCGTGCAGGAAAAACAACTCACCACTTTTGGTAAAAACATCCGGGCCCTGGAGATTGAAGGCACTTTTGACGATTGCCAGCAAATGGTAAAGACGGCGTTTGCTGATAAAGAAATCAACCAGCATCTTTTTCTCACTTCTGCCAATTCCATTAATGTGGCCCGCTGGCTGCCGCAGCAGTTTTATTATTTTTTTGCTTACCGGCAGTGGAAGTATAAAAATCATCCGCCGGTGATTTGCGTGCCCAGCGGAAACTTTGGCAATATCTGCGCCGGCATACTTGCCTGGCAGTCCGGTTTGCCGGTTTCTCATTTCATAGCGGCCTGTAATGTAAATGATGTGATACCCCGCTATCTTCAAACCTCCAACTATGAACCTCAAACGGCAAAAGCAACGCTGTCCAATGCCATGGATGTAGGCAACCCCAGCAATTTTGTACGCATACTGGAAATATTTCATCACAATTTCCCGGAACTGAAAAATCATCTCACCTCTTACAGTATTACCGATGAGGAAACTTTGGACACCATCAAAGAGGTTTTTGAAAAATACAATTATACCCTCGACCCGCATGGCGCCGTAGGCTATTTGGCATTACAGCGCTATTTAAACGGCTCTCCCGGGCAGAAGGGAATTTTTCTTGAAACGGCTCATCCTGTAAAATTTCCTGGAGCAGTACAATTGGCCACCGGTGAGGAAGTAAATATTCCCGCCCCGGTGCAGGGAATTATGAACAGCAAGAAGGAAAGTATTTTAATGAAACCGGGTTATCTCACTTTTAAAGAGTATTTATTGAGTTAATTCTTCTTCTCCGGTTTTGACATGGTGCCGAATACCCAATCCCAAAGCTGGGTGGATACGCCAAAATCCTTATACGGATTTTTGTAGTGATGATAAGCATGATGTTCCCACAGTTTTTTAAAAATTCTTATGGGGTGAAACCGGTGTTCAGCATAATGAAAAGAAATGTACAGAATATAGCCAATCATAAAGCCGGAGAAAAACGGGAATGAAAAATCACGCAACACAAGCCAGAACAAAGCCAGAAAAACAGAAGCAATGATAAGCGCCGGCAGCGGCGGCATGGCCAGCCGGTCGGGGTCACGCGGATACTGGTGGTGAATACCATGTGCATTGTACTGAAGGCGGTAAAGAAATTTTGAATTGGTTTCGCTGTGGTACAAAAAACGGTGCACCATGTATTCGGCAAAAGTCCAGAACAATACACCGCCGGAAAACAACAGGATGATGTGCCATACAGTCAACCCCGCCCTTGCATAGCTGTACCAAATCACACATGCGGCTACCGCTATCCACATTACCTGCACCACCCAGACAGGCGTGCGGGAAAGATATTTTTCAACAAACGGATTTTTGAACAGAACACCTTTTTCAGTCTTTTGCGGTGCCAGGTGTTTGGGCATTTTTATCTGCCCATTAATGAAAGCATAATATTGCTTTACATTTTCTTCCATAGTTATTTTTTATTATGGTTGGTATAAATTTAAATCCTGCAACAGGCCGCCGGCTGCTGAAAGGAACTGAAATTTTGAGGGAAAATATTTTTTCATAATTTTTTTTTTGAACAGTTGCCAATCAACCATCAGGCAATCAAACCCACCTGTGCTGATAATCCGGCGAAGTATTAGTGAAACAGGAAGCTTCGGTGGGCAGGCCACTGGCAATTTCACTTTTCCTCTTTTCGCTCATAACTTATCTTTGCACCGAAGCGACCGGTTATGCATGATATAGAGCCATTTTACAACTGGAGACATATTTATATAAGCGAGGAAGATGTGCGTTCGCCCTTTTACGGCCAAACCTACTCCGAGTTTGAGTTCACCCAGACGGTTTATAATTATTACATCCACCCGCAGTGGGACAACTTCGGCAGCCGCACCCTGTACCTGAAAGTGCTGATGGCCGATTATGAAGAACATTACGCCATCATCGAGCTCATCGGCGAGTGGAATGATGCTATTGAAAACGACATCATGACCCTGAAGCGGGAAGTGATTGACGTGTTTGAGGCGCAGGGCATCAATAAATTTATCCTGGTTGCCGAAAATGTGCTGAACTTTCACAGCGGCGACCGGGATTATTATGAAGAATGGTATGAAGAAGCCAGTGACGGGCATGGCTGGGTGGTGATACTGAATATGCCGGAAGCCACCCAGTACGACCTGCGCAAAGCAAAGCTGGACCGCTATCTCGAACTTTTCGATTTGCCCGAATGGCGGACATATAAACCCTTCCATCTTTTCCGAAAAATTGATGCGGTAGAGAATGCCCGCCTGCATGAATAACGGCAGGCTTAAACATTTCCTGTTTTTTTGGCCCTGTCGCTTTATTTTTGCGGCCTGAAAAGAGTTCCTTCCTGTAAACTACCTGATTTATGAATTGGACGCAGTGGCTGACTTCCTCCATAGGCAAAAAGATTGTGATGGGTGTGACGGGTTTGTTTCTTGTTTCTTTCCTCGTGGTGCATGTGGGTGTCAATGCCTGTATTTTCAAAGATTTGTTTGTGCCTGATGATGATGGTGACATGTTCAACCGGGCGGCCGATTTTATGGGCCGTACGGTGGTCATCCGCATCATGGAAGTTGTTTTGTTTCTCGGCTTTTTCATTCACATCATACAGGGTCTGGTTCTGGAGTTTGAAAACCGCATTAAAAGAAAAAAAGGTTACCAGGTAGATATGGGCAACCGCGGCAGCACATGGTACAGCCGTTCCATGGGGTTGCTCGGCACACTGTTGCTGCTGTTTCTCATTCTTCACTGGTCGCATTTCTGGGTGCCGTCACGCTTCACACATGCCGGGCTTGAATATCCAAAAGTTCTGAGCAACCAGAGGCTGGCTCATGATATGTTTCAGCTGATGAAAGAAACGTTCAGCCAGTGGTGGGTGGTTATTGTGTACATCGCCGGCTGCATGTCGCTGGCATGGCACCTGGCGCACGGATTTCAGAGTGCATTTCGCACACTGGGGCTGCACAACAGCCGCTACCTGAAAATGGTGAATGCCTTCGGTATCGGTTTTTCCATCGTCGTGCCGCTGCTGTTTGCGCTGATGCCGCTGAGTTACAAGCTGGGGTGGATTGGGTAAGCCCCCTGCCCCCTGAAGGGGAGACTTAGATCCAAAAGTCCTGAAAAAATTGACAAGCTCTTTAATAATGATATAGTGATGATGTTGTAAGCTGTGTTGCTACTATGTAGCTTCAGTTGCCCCGAACGTCCGGGGCTCCGTTTGACCGTGCCAATTCTAATGGGCAATTGGACAAGGTGAATGAGGAATAAGTGGTGAATGTAAACTGATGAATAAATCGCCGGCTAATGCACCTGAATAGAATAGAGCGGCATTGAAAACAGAAGTTCTTTCTGTGCTCCGAGGGGGGTTAGTATAAAAACGCCCCCGGTGATAACCGGGGGAAAACAGAAGTCAGTTTTCAAGTGTACCCCGAAGGCCTGCCCGACTGCATCGCAGTCTGAACGGTTCATCTGAGCATGATTCAGGTGGGGGTGCCATGTATAAAAGATGAAGAGGAAGGTGAACGATGATTTCTCTTTCTGTTGCTGGGTAAAAAGCTTAATCAGGGCCCTGAACAATGAACGGAGCGTCGCAACAGAAGAATAATCGGAGTTACTGAAGCTGGTAACATGGCTTCCTCTCTCCGCCCGGAATGACAGTTCCGCATGGATAACATAACGATAAACAATAAACCATAAACGCCTTTATGCTTGACGCAAAAATTCCGCATGGTGTTCCGCTGGATCAGAAATGGGTGTATTACAAAGGCCACTGCCGGCTGGTGAACCCGGCAAATAAACGAAAACTGGAAGTGATAGTGGTAGGCACCGGGCTGGCCGGCGCTTCGGCTGCTGCTTCGCTGGGCGAGTTGGGATACCAGGTAAAAGCCTTTTGCTTCCAGGATTCGCCACGGCGGGCCCACTCCATCGCTGCGCAGGGGGGAATTAATGCGGCAAAAAATTACCAGAATGACGGCGACAGTGTGTTTCGTTTATTTTACGATACCATCAAGGGCGGCGATTATCGGGCACGGGAAGCCAATGTTCATCGTCTGGCCGAGGTAAGTTTGAATATCATTGACCAGTGTGTGGCGCAGGGTGTGCCTTTTGCAAGAGAGTATGGCGGACTGCTGAGCAACAGGAGCTTTGGCGGCACACAGGTGCAGCGAACTTTTTATGCAGCGGGACAAACGGGTCAGCAGTTGCTTATTGGCGCTTACCAGGCACTGGAGCGGCAGGTGTCATTGGGCAATGTAAAAATGTACAGCCGGCATGAAATGCTCGATGTGGTGATGATTGACGGCAAAGCAAGAGGAATTATTTGCCGCAACTTAATCACCGGTGAACTGGAGCGTCATTTTGGTCATGCCGTGCTGCTGTGCACCGGCGGTTATGGCAATGTTTTTTACCTGAGCACAAATGCCATGGGCAGCAATGTGACGGCTGCATGGAAAGCACATAAAAAAGGAGCCTGGTTTGGCAATCCCTGCTTTACACAAATTCACCCTACCTGCATCCCGGTAAGCGGCGACCACCAGAGCAAGCTTACGCTGATGAGTGAAAGCCTGCGCAACGACGGCCGTATCTGGGTACCGAAAATACAGGGCGACAGCCGCAGGCCCAACGAGATTCCCGAAGACGAAAGAGATTATTATCTCGAAAGAAGATATCCCGCATTTGGCAACCTGGTGCCGAGAGATGTGGCTTCACGTGCTGCGAAAGAAAGATGCGATGCCGGCTATGGGGTGGGCTCATCAAAACAGGCTGTGTATCTCGATTATGCCGATGCCATCAAACGCTATGGTAAAACAGAAGCCGGTAAGCTGGGCTTCGAAAATCCGGATGAAGCAACCATGATAAGATTGGGTAAAAAAGTAGTGAAAGAAAAATACGGCAACCTGTTTGATATGTATGAAAAAATTACCGGCGAAAATCCTTACGAAACACCGATGAGGATTTATCCTGCCGTGCATTACACTATGGGCGGCCTGTGGGTGGATTATGAACTGATGACTACGGTGCCGGGATTGTATTGTTTGGGGGAAGCCAATTTTTCTGACCACGGGGCCAACCGGCTCGGGGCTTCTGCGCTCATGCAGGGATTGGCTGATGGATACTTTGTAATTCCTTATACTATCGGAAATTATTTGTCGGATGAAATAAGAACCAAACCGGTGCCGACGGACCATACTGCATTTGTGGAAGCAGAAAAAGCCGTTGCCGGCCGCATATCAAAACTGATGAGTATTAAAGGCAGTCAAAGCGTGGAAAGCTTTCACAAGCGGCTGGGAAAAATAATGTGGGACAAATGCGGCATGGCCCGCAATGCGGAAGGACTGAAACAAGCAATCACGGAGATACAGCAATTGAAAAAAGAATTCTGGAGCGATGTTAGAATACCCGGTGAGATTAATGAAATGAATCCTGAACTTGATAAAGCCGGCCGCGTGGCCGACTTCATCGAGCTGGGTGAGCTGATGTGCATTGATGCGCTGCACCGCAACGAAAGCTGCGGCGGCCACTTCCGCGAAGAAAGCCAGACAGCGGAAGGTGAAGCCAAAAGGGATGATGACAAGTTTAGTTATGTGGCTGCATGGGAATTTAAAAGTGAACACGGGTGGGAACTGCATAAGGAGACACTGAATTTTGAAGTGGCAAAGCCATCACAAAGAAGTTATAAGTAAAACCCTAAACCCCCGCCAGGCAGCCGGTCAGGCCAAAAGGGGTTATTGGAGTTTTTCTGGTTTTTAAAAGTTCATTTATTATTTGCGAAAACAAATCTATGTTTCCCCTTTAGGGGGCAGGGGGTATGTATCATGGAGCATCAAACTATCAATGTAAAACTCAAAGTCTGGAAACAAAAGAACAGCCATACGCCGGGGCAGTTTGTAACCTACGAAGTAAAAGATATATCTACCGAGATGTCTTTTCTCGAAATGTTTGATGTGCTGAATGAACGGCTCATCAGCGAGGGCAAAGAGCCGATAGCGTTTGATCATGATTGCCGCGAAGGCATCTGTGGTATGTGCTCGATGTATATCAACGGAAGACCGCATGGGCCATGGCATGCTACCACCACCTGCCAGCTTCATATGCGGGCATTTAAAAACGGCGATACCATAGTAGTGGAACCCTGGCGGGCCAATGCATTTCCCGTAATAAAAGATTTGGTGGTTGACCGTACCGCATTCGACCGCATCATCCAGGCCGGAGGATTTATTTCGGTAAACACCGGCAATGCGGTTGATGCCAATGCCATCCCGGTGGAAAAAGAAAAAGCCGATGAAGCTTTTGCTGCTGCGGCATGTATCGGTTGCGGCGCCTGTGTGGCTGCCTGCAAAAATTCTTCTGCCATGCTATTTGTTTCTGCAAAAGTTTCGCACCTCGCTTTGTTGCCGCAGGGCGAGCCGGAAAAAAAGTCGAGAGTTTTGAATATGGTAGCCCAGATGGACAAGGAAGGCTTTGGCGCCTGCACCAATACCGGTGCCTGCGAGGCGGTATGTCCTAAAGAAATCTCCATTGAAAATATTGCCCGGCTGAATAAAGAATACCTGGTGGCCGGGCTGACTTCGGAATAAAATTTTCTTTTAAACGATATTTCGGCCCTTTATCAAAGGGCTTTTTAATTTACAACGACCCGTCGTATATTCATCCACTCTAATCCTATTATTATGAAATATAAAATTCTTTTACCTGCAGCGACAATCATTATCTTGTCGTGCAATGATACAAACGAAATGAAAAAGGAAGCTTATAAATGGCCGGAGGGCATTGCTGCCCCCATGGCTGAAAAAAAACCTTACAGCATGGTGGCGCATGGCGATGAACGGATTGACAATTATTACTGGATGAATGATTATTTTAAAAAGGGACCCGACAGCAGCAACGTGGTGAAATATCTTGAAGAGGAAAATGCTTATGTGGAAACCATGACTGCCGGCCTGAAAAATTTTCGCCACAAACTTTTTGAAGAGCTCAAAGGACGAATTAAGGAAAAGGATGAATCGGCGCCGTACAAAGACAATGGCTACTGGTATTACACCCGGTTTGAAGAGGGAAAAGACTATGCAGTTTATTGCCGCAAAAAAGAATCGCTGGACGCCGCAGAAGAAATCATTCACGATGCCAATAAGGCAGCCGAAGGCAAAGGCTATTACAGCGTGGCCGGGCTGGATGTAAGTGATAATAATGAATGGATGGCCGTGGGTGAAGATGACGTGAGCCGCCGGCTTTACAAACTGAGGTTTAAAAATTTAAAAACCGGTGAGTACGCTCCGGAAACCATCCTGCATACAGAAGGTGGTTCGTATGCATGGGCGGCCGACAACAAAACAGTTTTTTACATCAAAAAAGATTTGACAACACTGCTTGGCTTCCAGGTGTGGCGGCATGAAGTGGGTGCCGATCCGAAAAACGATGTAAAAGTGTACGAAGAAAAAGATAACCGCCATTACATTGGTGTGGGCAGAACAAGATCAAAGAAATACATTATCATTTATTCCGAACTGAGCGAGCAGCAAAGCGAACACCGCTTTCTGGATGCATCCAACCCTGAGGGAGAGTTCAAAGTTTTTCATCCGCGTACTATGGGCCTGGTGTATGATATTGACCATTACAACGACAAATTTTATATCCGTACCAACATGGATGCAACCAATTTCCGCCTGATGGAATGCCCGCTGGATAAAACAACAAAAGAAAACTGGAAGGAAGTGATTGCTCACCGCAGCGATGTGTACCTGGCTGCCTTCACGCCTTTCCGTGATCATCTTGTGATTTCAGAATTAAAAGAAGGATTGTTGCATCTGCGCATCATCAGCCAGAAAGACAAATCGGAGCATTATCTTCAGTTTGATGAGCCGGCTTACCTTGCTTCTGTTGGCATCAACCCGGAATTTAACACCAATAACCTGCGGTTCAATTACCAGTCCATGATTACACC
>CAYUJD010000003.1:0-77028 GCA_964444975.1 uncultured Chitinophaga sp. | reverse complement strand
CAGGAGATGGGCCGGCAGTGGTATGAAGAGGGCAAAATGATGAACAAGAAAAACACGTTTTACGATTTTATTGATTGCGCTGAATTTCTCATCAAAGAAAAATATACATCCCAGGGGCATGTGTATGCACAGGGCGGCAGCGCTGGCGGTTTGCTGATGGGCGCCGTCATCAACCTGCGTCCGGATCTGTGGAATGGTGTGATAGCCCAGGTGCCTTATGTGGATGTAATAACAACTATGAGTGATGCCAGCATTCCCCTGACGACAGGAGAATATTTTGAATGGGGTAACCCTGCCAACAAGGAAGAATACTTTTATATGAAATCGTATTCCCCTTATGATAATGTGGAGAAAAAAGAGTATCCCAACCTGCTGGTGACAACAGGGCTGCACGACAGCCAGGTGCAGTATTTTGAACCTGCCAAATGGGTAGCCAAGCTGCGTGAGTTGAAAACAGACAAAAACATTATTTTATTTAAAACAAACATGGAAGCAGGCCATGGCGGCAAATCAGGCCGCTTCAGGGCACTGGAGGATGTGGCCCTGCAATATGCCTTTCTGCTGGCGCTCGAAGGGACAACTGAATAAAATTTATCCGGTTCGAAAAGGGGGAGGTAAACGAGCCTTCCTTTTTTTACTCTTCCTATTATTTCCTGCTGTATTGGAATTAGCAACATTTTTTATTTCGTTGCACCGGTGGGCATTTTACAGAACCATAAGAACAAAACACACAGCAGTCGCCCGGGCGGGGTTTCAAGATGGTTTTACAGTTTTTACATTCATAAAAATATTGACAGGCATCGGTGGGCATTTCTTCCTCCGTTTTATAATTACAGTTGGGACAGGTAATAACTGATCGGGTAATAATTTCCATCTTATTTTTTTTGAATTCCTGTAAGGGTATAGCCGGTTTCGATAATAGCTTTTTCAATGCTGTCAATTGTTGTTTTTGAATTATCAAACTCCACCATGGCATGGCCCATCTCATAAGAGGCATCTGCATGGATGACACCCGTCACCCCGGTTACTTTATGCTCCACATGTTCTTCGCAACCGCTGCAAGTCATGCCGCTGATGGTAAAAATTACCTGCTGCACATTCGGATTTTCAGCTGCCGTCACTTGCTTTTCTTTTTTAGGGTAAAAAATATGAGCATACGATGGAAAGGTAATCACCAGGATTGCAAAGCCGGTTATAATTGCCAAAAATGTTTTTGAGTGTAAAAATTTTGTTTTTACCGGCGGGCCGGGCCTCTCATCTTTATCACAGCGGCAGTCTGCCTGTTCAGCCGCATTGGTTTTTGGAAAAAGTTTTTGGTACCATGCAAAACTCAAAACAAGGATAGTAAAGCCGATGAGATAAGGCCGCAGGGGTTCCATCCATGCAAAGGAAGAAGCCAATCCGCTTGTTCCTGCCACTAACCCCAATACCGGGGTAATACAGCACAGGGACGAGGCGATAGCGGTGAATATTCCTGCCCCGGTTATGTTATTTGTGTTTAACATGACCAGCCATTATTTGGAAAAACAGGGAAGATGACTCCCCCCCGGGTTGGTTTTACTTTTTGCAGCAGTCAGGAAGCACAACTGTTTTGCCGTCATAAGGGCATTCAGGGGTGCCTTTCAGGGGGCAATTGTTTTTGGGGCACATCGGAGTGCCTTCAAGCGGGCAACCGCTTTTTTGCGAAGCAAACCCATAGGCCAGTCCACCAAGGGCCAATAGCCCTGTCACTGCAAAAAACAACAACTTTTGTCTCATAATTTTTTTTTACGTGATTAAAATTGATTTATCAAAGATCACTTACAGGGGGAGGGGTGTCCAAATTTTTTTCAGACAAAAAATTCAACATTTTTTTTTCCAGCACCCCGGCTTCTGCCAGTTTTTCCGTTATTTCTTCCAGATTCAGTTCCGGGAAAAGCTGCCTGAGCTTTTCAATGTTTTCCTCCTGCCCGCAATTGCCGGGGCAATGCTGATAAGCGGAAGAAATTTTTTGTGCCAAAACTTTCCGGTAAGTGTCGTTTAACAGAATATATATCGCTTTCTTCAGTGTGGATTGCGCTGCATTCAACTGAAGCAATAAATTTTCAGCCTGTTGTTCATTATCTACCTGCTTCAGCACATAATTCAGCTGCCCGATAATTGTTTTCAACGATGTCTTTACGTCTTTGGTGAGGTCAGGAGCTATCATACAGTTTCCGGGATTTTATTTTCGTTAAGAATTCTGAAAAAGGGTTTTAACCGATTTTCATATTCCCTGGTAAGCGAATAGAAAATGATTTGCCCTTCGCGGCGGGTTTGAATGAGATTGCCATCCCTCAGTTTCTTCAGGTGTTGCGAAACTGCCGAAATGGACATGCCGAGAATATCACTCAGGTCGCATACACAAAGTCGTTTTTCATCATACAACAGATACAGGATTTTCAATCGTACATTATTACCGGCCATTTCAAGTGTGTGTGAAATGTAATCAAAGGAGTCGTCAAGAACTGAAACCTTAGTCTTGCAACGGTTAATTTGTGTAATATCTGCCTGTAGTGTTATGCAGGTATGGTTATTCATCTGGTCAAAGTGAACTCAATTCCTTATTTAAGTAATTGCTAAAATACAATTTAATTGGCGAAATTTGCCCGGCCGGGTTTATTTCAGTCATTGTACCCACTTTAGGATAGCTGCCATAAAATGCTGAATTTTACGTTTTATATGAAAAACCACCGCTTTTGAATCCAAAACGGCTGATAATAATTTTCGCTACCCTCCTGTTTACTGTCCTGGAAAGTTTTTCCCAAATACCCGTTCAGGATCAAAAACCCCTTTCCAATCTGCGAATGAAAAAAATTGCCGTGAGTACGGATACACTGCGGGTGGATACGCTCAGCATTATTCCCAATACTTTTTCTGTTGATGGCATACCTGATTCCAGCTATATGCTCGATAACATCAATGCTTTGCTGATATGGAAAACATTGCCGGCTACAGACAGTGTGCTGATTATTTACCGGATATTTCCATATAAACTCAACGCAGCGTTGCAACGCCTGAATTTCGACAGTGTGAGTTACCGTTTTTATACAAAGCCGTTTGAGTTTGGCAAAACCGACCCGCCGGTTGCCAAAGGACTTTTTGATTTCGGCAACCTGAACTACAACGGAAGTTTCGGACGGGGCATTTCATTCGGCAACAGCCAGGATGCCGTAGTGAATTCCAACTTCAACCTGACACTGAGCGGCATGCTGGGCGACAGCATTATGATTAATGCTGCTATCACCGATAATAATTTACCCATACAACCCGATGGCACCACGCAGCAGCTGAATGAATTTGACCAGGTGTTTCTCCAGTTTAAAAAACGCGGCTGGCAATTGAACCTTGGTGATATTGACATCCGGCAAAGCCAGAGTTACTTTCTCAATTTTTATAAACGGCTGCAGGGAATTTCTTTTGAAACAAAAAATAATATTTCAAAAAATAATTCATCCAAAACGCTGGTGAGCGGCTCTATTGCCAAAGGGAAATTCAACCGCAATATTTTCCAGGGGCTTGAAGGCAACCAGGGGCCGTACCGTCTGACCGGCGCCAACAATGAATTCTTTTTTATCGTACTGGCAGGAACGGAAAGAGTTTTTATTGACGGTGAGTTGCTGCAGCGTGGCGAAGACCAGGATTATGTTATCAACTACAATACTGCTGAGGTTACCTTTACGCCGCGGCGCCTGGTTACAAAAGACAGTCGCATACAGGTGGAGTTTGAGTATGCCGACAGGAATTTCCTGAATGCCAATCTTTACCTTTCTCAGGAGTTTGAGCTGAACAAAAAGCTGAAAATAAATATTGGCGCATTCAACAACAGCGATGCAAAGAACAGCCAGATAAACCAGGTGCTGGATGCCAGCCAGAAATTTTTCCTCAGCAGCATCGGCGACAGTATTCAGAATGCACTTTATCCATCTGCTATTCTTGATACGGCTTTTGATGCCGGGAAAGTTTTGTACGAGAAAATTTATTACAACCCCGGCAGCGGCCTTGATTCGTTTTATCAATACTCCACCGACCCGGCAGCGGCCAAATACAATCTTGCTTTTACCGATGTGGGAGAAGGCAGGGGAAATTATGTGCCCGAGTTCAACGGTGCAAACGGTAAAGTGTACAAATTCATTATGCCTGTGGCGGGTGTGAAGCAAGGACGATATGAACCGGTGATTGTACTGGTGACGCCCAAAAAACAGCAACTGGTTACGCTTGGCGCCGATTATAAAATTACTGAACGTACATCGCTGAAGACAGAACTGGCCCTGAGCAATTATGATGTCAATACTTTTTCCGGCAAAGACAATGGCGATGATATCGGGCTGGCAACAAAAATCCAGTTTTCAAATACATCGCCTTTTAAATCATCGGCAAAAAAACTGCAACTTACTACCGGTCTTGACTATGAGTTTGTGCAGGGAAAATTTAAACCGCTGGAGCGGCTGCGCAATGTGGAGTTTTCGAGAGACTGGGGCCTGGCTTTGCAAACTCTGCCTTCCGATGAACACATCATCCGGGCTTCGGCAAAACTGCAAAATGCAAAAAACAATTGGCTGAGTTATTCGCTGATGAATTACAGCCGCGGCGATGACTACAATGGTTTCCAGCACAATTTTCAGCATGTGGTCAGTTTGAAAGGTTGGCAGTTCAATAACCAGTTTGCTTATACCGGGTTCAATAATCCCTTGAGCAAAGGAAGTTTTACCAGGCCGGTAATTGATGTCAGCAGGGAGTTAAAAAAATTAGACAACTTCCGTCTCGGTTTCCGTTATACATTGGAACGGAACTCAACCCGGAACAAATCATTTGATACCCTGCTGCTTCAAAGTTTTTCATTTGATACCTGGTCTGCTTACCTGAAGTCTTCGGAAAAAAGGAAGAACCGCTACGGGCTTACATTTTTTACCCGGAGTGATAAATACCCGGTGGGAAAAAACCTGGTGCGTGGTGACAGGAGTCTGAATGTAAACCTGCAAACTGAATTGCTGGCAAATGTGCATCACCAGTTTTTGCTCAATGCCACTTTCCGGAAACTGAAAGTGCTGAATGGCGTTTCGAATCAAAAAGCGGATGAAACGGTGCTTGGCCGTGCAGAATATATCATCAATGAATGGAAAGGATTGCTGACAGGCAATGTGCTGTATGAACTGGGAACAGGGCAGGAGCAGAAAAGAGATTTTGTGTACCTGGAAGTGCCGGCAGGTCAGGGTGAGTACACCTGGAATGATTATAACAACGACGGCATACAACAGCTGAACGAATTTGAAGAAGCGCTGTTTCCCGACCAGGCAAAGTTTATCCGCATCTTTACCCCCACCAATGAATTTGTAAAGGCCAATTACACTACGTTCAACTACAGTTTTCAGCTGAATCCCAGGGCCATTTTAAATAAAAGCGACCTGAAAGGATTTCAGAATTTTATTTCCCGCATCCACCTGAAAACATCGCTGCAGGTAAATAAAAAAACAATTGCAAAAGGAAGTATTGAGTTCAGCCCGTTTAAATACGAGCTTAACGATACGGCATTGATAACACTGAACACTGTTTTCCTGAATACATTTTCCTTTAACCGCTTCAGCAGCAAGTGGGGCTTTGATGTGAGCAACCTGCGAAACAGCGGCAAGTCGCTGCTTACTTACGGCTATGAAAGCCGCCGGCTGAACGACTGGCTGCTGCGCTTTCGCTGGAATATCAGCCGCTCATTTACGCTTGATGTGAGCAGCAAAAAAGGATTGAACGGTTTATATACACCCGGCTTTGCCAACCGGAATTATGAGCTGAGCATTTACAACATCGAACCGCGGCTGGTTTTCATACAGGGAACAAAGTTCAGGCTGGCGACCGGTTATAAATTTGACAATAAAAATAACAAGGCGCTTTACGGAGGCGAAAAATCCACTTCCGGTTCGGTAAGCCTGGAAACAAAATACAATGTACTTCAGAACAGTTCGGTCACCGGCAAATTCACTTTCAGTAATATTGATTTCAAATTTCCCACCAACACAACGGTCAGCTACATCATGCTCGACGGCTTACTTCCCGGCAGCAATTATCTCTGGAGCATTGATCTTACAAAACGATTGCTTAATAATCTTGAATTGAATTTTGTGTATGAAGGAAGGAAACCGGGCAGTGCAAGAACAGTGCATATCGGAAGGGCTTCGATCAGGGCATTATTTTGAAACCCTATCCAAGGTACAGGTTTTATACATTAAACCTGAAGTGCATTACATCCCCATCCTTCACTACATATTCCTTTCCTTCAATTCTTAATTTACCGGCTTCGCGGCAGGCGGCTTCGGATCCGTACTTTACAAAATCATCATAGCTGATCACCTCAGCTTTGATAAATCCTTTTTCAAAATCAGTATGAATAATTCCGGCGGCCTGTGGCGCTTTCCATCCCTCATGTATTGTCCAGGCCCTTACTTCCTTTTCACCGGCGGTGAAAAAAGTGTATAAGCCCAGCAGCTTGTAGGTGGCATGAATGAGGCGATCGAGTGCCGGTTCCTGCATGCCATATTCTTCCATAAACATTTTTTGGTCCTCCGGGTTCTCCATTTCCTGTATCTGTGCTTCAATGGATGCGTTCATAATGATGATCTCCGCCTCCTCCCTGAACGTACGTGAAGCCTCATTCAGGGCTTCCAGGTGAGATCTTTTCACTGCTTCTATCAATGCGTCAGAATATTTATTCCCGGTAAGCATGGATGCCTCATCCACGTTGGCTACATACAGCACAGGTTTATCGGTAAGAAGAAACAGATCGGCTATAGCGGTTTTCTCTTCTTTGCTCAAATCCAGGTCATGTATGTTTTTCCCTTTTTCGAGATGTGCTTTGCAGCGGAGCAATACTTCCAACTCTGCTTTCAATTTGGGATCGGCTTTGGCCTGCTTTTCCGTTTTTTGAATTTTCTTTTCCACGCTTTCAAGGTCTTTTAATTGCAGTTCCGCATCAATGATCTCTTTATCGCTTACAGGATCAATCTTTCCTTCTTCACGCAGCACATTTTCATCTTCAAAACAACGAATCACATGAATGATGGCATCCACTTCACGGATGTTTGCAAGAAACTTATTCCCCAGTCCTTCGCCCTTGCTGGCGCCACGCACCAGGCCGGCGATGTCTACTATTTCAAGTTGTGTGGGTACAGTGCGGGTTGGTTTTACAAGTTCTGCAAGCTTGTAAAGCCGCGGATCCGACACATCCACCAGTCCCACATTGGGCTCGATGGTGCAAAAGCGGTAATTGCTTGCCTGTGCCTTTGCGCTGTTGCTTACGGCATTGAATAAAGTTGATTTTCCAACATTCGGCAACCCGACTATACCAGCTTGTAAACCCATTAGAAGATTTTAGATTTTTGATTTTTGATTTCTGATTTTAGGTTTCCGACATCCGACATCAGTTTTGGGGCGCAAAGATAAGTGCTGGGTACTACGTGAAGAAATGTGAAAACTTGATTTTGGAGAATCAGAAAAAATCTGCAATCTTCAATTTGCAATCTAAAATCCCAAATTTCAAATCTAAAATCCGGTTATGGTTCTCAGCAGAATCTGGATGGCTTTTATCATCATCGCATTGCTTTCAGCACTGGGCAGGTTTTTGTTTGAGCCGGGCCAGGAAAAAATTTTCAGCAACCTGGTGACGGGAAAAAATACAGACACTGTTTCTGTTCGTTCAGTTGATTCAGCCGAAGTGCCTGTGTTGATTCGTGAGCAGTTGAAAACCCGGAAGCTTGCGGTATGGGGCAAAGAAAAAATTTACAAACCAGCGGAAAATACTTACCGGGCATTCAAAATGCAACAGGCAAACGGCGTGTTTGAAACCACCAAAGATGCCGTGAATCTCTGCATCAACCTGATTGGGATTATGGCCTTGTTCATGGGTTTTATGGCAATTGCAGAAAAAGCAGGCGGCATCCGTTTCCTTTCAAGAATCATCGGTCCTTTTTTCACCCGCATTTTTCCCGATGTGCCCAAAGGCCATCCCAGCATGGGGCACATGGTGATGAATTTTTCTGCCAACCTGATGGGGCTCGATAATGCCGCCACCCCGTTTGGAATAAAAGCGATGGAGAGCCTGCAGGAGCTGAATCCTGATAAATCCACTGCCACCAATGCGCAGGTGATGTTTCTTTGCCTGCATGCCTCGGGGCTTACGCTTATCCCCACCGTCATTATTGCCGACAGGGTAGCGCTGAGGTCAGCCGGACCCACCGATATTTTCATCCCATGCATGATTGCCACTTTTGCAGCTACCATAGCCGCCTTATTCATCGTGGCTTTGCGGCAGCGTATCAATATTTTTCAGTCAGTCATTCTTTTGTGGGTGCTGGGAATAACCACTGTCATCGCCGCATTGATTTTTTATATAAAAACGCTGGATGCCGAAGGAGTGAAACTGTTTTCTGAAAGCCTGAGCAATGGGATTATTCTCCTCATTTTTTTCCTGATCATTCTCGGCGCTATTTATAAAAAGATAAATGTGTTTGATGCATTCATTGAAGGCGCCAAAGGCGGTTTTGAAACAGCCGTCCGGATTATTCCTTATCTCGTAGGGCTGCTTGTTGCCATCAGTTTGTTTCGCAACAGCGGAGCTTTTGATTTTATTCTCGATGGTATCAAGCAGGTATTTACCTGGCTAAATGGTGACACAAGAATTGTGGATGCGTTGCCCACAGCACTGCTGAAACCGCTCAGCGGCAGCGGGGCAAGAGCCATGATGATTGACACATTGAATGCGCATGGCGCCGATTCATTCGCCGGTAATCTTGCATCGGTATTCCGCGGTTCGGCCGATACCACTTTTTATATTGTGGCTGTTTATTTTGGTGCGGTGAGTATAAAAAACACCCGTTATTCGGTTGGCACCATGTTGCTGGCCGATCTTGCCGGCATCCTTACATCCATAATTATTGCCTATATGTTTTTTGCATAAAAAAAATACCCCGACACAGCCGGGGCATTTGTATCATCATCAAACCAAATTACCGGTTGGTAAAAAAAGTAATACTTGGCGTGCGGCCGGTAACGCCGGTTTTACCGCGGGCATAGAGTGTATATACACGCTGTGCACCCGGTAAAAAAGTATTAATCTGCGAAACGGTGGTATTGGTACCGGCTGTACGCAGGTAGATGGTGTCGGCCACCGTCGGCACATCACGGATAGTATAATCTCTCACTTCCCTGTAACTGACATTGGTAAACAGCGGGCCAAAGCGCAGCGAAATCACATCAAACCGGCTGGCGGCATCACCGCACAGGTTTACAAACCGGAAAGCGAATTGATTTCTTGGCGGCACGGGAAAATTATCTTCGATAGCATATACTCCCGGAGCAGGATAGGGATCGGCAATAAACAGGCTGTACCGTTTTCCTGCCTCCAGCGATACACTGGCATTAAAAACCTCGTCGCCGGTTACGGGGGCGTAAGCACCGGATACAATCCTGTTCATAATAAATTTAAAAGTGGACTGCCCGGGTGATAAAAACGAATAGGCAGTTGTAGGGGGAAATACACCGCCATACATAAAAGTATTGGTAGAGGGTGAAGTGTTTGTTGCCCCGTTTACTTTCGTATCGTTCATAGTAATTCTGAAGCCGTTGCTGGTGGTAGAAAGCGCCGGCGCACCACCCAGTGTGAGGGGGGTGTAGGCATGAATAAATTTTACTTGTGCCATGGTTGCGGGGTCGTACAGGCTAAATTTTTCATTATCGTCCAGGTTATCCCCGGCTTCCTTTACACAGGAAAAAAACAGTACAGGAACCAGGAACAGGAGCAGAAGTGTGTTTGTGTTTTTTCTCATAATAGTTTTATTTGAAAAAGGGTTATCAGGGTTTTGAGAACCAGACCGGCACGGTGTGATAGTCAATCGCTGTAGCTCCGATGCTTTGCAGCTCGGCCAGGTTCCAGAGGTATTCTGAATTGTATCTTGGCCTTACCCGCTGCACCAGTTTGCCGCTGTTATCAGGATAAAGCGAAGCCACCGGCACATAGCCGACGAATATGTTGGCGTCATAATTATACTTGCGCAAATCCACCCATATTTCCTCTGTGCCATAGGGCCACAGGGAAACAAACTTCTGCAGCATAATATGGCTCAGTGTAAGTGTGGCCGGCGATACAGTTGCATTGCTGATATAATTGTTTCTTGCCGTTGTGGTAATCGGTGTGTAGCCGGTATAGTTGCTGCTGGTAAGCAGGTCGAAACTTCCGTTGATACCGGCCAGGTAGGCAGTCCTAGCAGTATTTATATCACCTTTTTTCAAGGCCGCTTCAGCTTTTACAAACTGGATCCAGCTATATGTAAGAATCGGGAAAGGCGAAACGTTTTTAAAGAATGTTCTGGCTCCTGTATCCACACCACCGGCAGGTGCTGATGTGGAATAGAATCCCCAGAAATTAGGTGGCTGATTAGCTGTTGTAATGCCGGTGAACCCGTTGTTGGCCGGCAGCCCATTGAATTGACCACTGGTAGAAGGCTTGAAAATATAATTCCGCCGCGGGTCAACTACACCGGCGAAAAAAGTCGTGCCGCTCATAATATCTATCAGGTATTTGCTGGCACGATAGGTACCCAGGTTGGCCCTGGTAGGGCCATAAAAGTTTAAGGCAGTAGTGCTGATGGGCTGGTAAGCGGCATCAAATTTTATCAGGGCATCGTCGGCTGATGAGCTGAACGATAAATTAGCGTATTTGATTACTGAGTCGGCGCTGTAGGTTGACTTATTGATGTAGCGGTGAAAAACAAGAGCTTTTACACCATAAACAAATTTTTTCCAGCGCTCAATATTCCCTGCATAAAAGTATTTATCACCCTTGGAAGAAAAACCATCTGAAGGTGATGACACCTGGTTAAAATAGAAAATGGCCGAGTCGCAGATTTGTTTTACATACTCATACACCTGGTCTTGCGTATTGTATTTAAAAGTGAGTTGTTCCGAACGGAATGCTTCATCCAGAATCACATCGCCATGGTAATCGGCCAGCTGCAGCCAGCTTAATGCAAACAAAGCCCAGCCTGCCCCTGCATATTCTGGCCTGCTGCTGTTACGGCCATCCCTGATTGCATTCAGCAGGTTTATACCAAGATTCCAGTAATGCGTTCTCCATTTTTCACCACCGTTATCACTGCCGGGGTCGTAGCCCATTCGCTCCCATGTAACACCCGTAAGTGTCCGGTGCCAGTAGTCACAATAGTTTCCGAGAAAACGGGCATCGAAAAACAACCCTCTGGCAAAATTTGAAATCACTGCCGGGAGCACAAGGTCGGGATCAACCTGAACCGGCTTATTGGGATTGGGAAACGCATCATCCAGGTATTTTTTGCAGGATGTAATGCCTGTTAATAGCATCATACTGCCCAGTACTATTAAAAATGTTTTCCTAAGTTTCATATACTGTCGTATTATTTTTTAGCGAATTGAAGTGATAAACCGAAGTTGAGCCCACGCGGAATGGAAAGCGAACCAAAATCAACACCGAAAGAACCATTGCCGAGTGTAGCGGCTGAGTTACCGGCCGCTGTAGGATCAACACCCGTATAATTTGTTATCAGGAACAAATCGGTGCCGGTGATAAAGGCAGCGGCTGATGAAAAGTATTTTAATTTATCCAGCAGTCGCTTTCCGGCATTGAAACGTATAGTTACATCTCTTACTCTCAGCCAGTTCACATCTTTCTCTACATAATCCACCGCCATAGATCTGTCGGTATAAATGGAGCTTTGGAAATGCGGCAGTACGGATATAGTATTGGGTGTGGGATTAGAAGTGTTTTCAAGCCCGTCTCTCAGCACGCCGGGATAGATGCGGGGTACTTCCCTGTCAAGTGTTCGCAGGCTTACTCCGTTTTGGGTCATCCAGATTTCGTTTGCATTCAAAATATCGCCACCAGCTTTTATATCAAGCAGACAGGAAAAAGTAATATTCTTATATGTAAAAGTGTTGCTGATGCCGAGCTGGAAATCGGGGTTGCGGTCGGCGATTTTTGTATAGTTCGGGTCGGGAATCGGGTAGCCGGTTGTGGGGTCAATCAGAATTTGACCGGTATTGTTGCGCAGATAATTCTGACCGGTAAGTTGTGTAATGGTGCCGTTGCGGGTAAGACCGGCCCTGAAATTTCCCAGCCAGGTATCGGAGTTGTAAAACTCTGGAATATTATTCGGAATGCGGGTGATGCGGTTGGTCATGCGGTTGAAATTGTAATTCATTCGCCAGGTAAAATTCTTTTTCTTAATGGCGGTGATACCAAGGGTAACTTCATGACCTTTGTTTTCTGTATCACTGATATTGCTGGTATTTAAAATAAAGCCGGTGCCATAGCTCAGGCGCACAAGCCTGACTATCTGGTCTAGGTTTTTAGTGTGATAATAAGTGTACTCAAGGCTCAGCCGGTTATTGAACAGCCGCATTTCTGTTCCCACTTCATAAGTTTCCTGTCTTTCCGGAACAATCTTGGGGTTTTGATTATAAAAATCATACGACCAACCATACGCATTGGTGGCACCCGGTGCATTGGTGTACCAGCTTTGTGAGCCATATGGTGAAATGTCTTTGGCTGTTTCAGCTCTTGATGCCCGCAGTTTCCAAAAGTTCATCCATTTTGATTCCGGAGCTATTAATTCACTTATAATAAATGCAAGGCTGTAGGATGGATAAAAGAAGGACCTTGCCTGTACAGGCAGTGTGGAAGTCCAGTCATTTCTTCCTGTGGCTGTCAGGTAAATTATATCATCATAATTCAACCCAATTTCACCAAACACACCCTGCAATCGTTTTTTGGTAAGTGTATCGGCTCCAACTTCGCGGCTGGTAACTAAGGTAGTGGCTACTGATACATTTTTAGTAACCGAGTCTTTCAAGGTGCGTCCCAGGTGAGCAAATGTTTTTCGTACCCAATCATCATTTGCCACACCTGCCCGCAAAGTGGTTTTCAGTTTGCCAAAGTTTTTCTTAAAAGTATTTATCAGCACCCCGTTATAACTATTGAATTTCTGTGTGTAATCTTCTACCTGGCCACGGATTGTACGGGCCTGGTTTGATTCGGGATGCAGGTAGGTAAGCCCAAACTGCTCATAAATATCAGCCCCGCCCCGAACCGTAATATTCCACCAGTCAAAAGGATCGTAATCAATGGTTAGGTTAAATATTCCACGGTCTGTTTTATCATATGTAACATTCTTGTTTACTTCAAAGAACGGATTATCAGCTTCGTTGGGCTGGTTGCCGCTGGCATCGGGATCAAGGAAAAATTTGCGGGTGCCGTTTGGCAGCAGGTAAATACTTGCATCGTCAGTTATCGGCCATAGCATCAGGTTGTGCAGAAAACCGCCGGTGCCCCGCAGCGCCTTATCATTCCTGGTATTTGAATAAGCTCCTGTGAAGTTTACTTCCAGGTTTTTCAACAGCTTCTGGTTGAGAGTTATCCTGGTTTGCAGTTGTTCCAATCCTGTATTGGGGATAGTGCCTTTTTCATCACGCCAGGTTACATTGAAGCGGAAAGCTGTATTATATTTACCGCCCTCCAGTGTTATATTTTGTTTTTGCTGAAAGCCATCCTCGAAAAATTTTTCAATGTTATTGTAAAATTTGGTTCCAATGGGGAAACGAGGGCCAAAAAGTTGCCGTGTGTTCAATTCCACACCATTCGATCCGTTGCTGTAAACTTTCTGAATATGTGGAAAACGGTAAACATGAGTAACCCTGAAATTGTTATCATAAGTCACTTTTAGTTTCCCTTTTTTTGCTTTTTTAGTGGTAATTATTATAGCACCGCTGCCGGCTTCAATTCCGTATAGCGCTGTGGCTTCAGGACCTTTCAGGATGTTGATGGATTCAATGTCATCGGGGTTGATGTCGGCGGCCCGGTTGGTATAATCGTTATACCGGTTATCTCCATTGGATGCCAGTTGGTGCTGGTCCAGTGTATTGTTGCTGATGGGTAATCCGTCAACCACAATAAGGGGTGAGTTGCTTCCTGACAGTGAGTTGAAACCACGCAACACAATGTTTGACGAAGCACCGGGGGCGCCACTTGTTTGTACCAGGGTGGCGCCGGCCACACGTCCTTGTATGGCATTGAAAAAGTTTTCCCGCTGGGTTTGGGCTACATCATCACCTTTTAACTCCTGCGATGAAAAACCAAGACCGCGTTTTTCTTTTTTAATACCAAGCGATGTAACTACCACCTCGCTCAACTGTTTTTCATTTACCTGCATCTTCACTGGTATTTCAGCAGCATCACCCACTGTCACCGTAATTTTAAGGTGGCCCACAGAGGTAATCTCCAGCACATCACCCCTGGAAGCTTTTATGGTGAAGCGTCCGGTTGAGGTTGTCGTCGTATTTTTTTTGGTATTCCGGTTGGTTACTGTGGCGTTGGCTACAGGTTCATCATCCTTTGCCGAGAGAACAGTTCCGGAAACTGTTTTTTCCTGTGCCAGGGAAGAGGCGGAAAGAATAAACAAAGGCACAATCCATAATAATCGTTTAATTATTAGCATAAGCAGAAGTTTGTAAAAATGAAGATAAGGAAAAAAGTGAATTAGAATCCTGCTTTTCCGGCAAATTACCGCAATTAAAGCAGCAATACAGGCAAAAGACAATACAAGACGGTTAAAAGCTGCAACATGAACGATATTAATCCATGAAAATAGAAACTGCGGGTAAGCTTTGCAAATGCTTATCTGCTGCCAAAAGTAAACCGCATAGTAAAGCCAATGGCAGCCGGTTCGAAATTGATATTATCAATAATGTTTAATTCCGGCTTCCAGTCAAGAGCAAGATTGAGAGGAAGATTGGCAAATTTGTAGTCAAGCCCAACCACCCCCTGGGCTCCCAGCAATTGCCGGCTGGGGTTGGTTTTATCAGCATCGAACCCGATATAGGCACCGCCCCCATAAAACCATTTTAAACCTTCGGTTGATGGAATATCCTGGTGAATTTCGAGCAGGGCCCCAAGGGCAGTCTTTTTATTGATGGTAAATAATGCTTCAATAGCTGTTGCAGGCGTCATAAAATATTTAAAGCTCACCGAATTGTTCACGGCCGGTCCGCGGCTGCTAAGCCGGATGCCGAGCCCGGTTTTATAATCCTGGGCTTGAAGCTGGTACGAACCAAAGAATATTGCAATAAAAAGAGTTACTGTAAGTTTTTTCATGGCGGAGTGTTTTCACTTGCAAAACGAAAACGGTGCCAAAGAATTTTAAAGGAAATGCAAAAGCTGGTTGCTGGTAATTGGTTACTGGTTGCATGTGGCTTGTTCTCTCACTCAAACAATTCATACTTTGTTTTCGGTCTTTCGGCTTCACGCCAAATAAAGTTTTCAAGCCGCATCTCAGCCGGTGTTTTTTGATGCATGGGCCAGATGATGCCTTTTACAGAAGTGCGGAATACCACCCGGCGCAGTTCACGGTCTTTGAAATATATATCCATCAGTTCCGAGTTGGACTGGTTGATGCCGGTAAAAGCACTGTCTTCATCCTGTATGTAATAAATGCATTGTGCCGAACCGCGGGCCCGCACCGAATCAATAGTGCCATCAATAAAATAAGCATCCATGCGGGTGCTTTTAACCTGGTTATAAATTTCGGGTTTCACCAGGCTCAGCAGGAAACTGTTTTTATAAACTTCCATCCTGTCTGCTTTTTTATTTTTTGTATAAAGCAGGATGGTATCACCAGTCACCTGGCTTTCGTTCGACCAAACAACGGGATCATCATATAGCCGGAAAACTGAATCTTTGAAAGAATAAAACATGCTGTCGCAAACTGCCTGCAGCGAATCGCTGAATATCCGCACATGCCGGAAAGCTTCAAAATAACGGTCGGTGCTGTCTTTGGTCCCGGCGCTGTCAGTTGTATTGGTATTAATAACCGTTAAACCCCTCAGTGTGTCTTTTATAATGATGCTGTCTTTATTTCCATACAACTCGCTCAGTTTTGCTGAGAAAAGCGTATCGGCCGAAACGAAAACAGAATCTTCATCCTGCTGAATTATCATAAGCGGTTTTTTGGTGGCCAGAAAGGATTCAGTTTTCCGGTTATAAAAGATCAGGTCGGCAATCACCGTCCTTTTTGCTGCCGTATCCACAATAATTCCCTTACCGGCAATCTGCATGATGCCGGTGCTGTCATCACTAACCATGTGCTCACCAGTGGCCTGAATAGCGCCATCGGTCACAATGGGACGCTGGCCAAATTCGGCCTTACCGGTTTGCTGGTTGTAATAACCTTCTCTTGTGCGGATGGTGTGGTTGCTGCTGTCAACAATATATGTTTCGGCAATAAAACGGGCTGTTTGGGTTTCGGTATTATATAATAAGGAGTCCGACTCAAGGGTATAAGCCGGGTCTTTCAGCCTGACCCTATTTTTAAAATAAACGTCTTTCAGGTCGGCATAATAATAACCTTCTTCGCTGGTTACAATCGTTTTTTTGCTCTCCACCTTACCGCCATTTCGGTAGATGCCTACCTTGGTGTTTACGTCATATTCCAGGTTGTTGGTAACAAGGGTACCTTTACCATCAGTAAGCTTTACATTATTAGTAAGGTAGGCAATGCGCCGGTCGGTAAGGTAGCGCAGGTGATCGGCATACACGTTGGCCGTATCGGCATCATTGATATGTACATTGCCGAAAGCCTCAAAAAGATTCAGCCGTTTTGTGATAACGCAGCTGTCGCATTTAAAAATAGAAGTGCCCTGCTTCAGCATTACATTGCCGGCCAGTATCTGTATTTCGGTTACAGAATCAATTTTCCGGTACTCCAGTTTTCTTACTCCCGGCAATATTTCCACCGTACGCACCGTATCCTGCGGGGTAAACGTTTTGGTAGTGGGTAACTCCTGGCCGTAGGCACCTGCGAAACCTGCAACAAACAGGATGGCAATTAAGCAAGGAAATTTTTTTTTTGAAATCATTATTGATTGCCCTGCGGAACGGAGTCTTTTTTCGACGGCGAAGTTAAGGGGCCGGTTTTATCTTTTCTGTTAAAGATAATATTGCCCGTGTAGCGTTTGGGATGCAGGCGAATATCATCCAGCAGAATTTCCACACCCAGCAGTACGTCATTCAGTTTATCATACAGCGTGCGGTCATTCATCAGCAGGCCAAGGGTGCCGTCGTTGCTGTTTACGTTGGCTATTAAATTTTTCAACTCTACTACTGTGGTTTGCAGCGAATCAATCGTGGATTGCAGCTCCAGCGAAGAAAATTTGTCAGCTGTTTTCCTGATGCTGCTAATGGTAGCAGTAATGCTGTCATTGTTTTTTTTCAGGTTGGCACTGAAAGAATTCAGGTTGTTCAATGTGCCGGCAATGGCGCCGTTTTGGGTATCAAGCAGTGTTTTCAGGCTGGCCGTTGCATCTTTCAGGTTGCTGATGATTTCGCTGATATTGCCCTTGGTGTCTCTTTCAAATATATTGCTGATGCCACTCAAAACAAGTTTCAAAGAATCAATGGCGTCCCGCACCCTTGTAAGCGTCGGGTTGATTTGCGCTTTTACATCGCCAAGAAAGGATGAAGTTCGGTCGGTAAAGAGGGTGTCGCCGTCACGAAGGTATTCTTTTGAATTGCCCCGGGCAATATTGATATAAGTAGTGCCCAGCAGCTCTGATTCAATAGTGGCTTTCGAGTCTTTTGGAATATTCACATCCCGCTTCATAGTGATGGTGACGATGATGCCGCTGAGGTCCTTGTCAATTTCAGTATAATCATATACGGCGCCTACCGGCAGCCCGTTTATTTTTACTTCGTTTGATTTTTTCAGGCTGCCCAAATCGCCGAAGACGGCATAAAGATGTTTTTCATGGGTGAAAATGTTTTTGCCTTTCAGAAAATTGAAACCCACAATAAGCAGTGTAAGTGCTACGATGGTGAGTATGCCTACTTTGGTTTCGTTGCTGATTTTCATGAACAATTGTTTTCGGCAGGGATTTCAAAACGCCAAATTAATTAAAATAATCCAAGCTGTTAAATGAAGTAAAGCGGGCAAGCCAGGAATGTAAACTGCCGGAAAAAATAAACTACCTGGATGGCGACTTAGCCGGGTCTTTCCGGTTTACCAGGGCCGGGTCGGCTTTTGCATTTTTGGTATCAGGGTTTTTATTACTGTTATTATTGGCCGGTACTTTATTCACGGATGCAATATAATTTCTCAGGGCGTCAATAATGTTTTGTACAATTTCCGCCTGGCCCTTCTCACTGTTCAGGTAAATCTCTTCATTTTTTTCACTGATAAAGCCGGTTTCTACCAGCACACTGGGCATACCCGTGGCATGCAGCACCCAGATGCCCACGTCGTTTCTTTGTTTTACTCCGCGGCTGGTTCTTCCCTGTTTTACAAATTCCTCCTCAATCAGGGTGGCAAAGAGCAGGCTGTTTTCAAAATATTTTTTTGCATACAAAAGCTGGTAGGCTTTCATTACCGGGTCGTTCAGGTCGGGCATCACAAGGGTGCTGTCATTTTCACCAAACTCATCTTCGGGTTTTATCATATCCGTTTTATGATCGCTTTCATCAGCTGCCCAGATGTAGGTTTCTGTACCCTTGGCCGGGTTAGGCGTGTAGTATGTGCGGTACGTACGTACCTTTCTTCTTTTTTTGCCCTTGCCCACCCACTTGTAACCTGTAGGAACACGATGTGCAATTTTGCGGGCCGAGTTGGCATGAATGGCAATAAACAGGTCGGCGCCGCTCTGGTTAGCAAATTCAGCACGGTAATGCAATCCCTGGTTTTTGTCCGGCTTGTTTCCGGGAATGATATCAGTGGTTCTTGTGAAAAGAACTTTTATTGCAGGGAAATTTTCTTCAATCGCTTTGCCCAGCTTCAACCCGACTTCAAGACAGATTTTTGCTTCGGTGGAAAATAAACCTCTTGCTCCCTGGTCTTTGCCGCCATGGCCGGGGTCAATGATGATTGTCTGTACCCCTTTTTTCTTTGCATCAGGTTGTGTAAAAGAAAATGCGAACGGGAGAAGCGCAATAAAAAAAACTGTGGCCAGTAACTGACGGGTCATGGTGGATATTAATTTTAACGGATTCCGGTTCAATCTTCACAAATCCTTTATGTGCTAATGAATTACTTTTGTTTCTTACGCTATGAAACGGCTGCGCAAATTTAGACTAAATTACCTGCTTACAGGTGTTCTGACTGCCTGCTTATTTTTTACACAAACGTGGAAAAGCGCAGCTAATTATTCCGTTTCCTTATTTTTTTACAACGCTTTAACAGCCAATACTGATACCGTGCCAACCAATCCGGGTAAGGACAGCCTGCTACGAATACGGGCACTAAACAAAAACGACACGGTACCCAACCCCCCGGCCGATAGTTTGAAAAATCGCTTACTGGTTCCGGACAGCCTCGGTATAAAAACGGATACATTCTCTTTAAAAATTTCAAAAGACTCCCTGGATGCTCCCGTGAATTACGAAGCCGACGACAGCGCTGTGGTGCTGGTACAGGATAAAAAAGTAATTCTTTACGGCAAAACAAAAACTACTTACAAGGACATTGAGCTGACGGCACCTCAAACCGAGCTGGACCAGCAAACACAAATTCTCACTGCCGTGAATAAAAAAGACAGCACCGGCGAAATAATTGAGAGGGCTCATTTCACCCAGGGCGAGAATGCTTTTCAGAGCGACACCATCCGGTATAATTTTAAAACACAACGGGGGCTTACAAAAAATACACACACCATGCAGGGCGAACTGCACATGATAGGTTCAAGTGTGAAAAGACAAGGCGAGATTATTTATGCAAGCAAGGGGGTAATCACTACCTGCAACCTCGATGACCCGCATTTTGGTTTTCGTTATGAAAAAATAAAAGTTGTCACCAATAAAGTGGCTATCACGGGTCCCATTCACCCGGAGTTCGAAAGTGTGCCCATACCGGTTTACCTGCCTTTTGGATATTTCCCCATGAAACAGGGCCGGCATTCTGGATTATTGCCGCCCCAGTTTACCGCCAACGAACAATTTGGTCTCGGTCTTGAAGGACTTGGCTATTATAAAGTGCTCAACCAGTATTTCGATGTTACCGTCAGGGGCAACCTGTACTCTTACGGCGGATGGACGGCCAACATCACCCCATCTTACCGCAGGCGCTACCGTTACCAGGGCCAGCTCAACTTCAGCATTCAGAATACCAAATACAATTTCAAAGGCGATCCGGATTATGTAAAAAACAGGAGTTATAGTATCACATGGAGTCATTCTTCAGACAGCAGGGCAAGACCAGGCACTTCTTTTTCCGCCAGTGTAAATGCCGGATCCACCCGCTACAATCAATTTGTACCAAACAATCCCAACCGCAATTTCCAGAACCAGCTCGGCTCTTCCATTACTTACTCAAAAACATGGGCAGGAAAACCATATAATCTTACTGTAAGCGCCAATCATAACCAGAACAATGCGCTGCATCTTATTAATCTTAATCTGCCTGATGTTGGTTTTACAGTTAATACACTTTACCCTTTTCAGCGCAAAGAAATCATTGGTACGCCAAAGTGGTACGAAAAGCTGGGCGTGGCTTACAACGGCACCGTGCGCAGCCAGGTTTCATTTTACGATACGGCTTTTCAATTCAAACAGCTGATTGATACGTTGCAGTGGGGCGGGCAGCACAATTTTCCCATAACCCTGTCGCTGCCGCCGGTGCTGGGTGGCCGGTTTCTTGTTTCACCCAACATTTCTTATGAGAATAAATGGATAGCTCAAAAATTCAGAAGGGTTTGGAACCCCACGGCACTGAAAGTGGATACAAGCATTACGAAAGGATTTTTTACCGATCATAAAGTTTCATTTGGTCTTGGCATCAATACGGCGCTTTACGGTACATTCAATTTCGGAGGCAAAAGAGAAACAGCCATCCGCCACGTGGTGCGGCCGTCAGTTAGTATCAACTATTCTCCTTCTTTATCAAAAAATCATTTTTACGAAACGCAGCTTGATACATCCGGCAGAAAATTCCGTTTTTCAGAGTACGAGGGCAGCCTGTATGGTTTTTATGGCGACCAGGATTTCGGGGGCATGAGTTTTTCGGTTGACAATAACCTGGAGATGAAACTGAAATCCAAAAAAGATACGGCAGCGGAGAAAAAGAAAATCCGGCTGATTGACGGTTTCGGTTTTAGTACTGGCTATAATTTTATTGCCGACTCTTTCAACCTGAGCAATTTTAATTTTTACCTGCGCAGCACCCTGTTTGAAAAAATAAACATCACCGCCAGCACCACGCTGAATCCTTACCAGGTTGACAGCTTCGGTTTCCCGGTAAATAAATTTGCCTGGCAGGGTGACAAATTCAAATTGGGCAGGTTTACCAATGGCAGCCTTTCCATGTCAACCGATTTCCGCAGCAAACCAAGAGATGAGAAAAAAGAACAGGAGCGGAAACAAAGAGAGCAACAACTGCTGGGCGACCCGCTGCTGGCTGCCGATGTACAAAGCCAGCTGGAATACATGCAGCGAAACCCGGCCGACTTTGTTGACTTCAATATACCCTGGTCAATCAGTCTCGGGCTGAGTGTTTTTTTCAGCGAAAGACTAAAGCAGGATTACAGCGGCTTTGAAAAAGAATTCAGCAGCAACCTGAATTTCAACGGCAGCTTTTCACTTACGCCCAAATGGAATTTTTCTGTTAACGGTTATTACGATTTTGATACCCGCAACCTGCAAACCTTCACTATGAGCATCGCAAGGGAAATGCACTGCTGGCAGATGTCAATCAATGTGACACCGGTGGGGCCCTACCGGTTTTTCAACATCAGCATCAATCCCAAGTCGGGCATCCTGCAGGATCTGCGTATCAACCGCACCCGGTATTTTTACGGCGATTAGTTGATGCGTTGCAATAGATATTCTTTCATTGCAGCAAATACTTTTTCTTTTAAGGCTGAATAGTCTGCATTCTCGTTTGCAGCCACGGGTGGCAGAAAATGCATCTCGAGCCGGTGCGGCCAGAAATAAAATTTTTTTCCCGGCGGCAATACTTTTTTAGTATGGAAAATAATAGCAGGAATAATGTCGTGGCCTGTTTCAAGGGCCAGCCGGAATGCGCCGTCATGAAATTTTTTCAGCGGTTCGCCGGTGCGGTTGCGGGTGCCTTCGGGATAAATGCACATGTGCATTTTTTTGCCCAGTACCGCTTTCATTTTTTCATAACTCTGGCGGCGGCTTTCATCGCTTTTCCGGTCCACCAGCACGGAGCCTTTCATATAATAAAATCCAAACAGCGGAATTTTTGCAAACGAGGATTTGGCAATGGTTTTATTGGCGCCTGGTACAAAAGGACAAGAGAGCGGCACATCCATCAGCGAATTATGATTAAAGGTGACGACATAGGTTTTGCCCGTTTCAAAATTTTCTTTACCCCTTATTTTTACAGGGCAACCTGCCAGGTGCAGCCACACATTCATCCACAGCCTTGCCAGCCAGATAAAAATTTCCTGGCTGCGGGGCTCCGGTAGCAGCCAGGTAAGCATGGAAGGGATAAAAAAAACCAGGAAGGTGACAATGAAAGTAATCAGTGCCCAGAATGCAAATACACGAGCCGCTATTTCTTTAAAAAATTTCATTTCAGGAAAACATAAATGTATTTATGTCTTTAAAAATCGATTTCCTGATACCGGGCCATTCATCTTTTAATATGCTGAAATAAACCGAATCCCTGCGCCGGTTCATCGGCATCTGCATGTGGCTGCGCAGCACCCCTTCTTCTGTTGCGCCAATTTTTCGCAAACCCTGCCTGGCTCTTTCGTTCAGGTTATCCGTTTTTATTTCTACTCTTTCAAACGATAAAAGATCGAAAACAAAACTCAGCAGGCAGAATTTGGCGTGGAAATTAATTCCCGTTCCCTGGTATTGCCGGCCCAGCCAGCTCCAGCCGATTTCAATTCGCTTATCAAAATAAGAAATGCTGCCTAGGCTGGTGCTGCCGCAGATGGCGCCGGTGGCTTTTTCTATGATGGTAAACGGAATTCTTTTTCCTTCGTCTCTTTCTTTCAGTGCCATTTCCACCCAGCGTTGCAGTTCGCCGGGGTGGTTCAGCAGCATGGTGAAATATTTCCAGAGCGAAGCATCTTTGGTGAGTGGGGAAAAAGACGCAATGTCAAGGTGCTGCAGCGGGCGGAGCAGCACTTTTTCGGATTCCAGTTTCAGGTCAGGTGAAATCATCAGGAAAAAAATTTCAAAAATCAAAAGTAAAAATTCAAAAACGGATCCGGCGGACGAGGTGTATTTTACTTTTTACAGCTTCCAGTCCACCGGGTCAATGCCGTTTTTTACAAGATATTCATTTGCCTTTGAAAAATGGCGGCAGCCCATAAAACCGGCAGAAGCAGAAAGAGGAGATGGATGCGCCGCTTTTAAAATAAGATGTTTCGATTCGTCAATCAATACCCGTTTTTCCTGGGCAAATTTTCCCCAGAGCATAAACACGACATGCTCTTTCTGCTCAGAAATTTTACGGATAACACAGTCTGTAAATTCGGCCCAGCCGATTTTGGAATGACTCATCGGCTCAGCAGCACGCACAGTGAGTGAGGCATTTAATAAAAACACTCCCTGCTGCGCCCATTTGGTCAGGTTGCCATGTTTGGGAATGGGAACGCCAAGGTCATTGTGCAATTCGGTAAAAATATTTACAAGTGATGGTGGCTGTGCAATTCCGTCGGGCACTGAAAAACAAAGGCCATGCGCCTGACCCGGCCCGTGGTAGGGATCCTGCCCGAGTATCACCACTTTCACTTTATCAATAGGGGTTGTATCAAAAGCATTAAAGATTAAACCGCCGGGCGGATAGATGATTTTGTTTTGCGATTTTTCTGTGCGCAGGTGCAAAACGATTTGCCGGAAATAGGGTTTGCTGAATTCGGGTTTAAGAATTTCTTTCCAGTGCGGTTCAATCTTTACATCCATCGTTGGAAGCTTTGGGGCACAAACATAAAAAACTTATTTTTGCCCGCCCGGTTGACCTGATAAAAATCATTTACAGTAATGGTTCCGGTTATGCGGGGCTGTAGTTCTTTAAAATTTGGTCCGGTAGCTCAGTGAATAGAGCAACTGCCTTTAAAATTGGAGCCTTATATAGGAAACAAAACTGTATAAGTGTATGCCACCGTATCGGTAAATCCTTCTCTGCGTGAGTCAGAATGGTAATACCGAGGAAACTTTCGGCGCTTGTTTATTAAATTCGAGTATGATTTTTCATCATACAAAAAACAAAGGTGACCTGGGTGTTTTGAAGGTTAAACTTGACTTGTTTCAGCAAGATTTTCTGATACTTGTACCGGAAACTGAACACTCCCCTTTTGACCTTGTAATTTATAAAGGTGGAATATTTAAAACCGTACAAGTAAAATTCAGAAACCTGACAAAAAATGGAATTTTGGAGATCCCCTTCAGAAGCAGCTATAGTACTTCGAGGGGTGTAAAAACCAAACCGGTTGACAAAGCGCAGATAAATATTTATGCTGTGTATTGTCCTCAAACGGATGCATGTTATTACTTTAATCCCAAACACTTCAACAAGTCAATTACTTTAAGGGTAAAAACATCTCTGAATAATCAGAAACTTAAAATTCATTCTGCTGATAATTTCAGGAAGGTTCCGTAGAGACTAAACGTGGCACACCTGCAATGGTGAAGTTATAGTCCAGACCACAAACCCCGTTAATTTTCGGGGGCAGCGAAAGCTGTAGCTGGTATGCTAAGCAGTAGGTCCCTGGTTTGAATCCAGGCCGGATCACAAAGTATGTTATATCAGGGAGGCTGTTTCAAATGCTTTTTACAATACAGGATTTCGGGGAAAGGTGTTAGCGCTGAGTATGGATATTCAAATGCACAATCTATGTGCACTCTTCCGTCTTGGTTCTTTGTGGCAGAGTTTATTTCATTCGAAACAGCCTCTTTTATTATTTTCAGCATGATCTTTCAGATTCACTTACTTTGAGGCATAAATTCTTGCTATGCCCGAGATATTCCATTTCGGAACTGATAAACTCACCGTCGGTAAAGCTACTACCATTGCTTCAGGAAATTTAAAAGCTGTTTTAAGTAAGGAAGCAATCAGGAAAATAAAAACCTCTGCTGCCCATGTGCAGCATATTGTGGAGAATAATAAAACCGTATACGGTGTAAACACGGGTTTTGGCATCCTGGCCAATACAAAGATTTCAAAAGAAGATACCGATACGCTGCAGCATAAGTTGCTGGAAAGCCACAGCGTGGGTGTGGGTGATCCCATACCGGCAGAGATTGCCAAAATAATGCTGATTACAAAAGTGCATGCGCTGGCCCAGGGCTACAGCGGCGTGCAGCTGTCAACAATTGAAAGAATCAACTGGCATATTGAAAACAATATAATACCCGTGGTGCCGGAAAAAGGCAGCGTGGGCGCCAGCGGCGACCTGGCACCACTGGCGCATTTGTTTTTGCCATTGATAGGCATGGGCGAAGTTTTTTATGAAGGCAAAAGATGCAAGGCGCCGGAAGTGCTCAACAGGTTTCAGTTGTCACCAATTCAGTTGGGGCCAAAAGAAGGCCTCGCATTGATTAATGGCACCCAATTCATTCTTGCATTTGCCGTAAAAGCAGTGCAGCGAATGCACAATTGCCTGGAAGCTGCAGATATCATCGGAGCCATGAGTCTGGAAGCGTTGACCGGTACCAAGGCGCCGTTTGATGAACGGCTGCATAATCTTCGTCCTTTCAACGGAAATAAATTAGTAGCTCAACGGTTACGGTTGCTGCTGAAAGATTCGGCCATCATGCAGAGTCATGTGGATTGTGGCCGGGTGCAGGATCCTTATTCGCTTCGCTGCATGCCGCAGGTGCACGGCGCCAGCCGCAATGCATGGCTGCACCTGAAAGAGCTGACGGAAATTGAACTGAACTCGGTCACCGATAATCCCATTATTCTTTCAGAAAACGATACCATCAGCGGCGGCAATTTTCACGGTCAGCCGCTGGCGCTGCCGCTGGATTATGCCTGTTTTGCTGCCTCAGAACTTGGAAACATCAGCGACCGCCGTTGTTATTTATTGCTCGAAGGCAAGTGGGGCTTACCCATGCTGCTGATGAAAGATGTGGGACTCAACAGCGGATTTATGATTCCTCAATACACCACTGCTGCTCTTGTTACAGAAAATAAAACGCTATGCTTTCCTTCCAGCGCCGACAGCATTCCCACTTCGCTCGGGCAGGAAGACCATGTAAGCATGGGCGCCATCAGCGGCCGTAAGCTTAGCAGGGTTTTGGATAACCTGGAATTTATTCTTGCCATCGAACTGCTCACCGCCTGCCAGGCAATTGAGTTCCGGCGGCCGCTGAAAAGTTCTGAGCTGCTGGAATTTGCTCATGGCTACGTTCGTGAATTTGTAAGCTTTGCTTCGGAGGACAGGATTTTTGCCCAAGACATCAACAAAGTGGCTGGCATCATCAAGGATTTTTCTTTTGTGGAAAAAGTGAATGCGTTTGCGCTTTCGAACAATGTCATTTTGAATTCAGGCTTTGAAGCACAGTTTGCATTGCAATAATTTCAGACGGAGGAGATATATGAATGACTGAATCCGGATGACTCTTGTCATGCCGGCGAAGGAGGCATCTCAAACACTGACTGGTTTGAGATGCCTCACCTGTCATTCATACCCTTCTGAAAAGTCACTAAGGTAACCGGTTCGGCATGACAATACTCAAAGGAGATGGAGGTTCTTCCTTATTCGTGGAGAAACTTTGCACTTACTCAGTATAATCTTTTTTCAGCGAAGAATACAACTACATCCGTACAACCGATTCCAGCGCCAGCCTGGTCATTTGCGCCAGCGATCGTTCCCGCTCTTCTGCAGTAATCATTTTTCTGTCAGGAATGATATCTGAAACTGTCAGTATAGTGGCTGCTGTTTTTTTAAAAAACTTTGCATTGGCAAACAACGCAAAAGCCTCCATCTCGGCTGCCAGGCAATTATTATCCTTTGCAATTTTTGGTATTTCATGATTCAGCCGGTAAAACGGGTCGCCGGAATGAATGTTGCCATTGAGCAGCGGCATGTTTAGTTGCTTAGCCGTTTCATTGATGACAGCGTACGCTTTGCCCTGTTGTTCAAAATTATTTTCTTCATAGTTGAAAGCGCATTTTGCATAAGTGGATTCGCTGTAGGCCCTTTCAATATTAATCAGGTCAAACAGTTTGATATGTGTGTAATAGGCGCCACAGGTTCCTATACGGATGATGCATTCCACGCCATATTCTTTAAATAATTCATATGAGTAAATTCCTATGGAGGGAATGCCCATACCGCTGGCGCCGATGCTTAGCAGTTTGCCATTGTATGTTCCGGTAAAATAATATGCATTGCGTGTGCTGCTCACCAGTTTCAGGTTGTCAAGATGATTTTCGGCAATAAATTTTGCCCGCAGTGGATCGCCGGGCAACAGAACAATGGGTGCAATTTCTCCTGGTTTGGCGCTGATGTGAATGCTCATGCAGTAAGTTTGTTAGTCGTTGAAGATATTAATTTTACCTTTATTCCCGATTTCAAAATAAATCATAAATCCGTCATCTCAATTCTAATATGATTTATCTATGGCAGAATTAACCCAACTCCGGTACGACCCGGTAAAATACACAACACCGACAGGCACAAAGCTGACCTGCAAGGGCTGGATACAGGAAGCCGCCTTGCGTATGCTGCTGAATAATCTGAACCCTGCGGTGGCAGAAAAACCGGAGGAACTGATTGTATATGGCGGCCGCGGAAAAGCAGCCCGCAATTTTGAAGCACTCGACAACATCATTGCCGCACTCAAAGTGCTGGAAAATGATGAGTCGCTGCTGATACAAAGCGGTAAACCGGTGGGCATTTTAAAAACACATAAAGATGCGCCGCGGGTTTTAATCAGCAATTCGCAGCTTGTACCTAAATGGGCTACATGGGAACATTTTGATGAACTGGAAAAGAAAGGCCTGATGATGTACGGCCAGATGACGGCAGGCAGCTGGATATACATCGGCAGCCAGGGAATTGTTCAGGGTACGTATGAAACTTATGCCGCCATTGCCGATAAACATTTCGGCAGCACATTGAAAGGAACTTTGAATGTGACGGCAGGTCTTGGTGGCATGGGCGGTGCACAGCCTCTGGCCATCACTATGAATGAAGGGGTGGCGTTGATTGCCGAAGTGGAAGAATGGAGAATTGATAAGCGGATTCAGACAAAATACCTGGATGAAAAATACACTGATATTGATGAGGCGATTGACCGGTGCGTATCGCTGAAAGCTGAAGGCAAAGGACTAAGCATAGCCGTAAAATGCAATGCCGTTCATTTATTGGAACGATTGCTGGAGAGAAATATTATTCCGGATACCCTCACCGATCAAACCAGCGCCCATGACCCGCTTACTTACTGGCCACATGAAATTTCTTACGAACAGGCAAAAATCCTGCATGAACAGAACCCGCAGCAGTACATTGGTTATGCCTACCGCAGCATGTACCGTCATGTGCAGTTGATGATTGACCTGATGAACAAAGGAGCCATCACATTTGATTATGGAAATAACATCCGTGCCCGCGCCGACGAATATCAACGGACGCATGATTCACCGTTACCATCCATCGACTGCTTCGCCTTCCCCGGCTTTGTTCCGGCCTACGTTCGTCCTCTATTTTGCGAAGGCAAAGGTCCTTTCCGCTGGGCAGCATTGAGCGGCGACCCGGATGATATTGCAGTAACCGATGAAGTGATTGCAAGAATGTTTCCGCATAATACATCACTGCAACGCTGGCTGAAGCTGGCCAAAGAAAAAATTGCCTTCCAGGGATTGCCCGCACGCATCTGCTGGCTGGGGCAGGGAGAAAGAGAAAAAGCAGGGCTTGCTTTCAATGAACTGGTGCGTACCGGAAAAGTGAAAGCGCCGATTGTTATCGGCCGCGATCATCTTGATACAGGCAGTGTTGCATCACCCCACAGGGAAACAGAAGCCATGCCGGATGGCAGTGATGCCGTGGCCGACTGGCCTTTATTAAACGCATTAGTAAATACAGCCGGCGGCGCCAGTTGGGTATCGTTGCATCATGGTGGGGGAGTGGGTATGGGTTATTCTATTCATGCAGGTATGGTGATAGTGTGTGACGGAAGCGCCGATGCTGATGAGCGATTGAGAAGAGTTTTAAGAAATGACCCCGGCATGGGAGTAATCCGTCACATGGATGCAGGTTATGAGTTGGCAAAACAAACAGCAAAAGCAAATGATTTGGATATGGCCGATCGGATAAAATCCTGATTGTTCAAGAATAATTTTTTCAGGAATGAACACTGCCACCCGTAAAGAATTTCTTCAATCCACTGCTGCACTGCTATCAGCATTATTTGCCGGTTCAGCTTTTGATTTAATAAAAAATAAACCGCGGTTATCATTTTCCACACTCGGTTGCCCCGACTGGAGCTTTCAGCAGATAACTGATTTTGCCGTACAGCATAATTACACCGGCATTGAAGTTCGCGGGCTGAAACGCCAGATGGATCTTACCAAATGCCCGGAGTTGACACAGGAGCGGGAAATCACTCTAAAACTGATGAAGCAGAAGAAGCTGCGGTTTATCAACCTCGGCTCATCTGCCACTCTTCATTTTGCCGAAGGCGCCGAAAGAGAAAAACATTTGGCAGAAGGCAGAGCCTTTATTGACCTGGCACAGCAACTCGGTTGCCCATATGTCCGTGTGTTTCCCAACCTGTTTCCAAAAGACAGTGATAAACATGAAACCATCAATCGGATAGCAAAAGGATTGCGTGAAGCAGGTGAATATGCTAAAGAAAAAAATGTAACGGTACTGATGGAAACCCACGGCGACGCTGTATGGATAGCCGATATTGAAAAAATAATGCAGGCGGCAGATCATCCTAACGTGGGACTGGTATGGGATATAACCAATATGTGGACGATAACAAAAGAACCACCTGCTGATGCTTATAATAAATTAAAAAACTACATTCATCATACACATATTAAAGATGCCAGGCTGGTAGAAGATAAAGTACAATACGTACGCATCGGGCAAGGCGAAGTACCGCTTGCAGAAGCAATCAATGCTCTGGTAAAAGGAGGATATAAAGGTTATTACAGTTTTGAGTGGGAAAAACTCTGGCATCCCGAACTGGAAGAACCCGAAACCGCCCTGGCGGATTATCCTGTTGCAATGAAAAAATACTTTTGATGAGTTGATGAGTGATGAGTGGCGTGTGGGCATAGTGTCAAAATACAAACAGCGACGTTTAAAATAAGGACCGGACTTTTTTTTACTTTTTACTTTCACTCAAATGCCCGACCCAAAAAAGACTTTCGATGCAATTGTTGTCGGCTCCGGCATCAGCGGCGGATGGGCCGCCAAAGAACTTTGTGAAAAAGGATTGAAAGTGCTGATGCTTGAACGCGGCCGCCCGCTTGTGCATCCCGATTATCCCACTGCCAGCAAACATCCCTGGGAATTTGAACACCGGCAAAACCTGGCACGGGAAGACAAACAAAAAAATTTTGTTCAGAGCCGCCACTGGTCTTTTCGTGAAGACAACAAGCATTATTACATCAACGACCGGGAAAACCCTTACACCGAAGCAAAACGCTTCGACTGGATACGCGGCGATATTGTAGGCGGCCGTTCCGTGTTATGGTCGAGGGCCTGCTATCGCTGGAGTGATCTGGATTTTGAAGCCAACCTCCGCGACGGTGTCGGTATTGACTGGCCCATTCGCTACAAAGACCTTGCTCCCTGGTACGATTATGTGGAATCATTTATCGGTGTCAGCGGCAATGCAGATGGCATTCCGCATCTGCCCGACGGAAAATTTTTGCCGGCATTTGAAATGAATGCAGTGGAAAAATTTTTCAAGCAGCAGGTGGAATCAAAATTTCCCGGCCGCAATGTGATTATGGGCCGTACAGCCAATCTTACGCAGCCGGTAAAAGGCCGCGGACAGTGTATGGCAAGAAATGTCTGTCACCGCGGTTGTCCTTACGGCGCTTATTTCAGCACCAATGCCAGCACCATGCCCGCCGCTTTTGCCACCGGCAATCTTACGCTGCGGCCGCATTCGCTGGTGACCCGTGTGCTGTACGATGAACAGAAACAAAGAGCCACCGGGGTGGAAATCATCGACACGGAAACGAAACAGACCGAAGAATTTTTTGCCCGCATCATTTTTCTCAATGCCTCCACGGTAGCCACTACATTTATTTTGCTCAATTCTGTATCGAACCGGTTTCCTAATGGACTGGGCAATGGCAACGACCAGGTGGGCCGCAACCTGATGGATCATCACAAAGGCCTTAGTGTGTCAGCGGTTGTGGATGGTTTTGAAGACAGGTATTATTTCGGACACAGGCCCACACCCATTTATATTCCACGTTTTAAAAATATGAAAGAACAAACAACGGGTTTTCTCCGCGGCTATCATTTTGGCGGCAGCGCTTACCGCGGTTTTACACAAAGTAACGTTTCTCCCGGTGCTGAATTCAAAGACGCCATGAGTGAGCCGGGGCCGTGGCAATTCAATTTGTACGGCTTTGGCGAATGCCTGCCTTATGCCGACAACCGCATCACCCTTGATGCTGCTAAAAAAGATAATTGGGGGCTGCCGCTTCTTGTCGTTGACTGCGAGTTTAAGGAAAACGAAAAGACCATGCATGAGGACATGAAGCATACGGCCCAGGAGCTGATGGAAGCAGCGGGTTTCAAAAATATTGTTGTCGGCGGCAGTCTTTCTTTCCCCGGCAATTCAAACCACGAAATGGGCACGGCCCGCATGGGCCACGACCCGAAAACTTCGGTTCTCAATAAATGGAACCAGGTACACGAAGTGCCTAACGTGTTCATCACCGACGGCAGTTGCATGACTTCCGGCGCCTGCCTCAATCCTTCGCTCACTTATATGGCGCTAACAGCACGAGCCTGCGATTATGCAGTGAGTGAATTGAAGAAGATGAATATTTGAGGTTGGAATGATGAGTGATGAGTAAGTGCTGTGGTCTTTAACTTTCTACTTTTTTTTCTTCCGCACTCTGGAAGATGCTTTATCCCTCAGTTTCCTCTGTTTTGCCCGCCTGTCACGATTGATTTGGAAACATTACGTTTTTCAAAGTTTCCGTGAGAAAAACAAAGCCTTTTAAGCCAATACCCGGCGAACTGCTTTCCCGGTTGCCGGCTACATTCAATATACTGATGTTGTTTCGCCGCAACCAGTTTTTTACATCCGGTATTTGTTTTTCGTCAGAAATATCAATCAGCAGGCAGGGTTTGTGATGTTGTTTGCAAAGCCTGGCAGTGAGTTTTGTGCCACGGTCTGCTTTACCGTCAATCAATATCAAAGTGCCATCGCTGGTTTTTACATTCAGCTCTGTACGTTCGGCATAGATATCGGTTTTGGTTTCTGTCAGCGGATATTTTTCGTGTATCATTCCGTCTTCGCTTTTTCTTCCTTTGGGACAAAAGCCTCCGCAGGGGAGCCCCAGTTGCAATGCCGCATCAAGCGCTGCCCGGTCCACACCCGTTTGCCCGCCGGAAATTATTTTCAGCATGGTTGATTATTAGTTCCGATAAAGTTATTGAATCCACTTGGGGAATTGTCTTCATGTGACGCGATGAGCAAGACGAAGTGTTGGCAAAGTAAGCGGAGAAAACACAAAACATCCTCACATTCTTTAAAACTCAATTTATCCTTTTTATTCATCACATTGCCTCCCCTGATTTATTGAACATTGTAAACCGTAATTCCCGCAAAAAACTTATCTTTTTCTCCGAATCATATCATTACGGTTAAAACGGTTGCTTCTTACAGTCACATATTGCCTAAAAAATTTTTATTCATAAAACAATATACCAATCCATACTGCCGATAATTATATCATCACCAGACGCTCCATCAAAGAACCGCCGGCTACTTTCACGAAAAAATTAAAATTTCTCGGCCCGGGATTTATTTTATCGGCTTCAATCGTTGGTTCGGGTGAATTGGTAGCCACCACCATTTTGGGTGCGAAAGCCGGCTTTATTGCCTTTTGGGTCATCATTGTAAGCTGCCTGATAAAAGTTGCCGTTCAACTGGAATTTGGCAAGCGGGCCATACTGACCGGCGAAACTTTAATGACATCGTTCAGTAAATTGCCCGGACCCCGTTTCGGGAAATCGGGTTGGGCAGTCTGGTCCATATTGGTACTTGTCTTTCTGAAAATAGTGCAACTGGGAGGCATGGTAGGAGGCGCAGCCGTGGTATTGCATTTGCTTTTCCCCCGTTTTCCAATTTATATATGGGTGCTGTTGATTGTTGGCGTTTCCGGCGCCATGATCTACCGGGGGTTTTACAAAGTGGTTGAAAGAGTATCCATGCTGATGATTGCCGCCTTTACGCTTGCCACATTTGCCGCTGTATTTTTCCTGCGCTATACGGAATTCAGTATTTCATGGACCAATATTTCTGAAGGGTTGAAATTTAAATTACCCGCAGGTATTGTTGCGGTTGCTTTCGGGGCTTTTGGTATCACCGGTGTGGCCAGCGATGAGATCATTGCTTATAATTACTGGTGCATTGAAAAAGGTTACGCCGCATACACAGGCCCCCGCAACGATAGCCCCGAATGGAAAAACCGGGCAAGGGGATGGATCAGCGTAATGTACCTCGATGCAGTTGTAGCGATGCTTATCTACACTACTGTGACGGCCGCTTTTTATTTGCTGGGTGCAGCCATTTTGCATGGGGCGACTGTGATTCCCACGGGTAACGGAGTAATCGAAACGCTGGCGCTTATTTATACGCAATCGCTTGGCCCCGGTGCAAAATTGGTTTACCTGGTAGGGGCATTTTTTGTTTTATTCTCCAGCGTGTTTGCTACGCTGGCGGCATGGACGAGAATTTTTCCCGACATATTCGGGCAAACCGGCTGGTTGAATTTTTTTGATTTGGGACAACGCAGAAAAGCAGTGAGCTGGCTTGCATGGATTATTCCCTCCGTATGGGCCGTGGTTTATTTTTTTATCAACCTGCCCATGCTCATGATTCTTTCAGGAGGCATTGTGGGTTCGGTCATGCTTTTTGTTGTTGTATTTGCAGCCATTCATTTTCGGAATAAGCGGGCGCAGTTTTTGCCATCCGGTATTTTTTACAATATTGCATTTGGGCTGAGTGTGCTTTCTATAATCGGCGTGGGGTTGTACGGGCTGGTTCAGTTGTTTTCATCATAATGAGAACAAAGCCCTGTGGAAAACTCAACATGCTTCTTCCACTGAATGGAACTGCAACCGGATTATAAAGAATAACATCGCAGCTGCGCTAATCTTTTTGTTATTGCACAATATGAAAAATTACCTTTGTTCACACTAAAAGCTGCACTATGAAATCGCCGGGCGAAAAAGCGATTGATGCCTTCCATAACATGTGGCATTACTGGAAAGAAACCGGAAATTTTCCGATGGAAGAATATCTTGCCAGTTATGGCGAGGCTTTCAAAGGTTTTGGTTCAGGCATGAGTGAAGTGTGGCGGGGTCGGCATGATATGCAGAAGTACAGTGAAGAGATGCTGAACAACAATTTTAAAGGGTTTACGGTTAACACAAAATGGATAGAAGCATATGAGATATCGCCGGGCCTTGTGTGCCTGTGGGGTGAAATAATTATCTCCGTCCCTTTGCCAGCCAAAACCATCAATATTGACCCGGTAAGGGTGACGGCTCTTTTTAAAGAAAATGGAAACCGGATGGAGATTGTACAGTGGCATGTGTCGGAGCCGGATGCCAGCTCGGAACATGAACTGTGGCCCGGCACCGGCGAGCCGCAGCGATACGAAGAAGTGTCGGTATTGTTTACTGACTTTGTTGGTTTTTCCAACGCAGTGGCTACCGTTCCTGCCAAAAAACTGGTGAATGATCTCAATGAAATTTTTGCGGTTTTTGACAGCATTGTTGACGGAAACGGGTTGGAGAAAATAAAAACCATCGGCGATTCTTACATGGCTGCAGGCGGATTGAAGGAACAAACTACACCCCATGCTGTGGCTACAGTGTCAGCTGCCAAACAAATGATGCAATATCTTGAAAAAAGAAATGAAACTGCAGCGCTGAAATGGGAAATGCGGGCGGGTATTCATAGCGGGCCGCTGGTGGGCGGAGCCATAGGAGCGGAGAAGCTGAGTTTTGATCTTTGGGGTGATACGGTTAATCTTGCCAGCCGCATGGAAAGTTGTTCGGTTGCAAATAAGATAAACGTTTCTGCCTACACGTATGAGCTTATCCGCGATGTGTATGCCTGCGAATACCGCGGTAAAATAGAAACCAAAGACCGGGGAAAGCTGGAGATGTATTTTGTGGTTTGATATAATAAGGCCCTGTTTCTACGGTATATTCCAAATAATCTGCATGAATAGATTCTTTCAGGTAATAAATAGAAATGTAAACAGGAGATGCACTTAACTTCTTGTAACTGGAAAGCGTCAGCTGACTGACACATCAATTTGAAGTACCATCAGGATCTTTGTAACCATCTTTTTCCTCCTTGCGTCTAATCTGAAAATGTTTTTATGAAAGAGGTTATTCTTTTCTGCTGTATCTCCTCGTTTTTAACCTCACCAGCTTTTACGCAGGAGTCCAAAACAAAAGTACTGCTGCTGGGTTGTTTTCATTTTGATAATCCCGGGCTGGATGTTGCTAAGTTTGAAAATGCCAATATTCTTTCGGAAACACGGCAGAAAGAAGTGCTGGAGGTAGTTGAAATATTAAAGCAATTCGGACCCGATAAAATATTTGTGGAAGTTCCCACTGAACGGCAGAGGCAACTGGACAGCAATATCAATAAGTATAAAAACGGAGAGCATACACTTTCGGCTTCCGAAATCCACCAGTTAGGATACCGTCTTGCCAAAGAATTAAATCTTCCAACCTTGTATGCAGTTGATTACCGGGATACTGAATTTCCCTTTGACAGTCTGGTAAGATCTGCCACCGAAGCAAAGCAGTTTACCCTACTCGGCAATATTAACAAAGCTATTGACAGCATTCAGTCTGATTTTAATGAATCGCTGAAGAAAAATACGGTCAGGCAATTGTTGCTGAATCAAAATACAGGTGTTGTGGTAGAATTACAGGTGGGCTTTTATTTTGACCTGCTGGTGGCGGGGAAAGAGGGTAATCATGTAGGTTCTTACCTGACCAGTGAATGGTGGAGAAGGAACATGGTTATTTATGAAAACATTTTAAAGAAACTGGATGGGAGGGAGAAAAAGATTCTTGTAATCTTTGGCTCGGGGCACACGGCTTTGTTAACTGAAATGATGAAGTACAATAAAAGATTTGAGCTGGTACCCCCGGGTTCTTTGTTTTAATTCTTTACAGCAGCCCTTTTATCCAGCCGCCATCTACCTGAAGCGAAACGCCGGTAATGTAGCCTGCCCGTTCGCTGGCGAGGAAAGCAACAGCAGCGGCAAACTCTTCGGGCTTGCCAAAACGGCCCAGCGGTATTTCAGATTTGGCGGATGCGAAGGCAGGATTTTTCTCCACCAGTTCTTTCAGCCTTTCGGTTTCAGTGTAGCCGGGCATCACGTTATTCACTGTAATCTTATAAGGCGCCAGCTCATTGCTCAGGGTTTTTACCAATCCCACCACCGAAGCTCTTACCGAGTTGGAGAGAATGAGATTATTAACTGGCTGTTTTACCGCCATGGAAGTGACGGTGATGATGCGTCCCCATTGCTGCTGTTTCATACCGGGCAGGAAACCACGGATTAATTCCACTGGACTAACCAGCAGGGTTTGATAGGCGCTGCCCCACTGCTGCTGTGTAAGCTCTTCAAACTTTGCGGCAGGCGGCCCTCCTGTGTTGGTGACGAGGATATGAATAGCCGGAAAATTTTTTAATACTTCCTTGATTACCTGCTCACACTGTCCTGCATCGGATAAATCGCCGGGAACGGCGAGTACGGGACGATGGGTTTTTGATTCAATCGCCTGCTTTGTTTTTTCCAATGCTTCATTGTTGCGTCCGTTGATGATGACGGTGGCGCCTTCGAGAGCCAGTTCCACTGCAACGGCTTTGCCCAACCCCTGGCTGCTGGCGGCAATGAATGCTGTTTTATTTTTCAGTCCGAGGTCCATATAGATTTTTGCTTTGAAATTATTTTTTATGTGTCATTAATGCCCACAGATAACACGGATTTTCACAGATTAGTTTCTGTGTAAATCAGTGAAATCAATGAGAAAAGAATCGATGATGAGAAAATTTAACTGTAATTGAAATTCATTTTTATTTTCTCAGGTAATCATCTGTTTTATCAATCCAGTCCTGCCGGGGAGGGCTCCAGGTGTCCATCTCTTCCACATCGCCGATCATCAGCGCTTCATGCGGCAGGTTGCCCGGAATCACCAGCACATCGCCGGGGCCAAGGTCCATCACCTGCTCTTTATTTTCTCCAAGCCAAAACCGGATGGTGCCGCTGAGCACCTGTGTTACCTGTTCATGGTGGTGATGATGCAGCGGCACCAGGAAACCGTCTTTGAATTTCATTTTGGCAATCATCAGTTTTTCACCCCATACCATTTTCCTGTGCATGGCCGGAGTTACTTCTTCGGTCGGAACTTCGTCCCAGTTTATTTTTGTCAGCATGCTGTGGGGTTTTTAAGTTCTAAAATACCAAAAAAGGGAACCAGGAAAATTTCTATTTGAGATTTTTATTTTATTGAGCACCGGGTTATAAAATAATACTACAGATGCAAATGCTGAAAAACCTGGTGTAGCAGATGTTGTCTTTTAAAAAATCACAGGCATCATTCCCGAATTATGCTTTATATTTCCAGATAAATTTTTTATTATGTCAAAACGATTCTTGCTGTCGGTATTCTTATTTTTTGTTTCCTTCATTACTTACCCGCAACCCGCAAAAGACACTACGGATTACAACAGCTATTTCAAAACCATGAAGTGGCGCTGCATCGGCCCTTTCCGTGGCGGACGCTCCGTTTGCGCTTCAGGTGTGCCCGGTGATATGCGTACTTATTATATGGGCACCACCGGCGGGGGATTGTGGAAGACAGATGACATGGGCATCAGCTGGCGCAATATTTCAGACGGATTTTTTAAAACCGGTTCGGTCGGCGCCATTGCCGTGGCAGAAAGTGATGTGAACGTGGTGTACGTGGGTATGGGCGAACATGCAGTGCGTGGTGTAATGACGCATCATGGCGACGGCGTGTACAAATCAACCGATGCGGGTAAGATGTGGAAGAAGATAGGTCTGGATGCCACACAACATATCTCACGCATCGTTGTGCATCCCAAAGACGCGAATACGGTTTTTGTAGCGGCTCAAGGTGCTTTGTACAGCAAATCAAAAGAGCGGGGAATTTTTAAATCAACCGACGGCGGCGTGACATGGAGAAATGTATTGTATGTGGATGATAAAACCGGCTGCGTGGAATTGAGTATGGACATGAACAATCCCCGCATTCTGTATGCCGCCATGTGGGAGCATGGACGCCTGCCATGGAAAGTTATCAGCGGCGGGCCGGGCAGCGGTTTGTACAAATCAGTGGATGGCGGCGAAACATGGGAAAAAATGACGGAAGGATTGCCAAAAGAAATGGGCAAGATGGCGATTGCCGTTTGCCGCTCCAACCCCGAAAAAGTGTATGCGCTGATTGAAAGCGATTCGGAAAAAGAAGCCGGCGGATTGTTTGTTTCAAACAATGCCGGTAAAAGCTGGAGCCGCATTACCAATGACCATCGGCTGGTGCAACGGGCATGGTATTATATCGAACTCTTTATTGACCCTAAGGATGAGAACACCGTGTATGTGTTAAGTGCGCCGGCTTTGCGTTCCAATGACGGTGGCAAAACCTGGGAAAACTTAGGCGGCACTCACGGCGATTTTCATGACCTGTGGATTAACCCGGACAATCCGGATAATATGATTATTGCCAACGATGGCGGCGCTGCTGTTTCGGTAAATAAAGGAAGAACATGGAGCACTCAAAGCAATATGCCTACGGCGCAGTTCTACCGCATCAATGTGGACAACCAGTTTCCTTATCGTATTTATGGCGGGCAGCAGGACAACACTTCTGTTTCCATTGCCAGCCGGGAATTAGGCAGTGGCGGTATCACTACTGCAAGCTGGGTGCCATCGGCCGGCGGAGAAAGCGCCTTTCTTGCTTTTAACCCTGATGATCCGAAGTTTGTATTGGGTGGAAGTTACCAGGGAACGATTGAAGTACTGAATATTAAAGCAAAAGCCGGCACCAATATTATGGCTGCGCCGATTCAATACCTCGGCATGGATGCAAAGGATATGAAGTACCGCTACAACTGGAATGCACCCATCATCTGGAGCAAGCATGAACCGAATACTTATTATCACGGTGCACAGGTGCTGCTGAAGACAAGTGATATGGGTAAAACCTGGAAAGAAGTTTCTCCTGACCTTACACGAAACGAAAAAGAAAAACAGGGCAAAGGCGGCGGGCCTTTTACCAATGAAGCGGTTGGCGCCGAGAATTACGGTACGCTGAGCTATGTGATGGAATCGCCGCATGAAAAAGGCGTGATATGGACCGGCAGTGATGATGGCCTGGTGCAACTGACAAGAGATGGCGGCGCTACATGGAAAAATGTGACACCGGCAGGTTTGGCCGAATGTCTTATCAACGCCATTGAAGTATCGCCACACGACAAGGCAACTGCCTACATTGCCACCACACGGTATAAGTTTAATGATCATGCTCCGGGTTTGTACAAAACCACTGATTATGGCAAGACATGGACTAAAATTACCAACGGCATTCCCGCCAATGCATTTACACGTGTGGTGCGGGAAGATGAGGTAAGAAAAGATTTATTGTATGCGGGAACTGAACTGGGCCTTTTCATTTCATGGGATGGCGGAAAAAACTGGTCACCGTTTCAATTGAACCTGCCCATTACGCCGATTACTGATTTAAGAGTTCACAAAGGCAACCTGATTGCCGCCACTTCGGGCCGCTCGTTCTGGATACTGGATGATTTGGATTTGCTTCGCCAGTATAAAAAAGATGCCCCTGCATTTTCCCTCTTTAAACCCACGACTGCTATTGTTACCAATTCGTCAAGCGAACTGGATGCAACCGATGAAAACTTTACCGGGCTGCATCGTTTTCGTGGGGTGAACCCGGCAAGCGGTGTAGTGATTTATTACCAGCTGCCCGAGATGAAAGAGAATGATAAACTGGAAATGGAGATTCGGGATAAGGAAGGAAATCCTGTTCGCAGTTTTTCATCAAAACCGGACAGCGCTTTTCGGCGATGGGACGGCGGTCCGAATGAGGAACCTGTTTTATCAAAAGCAAAAGGCCTGAACCGGTTCGTGTGGGATATGCGCCACACTACCATGCCCGGTGTACCCGGCGTGTACATCGAAAGCAGCTATGCAGGGCACAAAGCCATTCCCGGAAAATATACCATCACGCTGATGATGGGTGAACAAAAGCTTTCAACGGAAGCAGAGATTCTTCCTAACCCGCTATACCCGGCTGATGCAACTGCATACAAAGAATGGCACCGCATGATGTTGAGCATGGAAACTGAACTGGCCAACATGCACAGGATGGTAAACAATTTAAATGCAAAGCGGGAGCAACTGGAAACCTTGCTGAAAACTTTACCGGCAGGAGAGAAGATGGAGACAATACGGAAAGAAGGGGTTGCATTGGCAAAAAAGATGAAAGCATGGGATGAGGAGATGATTCAGCGCAAATCGAAGGCTTATGATGATGTGGAGAATTTTCCCAATAAGTTTACGGCCAATTATATGTTTCTTATCAACCAGACGGAAAGCGATATTCCAGGAGTAAACCAGCCCGATATTGACCTGGCGAATAAACTGAATGCCGAATGGGCTGCATTGAAATCAAGAGCCGATGAAATGCTGGAAAAAGACTTACCGGCACTGAACAAAAAACTGTGGGAAGCAGGCGTGGGAGCAGTGTGGAAATAGTATTGGAGTAAGTAATTTGAATGAATTGTCATAACTTGAACATACAACAGCACGGTATGAAAAAGATTTTTATACTGCTATTTTCAATTGTTATTAATGCTTTTGGCGAAGCCCAAACTTTAAAGTATGTCATCTTTTCCGGGGGCTCCGAACTTACTTCAATTGGATTTATCACCGATCAGAAGATCATCATCAAAATTTCGCAGGATGGAGCCATGCAGGAGTGGGGCTATGATGCGGAACCCGGCCGTTTTTATTCCAAACCCGGTTTGCTGCAGCCTTATATGGGGCGTGTGGAATATTACGGGCAGCAGTACGATTCGGCATTCAGGGGTAAGGTAAAAAGTATCGGCACGGCAAACATTACTTATTACGGTTCATTTGAAAAAGCAGACCTGGTCGGAAAAATAAAATCCATCGGTAATCTTTCGCTGGATTACTATTCCGATTTTGATAATGAATCGCTGAGAGGTATACTGAAATCAGCAGGCACCTACCAGTTCACTTATTTTGCTTCGCATGAAAATGAAGCGTACCGCGGCAAGATAAAATCAGTGGGATCCAGCCAGCTTACTTACTATTCATCCTTTGATGATAAGCTCATTCGCGGAAAGATAAAAAGCATCGGGCCCTATAAATATGAGTGGTACACATCGGCACAAATTACCCGCTACCGCGGTGGGTTGAAGTCAGGGGCGGTCAACCAGGTTATCGAGGGGGTTATGTATGTTATTTGGTAATTGGCAGGGCAATGCGTTTTTTTCACGGCTGATACCAGCATACCATATTTGAATTTTTTTCTGAATGAAAATATCTCCCGCTCAAAAAGCCACCCGCCCCATAACACTGACGGCCGAACATGTTAAAAACCTATGCAGCGCTAACCGTGATTTTCACCCGTTGCATTGTAATGAAGTGTTTGCGCCAAAACAATGTTCGAAAAGCTGGTGGTGCAGGAGGGGGGGATTGACCAACGGCCTGATGCAGGCATCAGATACAAAATCGGAACTGAATTTCATTTAGTTTCTTGTTTCATAAACTTCAGGAAAGTTACCGGCATTAAAATTAAAATTATCTCACCTGTAAAGTTATCTTGATAAAATGCGAATTTTCAGAACCGGATTTCTTTCTGCTCCTTTCTATTATTCGGCATAATGGGGATGAATATTTTCGCTGCAGGCAAATGGCAAAACAATTCTCACGGGAGTTTTTAAGTATTTACATGTAGTTTGAATACTACATTTTTTAAAAAGCATCACTACAATGCAGGTAATGGTTTTATATGAGCTTTGTTATGAAATCCACCTAAAAAAATCTATACTATGGAAAAAATCACCCTCCTCCTTACCGACGACCACCAGCTTATACTCGATAGCTGGAAATACATGCTGGAAGCCGACGAACGATTCACTGTAGTAGGTACAGCCAATTCAGGACCGGAAGCCATAGAGCAGGCAACAGCCAAACGGCCCATGATTGTGCTCATGGACATCAACATGAACGAAATGAATGGTTTTGAAGCCACCCGGCAAATCAAGAAAGTTTCTCCGGGTTCAAAAATCATTGGCGTCTCTATTCATTCCATGCCGGCTTATGCCAAAAAGATGCTGAAGATGGGCGCCAGCGGGTATGTTACAAAAAATTCCAGCCGCCAGGAACTGATTAAAACCATCCTCGAAGTACATGAAGGCAAAACCTACATCTGCGAGGAAGTAAAAAACATTATTATCCGCAATGAGCTGGAGCCGGAAGCAAAACCCGACATCAACCTGCTATCAAAACGTGAACTGGAAATAGTTCAGTTCATCAAGCAGGGGTTATCATCAAAAGAAATCTCTACGGAACTGAGCCTTTCGCTGAAAACCATAGAGGTTCACCGCTACAATATTCTGAAGAAACTTGATCTTCCCAATGCTGCAGCCCTGGTGAATTTTGTCAATCACAACGGTATTTAGATTACCAAACGAAACATTTTCCCGGTTAATGAACAGGTCAATTTGATTAACCGACCCGGCTATATGCCGGGCTTTGTTGTGCGTAAAACATTAACAACTAAACCGCTGGCTGGCTGTATGCAATCAGTATTTTTGATAAATTTATTGTACAGCAGCTTCCGGGTTTTTTTTGAGTTGTTGAGCCCGAACAATTACATGGGCAGGAGCTTTTACCGGATGTAATATCTCATATATTGCCCCCGCTCCCCGACAGTAATTTGAGGCGTGTGATTTTATAAATATTAATCCCCGGAAATGGTGAACATTAATTAATGTGTTGTTTAAAACCACTATCCACCGGATGCTTTTCCCGGCGACATAAATGAAAAATCTGATTCCCTCCAATACTACCCTTCCCCGGTTTGCAGTCATTCATTACCGGTTGGTAAAAAATACGCTTATCCCCGGCTTTACTATACTGCTAAGGTTTGGGTTTCTGCTTTGTTTCATTTTTCAAATTTCAAAAACATAAAAACAACCTGCGATGCTGAGAAAAACCAGTTTATTGTTTGTGCTGTTTGCATATGCTGCATTTTTTTCACATGCCCAGTCAATTGATTCGCTTGAAAAACTTATCGCCGGCAAGAATTTGAGCGGCCGGCAAAGAGCTGATGCGCTGAACCTGCTGAGCCAAAAACTGATTTTTGTAAATGAAACCCGGGCAGCGTTCCTGGCGCATGAGTCACTGGAACTTAGCTTTCGCAACAAATACCCGCTGGGGCAGGCGGCGGCTTATCGGGTGCTGTCCAGCATTTATTCCATTTCTGGAAAAGATTTTATCAGCGCCGAATATATCCAGCGGGCATTGGATATGTTCCGGGCTTATAACGATTCAGCCGGCATTGCCAATTGTTATATTTCAATGGGGCATGCATTCCGCAAACAGAACAACCGCCAAGCTGAACTGGTGCATCATAAAAAATCTTTCGAAATTTTTTCGCGGCTAAATATTCCTGAACGTATCGGCGTAACAGCGCATAACCTGGGAGAGAGCTATTTTAACAACGGCGATTACCTGAAATGCCGTGAGCTTAGCCTCCTTGCTATTAAAATAAATGACTCCCTCGCTAACCTGCCGGTGCTTTCCAATTGTTACAAAGTAATCGGCAAGCTTGAATACACTGAAGGAAATTATAATAAGGCAGAAAATTATTTTAACCGGTTGCTTGACATTTCAAAAGTATTGGGTGATAATTCACAAAAATTATCCACCATCGAGGCTATGATTTACCTGGCTGAAATAAAAGGAAGGCAGGGCGATAAACGACAGCAGTTGATATTATTAAAAAATGCTGCCGGTTTCAGCCATACACATCTTTTGGCCGGTTACCTGCAGCAAATCTATACGGCACTTATCCGGTATTATATTAATGAAAATGATACGCAACAGGCAGCAGCCGCTGTGAAAGAATACAACCAGGTTTCTGAATCGGTGACAAATCGTGTACTTCAGCAACAGGCCGACCTGGGTGACTACGTTATCAGCGCCTACCGGTTTCATGAAAATGCCAGGAAAGAAGCAGAGAATAGAAGTATTACACAGTCTGTAACGCTCAGGAATAAAAACAATTTACTTGTCATATTGCTGGTATTTGCCTTGTTGCTCACAGGGGTTATTTCCCTTTTACTCATCATGAGCCGCCACCGGAAAAAAACCGGTGAACTCATCCGTCAAAGCGAAGAAAAATACCGCCGCCTGTTCGAAATGAGCCTGGCCGGCATTTACCAGACCAATGCCAAAGGTGAAATACTGACCAGCAACCGGGCTTTTGCCCGTATGCTGGGCTTTACTTCGGTGGAAGAACTTAAAAAGGTCAAGGCGACTGATTTATATGATACACAGGCGGAGAGGGATCATTTTCTTGAAATTCTGCGGAAAGAACAGCAGATTGTCAATAATGAACTGCGGCTCAAAGGCCACCATGGCAACACGATGCATTGTATTGAAAATGTAATTCGCTACCAGGACAGCAACGGCGAAGAAATATTTGAAGGAGTCATAATTGATCTTACAGGATTGAAAACTGCTGAAAAAGAACTGATGCAGTCGAGGGAAAAATATTTTTCGCTGATCAACACGGTAGATGGCATTGTGTGGGAAGCTGATGCCCAAACCTTCCGGTTCAATTTTGTGAGCCGGGAGGCCGAAAAGCTTCTTGGCTACCCGGTGGATGACTGGATTAACAACCCCGGCTTCTGGAAAGATCACATACATGAGGATGACCGCAACTGGGCAGTGGAGTACTGCATGCAATGTACACGGGATAAAAAACCACATGAATTTGAATACCGCATGGTGGCTGCCGACGGACGCACGGTGTGGCTCAGAGATATTGTCACCGTGCTGGTTGAAAATGACAAACCTGTTTTGCTGCGCGGCATTATGGTGGATATTACCGAAAAGAAAAAAACACAAACTGCCTTGGAAGAATCAGAAAAGAAACTTCGCCAGGTGTTGTCGAGCATGGCTGATAACTTTTATGTAGTTGACCGTAACTACCGGGTTATACTGATAAATGAAAAGGCTAAAATGAACCTGGCAAAGGCCTGGGGAAAGCCCGTTGACATGGGTACCAATATACTGGATGTAATACCTGAAAAAAGTACTCCCCGTGTCAGGCAACATTTTGAAAAAGCTTTTCAGGGAGAGCAATCGGAATATGAACTCTATAATCCGAACCACGGGCTGCCTGAGTGGGTGTCGGTAAGTTTTGTACCCGTGCAGGATGAAAGTAGTAAGATTATTAGCGTATGCGTCATTGCAAAAGACATCACCGAACGAAAAAAAGCTGAAATTGAGCTGGCCGAAAGCGAAAACCGCCTGCGCACCATCATTAACAATGAACCGGAATGCATCAAACTTGTAAGCGCTGATGGCACATTGCTAAAAATGAATCCCGCCGGGTTGGCAATGATTGAAGCCGACAGCGAAGAACAGGTGCTGGGCAAAAATATTAATAGCCTTGTAACACCGCCTTATCGCAATGCTTTTAATAAACTGGCCAGCGATGTATTTGCCGGAAAATCCGGTATGCTCGAGTTTGAAATTGTTGGTTTAAAAGGTACACATCGCTGGCTGGAAACCCACGCCGTGCCGCTGAAAAATGCCGAAGGAAAAATCATCGCTTTGCTCAGTGTTACCCGCGATGTGTCGGAGCGGAAAAAAACAGCAGAAGAACTTTTAAGGGAAAAGACACTTTCTGATTCTATTATCAACAGCCTGCCCGGTGTGTTTTTTTTACTGGATGAATCCGGGAAATATTTGAGATGGAATAAAAACGTTGAAGCAATTTCCGGTTTTTGCTCAGAAGAAATCAGCAGGATGCATGCACTGGATTTTATTGATGAAGCAGATAAAAAAAATGTTGCCGACACCATTGCAAGAGTGTTTGAAAAAGGAATGGCTGAGGTGGAAGCAAATGCCATTACAAAAAACAGGGAAATAATTCCCTATTACCTGAATGGCTGGCGGGTGATAGTTGAACGCAGGCCCTGCCTGATAGGCATAGGTATTGATATTTCTGAGCGTAAAAAAACCGAAGCGGCCATTAGAAAATACAATGAGCGGTTCGAAATGATCGCCGCCACCACCCATGACGCCATCTGGGAATGGAACCTTGAAACCGGCGAAATATGGGGTAATGAAATGCACCAGCGGTTGTATGGACTTACCTCGTCAGACCCGGTTCCCACAGAAGAAATGTGGAAAAAAAGAATACATCCCGGAGACCGGGAAGAAGTAATACAGGGTTTTGCAGAAGCACTGGCTTCGCACAAAAATGTCTGGTTAAAGGAATATCGTTTCCTGGTACAGGATGAATATAAAGACATCTACGACCGTACCTATATTGTGCGCAGTGCGGCAGGCAAACCCATCCGCATCATGGGCAGCATGATGGATATAACCGAACGTAAAAAGGCTGAAATAAAATTCCGTGACCTGCTTGAATCGGCGCCAGATGCCATGATTATCGCCAATGAAAATGGTGAGATCGTGCTGGTTAATCATCAAACCGAGGTCATCTTCGGCTACAAAAAAGAAGAACTCATTTCTAAATCAATAGAAATACTTGTTCCTGCCGACTCGCACAAAGGACATGCCGCACGCCGGGCAAGATATTTCCGTAATCCTAAGACAAGAGCCAAGGGCTCAGGACTGGAATTATTTGCTGTAAGAAAAGATGGGTCAAAATTCCCGGTTGAAATCAGTCTTTCACCCCTTGAAACTCATGAAGGCAAACTGGTTTCTGCCGCCATCCGCGACATTACGCAACGCAAAAAAGCAGAAGAAGAATTACGCATCAGTGAACAACGTTATCGCTCACTTATCGAACAGGCATCAGATGCCATTATGATTACCGACCAAATCGGGAATTTCCTTGACGTTAACTCCAGTTTCTGCGAAATGTTCGGGTATGAAAAAAAAGAATTACTTAAATTAAATGCCCGTGATCTCATTGACCCCAACCAATTAAAGAAAGAGCCATTACGCTTTGACAAACTGCTCCGGGGTAAACACGTTTTCAGTCACCGGCGCATGCTGCATAAAAACGGAACCATCATTGAGGTAGAGGCCAATGTAAAAATGATACCCGATGGCAGGATTGTGGCCATTGCCAGGAATATTACTGAGCGTATCAAAACCGAGCAGGCAATACGAAACAGCGAAGAAACCCGGCGGTTGATTATGAACTCGGCTATGGATGCCATCATTGTGATGAACACAGAAGGACGTGTTACCAGCTGGAATCCGCAGGCAGAAAGAATTTTCGGATGGAAAGAAAAGGAAGTCGTGGGAAAAATGCTGAGCGATACCATTATTCCTGACCACCTGAAGGAAAAGCATAAAAGGGGACTTGCAAATTATTTGCAAACAGGGAAAGGTCCGTTGCTAAATAAGCTCATCGAGCTTACGGCCGTAAACCGCCACGGCAAAGAATTTCCTGTAGAACTGAGCATTGTTGATATAAAACAGGGAGGCGAAATATTTTTTTGCGGGTTTATTCGTGATATATCAGGCCGAAAGCAGGCAGAGGAAAAACTGAAACAATCATTTGAGGATATCCGCCGGCTGGCCTCGCATCTGGAAAAAGTGCGGGAAGAAGAACGTATTAACATTGCACGGGAAATTCACGATGAACTGGGTCAGCAGCTCACCGTGCTGAAAATGGACATTTCCTGGCTAAGTAAAAAACTAACGGATAATGACCCGGGCATCAGGCAAAAGATACAGGAACTGCTGAAAGTGATAGATCATACTGTAAATACGGTGCGAAGAATTTCTACAGAACTCCGGCCAAGCATACTGGACGACCTGGGCCTGGTAGCGGCCCTGGAATGGCAAAGCCAGGAGTTTAAGAATCATTCAGGTATTAAAACAAAATTTGTTTCCAAAGTGGATGAAGTAAAAATACCAGTCAGCGTTGCAACGACCCTGTTCCGTATTTTCCAGGAAAGCCTGACCAATGTGGCGCGACATGCCGGCGCTACCAGCGTGGAAGCCGTGTTGAGCATGGAAAAAGAAAAAATCAGGATGACAATTACCGATGATGGCAAAGGATTTTATACAGACCGTATTGAAAATAAAAAAACATTGGGTATATTAGGCATGCGTGAAAGGGCAACACTGATGGGAGGAGAATATAAAATAATCAGTACTCCGGGAAAAGGCACACAGATACAGGTTACCGTTCCGGTTAGTAGCTAAAGGTAAACGGAAAACTGTTTTATGATTCGTATTCTGATTGCTGATGATCATGCAATAGTCAGGCGGGGATTGCGGCAGATTATACTCGACGAATATCCTTCGGCTGAGATAGGGGAAGTGGGCGATGTGGAAAGCCTGGTAGCCCAGGTGGTTAAATCCACCTGGGATGTGGTGATATGTGACATCAGCATGCCGGGCCGCAGCGGTATTGAAGCCCTGCAGCAGGTAAAGGAAATTCAGCCGAAACTCCCTGTTCTTATCATGAGCATGCACCCCGAAGATCAATATGCTTTACGGGTACTGAAAGCCGGCGCCTCCGGTTACCTGAACAAAGATTCGGTGCATGATGAACTGATTAAAGCCATTCAGACCGTCAAACTTGGACGAAAATTTATTACTCCCTCCATAGCCGAAAAACTTGCCGGCGCCCTCAACCTGCCCGCCCATGCAGCCCCGCATGAACAACTCAGCAACCGCGAATTTGATGTCTTGCTGATGCTGGCTTCCGGCAAATCCATTTCCGAAATTGCAACCCGGCTTTCGCTCAGCGCTACCACCATCAGCACCTACAGGGCACGCATACTGGAAAAAATGAAAATGCGCACCAATGCAGAACTTACCCGCTATGCCATCGAAAAAGGATTAATCTGATTTTTTTACTTCAGCCTGTAGTTGAACTACTACACCATAATGAAACTTTGGTTACAGGTACAGTATTAACGGAATATTTTCTTTGTAAAGAGGCCCGTATTTGTGAAAACATGTTCTGCAGTTCTGTAATAACAAGACCCGGTTCTTTTTTTCAGCCTTATGCTTAAAATTCTCATTGCCGATGATCATATCATCGTCCGCAGAGGTATTATGCAGATTCTCCTGGAGGGTTTCCCCGAACTGGAAATAGGTGAAGCTGCCGACACAACTTCGTTGGTTGAAAAGGCTGTAAGTGAAAACTGGGATCTTATTATTTCTGATATTTCCATGCCGGGAGGCGGTGGACTAATTGCTTTAAAAAAAATACGGGAATTAAAACCAGGCCAGCCGGTGCTTATTGTAACCATCTTTCCCGAAGAGCAATATGCCCTGCCTGTGTTTCGGGCAGGCGCTTCGGGATTTTTAAATAAAGACACAGCGGCGGAAGAACTGCTTATTGCCGTAAAAAAAATATTGGCAGGTCATCGTTATCTGCCGGCATCATTGGCTGAAAAACTGAAGCCTGAACAATGCCGCGAGGCAGGTATATTGCCACATGAACTTCTTTCTGAAACAGGATTGGAAATCATGTACCGGTATGCTGATGGCCAGCGCACAGAAGATATGGCTGAACAAATGCAGCTGGCAACAGTAGAAGTAAGCAATAGTATCTTACAAATCATGGATAAGCTTGCGTTAAGCACCAGGCAGGAACTGGTACAATATATCCAGGATAATCAACTGAACACCAAAAAAATTTTTCAGTAGATTTCATACTACTGGCAATGAAGAATTTTTGTAGTTATGAATAAGAGCTAATACTAATTGCAGGCCCCGGTACAGGGTGTTTATTTGCGGAAAAACAAAATATGAATAATAAAAAACTGGTAATACTGTTAGTAGAAGATTCACTGCTGATAATTGAAAGACTTATCGGAATGCTGGGCGAAGTGGATAATGTAAAGCTGATAATTCATGCAGCCAGCTACCGTGAGACCATCCGTATGATGAATGAAGTAAGGGCCGATGTAGTTTTACTCGATTTAAATCTGCCCGACAAAAGCGGCATTGAACTGCTGCAGGTAATCAAAACCACACAACCGCAAATGAAAATGATTGTGCTGACCAATCATGCTACGGAAAGCTACAGGGAAATCTGCACCGGTATGGGGGCCGATTATTTTTTTGACAAGTCAAACGATTTTGATAAAATTCCCCACGTCATCTGCAGCATGAGCTAAATACGAAACCTATGACAACCGATTTTCTGCAAAAAACCCGTGACGGGGACAAGGATTATTACCTGCTCGTCATTGACGACAACGGTGTGATTCATTTTGCCAACTCGCACCTGATGACAAATTTTGAGCTGAACCAGGAAAAAATTCTACGCACCGGTTTTTTCGAACTGCTCGATTCATCACAACTGAAAAATTTCCGCCGTGTGCTGGCACAGGTAAAACAAACCAGGCAGCCCGCCGTCATTGAAATGTCGGCACGCAACGGATCGCTGCACTGGATAAAATGGGAAATCAGCCTGCAAAAAAATGCCCATCATTATACCGGTAATTTTTTTTGCATAGGTTACGATAGCACCGGTAAAAGCAATGCCCAAAAACTGAAACAGGTGGCCAGCGGCAACTATGAAGCCATAATGGAAGGGCTTACTATCGGGGTTGTGTTGCAGGATTGCAACGGGAAAATACTGGTGGCTAACAGGAAAGCAGCGGAACTATTTGGAGCCAGCATGAACTCCCATGACCCCGGCAGATTTAAAAACCTGTGGCAAAGCATGGAAATAAATGGCCAGCCGGTATCATTTAATGAATGTCCCTTTATGAAAGCCCTGAAAACAGCCACCGCGCAAAACAATGTGGTAATTACCTTAAAATCCGGCTGTGGTGAAATAAAAAACATCCTGGTCAACTCGCAACCGCTTTTTGAACCCGGTAACGGCCGCCCTGTATTTGTTGTTTCTTCCTTTATGGATATCACTGTGGAAAAGCAATTAGAAAAAAAAGCAAAAGAGAATGAAATGCTTTTTCATGCTTTTAACGAGCATACGCCCAACCTGGCCTGGATGGTGGATGAAGATGCACGATTGATGTATGCCAATCAGTCTTTTTTCAAATATCTTGGTTTGACGGAAAAGGCTGTCGGCCAAAATATAGTTGAGTTGATGCCGGTTGAAATAGGTGAAACGCTGGTAAAAAAGCACCGGCAGGTGATGGATACCGGGCAGGCACTGCAGAGCCAGGAAAAAATGTTTCTTGCCAATGGTTCGGAAATCGTTTTCTGGATTGGCCTGTTTCCCATTCATTCGGTGTCGGGCAAAAGATTGGTTGGCGGAGAAGCCCTCAACATTACTAATCATTTCAGAACAGAACAAAAACTGCAGCAGGTAAATGAACGGCTCTATTACCTGAGTCATATAACTACCGATGCCATCTGGGAATGGGATATAAAAACAGGGCAGATATTCCGCAACCAGATTCTGCAAAATCTTACCGGGTTTTTTCTGCAGCAAGCATCCAGTCTTACCTGGTGGTTCAGGCGGGTTCATCCTGACGACAGGCGAAAGCTGAGAGATTCACTGAAAAAAGCTTTGGAACAAAAGGAAAAAAGCTGGGAGAGTGAATACCGGTTTAAAAATGCCAGCGGGCAATACATCATTGTGTACGACCGCGGCTACATATTTTATGAAAACGATGTGCCGGTAAAAATGATCGGCTCGCTGAACGATGTGACGCAGCTAAAACACCTGGAATCAAAGCTGCTGGAAGAAAAAATACAACACAAGAAAGTAATAACAGAAACCATTTTTGCAGTGCAGGAAAAAGAAAGAACACAAATCGGGCACGAACTGCACGATAATGTGAACCAGATACTCAGCACGGCAAAACTGTTTACCGATATGATTGTTCCGTCAACCCCTGAAGGCGAGCAGCTGAAATATAAAGTGTCGGAATACCTTATTTCTGCCATCGAAGAAATCAGGCGGCTGAGCAAGAAAATGGTTACCCCGCAGCTTAAAGAAAACGGGCTGGTGACCAGTATTAAAACCCTGGTGACCGATCTGAAAACAGCAGGCGCCCTGCATGTTCTCTTTCATTACTGCGATGAAGTAGAAAAACTCAGCAGCGGGAAAAAAGTTACTTTTTTCCGAATTGTGCAGGAGCAGGTAAGTAATATTCTGAAATACAGCAAGGCAAAAAATCTGACCATTGACCTGCGGGCCATTGAACAGGATGCCGTACTGATTATCCGGGATGATGGCGTGGGTTTTGACCCGGAACAAACACGGCGAGGCATTGGTCTTTCCAATATTTATGAACGTACCCGGTTTTACGACGGAACTGTTTTATTAAAAACTTCACCCGGCAATGGTTGCCAGGTTACGGTAACAATACCCTTATTCAATTAATCAAAAGTTTACAAGCTGGCAGCCTCGGTTTTGATAATGGCGGTTGAGAGTTATTATTACAAAAACTAAGGGTTATTACTAAATTTTCAGAAATGTCTTTCCTTTTTTGAATGTAACGGATGAAAGTTGCGTTGCTGTAAGCACTGACCGGTCTGCCAGCCCGATGCCCGCTGATATTTTTTTAAGAAGCGATAAAAATATCCGGTGCATCAACAACCAGATGTAACGGTCAGAAAAAATCCGATACCTCGAAAATCCGGCCCGATGAAAAAATGGATATTCAGTTTATCCGCTTTCATGATACTGCAACAGGCGCCTGCCCAACTGAAAGGCGGATTGGAACAATATGGCTCCTATTCCAGGCCCGATCCTGCGGTCAGCCTTGAAACCTTAATCCATCTGCAGACCGGAAAAAACTGGTATGGAGAAATCCGGTACAATTATGATGAGCCGGGCGCCGTATCTTTCAACGCAGGTAAATCTTTTTCTGCCGGCAATAATTTTACCATTACCCTGACACCCATGGTGGGCCTTGTATTCGGTACCTACACAGGCGCTAATTTCAATTTTGACCAGGAAGTGGAATGGAAACGGCTGTATTATTCATCTAAAATTCAGTACACGGTATCTTTCCGGCAAGAGCAGCAGGATTTTTTTTATGCCTGGCTTGAAACTGGGTATAATATCTCACGTCACTTTTATGGAGGGTTATCCTTGCAGTATACTGCACCCGGTCATCACATGCAAAAAGGATTCTACATGGGTTTCTCCGCAGGCAACTGGAGTTTCCCGGTATATTTTTTTGAACCTTTTTCAGGCCGCAGTTCCGTTACACTGGGCATCATTTATTTTACAAATTTTAATAAGAAAGAATAGAAGGGCATATAATTTAAACAGGCTGACAGGCTTGAGAAAGGAGACATTTGATAAAAAGTTTTTAATGTTTTATACTTAGTAAAAACAAGTGAATCACTGAAAACCATTTAATACTGCAGCGGAAAATCAATTATTTAAAAATCCGGCCGTTATAGAATTCACAGTAATTGAGTTCGTTGTAAAATCCAAATCGCACAGAATATGAAAAACCACGTATTGCTTTTTGTTTTAGGATTTATAACAACAGTCTTAAAAGCACAGGTAGGCATTGGTACCACCAGCCCTAACTCTACGCTTGATATCAGGGGCTCTGTGTCGGCTAACCTGCGAACATTTACTGCCAGTACATCGGCAGCATCCACTGATTATAACCTGGTATTTACCGGCACGTCGGCAGCCACCCTTACACTGCCAGATGCCAGCAGCATTACCGGAAGAGCATACGTTATTAAAAATGCCAGCTCTAACAGTTCCGTGCTTACCCTAGCCACCACTTCATCACAAACTATTGACGGGCTCAGCTCATGGACTCTTTCACAGGCTTATAAAACGATAATTGTAATAAGTAATGGCACTAACTGGTATGCTACTGCTGAAAGTGTTCCGGGCAGCAGTACCGGCAGCGCCTGGGTGCTGGGTGGTAATAGTGTAAGCTCAGTTCAAAACCTGGGCACTACAAGCAACTATGTACTTCCTTTTATTACCAACAATTCTGAAAAGATGCGCCTTACAACCGGGGGCAGCCTGGGTATTGGCACTACTACCTTCAACAGCACTAACCCGGAACGATTATTTGTGGATGCCGGCACTTCATCCAATGATTTTCAAAATGTGATTTATGCCAAGGGCAATACCAACAGCTATGCCCAGTTCAATATTCAGAATGTAAGCAACGGTGGCGGCGCCAGCACGGACATTGTTGCTACTGCCGATAATGGTACAGAATCGGCCAACTATGTTGACCTTGGCATTAACTCCAGTAATTACAACAACGGTATGTCGAGCCTGCTCAACGGGGCCAACAATGCGTACCTCTACAGCAAAGGAGAAGATTTTGTTATCGGCAATGCCAGCACTTCCAAATCTATCATCTTTTTTACCGGCGGCGATGCCCCTTCCAATGAAAAATTCAGGCTCAACAGCAGTGGTGTTTCTTTTAAGGCTGATATTTTTCCTTCTTCAGATAACAATTATTTGCTGGGAAAATCCGGCGCCAGGTGGAGCGCTGTATGGGCCGCCAACGGAACCATTCAAACCTCCGACATCAGGACGAAAAAAAATATCAGGACATTGCCTTACGGTTTACGGGAAGTGATGATGATGCGCCCGGTCACCTATCAATGGAAAAATGAAGCAGCGGGTAAAATAAAGGTCGGATTAATTGCACAGGAAGTAAAAGCAGTGATTCCAGAAGTGGTTATCGGTGACGAAACGACTGAAACACTGGGCATGAATTATGCCGAGCTGGTGCCGGTGCTGGTAAAAGCGATTCAGGAACAACAAAAACAAATTGAGCAGTTGAAAAAAGATTTGGTTACACTGGCTGCAAAGCGACGTTAAACTTGAAAAGCCAATCCTACTTATGAAAAAAAAATTATCTGTACATGGTCTTTTGTGGCTTGCTTGCACAGCGGCCGGCGCCCAGGTAAGTTTTTACAACAATGGCATTTTGAAACTGAGTGTGTCCGGCGATATGGTGTATATCAATGGCGCATTTACCAACACTTCTTCTGCCTCACTCACCAATAATGGCCAGCTGTATGTGCTGGGCAATCTTGACAACAGTGAAGGCTCTATGACAGCAGGTACAGGTACCCTTTACCTGAACGGCAGCAGTGCACAAACCATTAGCGGCAGCCAGCCATTCCATACTTTCAATCTTGTAACCAATAACAGCACGGGCATCACCCTGAATAATAATCTCCGCATTAGCGGTACCCATACTTTTACCAGCGGCATCATTACCACTTCTGCCACTCCCAATTATCTTGTTTACGAATCAGGCGCCTCATACAGCGGCAGCGCCGACAGCCGGCATGTAAGCGGCTGGGTAAAAAAAACCGGCAGTGATGATTTTGAATTCCCCGTAGGCGATGGCACCTACCTGCGGCCGGTACAACTGAAAGATATTACCGTTTCATCGGAATTTAATGTGAAATACTTTTCTGCCACACCCTATACCAACCAGTTGCAATCGCCTATTCAGTCAGTGGATGCCTATGAATACTGGCAGATAAATAAAGTTTCAGGAGGTTCTGCTTCCGTTCACCTGAACTGGGATAATAGCAAAGTTACTTTTCCACCCTACCTGATGGCTGATATTGCTGCATCATTTTATGATGGCAGCAACTGGACAGACCAGGGCGGCAGTGCTTCAGGTAATATTCTCACTACCGGCGACATAACGTCAAACAGTGTTTCCTCGTTTGGATACTTTGTCATTGGCAGCAAATCGCTGCCCTTGCCGCTGAAGTTTATCAGCTTTAACGCACAGCGAAAAGAAAATTATACTGACCTGCGCTGGCTCACGGCTGATGAAACCAATACCGAACGTTTTGAAATAGAGCGCAGCGAAAACGGAACCACTTTTTCAACTATTTACTCCATGCCAGCCATCAACCGGCCTTCCATACAGGAATACACATATAAAGATTTCCGGCTGATAAACGGCATTGCTTTTTACCGCATCCGATGTGTTGATATAGATGGAAAATATAAATATTCAAAAGTGGCTGCTGTATATGAAAGCAGTTATTTGAGTAAAAATATCATGGCCCTGAACCCTGTACGTGATGAAATTATTATCCGTACCCGCAGCGATGAACCTTCGCCGGTCAGCTATACATTACTCACCGAGGCAGGCCAGGTGATGCTGAAAGGTAAATTGCAGGTAAAGGCCGGCGCTGACAATACCATCCGGCTTCCCTTCAGGCCGGTGAAGGGTATTTATTTTCTGCGACTAAACACAGCGGGAAAAGAATATGTACAAAAATTATTTATAAACTGATACCCGGCAGCAGTTGAAATATTTTTGAGAATCTGGATTTTAAGGCGGGGACGATTTCCATCGTCCCTTAATTATTTATGGCGTGCCGAAAGCTTATTTATCACTTCCCGGAGCCGGCAGTTTTTTGCCTGCAGCAGCACTAAATAATGGTAAAGCAGGTCGGCAGCTTCGCCCAGAAATTTTTCCTTATCGCTGTCTTTGCTTTCTATCACCAGCTCCACGGCTTCTTCACCCACTTTTTGTGCAATGGTATTAATGCCTTTGGTGAAAAGCGAGGAGGTATAAGATGTTTCCGAAGGATTATTTTTCCGGTCAGCAATCACTGCCTCCAGCTGCTCCAGCGAAAATGAGGAGTTGTCTTCATGGAAACAGGTATCGGCTCCGGTATGGCACACCGGGCCCGTCGGCGTGGCTTTTATCAACAGCGTGTCATTATCACAATCGCTTTTGATTTCTTTTACCAGTAAAATATTTCCACTGGTTTCGCCTTTGGTCCACAGCCTTTGCTTGCTGCGGCTGAAGAAGGTGACCCTGCCATCTGCTTTGGTTTTTTCCAGTGCTTCAGCATTCATATAGCCAAGCATCAGCACTTTGCTGCTTACCGCATCCTGCACTATGGCTGGCACCAGCCCGTCCGGGTATTTTGAAAAATCTATAATCATGAAAAGAAATTTTTTGTTGGTCGGCAATTTGAATTCTCTTCACCGTCCCTTGTGTCACTCACTTGTACGTCCGTATCGCTATTCAGCTTTTTAAGTAATTGCAACAGTTTTTCATACCGTTCGCGTCTTCTATCATGTTCTTCTTGCCTCCTGTTTTTTTCCCGCTGCCACATATAGTTTGCAATCAGCAGGCTTAAAACAGCAACGATGATAACTATTATTATCATAACCTCACCGGAATTTTTTGTTCATGCAAATATTGTTTCAAATCCGGTATAGGTATTTCCTTAAAATGAAAAATACTTGCCGCCAGCGCTGCATCGGCGGAAGCTTTTTCAAACACTTCGGCAAAATGTTCCCTTGTGCCGGCCCCCCCGCTGGCAATTACAGGCACGGGCAGGTTTTCAGCAAGCAATTTTGTGATGTCAATGGCAAAACCATTTTTGGTTCCGTCGTGGTTCATGGATGTCAGCAGAATTTCGCCTGCTCCGCGGTCAACGGCTTCTTTGGCCCAGGCAAAACATTTTTTACCCGTTTTTGTTCTTCCGCCATCCAGGTACACATACCACTCGCCGTCTTCTTCTTTTTTTGTGTCAATAGCCAGTACCACGCACTGGCTGCCGAATTCTTTTGACAGTTTATTCAGCAGAACCGGGGTCTTAAAAGCCGACGTATTCACCGAAATTTTATCGGCCCCGTTTTGCAACAGCACATTTACATCTTCCACGCTGCTGATGCCACCGCCTACTGTAAAAGGAATGTTTACATAATGAGCTATTTTATTCACCAGTTCACACAGGGTTTTTCTTTTTTCCACCGTGGCGGTGATGTCGAGAAACACCAGTTCATCCGCTCCTTCTTTTGCATACAGGGCTCCCAGTTCCACCGGGTCGCCTGCATCACGCAGGTTGATGAAGCGGGTGCCTTTCACGGTTCTTCCGTCTTTGATGTCAAGGCAGGGTATAATGCGTTTTGATAACAACTGATTCTGTTGAATTATTGATTAATTATTCTAAGCTACCTCAAAAGTCACTTGAACCCCAATTAACCACTGATTACACGGATATTATTTCACTGATTTCCCAGATTTTAGAATAAAAGCGGTGCAATCTGTTTGCTTATCCTGTACAATCTGTGGTCTGAAAATACTTTTGAGATGACTTGTCATTATTGCTGGATGAACATTCTTAAATCCTTCAGCAGGATTCTTTTCTCATAGAGTGCTTTTCCCACAATGGCACCGCTGCAACCGGCTTCCCTCAGTTGTACCAGGTCGTTCACCGACGACACGCCACCGCTTGCAATCAAATCAATGGAAGGATGCACATTCAGGATTTTTTTATACAAATCAATTCCCGTTCCCTGCAGCAGCCCGTCTTTGCTGATGTCAGTGCAAAAAAACTGTTTTATGCCTTTCAGCTTGTACATTTCAATGAGGTCGGGAACAGTTACATCCGTTGTTTCAGACCAACCTTTGACGGCAATCTTCTCATCCTTCACATCAGCGCCTATGATAAATTTCTCCGCTCCAAACTCAATCAGCCAACCGGTAAACGTGTTTTCATCCTTCACTGCCATGCTGCCTATGGCGGCAAAAGCGGCGCCTGAGTTAAAACAGATGCTCACATTTTCTTTTGAACTTATGCCGCCGCTGAAGTCAATCACCAGGTTTGTTTTGCCGGCTATTTGCTCCAGCACTTTCCAGTTTTTCACGTCACCGGCCCGGGCGCCATCCAGGTCCACAAGGTGAAGCCGTTTCAGCCCGGCACCTTCAAATTGTTTGGCCACTTCCAATGGATTTTCATTGTAAACTTTCTTTTGGCTGTAATCGCCTTTGGTAAGCCGCACACATTTACCTTCCATGATGTCAATGGCGGGTATGATGAACCCCCACCCCCCTGGAAGTGGCTTTGTAATTTCATCCTGTATTTTTATTCTTGGTTCATTCATAGTTTCAGGAAATTTGAAAGAATGATTTCACCTGCTTTTGCGCTTTTCTCGGGGTGAAACTGCACACCGTAAAAATTATTCTTATGCAAAGCGCTGCTGTAGGGCTGAATATAGTTTGTTGTGGCAATACTATGTTCCCCCAATGCAGCATAATAGCTGTGAACAAAATAGCTATAGCTGTTTTCTGCCACACCTTTAAATAAATCCGATTTCAAATTATAAATGGTATTCCATCCTATCTGCGGAATTTTGGCCGCATACTCCGGCCCCCACTCCTTACGGAGAGGGGGTGTGAAGCGGCGAACCTCTTCATCAAATATTCCCAAACATTCCGTATCATTTTCTTCAGAATATTTGCACATCAGCTGCATGCCGAGGCAAATGCCCAGCACTGGTTGTATAAGTGAGCAAATCAGCATATCCAGGTTTCTTTCTTTCAGATAATTCATGGCGGTGCTTGCTTCACCCACGCCGGGAAAAATCACCTTGTCAGCAGCTTTTATTTCTTCGGCATTGTCAGTCACGGTGGCCGTGCAGCCTATCCTTTCCAATGCGTAAAGCACCGAACGGATATTGCCTGCATTGTATTTAATAATTGCGATTTTCATCAAAGCACACCTTTGGTTGTCGGCAACTGCATGTTCTCCGCATCCCGGTTCACTGCCATCTTTATAGCTTTTGCCAATGCTTTAAATATGGATTCAATCTTATGGTGCTCGTTTTCACCTTCCGCTTTTATGTTCAGGTTGCAGCGGGCCGCATCGCAGAACGATTTGAAAAAGTGGAAAAACATTTCTGCCGGCATGTCGCCGATTTTTTCTCTTTTGAATTCCGCATCCCAAACCAGCCAGCTTCTTCCGCCGAAATCAATGGCTACCTGCGCCAGGCAGTCATCCATCGGCAGCAGGAAACCATAGCGGTTAATCCCGGCTTTATTGCCCAGCGCTTTTGTAAATGCTTCGCCCAGCGCAATACCTGTATCTTCAATCGTGTGATGTTCGTCAATATGCAAATCGCCCCGCACGGTTATTTTTAAATCAATGCCGCTGTGCCTGCCAAGCTGGTCGAGCATGTGGTTGAAAAAATTCAAACCGGTGTTGATTTCAGTCTTGCCACTGCCGTCGAGGTTCAGCTCAATACTGATTTTTGTTTCATTTGTATTCCTTTCATGCTGCAAAAAGCGGTTGCCGAGCTTCAGGAATTCATAAATCTTTTTCCACGATGTAGTTTCCAGTGCAATCACCGGCAGCAGCGCCTGCAGCGAATCTTTTATTTCACCGGCACCGAGGCCGGGGTCATTGTTCAGCCAGATGGCTTTGCATCCAAGATTTTTTGCCAGCTGCACATCGGTAATCCTGTCGCCGATGACATACGAATCTGCCAAATCGTATGCCGGGTTGTTTACATATTTTGTAAACATACCTGTTCCGGGTTTCCGTGTTGGTTTGTTTTCATGCGCAAAACTTCGGTCAATCAGGATTTCGCTGAAAATAATGCCTTCGTTTTTCATTTGCTTCAGAATAAAATTCTGAATGGGCCAGAATTTTTCTTCGGAAAAAGAGGATGTACCGAGTCCGTCCTGGTTGGTGGGCATTACCAGCTCGTAATCGAATTCAAAGGCGATGCGGGAAAGCCAGGTAAGCATGCCGGGGTAAAATTCCAGTTTGTCAAATGAATCTACCTGGTACGAAGGCGGCGCTTCTTTGATGAGAGTTCCGTCGCGATCGATAAATAAAATTTTGACACCCCCTGTCTCCGCCGCAGCGGAGGAATTTTGATTCGATGCATTCATTTAATCCGATTTATAGTTTTCTAATGCGGTCATTAATTGTTTATTTTCTTCCGGCGTGCCGATGGTTATCCGCAAACAATCTTCACACAGCACCACTTGGCTCCGGTTTCTTACAATGATTCCTTCGCTGCATAAGTAGTCGTATATTTTTCCCGCATCTTTTATTTTCACCAGCAAAAAATTGGCATCAGACGGGTAAACCGCTTCCGTATTATCAAAGGCCAGCAGGTCGTTTTTCAGCTTTTCTCTTTCTTTCACCGTAATTGTTATATGTTCATTTACCCACTCTAGTTTATCAATTGCTTCCAGCGCCAGCAGTTGCGTGGCGGTATTGATATTGTAAGGGTACTTCACTTTATTCATCAGCTCAATGATGGGTTGCGAAGCGAATGCCATGCCCAGCCGCAGGCCTGCCAGTCCCCAGGCTTTGCTCAATGTCTGCATCACCACCAGGTTGGGGTATTCGGTAAGTTCAGCGATGAAAGTTTTTTGTTTTGCAAAATTGATATAGGCTTCATCAATCACCACAAGGCCGTTGAAATTATTCAGGATAACTTCCACATCAGCCCGGTTCATGCTGTTGCCGGTGGGATTGTTGGGCGAACAGATAAAAATAAGTTTGGTAAACGGGTCAATGGCATATTCAACCGCTTCAAGGTTGAGCTGGTAATCTTTTGTAAGGCTGATTTTTTTCACCTGCACATCATTCATTGCCGCACATACTTCGTACATGCCATAAGTAGGAGGGAAGATGATAACATTATCGCTGCCCGGCACACAGAAAATGCGGTAGAGCAAGTCAATGGCTTCATCACTCCCATTGCCAAGAAAAATATTTTGCGGCGGCACACCTTTTATTTTACTCAGTTTTTCTTTTACCTGCAGTTGCAGCGGGTCGGGGTAGCGATTGACCCTCACCCCCGGCCCCCCTCCTGACGGAGAAGGGAGAAGCAGCGGCGAACCAAATGAATTTTCATTTGCATCCAGAAAAACAGATGCCTTGCCGCTGAACTCATGTCGTGCCGATGAGTAAGGCGTCATCTTCCTGATGTTTTCACGAACCAAATTATCCAGGTTAAACTCCATAGTTAATCTTTTAATCTGATTTCAACTGCTTTTTTATGTGCATGCAGACCTTCCGCTTCTGCCATTGTCATCACAGTGCTTCCGATATTTCTCAAACCTTCTTTTGTCAGTTGCTGGAAAGTTATCTTTTTTACAAAGCTGTCAACTGACACGCCGCTGTACATGGCTGCATAGCCATTTGTCGGCAACGTGTGATTGGTACCGCTGGCATAGTCACCCGCCGGCTCAGGCGAATAATTGCCTATGAACACGGAACCTGCCGAAACTATTTTATCGGCAGCAGCCTCTGCATGGCTGCAGGAAAGAATCAAATGCTCAGGGGCATACAGGTTCGAAAATTCAAAAGCATCATCAACTGAATCAACTATTACAATGCTGCTGTTCTGCAGCGCCTTTTCAGCTATTTGTTTCCCTGGCAATCGGGCCAGTTGCTTTTCAATTTCAGCTGCAACGTTTTCAGCCAGCAGCGGTGAACTGGTAACCAGTACTACCTGCGAATCGGCTCCATGTTCGGCCTGCGACAATAAATCGGCAGCCACAAACTCCGGCACAGCGCTGTCATCAGCAATCACCAGCACTTCCGACGGGCCGGCTGGCATATCAATAGCCACTCCTTCTTTTTGCACCAGTTGTTTTGCGCAGGTCACATATTGATTGCCCGGGCCAAAAATTTTGTACACTTTTGGAATGCTCTCCGTTCCATACGCCATGGCCCCGATGGCCTGAACACCTCCGGCCTTGAAGATTTTTGTTACACCGCAAAGATGGGCAGCATATAAAATGGCGGGGTGCACTTCACCCCCTTCTTCATTAAAGTTTCGGAGGGCAGGCCCGGCGCCTTTCTTTGCGGAGAGGGAGGCCGGAGGCGTACAAAGAATCACTTCTTTACACCCGGCAATTGCAGCAGGCACTGCCAGCATCAGTACGGTTGAAAACAGAGGCGCTGAACCGCCTGGAATATAAATACCCACTCTTTCTATTCCCACTGATTTTCGCCAGCAATTAATGCCCGGCATTGTTTCAATAAATTTTACATCTACCAGCTGCGGCTGGTGAAATTTTTCAATGTTGGCTTTCGCAACCCCGATCGCCTGCTTCAACTCATCAGGTAATAATTTTTCCGCTATCCTGATTTCTTTTTCACTCACTTCAAGCTTTTTCAGCTTCACCCCGTCAAGCTCCTTTGTATATTTCCGAACAGCCTTATCACCTTTTTCTTTCACCTTCTCCAAAATTCTTTTCACTCCTTTTTCCAAAATAGCAGTTTCGATTGCCGGACGTTTTACCAATTCTGGCCATTCTTTTCTAACCGGGTATTTTATAATCTTTATCATTGAACTCAATAATCCATAATTAATAATCAATAATTGCAACGGTATCAAATAATCATTTTTTCAATGGGAACAATCAGTATTCCCTGTGCTCCATTTGCTTTTAATGATTCTATCACTTCCCAGAAATCACTTTCGCTGATGACCGAGTGAACCGAGCTCCATCCTTTTTCTGCCAGCGGCAACACAGTGGGGCTTTTCATGCCCGGCAGCAGTTTGCAGATGGCCTCCAGTTTATCATTCGGCGCATTCAGCAGCACGTATTTATTGTTCTTGGCTTTTTTTACTGCCCGGATACGGAAGAGGAGTTTATCAAGCAGCTTTTGTTTGCCAGCTGATAAATTTTTATTACTGATTAAAACAGCTTCGGATTTCAGCACCGTTTCCAGTTCATCAAGTTCGTTGCTGAACAATGTGCTGCCCGAGCTCACCAGGTCGCAGATGGCATCGGCCAGCCCGATACGCGGCGCAATCTCTACCGACCCGCTGATTTCCTGGATAGTGGCATTAATATTTTTTTCCCTGAGATAATTTGAAAGTACCAGTGGATAGCTGGTGGCAATTTTTTTTCCAGTCAAATCATTCAGCGATTTTATGGCACCGGATTTTGGAATGGCAATGGATAAACGGCATTTGCCAAAACCAAGCTTTTCCACTGACACAACAGCTTTATTTTTTTCCGCTACCACATTTTCTCCCACAAAGCCAATGTCGGCCACGGCGTCCTGCACATATTCGGGAATATCATCATCACGCAGAAAAAAAACTTCCAGCGGAAAGTTGGCTGCCTGCACCCGCAACTGGTTATTGCCATTGCTTACATCAATACCGCATTCTTTCAGCAGCGCCATCGAACCGTCATACAATCTCCCTTTTTTCTGAACAGCGATTTTTAAAGTCTCATTCATTGTTTTTCCAATTATGTTGATTTGTCCAGTCCCCATTCAGGCCTGCCCGCCGATCAGGCGGGGGGGGGGTGTAATGAAAAAGGGCTTACTACATGTAAGCCCTTAAAGAGTTTATGCTGTTACATAATATCATCACGGCTTACCCGGCGGGAGTAAGATATGGTGATGATGATTATGTGTACGATTAATCATTGCAACGCAAAAATAAGTGATAAATCTATTATACTTTGAATTTTTTTGTTTCTACTGAAACGGTAGGACAACCAAACCTTTTAGAGGTGGCGCAAGACGTGATACTAACGATCATTATCAGCAGCATCAGACCGGCCAGAAGTTTATTTTTCATTGTTAAAAGGATTTAGTGTTAAACGTTCCGTTAGTTGAAATATTTTGTAAAGATAAGCCGGTTTTTCAAAAACAAGGCTTTTAAAACCGGGTAAACACTTACCTTTACCGCCCTGAAAAACCTGAATCCGAATAATATGCTTCAGTTAACCAAACCCCTGGCTTTTATTGACTTAGAAACCACGGGAATAAACCTTGCCACCGACCGTATCGTGGAAATTGCCATTGTAAAAATACTTCCTGATGGCAAACGCAGTGCTAAGCGCAAACTCATCAACCCGCAAATACCCATTCCGAAACAAGCCAGCGATCTGCATGGCATCACGGATGAGATGGTGAAAGATGCCCCAACGTTTAAACAGGCGGCACATGAACTGAAACAAATTCTTGACGCCTGCGATATTGCCGGCTACAACAGCAACCGCTTTGATATCCCGCTGCTGATTGAAGAGTTTCTGCGTGCTGAAGTGGATTTTGATATGAAGGGGCGCCGCCTGCTCGATGTACAGAACATTTTTCATAAAATGGAACAAAGGACGCTGAGTGCTGCCTATAAATTTTATTGCAATAAAAACCTGGACGGTGCACACAGCGCCGAAACCGATGCCCTGGCTACTGCTGAAATACTCAGTGCACAGTTGCTGCGTTATCCGGAACTCGGTACTACCATTGATTCGGTTATCAAAACCATCGGTGAAGAGCAGATAGTAGATTTTGCCCGGCGGTTTATTATCGAAAATGGGGTGGAAGTTTTCAATTTCGGGAAATACAAAGGCCGCTCAGTAGCCGAAGTGCTGAAAGCTGAACCGCAATATTACGACTGGATGATGAAGGCCGAATTTCCCCTTTACACCAAACAAAAGCTTACAGAAATAAGAACCCGCAGCATGCTGAAGAAAAGTTAAAGCCGTTGGTTATTTCTGCTCCGGCGAATAAAATTGTAAATTCGTTATCCACCATTACCAGCAATTTGGAGAAGCTCGTAATAATACCCACTTACAACGAAAAAGAGAATATAGCCGCTATTCTCGCTGCCATTTTCGGATTGCAGCAGCATTTTCACGTGCTGGTTATTGACGATAGTTCGCCTGACGGTACCGCTGAAATTGTAAAAGGGCTGCAGAAAAAATATCCCGGCCAGTTATTTCTTGAAGAAAGAAAAGGAAAGCTGGGTCTCGGCACTGCGTATATTCATGGCTTTAAATGGGCATTGGAAAAAGGGTATAATTTCATTTTTGAAATTGACGCCGATTTTTCGCACAACCCATCCGATCTGCCCCGGCTGTATGAAGCATGTAAAAATAACGGGGCCGATGTGGCTATTGGCTCCCGATACATACGCAAAGGCAGTGTGGTGGACTGGCCGTGGGACCGCATTGCCCTGAGTAAAGGTGCATCACTTTACACAAGAATAATTACCTGGATGCCGGTGAAAGACCCTACCGCCGGTTTTGTATGTTATAGAAAAGAAGTACTGGAAGCCATCAACCTCGATGCCATCAGTTTTGTAGGGTATGCTTTCCAGATCGAAATGAAATTTGCAGCCTGGAAACTCGGATTTAAGATTGCCGAAGTGCCCATCATCTTCCGTGACCGTACACAGGGCACATCCAAAATGAACAAGGGCATCATCAAAGAAGGCGTGCTGGGCGTGCTGAAACTGCGCTGGCAGAGCCTTTTTAAAAACTACCGGAAGAAAGTGCGGAGCAATACAAATGAGCTGTCGGCAATGGGCGCTGTCAAATAACTATCCACAATTATTTTATCCCGTCAATTATTTTTACTCCCACATGCAACATTTCCGGGAAAACGCTTACTTTATATAAAACCGGTGCCTGGTAAATAATTCACTGATACCAACTGCTGAATCTTTGGTTCGGCAATGCCTGGAGGGCAATTGTAAATTGAAAATGGAATTCTGCTCCTACAGCCAGGTCATCCTGGATAACGGGCTGACAGCGCTGCTGGTGGATGACTCTTATAGTTTCGTTCACCTGGTGCCTGCTGCGGGGCTCGCCGCCACTTATACTATTTCCACCCACTACGGTTCTTTTGTTGATAAAACAAATATCGGCATCAAACGTACCGATACACACTGGAAATACGGCCCCGACCTGCATAAAAAATATGAAGGCAAATCCGGCGCCGGCACGGTGAAGATTGATATCAAATCAAGCTTTGGAAATATCATGATTGGCCAGGGCACCAAAGAAGATATGAAAGAAAAGAAAAAGGTAAGAACATAAGCCCCTAAATCCCCTAAAGGGGACGTCAGACCCTGATTGTTTAAAGAAGTTTTAATAAAATTTCTTTCTCAATTTTTATTAGTTTACAGCCATGAAAAATTCCTGTTGTCGTGAGGCGGTAGGAATTTTTTTTATTTGAAATAGTTCTCGCATTACTTCCTTAGTTTTATCCAAATGAAAAAAGCCTTCCTCTATCTCCACATCTCGGTTTTTCTTGCCGGCTTTACCGGGCCGTTGGGCCGGCTCATTCACCTGAATGAAGGCTGGCTGGTGTGGTGGCGGCTGCTCCTCACTTCCGTTACCATGTGGGTGTTGTTTTCGCTGATGGGCCAGTTGCAGAAAATTTCAAAGAAAGATATTTTGAAGCTTACCGGTATCGGTTTTTTGGCAGCCATTCACTGGGTCACGTTTTATGGGTCTGTCAAGTACGCTAACATATCGGTGGCGCTGGTTTGTTTTTCAGCCGTGGGTTTTTTTACTGCACTGGTGGAGCCGCTGCTGCTGCGCACCCGTATCAAATGGATGGAAGTGCTCCTCGGTCTCATGGTCATCGCCGGTATCTATATCATCTTTCATTTTGATGCCCGCTACAAGGTGGGTATCATCCTCGGCGTCATTTGCGCCCTGCTCATGGCCTTTGTCATGATTTTTATCCGCGGCTTTGTACAGCGCATCAACCCGCAAACGGTGCTTACCTACCAGCTCAGCGGCGGCCTGGTTACACTTTCGCTACTGATGCCCTTTTACGAGCAGCAGTTTCCTTCCGGTTATATTCTGCCCACTACGGAAGATTTTCTCTGGCTGCTTATGCTGTCGTGGCTTTGTTCGGTGCTGGCCTTTCAACTTTCCGTCACTGCATTAAAGAAGCTCACGGCCTTCACCGTCAATCTCTCTTTTAATCTCGAACCGGTTTATGGCATCCTGATGGCTTTTGCTTTTTTTGGCGAAAGCAAAGCCCTCGGCTGGTCCTTCTTCGCCGGGTTTCTGCTGATTGCTGCTTCATTGATTATTCATGTTATTTTGTTGCTCATAAAAGAACGGCAAATTGCACGTCATGCAGCGGAGTAAATACCACCGGGACATCATTGATTATTACCACAGCACGGAAAATGCTTACAAAGACAGCTGGGATCTCGACAACAGCATGGCCATCCATTATGGCTATTGGGATGAAATGGTGAAAAGCTTTCCGCAATCGCTGCGGCGTATGAATGAAGTGATGAGGGACGCTGCGCAAATCAAATCTGCCGATAAAGTGCTGGATGCCGGCTGTGGTATCGGTGGCAGCTGTTTTTTTTTGGTTGAAAAAACCGGGTGCCAGGTGACAGGCATCAGCCTGAGTGAAAAACAAATCAGCAAAGCAAAGGAGCTGGCAGTAAAAAGAGGGGTTGAGGATAAGGTTGAGTTTATGGTTATGAATTATTCCGCCACTACTTTTCCGGATGAAAGTTTTAATGTGGTATGGGGATGCGAAAGCGTTTGCTATGCGGATGACAAAGAGCTGTTCATCAAAGAAGCCTTTCGCCTGCTGAAACCCGGCGGCCGCCTGGTGATTGCGGATGGTTTTGTAACGGATTCTAAAAACAATGAGCAGCCTGTCATCCGCCGCTGGCTCGATGGCTGGCGGGTGAATTACCTGGAAACTCCGCACCGGTTTCAGCAATTGATGAAGGGAGCTGGATTTAAAAATGTTTCCTTCAGCAATATTTCAAAATTCACGGCTCATTCATCACGCCGGTTGTACCGCATTTATTTTCTTGCCCGGCTTTATTTGTTGTGGAAGACAATCACCTTCAGCAACCACGCCACCGATTTGCAGAAAAAAAATATTGATGCATGTAAATACCAGTACCTCGGAATGCAAAAAGGATTGTGGTTGTATGGCCTTGTTACAGGAGTGAAGCCAAATTAGAAACTGCTTTTTCATAACTTTAAACACAAACTATCATTTAACCATTTAGCCTTTTAGTCATCTGCAATTAAACTCTCACACAATGAACAAGCATCTTTTCCTTTTTGCTTTTTTGCTTTTTACTGTTCACCTTTTACCTGCTCAAAAGAAGCCGCTCGACCATGCCGTGTATGACGGCTGGCAGAGCATCGGCGAACGGATGATAAGCAACGACGGCAAATGGGTGGTGTACACCATCCATGTGCAGGAAGGCGATAATGAGCTGGTGATTCAGTCTTCGGATGCAAAGTATAAAAAGACGGTGGCGAGAGGCTACCAGGCGGTAATTACGGAAGACAGCCGCTTTGTTGTTTTTAAAATCAGGCCGCTGTACAAAGAAACCCGTGAAGCCCGCATTAAAAAGAAAAAGCCGGATGACATGCCGAAGGATTCTTTTGCCGTGGTGGAAGCCGGGAAAGACAGTGTGTATAAAGTGGCCAAAGTAAAATCGTATAAAACACCGGAAAAAGGATTTGGCTGGGCTGCTTACCATCTTGAAAAAAAACCGGAACCCATGAAACCAAAACAACCTGCCGCTGATTCTTCAAATAAAAAAGTGCTGGACAGCCTGCAGCTTACGATTGATTCTTTGCTGGCAATCGTGACTCAGCCTCCACCCGAAACGGGGAAGAAGAAAAAGAAAAAAGATGAGGAAGCATTTGACAATTGGCAATCCGAAAACATCACTCAACTATCATCACTCTTTACTCATGATGCAGATGCCGACGGCGATGAAGCAGGTACAACAACCACACCTGAGGGTACCGACCTGGTGCTGCGCAACCTGCAGACCGGCGAAGAAAAAACCTTTCCGCTGGTGAGTGAATATTTTTTTGACAAAAAAGGAACCAAGCTGCTTATTGAAACCACACGAAAGGCAAAAGATTCTTTCGGCAAAGCGGCTGTAGTTTTACTAAACCTCAGTGACCTGAAAGCTGACACCATCAGCCATGGAGGAAATGATTTTAAAAACTTTGCTTTTTCGGATGATGGGTCACAACTGGCATTTGTTGCCGAACGGGATGCCAAACCAGGAGAACTGCAGAAGTTTTACAAACTCTGGTATTATAAAAACGGCATGGACACAGCCGTGATGGTTGCTGATAAAAATTCTGTGGGCATGAAAATCGGTATGACGGTGAGTGAATACGGTAATATAAGCTTCAGCAAGAGCGGCAGGCGTTTATTCTTTGGCATGGTACCCATTCAACCGCCAAAAGATACCACGCAGGTGGAAATTGACCTGGTGAAGCTTGACATCTGGCATTATAAAGATGATTACCTGCAAACCGTACAGCTCAACCGGCTGCAGCGTGATTTGCAGGAAAATTTTCTTGCTGTGTACAACCTGGAAGAAAATACCATTACACAGCTGGGTTCAAAAGAAATTCCTGTCGTTTACCAGACCAATGATGGCGATGGAGAAACATTTGTCGGCGTGACTGATTTCGGCAAGCGCATCGAAAGCCAGTGGCAGGGCAGCACACTGAAAGACATTTATGCAATAAATGTTGCTGATGGCACAAAAAAACTTGTGGTGAAAGATCTGCACGGCTTTATTACACCCCAATACATTTCACCCACAGGCAAATACATCATGTGGTACGATCGCAAGGCACGGCACTATTTTGCCTACGATGGCGAAAAAACAAAAAATATTTCTGCCAGAATAAAAGTGCCGCTGTGGAATGAAGAATACGATAATCCTGATTACCCGCCGCCCTATGGTGTGATGGGATGGCATGAAGGGGATTCCGTAGTTTATATTTATGACAGGTATGATGTGTGGGCAATAGAACCAGTGCATGCGAGCATCAGAAACATAACATCTGGTGATGGCAGAAAAACTAAAATTAGCTATCGGTATGTTCAACTTGACCCTCAAAAGAGGTTTTTTACGAATCTGGATGATATACTTACCCGGAGATTTAATGAAAGAAACAAAGGCACCGGACTAAGTGTTATCTGGACATGGGGGATAAAGGGGCCATTAAAAAATATTTATTGGGAAGAAAAATATTCAATCGGACAAATCAGGGCCGCTGGCAATAAAGACCTGAATAATATTATTTATACAAAAGAAAACTTTGAGAATTCACCTGACTTATATGTGGCTGGAATGACCTGGGCCTTCCCAGGCATGGGTTCGGATGAAACGAAAATATCGTATGGCGATAGAAAACTCTCCTCCCTCAACCCACAGCAAAAAGATTACCTCTGGGGCACGGCAGAACTTTTCAAATGGAAAGCATATAATGGTAAAGAGGTGGAAGGTATCTTGTACAAACCCGAAAATTTTGACCCCAGGAAAAAATACCCGCTCATATGCTATTTCTATGAAACGCTGAGTGAAGATCTGCACCAGTATCAGCCACCTTCACCCACGCCAAGCAGACTGAATATTTCATTTTTTGTCAGCCGCGGGTATGTAGTCTTTGCTCCCGACATTCATTATGGCGTTGGTCACCCGGCACGTGATTGTTACAATCATGTGGTAAGCGGTGCCAGGGCATTGGTAAAAAAAGGATTCATTGACAGCACCCGTATCGGCATACAAGGGCAAAGCTGGGGCGGCATCCAGGTGGCACAGCTCATCACTATGACAAAACTTTTTAAAGCTGCATGGGCCGGCGCACCTGTGGCTAATATGACCAGCGCCTATGGCGGCATCAGGTGGGAGAGTGGCATCAGCCGTCAATGGCAATATGAAAAAAGCCAGAGCCGAATTGGCGCCACACTGTGGCAAAAACCGCAATTGTATATCGAAAACTCACCGCTGTTTCATTTACCCAAAGTGACAACGCCGCTGGTGATAATGCATAATGATGCCGATGGCGCTGTGCCCTGGTATCAGGGCATTGAATTGTTTATTGCCATGCGAAGACTGGGCAAAAAAGTGTGGCTGCTGAATTACAATGGCGAAGCGCATAATCTTGTGGAAAGAAAAAACCGAAAGGATATCCAAACCCGGCAACAGCAGTTCTTCGACTGGTTGCTGAAAAATGAAGCTCCGCCGAAATGGATTACTGAGGGTGTGCCGGCAGTGAAGAAAGGGAAGGACTGGGGACTGGAACTGGATTAGTTAATCAGGTAAACAGTTGATCAGTTAATCAGTGTCCATTAATAAGATTCCGCTTTAACCAATCAACCAATCAACCAACTACGCCGCTTGTGCACTGATGTACTTCACCAGGCTTCTTTTTGCTACGGGCAGCAGTGTTTCTTCCACCGGGAAGCTCAGTTCAATTTCGATGGAATAGACAGCCGGGTTGGGCAGCTGGGTGCGGTATTTTATCAGTTCGCTTTTGATGCTTTCAAACGTGTTGATAAAATTTTTATCCCAGCTGTTTACATAGGCTGTCTTCATGCTGCGGTATTTTTCATCATGTTTTTCAAAAAAGGAAAGCCGGTAGTGGTAAACCAGGGTCTGCTTGTGTGCCATGGTATTTAAAAAGAAATAACCTTCCTGAGTATCGAGCGGGACAATGCCCACCGGGGCAATGATAATTTTTTCTTCCACCAGTTCATAAATCTCCACGCCGCTGCAGATGGTATTTTTTATCCGGGTAGTTGAGAAGTTGATTATTTCTTCCAGCTCCTGCATCAGCTCATCATCTTCTATCATCTGCTGGTAGAGCAACTGCAGCTTTTCAAGCTGTATGCCTGTAAGTTTTTTGGGAAAATGCTCCTGCAGAAATTTTTTATTTTCCCGGAATGCCACCAGGTTGTTGTAATGAAAAATGACATCACTGAGTTGCGGGTACAGTTTGCTTTCGTTAAAGTAACGGTTCACTTCCTGCAGGTAGGCCAGCAGCGTGTATTTTTTCAGTTCAAAATCAATATAGCCTTCGGCAAACCAGGTTTCGGATAATGTTTTCATATTGTCAGTATGGGGTTAGTTTCTGTAAATTATAAAAAAGACAGCAGAATAAAAAAGTAAGTTTACCTTAGGCCTGTTAAAAAAATATCTATGACTAATTTTTACCTGTACCTGTTCATCATGTTTTTTTCCGGCTGCAGCACGGTGAAGTATTTTATAGTACGGCATGCAGAAAAAGCAACGGCTTCACCCGGCACGGTCATGTTCACTCCTGATGATCCGCCGCTATCGGCCGCCGGCAAAGCAAGAGCCATTGAATTGAGAGATGAACTGAAGAATAAAAATATCCATTACATTTTTTCCACCAATACAATCAGAACAATATCCACCGCCCAGCCGCTGAATAATTTATTGGGCACAACAAAAATAGAGCTGTACAATTCCAAAGATTCGCTAGACTTTTTTATTCAAAAGCTCAAAGCAATAAATCAGGGCAATGTTTTGATTGTCGGTCATTCCAACACGGTGGATGATATTGTAAACAAACTTTGCGGGGTCGTTAAAGTGCCCGGCAACCTGCCGGACTCAGAGTACGACAACCTTTACATTGTCACAAAAAAAGGGAAGCAGATGCGATTTGAAAACAAAACCTACGGCCCTCCTGCAAATTAGCAGACCAAAACCGGTAATTAGTATTCCCTCTCCCCATTAAAATTTTCCAGTTCTTTTGCCACCGCGGTAAGGAAAGTGGCGCCCAGGCTGCCGTCAACAATTCGGTGGTCGTAACTCATGCTTAAATACATCATGTGGCGGATGGCAATGCTGTCGCCGGCGGCAGTTTCTACTACTACGGGGCGTTTTTTGATGGCGCCAACAGCCAGTATGGCTACCTGTGGCTGATTGATGATGGGTGTACCCATCAGGCTGCCGAAGGTACCCACATTGGTTAAGGTAAATGTGCCACCCTGGGTATCTTCGGGCCGCAGTTTATTGTTGCGTGCATTTTCGGCCAGCATGTTCACCTGTTTGGTGAGCCCCACCAGGTTCAGCTGATCGGCATTTCTGATGACGGGCACAATCAGGTTGCCGCTGGGCAAGGCGGTAGCCATGCCGATATGGATGTCTTTCCTGATAATTATTTTATCGCCATCCAGCGAGCAGTTGACCAGCGGGAATTTTTTTATACAGCGAACAATGGCTTCAATAAACAGGGGCGTGAAAGTAATTTTTGTTCCTTCACGTTTTTCAAAATCCTTTTTCACTTTCTCCCGCCACATCACCAGGCTGGTCACATCGGCTTCGGTAAAGCTGGTCACATGCGGGCTGGTGTGTTTGCTGCGTACCATGTGCTCTGCTATCAGCTTGCGCATCCGGTCCATTTCAATAATCTCCACATTGCCGGTGTATGTCGTGACCCGATAGCTATCGGGTCGTGAGTCGTGCGTGATGAGTGATGAACTTTCTCTTTTATCTGGAACTTCTTCGCGACTTTCAACTAACGACTCCCGACCAATGACTCCCGGTTTCTGACTCCCGGCTCCTGTCTTCTTCTCACTCACATACTGCAAAATGTCTTTCTTTGTCACCCGCCCTTCGTTACCTGTGCCGGGAATATTTTCAAGTTCAGCCATACTTACTCCTTCACTGGCTGCAATGTTCAATACAAGGGGCGAATAAAAACGATTGCCTGCGCCGTTTCCCGAGTGAAGTTTCAGGTTTGGGGTCGTAGGTTGGGAATAAATTGTTTCCGTCACTTCAGCTTCCTGTACCTTGTACTTTGTCTCCTGTGCCTTGGGTGGTGGTCCCGAGGAAACACTCACCGGCTCTTCTGCACCGGTTTTTATTCTTGCAATCACTGAGCCCACGGGCACCACATCGTTTACGTTGTATAATATTTCGGTAAGCACGCCAGCAGCAGTGCTGGGCACTTCGCTGTCCACTTTGTCGGTGGCAATTTCCAATACGGTTTCATCCATTTGCACTTTATCGCCGGGTTGCTTGTGCCACTTCAGTATAGTGGCTTCCATAATGCTTTCGCCCATTTTCGGCATAACGAGATCAACAATGGCCATGATTGATTGATGATTTAGATTTCTTATTCCTTATTAACAATTCTTATCTATTTTCTTCAGTGCCCACTGTTTCTGCGTGGCATAAATATCATACCGTGAAGCCGGTATGAAGCTGCGGTCAAAGGTAATGATTTAGACTTTACAACCCGATCAACTGTTAGCAAGAATAAATTTTCTTAAAAGATTCAGAGCTGCGTGTGCAGTCAGTTCAATATTTCGCTCCCGGTCAAACCGGAAAAACAATTTTGCCGTTTCCGTTTTCTCTTTATTCCCGGCTGCAATCCACACGGTGCCTACGGGTTTTTCGGGTGTGCCGCCATCGGGGCCCATAATGCCCGATGTGGCTACGGCAAAATCCACATGCAGTTTTTCAATCACTCCTTTCACCATCTGCCTTACCGTTTCTTCGCTTACTGCGCCCACCGTTTGCAGCGTACCGGGAGAAACGCCAAGAATATTTTCTTTCACTTCGTTGGCATAACTCACCACGCTGCCCTTGAAATAATATGATGAACCCGCCACCGAAGTGATGAGATGAGCAATATAACCCCCGGTGCAGCTTTCGGCTGTGGCAAGCGTTTTGCCCTTTGATTTCAATATTTTCCCAATTACAATTTCCAGCCCTTCATCTTCATCACTCACCATAATGTCTTTTACCAGTTCTTTCAGCTGGTTGAAGTAAGGAGCCAGTTCAGCTTCCACGCTGCTCATGATATCGCCTTTTGCAGTCAGCCGCAGCCGCACCATTCCGTAGGCAGGCAGGTAAGCAAGTTTTATGTTTGGCGGCAGCGAGCTTTCAAAATCCTTTATTTTTTCTGCAATAAAACTTTCGCCCTGCCCGGCCGTGAAAATCGTTTTATGAACCAACGCTGGTAGTGTAAAATCTTTTTGCAGGCGGGGAAGAACTTCACTCGTCATCAAACCCTTCATTTCGTATGGCACGCCGGGCAGTGAAAAGTAAAGCTTCCCGTTTTTCTGAAACATCATGCCGGGCGCCGTGCCTCTTTCGTTGAATAAAACAGTACACACATCCGGCACTTCGGCCTGTTTCAGGTTTCTTTCCAGCAGTGGCCGGTTCAGTTTGATGAAAATATTTTTTACATGCTCCAGCACCCGTTCATTTACCACCAGCCTGCCACCGAAATATTGGCACAGCAGCGGTTTGGTAATATCGTCACCGGTAGGACCCAACCCGCCGGTGATGAGTAGGATGTCTGACGACTCACTTTCATCATCCAGTGCTTTGCGGATGTCATCCCACACATCGCCAACCGCCACTTTTCGTTTTACCCAGATACCAATCTTGTTCAGCTCCCGGGCCATCCAGGCGCTGTTGGTGTCAACTGTCTGGCCAATCAGCAGTTCATCGCCGATGGTGATGATGGAGGCATTGATTTGTTTCACAGCTAACAAAGGTAGGAGATGAGTAAATTTGAATAATTAAATGTTCAATATTCAATGTTCAATGTTCAATTTCCAATTAAGAAGTGGTTGTTTGTTGCAGTATACTTGTTGCTGGTAGGCATATCTGCTGCACAAACCGTAAGTCAGAAACTGCAAAAGGCATTTGCTGTTTTTGAAAAAGACAACCAGTTGAAATATGCCATCAGTTCATTGTACGTGATTGATGCTGCTACCGGCCAGGTGGTATTCAGTAAAAATGCCCGCATCGGGCTGGCGCCGGCATCCACGCAAAAAGTAATTACCAGTGCGACGGCTTTTGAGCTGCTGGGGAAGGGGTACAGGTATAAGACGGAGTTTGTAAAAAGGAAAGCAAAAGTGCCGCCTCTGATGGAAGAACTTACAATAAAAGGTTATGGTGACCCTACCCTTGGAAGCTGGCGTTACAATATAACTAAACCCGAAACTATTTTTTCAAATGTAACTGAAGCAATGAAATTAAAAAAGATTGAAAGCATTAACGGACCAGTGACAACATTCAGTAATTTTTTTGAATCTGTTCAAATACCTGCCGGATGGATCTGGGAAGATATTGGCAATTATTATGGAGCAGGAGTTTCTGAAAACAACTGGAAAGAGAATCAATATGATTTATGGATGAAACCCGGGAAAAAGGAAGGAGACAGTGTAATCATTTTGCGAAGCGGTTTAAACCAGGAGATAAAATTTA
>CAYUJD010000002.1:0-100914 GCA_964444975.1 uncultured Chitinophaga sp. | reverse complement strand
TCTGCTCAACCTGCTCCTTTCAGTATTGGCTGCCGGGCAGGCGCCCATCATCATGATGAGCCAGAACCGTAAAGAGGAAAAAGACCGGCAGCAGGCTATCAATGATTATATGATAAGCCCGGAAGCCGGCATTGAAGGGGAAATGACAAGTCATCTCAAAAGTATTTTCAGACCACAGATTGCACAGGATAAGCAAACAGATTGCACCGCTTTTATTCTAAAATCTGAGAAATCAGTGAAATAATATCCGTGTAATCAGTGGTTAATTGGGTTAAAGTGACTTTTGAGATAGCTTGGAATTAATTTGAATACGGTGGCAGGCCAGCTTTAATTTTACCTGTACGTTTTGCCGGATGGATTCATTCACTCACATAGCCCTTGGCGCCTGCATCGGCGAAGCTTTTTTTGAAAGAGGTTTTGGAAAGAAAGCCATGCTGTGGGGCGCCCTGGCGCAAAGCATTCCCGATGTTGATTTCATCACTGCGTGGTGGATGAGTACGCCTGAATACCTGCTGGCTCACCGCGGCTTCACTCACTCCATTTTTTTTGCCTTTCTCATCATTCCTGTGTTTGCGCTGGCGGCAGAAAAAATCCACCGCCCCCGCAATATTGCATTCAGAACCTGGGTAAAATTTTTTTCGGCAGAAATTTTCCTGCACCTGCTTATTGATGCTTTTAACAATTACGGCATTGGCTGGTTCGAACCGTTCAGCCATATTCGCTATTCCTTCAACGCTGTTTATGTAGCCGACCCGTTTTTTTCTCTTTGGCCGGGTATTGCTTTCCTGGTATTGATATTTTTTAACCGCTACAGCCCCCGCAGGAAATTCTGGTGGAAGTTTGGCTTTATCATTCCCTTTTTTTACCTGGCTTATTGCAGCTTCAATAAAATAATTATCAATAAAGATGTAAATGAAATCCTGGCAAAGCAGCAGATACCGCATGACCGCTATTTTACCACGCCGGCGCCCTTGCAAAACTGGCTCTGGTATGTAGTGGCCGGCAACGACAGCGGTTATCATGTCGGTTTCCGGTCGCTGTTTGACAGCAAAAAGGAAATCAGCTTTCAATATTTTCCAAGACATGATTCTTTGTTAGGCCCTGTAAAGAATCATGAAGAACTGCAAAAGCTCATCCGCTTTTCGCAATATTTTTATACGGTAGAAATATGGAGCGATACCCTTGTGTTTAACGATCTCCGTTTCGGGCAGATAATCGGCTGGCAAAATCCACGGGGACGTTTTGTGTTTCATTATTTCCTGCAGCACCCGCAGGATAATAAACTGGTAGTGCAGCGGGGAAGGTTTGCCGGCTGGAATGGGCGAGTGCTGAAAACTTTCTGGAAAAGAATAAAGGGCAATTAAGTCCGTTGCTTAAAGTAAAAAGTAATCAGGTTGAAAGCTACGGTGATAAAATGATATGAAAACCAGCGGATGAACTGAACAAAAATATTTTTCGTGCTGCTGTGCTGCTCCGGGCTGATGAGAATACAGTCGTTGGCAATAATTTCTTCCAGCTCATGTTTCACTTCTTTTGCAAAATCCGGGTTCCGCACATCCAGGTTCAGTTCAATGCTGGCATAAGCGCTGATGTCGTTGATATTGTATGAGCCTATGGTCATCCATTCATCATCAGCAACAGCTATTTTCCCATGCAGAATATTTTTCCGGTATTCATACAGCTCAATGCCTTTGCGCAGCAGCCAGTCGTACAGCCATCGTTCGGCATGTTTGGCCAGCATTACATCTGATGGGCCGGCTGCTATTACTCTAACCCTCACGCCCCGGTTCACAGCCTGCACCATGTTTCTGCGAATCACATGGCCGGGAATAAAATAACTGCACAGGATAGTAACCTGCGATGATGAGTTGCGAAGCATTTCAAGATACGTTTTTGAAATCTGGTTTTTCCGCCTCACCCAGTCGTTGCGCCGCATCCGCACATCACTTCTTTCTGCTGCCGGTATTTCAAAGCTGAGCTGTTTTTCTTCGCAGGGAGTGATACCCATATTTACCGGGAATCCTTTCCAGGTTTTCCAGCACAGTACACAAAGTTCTCTTGCCGTTTCGCCTTCTGTATAAAGTGCATAATCAAGCCAGGCCGGTTTGCCGGGCATATCGTTGTACCGGTTGGTAATGTTTATTCCGCCTACTAAGGCATAGCGTGTATCCACTACAGCCATTTTATGATGCAGGCGACGCCCAAAGTAGAAAAATTTGCTTTTAAACAGCGGTTCAAAAAAACGGAAATGAATACCGGCGGCTCTCATCTTATTGATAAACGATTGCGACATCACCTGCGAAGCATAGCCATCAGCCATCAGGTAAACTTTCACATTACGCAGGGTGGCCTCTTTCAGGGCTTCAGCCACTGCAATGCCCGTTTCATCATCATCATAAATGTACGTTTGCAGGTGAATGCTTTCTTTGGCGCCGGCAATCATCTGCAGCAACAAATCAAAATACGGTTTGCCACCCCGGATTAGCTTTACCCTGTTTACGGAGCTGTAACCACTTGCTGAAACGGATTTTTTATACTGCATAGAAGATTGCTGAATAACCTGTTCACGAATTTAGTAATGTGCCGCACGACATGAAAACAGGATAAAAAAAAATAATCACCTGTTGAAAATAAAACAGGGCAGATTCGTGAGAACCCACCCTGCATCCAACCGCTGCAGTTTCCAGAATTTTACCCCTGTTATTCTGCAACGATCTATTTAACCCGGTTGTTGTCCTGGTCAAGTCAACGGTTTTTTTTCCGCTTTCCGGCCGGGCAGCTTACCATCTTTTAAACGGCTATCTGTGTGCCCGGTCTCCTCAACCGACCTGCACCGGATTAAAACTGTCGTAAAAATAACAAGAGTCCGGCTTTAAAATAATGATTGCTGTCACCGTAAATGATGATTGTAATTTCCCCGCTGATTATTTACCCTGCTAATAACGTGTGATTAATGCCACCCGCTTAAATTCCTTTAGCAAACCGTTGTCAGTAAAAAACACACGGCCATTTTTTTCAAGCACCATTTCCATCAAATCATCCGCTGCATCAGCAATGGTCCTATGTGGTTTGACGGGCGGCTGCAGGTAGAGCTGGTATTCATCATCCGTTAAAAACCCCGGGCAGCGGTAATCTTTCTCCAGCAGCAGGAGCAGCGCTTTGCCTTCCTTGGCAGCAATCCAAATGTCCTGTATGCCGCTTATGCCACGTCTCTCCCCTATTTTTTCCCGGAATTCATCGATCAGCATTCGTTGTTCATTGTGGCGAAATGAATGCAGCAGGGTTTGGATGGAGTCCGCAAGTTCTGGCTGGTTCCGGTGATTATAATTGCCGGTAATTTTACCTGCAATCTTTTTTGTATGCGATGAAACATCAAGGAACTGGGCTATTTTTTTATTCACGCCTGATAAAAACAACAGCACATCGCCGGCAAGATAGCTGCCGAGCATTTTATCAATTTTTTTTAAAAAATTTTTATAGTGAACTTCCTCCAGCACCGATTTATCTTTTTCAAAGCTTTTTACATGCGCCTGCCCGCTGTACGATGTGCTGCGGCTGGGCGCCTGGTAAGTATATTCTTCTTCATAGCGCTGCGGAAAATGTTCATTATTTATTTCATGCAGTTCACTGAACGTGCCTTCAAAAAGCCATGCACCCTTTTCATTGAGCTGTAAAGCAAAATAAGGCCTGGTAATTTGTACTTTATAAAGCAGGTCCCGCATTTCAAAGCTGTTGCCCACAATTACTTTCTCCTCCACGGGAAAAGGGAACTGTACCAGGTGCCGGATATGTGGAGAAAGAAACAAGCCTATACCATCTGCATTACGGGAAAAATCAATGGACCGGAACATTTCTTCCAAGGCCTGCTGCAGCGGTTTTATTTCCTGTTCGGGGTATTTGCTGTAAAGAAGTTGGGTGGCTTTATCAATCGCTCTTTCCAGTATTATCCTGTCTGTTCTTCTTTCAGGCGAAAGACGGTGTGTGGGCACAATGATGGAAACACAAATATTCCCTTTTTCTTTCCGCATAGTCTGCAGGTCGCTGCTACTGAGTATTTCATTTGTCATAAAAAAAAATTACAATTTCCGGTTAGTAAAGGTAAAAGCACTGACAGGCTGGTGAAATGACGGCACTCAATCTGCCGGCTGATTGCAATCACTGGTGACGTACAAATTTTATTCTGGAATATGAAGTAATTTTAATTACGGCATGCAGAAACAGAAAAGCTATGATTCAGTTATCGGAAAACAGTTTGAAAGTGCTGCAGAGACGATACCTGCAAAAGGATGCCGGGGGAAATATTATCGAATCGGTGGAAGAACTATTTAAGCGGGTGGCAAAAGCGGTGGCTGCTGCTGAGCTGACCTGGGGAACTGCAACAGATGCTGCTGAGTGGGAAGAAAAATTTTATGGCATAATGAGTGAATTATTTTTTCTGCCAAACTCTCCCACACTGATGAATGCCGGTACGGGAAAAAACCAGCTCAGCGCCTGTTTTGTATTGCCGGTTGAAGATAACATGAACAGCATTTTCACTACGTTGAAAAACGCAGCTCTGATCCAGCAAAGCGGAGGTGGCACGGGCTTTAATTTTTCGCATCTGCGTCCCAAAGACGACCTGGTAAATACAACCGGCGGCACTGCATCGGGCCCTGTTTCGTTTATGAAAATATTTGATGCCGCCACTGAGCATGTGAAGCAGGGCGGTAAGCGCCGCGGAGCCAATATGGGAATTCTGAATGTGAATCATCCCGATATAGAAGAGTTTATTTTTTCCAAACGGGAAACGGGTGTGCTCAGCAATTTCAATATCTCGGTGGGCATCACTGATGAGTTTATGCAGGCGGTGGAGTTTAATGCCGGCTGGGAGTTGCTTCATCCGAATACCGGGGTGGCTGTAAAAAAAATAAACGCAAGGAAATTATGGAATGAACTTATTCAGTCGGCCTGGCAAACCGGCGACCCGGGTCTTGTTTTTCTTGATACCATCAATGCAGGTAATCCCACTCCGGCTTTGGGCGCCATGGAAGCCACTAACCCCTGCGGTGAAGTGCCGCTGCTCAGCTACGAACCCTGCAATCTTGGTTCGCTGAATCTTTCCCGGTTTGTAAAGAATAATAATGGTAGCAATGCGGTAGATTGGCGACGGCTTGATGATGTAATTAAAATTGCCGTCCGGTTTCTCGATAATGTGATTGAAGTAAATAATTACATCATTCCGGAAATTAAAACCATGGCGCTGGGCAACCGTAAAACCGGCCTCGGTGTAATGGGCTGGGCTGAATTGCTGATACAACTGGAAATCCCTTACGAATCAGAACAAGCTATCCGGCTGGCGGAGCAATTGATGCAGTTTATTAAGCAAAAAAGTTTTGAAGCTTCCGGTGAACTGGCTGAAAAAAGAGGGGTATTTCCGAACTGGGAAAAAAGCATTTTTTACCCCAATAATAAAATACGCAATGCCACAAGAACCAGCATTGCACCAACCGGAACCATTTCCCTCATCGCCGGCACTTCATCTTCCATCGAGCCGCTGTTTGCCCTGGCTTTCCGCCGCCGGCATGTGCTGAATGATGAATCATTGTTCTCCGTCAGTAAACTTTTTATTCAATACCTGGAAAGTCACCTGCTTTATTCTGAAAAGATCCTGGAGCAGGTAATGAATGAAGGCGTGGCCGGGCCGCTGAAAGAGCTGCCGCTATCGGTAAAAAATATTTTCAAAACTGCGCTGGAAATTTCTCCCGAATGGCATTTGCGCCACCAGCTTGCTTTTCAGAAATACACCGATAATGCCGTTTCAAAAACCATCAACCTGCCCGAAACGGCAACGATAAATGATGTGGAGGAAATTTACAAATCAGCCTGGCAGCACAAGGCAAAAGGCATCACCATTTTCCGCTACAACTCCAAAGGCCGCCAGGTGATGCTACGGGGAATAACTTCCGGCGACCGGGCCTGCAAGGTTTGCATAGAATGATGCCGGTACACATCATCCGGCCTTTTTCAACTCTCTCATTTTATCCAGTTCCAGCATCACTTCCAGGTCATTTACCTGTTCAAAATCCTCATAAAAAGCGCCTACGCCATAAAATATTTCAGGTACCAGCAGCGCTATCACTTCATCTGCCATCCCAGATAATTTTTTCACAGCTTCGGCCGAAGCCACCGGCACTGCAATAACTATTTGTGCCGGCTGCTGTTTGCGCAGCATGGATACAATACCCAGCATCGTGTTGCCGGTGGCTATGCCATCATCAACTACTAATACAGTTTTGCCTTTTACATCTTCCGGCTCTTTGCCGGGCATAAACTTTGAATACATGTCTTTCAGCCGATGCCGGATTTTTTTTACTTCATGCCGGATGTATTCTTCCGGTACATTTTCATGCGGTATAACAAAATAGTCAGTGAGGCCTGCTGCGCCTATGGCATATTCTTTATTTACCGGGTGTCCGATTTTTTTGGCTAATACAATATCGAGAGGGCACTCCAGCTCTTTGGCCACCTGGTAGGCCACGGGCACTCCGCCTCTTGGCACGGCAAGCACTACACTGCCTTCCCTTTTATACTTTTTTAATTTTTCAGCCAGCAGCATGCCGGCTTCAGCCCTGTTTCGAAACATAAAATTGGTTTTATTGTTTTTCAAACCGCCCCGTTATTTTATTTATTTTAATCCTGTACATCACGTATTTAACCCGGTTGCCATTAACAAGTTTTGTTGTTACTTCGTGCTGGTGGGGATGAATGGTACTGCTGGTCATCAGCGGAAAAACCCGGTTGAAAAGAAATTCTCTTGCTCTTTCCGATTTTTCTCCTTTCAATTCTTCAAATTTTCCGAATACAAGTACGCTTTGCCAGTTGGCCATATCGGTCATCACATCCACTTCCAGGCATACATTCGGGTTTTTCCGGAGAATACGCAATTTCTTACCGTCATTTGTCTGGCCATATATAAACTCTCCGTCAAATGCGAAAGTGACCGGAACAACATAGGGTTTCCTACCGTCGGTACAGGCCAGTCTGCCTACTACCTGGCTGGTAAGAATATTCCGGATTTGCACATCTGTTAAGTTGCCCAGCATGATGTTCGTTGTGTTTTTATTTAAATTTTCGATTAACATAGCCTTTCCAGGCTTTTTGATTAATTCCCGGTGAAAAAGGAATGTCATATTTCAGCTTTTACTTCGGTATCACAATCGGGGATCTTGCTTTAATATTGATTTCATGTTCGGCCAGCTGCGTCAACCGGTCGTCAATTTGTTTTTCGTTTACTTCTGCTTCATGAAATAGCCGGGCAAAATTTTCCATGCTTAAAGCCTTTGCGAAAGCGGCGGATGTGCCGTAAATACTGATTTTATAATGATTGATGACCTGCACACAGGCCAGCAGGCAGGCATCTTTCACTTCAGCATCGGCACATCGGCTGAGCTTATCATTCGTTTCATCAATAAACGACTGCATATTGCGGTTTACCGTACTGAGCGAACTGATTTCTTCTGCCTCAAAAAACGCTTCCAGTCTTTGTACATGCTGGTTTACATAATCCAGGTATTTCTGCAGCACGGCTTTTAATTTCAGCGAAGCTGCCATACTGATCCAGCCCGGCAGGCTGTTTCTCAATTGCACTTCGGCGCTGGAAAACCTGCGGGCATCATAATCCAGCAGGCTGTGCAGGTTTGTAATGTTGCGGTAATTGTCTGTCATAAATTATTTTTATTGCAAACGAAGCTCGCCACTTTCACTTTTTTTCGCAATGACCATCATCAAACCAAACCGTGACAGTTCTCATTGTTAGAGGCCAGGAAAATGTCTTGTTTTGGTTTAGCCGGGGAAAGGACGAGATGGTAGTTTCATTGTAAAATGAAAAAACCATCTCACAAACCCGCTTAATATTTTTTACAAATGAAAAACAAGAAACAACCTGCAAAACCAAAGGAAACGCCAAAGCCGGTAAAGCATCCGCCACCGGAAGCGGAAGAAACTCCGCTGCTGCCACTTTCAAAAGAGGAAGAACTGGATATTATTCCTGAAGAAGACCCCTTTGAAACCCCGCCTTACGAACCACCGCAGCCCGGCGAAGGACCCTGATTAAGCGGAATGACCCGTCATCCATGAGAATAAGAAATTACTTTCGAACTCTGTCGTTATGTCAACCATTGTCACTCTCACTTTTAGTTCCTGCATTGACAAAAGCACTTCGGTGCCGGCATTGATACCGGAAAAGAAATTACAATGTGCTATGCCAAAACCTGATCCCGGCGGTGGCGGCATCAACGTGGCAAGGGCAATAAAAAAATTGGGAAGTGAAGCGCTGGCTGTCTTACCATCGGCGGCTACTCAGGGAAATATTTTAACGCACTAAAGGAAAATGAAAAAGTGCCGGCCGTAGTGATTGAATCAAAAAATGAAACAAGGGGAAAACATAATTGTGCTGGAAGAATCCACCAATAGCCAATACCGGTTTGGAATGCCCGGAACAGAATTGAGCAAAGATGAATGGGAGCAATGCCTCAGCGCCGTTGAGAACATAAAGGATGCACAATTTATAGTAGCCAGCGGCAGTTTACCACCTGGCGTTCCTGCTGGTAATTATGCCCGTCTTGCTTTTATTGCAACAAAGAAAAATGCCAAACTGGTGGTGGATACTTCAGGGGAAGCCTTGCTGCAGGCAGCTAAAGCCGGCGTGTACCTGCTCAAACCCAACCTGGGTGAATTGAGTACGCTGCTGGAAGCGGGAAGAATAGAAACCGGGAAAATTGCAGAAGCGGCTAATGGGATTATCGCAAAAGATTACTGCGAAGTGATAGGGGTTTCGATGGGTGCAGCCGGGGCTGTACTGCTGACAAAAGATGAATTTTACCGGGTTGTGCCGCCGGCTGTAAAAAGAAAAAGCGAGGTAGGCGCCGGCGACAGCATGGTAGCTGGCATTGTTCTGTCTTAATCACAAAAAAGGAGTTTAAAAGAGGCTTTGAAATATGGTGTAGCCTGTGATACGGCCGCTACCCTGAATGCCGGCACCGGGCTTTGCAGGAAAGAAGATCTTGATAAATTGTTTGATCTGATTAAAACAAGTGAATAGATTTTTCATGGCTGTTGCCAAAATCATATATGGCCAGAAGCTTACCTGCTGATGTGAATCAGGCCTGTTGCTAATTGGGGTCATCAGCCTTTTATAATTTGAGATTTACCTTGCGATTATCACTAACTAAAAAATATTTTTTTATGAACAACGGGGGAAAAATACTGATAGCCTTTGCAGCCGGCGCAATGGTTGGCGCTGTGCTGGGCATTTTGTTTGCCCCGGGTAAGGGCTCCGAAACAAGAAAAAAAATTGCTGAACAGGGAAAGAAAATGACAGAGGCAATAAAAGAAAAATTCCGGGCAGGCAAAGAAAAAATTGACAACCTGAAAGAAAACTTCGGACAAACGGTAAAAGAGCCGGTGGAGGAGTATGTTTAAACGACGTGACCGGGCTTATCAGAAAGGTGGTTGATAAAATGATAACGGAAAAGACAGTGCTGCGATACCTGAAAAATTAAAGCTATGGAAGAAACATTTATGAAAGCGGAAGAATTAGCCGGCGATATACGGGAGTACATTAATGTGAAACTCGAGTCGGTTAAGTTATCCCTGGCCGAGAAAATTTCGAAAATGGTGGCTGGTGTTATTGCCGGATTTATAGTTGCTGCTGTTGGTTTTTTGTTTATTATTTTTTTGGGAATTGCTCTGGGATTTCTCCTGGGCAGCCTGCTGGGAAGCACATGGCTCGGTTTCCTGCTGGTTGCAGGCATTTACCTGTTGGCTGCAGTTATTATCTGGTCTGCCAAAACCAGGATAATCCAACTGCCGCTGATGAATTCAATATTGAGCCAGTTGAATCAAAATGAAGAAGAAGATGAAGGGTATTAGAAATATGAAACAATTGCGGGAAGAAAAAAAGCGGTTGCACCGCCGGGAAAAAGAACTTGAGTGGCAGATAAGCCGTGGATGGCGCCAGCTAAATGATAGTTTCAGGCCGGAAAATATTTTTAAAAAGAGACATAACCGGCAACAGGATGATTACAATGATTACAGCATGAATGGCAACAGCATCCTGGAACGAACGCTGATTTACGGAGCCACCCTGCTGGCCCGCAAGCTGGCCAGGAAAGCGGAAGAAAACCTGGATAAGGTTTTTGGTAAATGAAACTGCTGTAAAAATCTTCTATCAATATTTTGTGGCATACGAAGCATCCTATGCCGGCAAATCCCTCATTGAAACAAAGATTTAAATAACACCGGGCTTACGCAAAACATGGCGGGTGTCGTCCCAAACCGCCGGGGTTGTTCCATGAGATTACCAGGCTGAAATAAAAACTGTGGAGGAATTCGAAATTCTGACAGGAATCGGTGAAGTGAATGACAGTTATCATTGTCATCCGGACGGCTTGTAAATAATTTTCAGGGTTATTTAATTGTAAACCTTTAAAAAAAAAAATATGACAGTTGTGAAAGTGCTTGAGTTGATGGCCAACTCCACCAAAAGCTGGGAAGATGCAGCGCAGCAGGCTGTGACGGAAGCGTCTAAAACTTTAAGCAATATCCGCTCGGTATATATACAGGATCACAGCGCTGTGGTGAAAAACAATAAAATTATCGAATACCGGGTGACGGTTAAGCTGTGTTTTGAAATTAAACAGTCACCAGCAAAAAAATAATAAATATGTCACTCGATTTTAACAAGTATGCAGCAAAGGGAAATGAAGTGGTCAATATGCTTTCGGAAGATTTAAAGGTGCCGCGGGATATGGCAGGGCGGATATTGCGTGCTGTACTGCATGCCGTCCGTAATCACCTTGGTATTGATGAATCACTGCAGGTGATTTCGCAATTGCCGATGGCGCTGAAAGCTGTGTATGTGGACGGATGGAATCCTTCCCGTTCGTTTCGTCGTATTCATCACCTTGCCGGATTTCTCGATGAAATACGGAATGAAGACAGCAACCAGGCAGGCTATGATTTTGGTAATAATCAAAGAGCACAGGAAGCCGTGCGGGCCGTGTTCAGAACTCTGAATTATTTTTTATCAGAAGGTGAATTGGCTGATCTGGCTGCCGTCATGCCTGCTGAAATCGGTGATTTCATCAAAGAAAGCACCGGTGAGGGCAAAAAAGTTTTATAAGACGTGTCTGCCCGGCGGTTAATGAAAAAGAAAAGATAACTTCTGAAGGACGATTTGGACGCTCCGTGGATACTTTGCACTGCCTGAAGAAGTGAAGAGAAAAAAATATAGGCAGCGTATAAGGAAGTTGTATTGAAGCTGAGCCGAAGGAAAAAGAAGAAATAAAAAGATTGCATCCGGCAAACATATTTCTGTAAAATAAGCAGTCATGCAGGGCTTACTGCGCCGCTTCAAAATACAGGCGGGTTTATTTTTGAGATAAAGCAACTCAGCACTGAAAGTTAATTCCGCTGATAACTATCAAATGTTTTACTGATTACCGTCCTGTTACATGGCAGGTGTAAAAAATAATTTTATAGTGTGACCCTACATTATAAAAAAAAGACGATTTTTTAATTTTATGTCAAAACCTAAAGCAGATGAATTTATTCAGGAACGTGACGAGTGGAAAAAGCTGATTTTATCACTGCAGGACGAAAACAACAGCTTGAAAAAAAGGCTTGTATCGACTTTAAAAAAGCCAATTGACGGAAAAACCCTAGAAAAGGCAGAGTATTTTCATGCCCGCATTGTCGCCGGAGATGAAATACTGGAGTTAACACGCAAAGACCTGGAACAGGATGACAAGGTGCTGTTTCAAAAAAATCACGATGGCATCAGCCAGATAAATGAAACTTTTAATAGGCAAAAAGACCTGCGCAGGGAAATGGAGCAGCTGCGTTTAAACTTTAAGCTGCTGCAGGATGAATTCAACAATTTTATTGCAAATTCATGACCCGCCATGTTGAATTGTAAAGTTGCCTTATCCTCCGGAATGGCTGATGACAATTGTGCACCTTAATGACAGGTATCATATTTGTTCCGGGTAAGACGGGCTAACTTTCACCAATAAAATTTTAAAAACAATGAAACCGGTATTTATAGCAGTGCTTTCAGTAATTCTGCTTGCCACAGGCTGCACATCATCCCGCATTACCCACTCCTGGAAATCGGAAACGGCCGGCGCAAAACAGTATAACAAAATAATGGTGGTGGGTCTTATTCATGATAATGACCGGCTGTTGCGTGAAGAAATGGAAAACCAGGTGGCCATCCATTTGAAAGAACTGGGCTACAACTGTGTTTCCTCGCTCCGGGAGCTGGGCCCCAAATCATTTGCAGGCATGAAAGAAGAAGAGGCTATCAGTAAACTCAGAAACGATGGCGTGGATGCCGTTATTACCATTGTGTTGCTCGATAAATCAAAAGAGCGGTATTATGTGCCGGGGCGTGTGTATTATACTCCTTATACCATTTACTACCGCAGGTGGTGGGGTTATTATTCTACCATATACAGCCGCATTTATGAGCCGGGATATTACAGGGAAGACACCCGCTATTTCTGGGAAAGCAATTTTTACGACATGGGAAACAGGGAGCTTCTTTATTCCGTACAAACCGAGTCGTTCGATCCCGCATCCACAGCATCGCTGGCGCATGAATACGGGCAGCTGATAGTAAATGACATGGTAAAAAATAAAGTGCTGACTGGCCAGAAAAGCGCAGCAGCTTTCCGCCCCATGTGAGCAATTACTGCAATCAGGAAGAAAGTACACCGGCCGATGCGCTTTTATTTATACCTGTAAAGTAAACAAATCTCCTCTCCCGCTATCAGTTCATCATATTCTCCAGTTTTTTTTGATTGACGACGGTAATGACGCCATTGCTTATTTCAATCAGTTTTTCGGTTTTAAAATCACTCAGTGTCCTGATGAGCGATTCGGTGGCTGTGCCGGCAATTGTAGCGAGATTTTCGCGGCTGATATCAATAGTAAAAAATTGTTCTCCGTTCCGGCTGTATTTTTTCTGAAGTGTCATAAGGGCTGTAGCTACTTTTTTTCTTAATGAGTTATAGGCCATTCCCAGCAATTGCTGTTCTTTTTCAGTAATATTTTTTGCAAGCAGCCGGATAAATCTTCTTGCCACTTCAGGATGGTTGTTCAGCAGTTCATCAAACTCTTCCCGGGGTATTACAACCAGCTCGGTATCTTCCATGGCTTCCGCTGTTTCTTTATAAGTTGTGTTTTCAAGTAAAGCGGTATAACCGAGAAAATCACCTTCGCCGTAGAGATTCACAACAAGGTCTTTTCCTTCTTCGTTGCTTATATATGTTTTTACTTTGCCTTTTTGTATAAAATACAGCCGGGCCGGCCGGTTGCCTTCAAGGTAGATGAACTGCTTTTTTTTGTACCGGTTAATATTTCGGTCTTTTGTCAGCTCCTGCAATGCATCCCTGCCTGCGCTGATATTCTGCAGCTGGTCAAGTCCCTGCAATCCTGCGGCTGTTTCCTGTTTCATCAGCTCATTTTTCCGTAGCCTGCTTTCAATAGTGCTCAGCAGTTCGGCGCCTGTAAAAGGTTTTGTAATGTAATCGTCGGCGCCCAGCTCCATTCCTTTGCGCATATCAGAGCGTTCGGTTTTTGCCGTTAAAAAAATAAACGGTGTTTGTTGCGTTTCAGGATTTTTTTGCAGCATGTGCAATACCCCGTAACCATCCAGTACGGGCATCATGATATCGCATACAATCAAATCGGGTTTTTCCTTCAGGGCTATTTCCACTCCCACCTTCCCGTCTTCCGCAGTAAACACTTTGTAGGCTGCCAGCTCCAGTATTTCGGCGGTGTTTTCCCTTATCTCTTCATTATCTTCAATCAAAAGAATTTTTTTCATCGGTATAAAGTTTTTGAATTGAACTTAAAAAAATTTTTAATGGTCTTTGCACCACTGAAACCGGATGATGAATTCGGTACCTTTCTCCAGCTCACTGTGGCATTCCACTGTGCCTTGCAGCAATTCAGCATACCTTGACACCAGGTGCAGCCCCAGCCCCGTGCCCTGTATATTACTTACATTTCTGCCGCGGAAAAACCGTTCAAACAAATGCGCCTGGTCTTCTTTTGCAATGCCGATTCCATGGTCTTTCACCGAAAGCAAAAGCCCGGTTGCATTATTTTCAGTTATTATTTCAATCTTTGAATTTTCATTGGAAAATTTTATAGCATTCGACAACAGGTTCATCACGATGTGTTTCATCAGCGAAGGGTCGGAAGTGATAAATTCATTACCCCTATGTGTAAAAAGAAACCGCTGCTCCTTTTTAAGCATTTCTGTCATTTCACCGGTAATGCCCGTAATAAGTTCATGGATGTTAAATGTGGCAGTTTTCACACTGATTTTTCCTTCTTCAATTTTTCCAACACTCAGAAAGTCGTTTAGAATATCGGTAAGCATCGTGACAGAGCTTGCTATCCGCCGGATATGCTTTTGGCGTTTCGGCTGCTCTTCCGTCGTCACATATTTTTCCAGCAGGTAAACGGAAGACAATACGGTGCTGAGTGGTGTACGAAATTCATGGGATGCCATGGAAACAAACCGGGATTTCAGCTCGCCAAGCTCCCGCTCTTTCCGCAGTGCAGACCGCAGGTTCTCTTCGGCTTTTTTCATCTCCGATATATTCCTGATAATAACACCGGTTTTATTTACGGTGCCGTCATTTTCGAGCAGGGGAAATGCGTCCATCACATAGTAGTTGCCGGCCAGCGGGTAAGGCAGTTCAAAATCAGAAATGATTTTTTTATTTTCAAAAACTTCTGCCAGCCTTTCCATGATGATTTGCCGCAAGGGTTCGGGAAAACGGGGATAAATTCTGCAGCCGATAAGTTCAGCCGGGTCGGCCTGCAGCCGGGTGTGCAGTTCGCCTCCGGTATAAACAAAATTGTAATTTTTATCAATAATGCTGATGGCGCCATCCGGGTAGTTTCGCAGAAGCTGCAGAAACAGCTGCTGCACTTTTTTTAATTCCACTTCCGCATCTTCCGTTTCCTTTACCTGCTTTTCCAGTTTTACCACGGCGCTGGCCAGGGCTTCTGTTCTTTCTTTCACAATCTGCTCGAGCCCGGCATTCATTTTTTTTATTCTTTCTTCTGCAGCCTTGCGGATTGTGATGTCGGTAATAAATGCAATTACAAATAAACCGTCTTCGGTTTTATAAGAGCCCAGGCTTATTTCTGCAGCGAATTCGGTGCCGTCTTTTTTCAGTGCAAATAAGTCTATGCCTGTGCCCAGCGGCCTGTTTTGCGGGTCAGCAAAATAAGCCTGGTGATACTGTGCATGTTTTTCACGAAAACGTTCAGGAATTAAAATATCCAGTTTATGTCCTGTCAGTTCGCCGGGCAGGTAGCCAAATAGTTCATGGGCAAAAGGATTGGCCAGTACGATATTGCCATGCACGTTTACAATTAACACTCCCATAGAGGCATATCCCAGTAATGCGCCAAACTTTTGTTTTTCCCGTTGCAGCTTTTCTTCTGCCTGGCGGGCCCTGTCAATTTTTTCTATTTGCAGAAAATAGTAGTCCCTGTTTTCAATGATTACGGATTTCAAAAATGCCTTTCCCCAAAAAACCTTTCCGGATTTTGTTTTGTATTCCAGTTCTGTTTCAAAGCAACCTTTTTCAAATAAAATATTCAGCGCTGCTTCTGTTTGCTGCTGCGGGTAAGAAAATCGCAAAAGGTCGCCGGCATAGATGCCAATCATATCGCCGGGTACTTCAAATTCAAAAAGCGAAGCCCCTTTCCGGTTTACAAATACAAATTGCCTGGAATCCTTTTCAATTACAGCAAAAAAACCGTTGGCCTCGTCGCAAAGGGCGGCAAGAAACTGTTTTTCAAGTCCTGAAATTGTTTTTAAAGAAGCGGTATTCATCCGGCAGCAAAATTGTAAACATGCACCGGCTAAACTTGCTAATATGAAATGAGAAAAGACATGATGTTTGTCAGGCAGCCGTATGACGATGGTTAGCGATGCTCAGTTGGTTAAATGCAGGGCATATTGTTTTTTAAAACAAGTAAGGCAATCCTGGGAATGGATTGCCTTGCAAAAAGATAGTGCCCGGAACACCGATAGAATCGGGGCACTTCTTTAGTGCTCAGAATCCCGATTGAATCGGGACACATTTTTAGTGCCCAGAACAGGAATCGAACCTGCACATCCTTGCGGACACCAGATTTTGAGTCTGACGCGTCTACCAGTTCCGCCATCTGGGCGTAGGGCTGCAAATGTAAAATGATAACCGCTAACTGTAAAATTTTATCCTGATAAAACAAACCATGATTGCTGATAGCAATCATCATAAAAAATAATCAACCGGAGTAAATTGAGCATTGGACAACCATGGAACAGCAGGCTCAAAATCATAATAAAGACCTGGCCCGCATTTTTCGCCAGATGGCAGATTGTTACCGCTATCTTGGCCCCGATGAACGCTTCCGTGCTATTGCTTATGATACGGCTTCAAAAACACTCAGCAATATGCGGGAGGCTGTGGATGTATTAGCTTCCGATTTCAAAAAACTGGATGAATTGAAAGGCGTGGGAGAAAGCATTGCTGAAAAAATTATCGAGTACCTTAAAACCGGCAAGATTAAAACTTTTGAGAAACTGAAAAGGCAGGTGCCATTTGCACTGCTTGAATTACTGGAGGTGGAAGGCATCGGGCCGGCCACCTTGCGGCTGGTTCATGATGAGTTTGGCATCCAGACAAAAGAAGAACTGGTAAAGGCGCTGGAAGCAGGAAAGCTGGAAAAAATAAAAGGCTTTGCTTCAAAAAAAATTGAAAACCTGAAAAAAGCATTGAAGCTTGATTCGGTAAAACAACGGATGCCGTTGAAAGTGGCGGAAAAAACCGGCAATGAAATTTTAAGTGAAATAAAAATGATACCCGGCGTAAAACAATGCGTGCTGGCAGGCAGTCTTCGCCGCAAAAAGGAAACCGTAGGCGATATTGACATACTGGTAACGGCCGATGATAAGCAGCGAAAAAAAATAATCACGAAAATTACAATGCTGCCACAGGTGGATAAAGTAATTGCATCCGGGAGCACCAAAGTAAGTTTAGTACTGAAAAAAAACAAGGCACAAGCGGATGTGCGCATCGTACATGATGATGAATTCGGTGCTGCCCTGCTGTATTTAACGGGAAGCAAGGAACATAATATTCAACTACGAACTATAGCAAAACAAAAGGGGTGGAAGGTGAATGAATATGGCGTTTTTGATGAAAAAACCGGCAGGCGGCTGGCCGGCAGCACTGAGGAAGAAATCTATTCATTATTCGGGCTGAAATTTATTCCCCCGGAAAAAAGATTGGGAAAGGATGAATTGATCAACACAAGGATGAAATGAAATCGGGAGGGGGTCCTGTTTTATTTTTAGTTTAGCGGTTTGTTACAATGGGTTACAATCAGCGGATGAAGCCGGGTTGTTCATCAAAATATCTTGATTGCTCTTTGTCGAGCAGGAAATCTTTTACAGCAAAGAGAAGTGATTTGAAACCCGTAAAAATTTCACGGTTAAAGTTCAGCATCGTGGAGATTTCTGTTTCGTTTACATGGCCGGCGGTACTTTCGCGGTACAAATACTTCAGGGTGGCAGTATAGCCGGATGTAACTGATTGATAAATTGAAACCAGCTCCGCTGATTTGTTTGGGTTTTCATTCAGTAATAAAAACTGGATGCTCTCACAAAACATTTCCACTTCGGGCCGGGATTTTTTATAAAAGCCGTATTTGATGTCGTTGCTTGAATTCTGCAGCTGTTCTTTATCGGGCAAAGCGTCTTTAAAACTTTTTGCCGCATACATGCCATTGCGCACAGATGACATCAGCCGGTCCAGTTTCTCCGTTTCATCTTTGTCGCTAATGGATTTCTGCAGCAGGATATAATAGCTGTGAATTTCACCATATAGAAATTTTATGTAGTCATATTTTTCATAAACGTCATGGCTTAAAAATTTTTCACTTAGTTTCATTTCCTTTTCCCTTTTATCAGCCAGCTCAAAACTGCTTATAACATAATGACAGGCGGCGCCAAGAAAATGGCGGGTTTCTTCTTCCAACGCATACAGTGCCATGGATGATTCTTTGGCGTCCACCTTATGGATAAACATGGTTTCCTCATCGGCCGAACGGTACTTTTTTTCAAGAAAACTGCCAAAAGTGTTCAGAAACGGGTAAAACAGGATGATGCCAATTACATTCACCATGCTTTGAAAAAAAACCAGGGCTATCAGTTTATCATTTATACCCACTACATCAGTTATAAAACGATTGACAGGCAAAAGAAAAATAAGCACCAGCGTGACATTGATGCTGTTGAATAAAAAATTTCCTAATGCCACCCTGCGTTTGGCTGATGTGCCTTTAATGCTGGCAACAAAAAGCTTGATGGTGGTGCCGATCTCAGACCCGAGGATGATAGCTGTGGAGTCAAATAGATTGATGGCGCCGGCATTCAAGGCGCTTAGCGTGATGGCAATGGTGGCCGAACTGCTTTGAATAAGTGTGGTAATGATAAAACCGATGAAGAAAAAAATTATGACAGGCGATTGTTGATACTGCTGCAGATCCACCTGCTGCACCAGCCCTTCAATACCCGATTTCATGTAGCCAAGCCCCACAAATAAAAAGCTGAAGCCAAGAAAAAAGCGGCTCCAGTTGTACCACGCACCCTGCCTGTTGAATACAGCAAAGCCAAGACCGGCAATGCCCGCTACAGGCAGCGCAATTTTTTCAATATTGACTTTAAATCCCACCAGCGCCACTATCCAGCTATCCAGTGTGGTGCCCAGGTTGGCGCCAAGAATTACAGCCAGCGCATTTTGCATGCTGATGATGCCGGCGCCCACAAATGCCAGCACCATCAGGCTCACCAGCGAGCTGCTTTGCAGCACCCCGGTCACAATTGCTCCCCCGCCGATTGCCTTTAGCTTGTTGGAAGTTTGTTTTTTTAAAAACAATTTAAATTTTCTTCCTGCAAGCTGCTGCAGCGATTCTTCCAGAAAACGGATGCCCAGCAGAAACACAGCCACCCCGGCCAGCGCTTGCCATATATCAAATGATGTAAGCATGGATTTACTAAACTACACATTTGCCATTTGAATTATCAGTAGTCCTGTTTGCAGGGGAAATGATTTTTATCAGTGGCAGCCCTCAACCGATTCTAATTTATATTTGCCTAATAACCGGGTCTGCACATGAACCTCTCATTCAACCGCAATGAAGATGCAATGAAAATGCTGCTGAGCGATAGGCGCCGCCACCTGCATAAAATTTATGAAGGCGGTGGTAAAAAAGCCATCGAAAAACAAAGAGATAAAAACAAACTGACTGCACGGGAAAGGATCAGCTACCTGGTTGATAAAGAAAAGCCCTTTATTGAGATTGGCGCATTTGCCGGCCATGAAATGTATAAGGAAGAAGGCGGATGCCCGGCCGGCGGCACTGTGGCCGGTGTGGGCTACATAAGCGGCAGGCAGTGTGTCATAGTGGCTAATGATCAGACTGTGAAAGCCGGAGCGTGGTTTCCCATCACGGGCAAAAAAAATCTCCGTATGCAGGAGATTGCCATGGAAAATCATTTACCCATCATTTACCTGGTTGACAGCGCCGGTGTGTTTCTGCCCATGCAGGATGAAATATTTCCCGATAAAGAACACTTCGGCAGAATTTTTTACAACAATGCACGGATGAGCGCCATGGGTATAACGCAGATTGCCGCGGTGATGGGCCCCTGCGTGGCCGGCGGCGCTTACCTGCCCATCATGAGCGATGAAACGCTGATGGTGGAAGGCAATGGCTCCATCTTTTTGGCAGGGCCTTACCTGGTGAAAGCCGCCATTGGTGAGGAGGTAGATATCGAAACGTTAGGAGGCGCTGCTACGCATACTGAAATCTCCGGCATTGCCGACTACAAGTTCAAAACAGAGCAGGAATGTATGGATCACATAAAAAGAATGATTTCCATGCTGGGTAAGAATGATAAAGCAGGTTTTGACAGAACAGAACCTTTTTTACCCAAAAAAAACCCGGAAGAAATATATGGCTTCATTCCCTGCGATGGCAAGCCTTATGATATGCTGGAGATAATTGAAAGGCTGGTGGATAATTCGGATTTCGAGCAGTTTAAAGAAGATTATGGCAAAACGATTATCTGCGGGTATGGCCGCATTGACGGGTGGGCAACAGGCATCGTAGCAAATCAGCGGCTGGCAGTTAAAGCAAGGAAATCCGTCAGACCGGGACGGTCAGACGGCGGTGGAAGCGAAATGCAACTGGGCGGTGTTATTTACAATGACAGTGCTGACAAAGCAGCCCGTTTTATTCTTAATTGCAATCAGAAAAAAATTCCGCTGGTGTTTCTGCAGGATGTAACCGGCTTTATGGTAGGCACACGCAGCGAGCAGGCAGGCATAATAAAAGACGGCGCAAAAATGGTGAATGCTGTTGCCAATTCAGTAGTGCCGAAAATTACTATCATCATCGGCAATTCGTATGGTGCCGGCAACTATGCCATGTGCGGAAAGGCTTACGGTCCCAGGTTTATTTATGCCTGGCCCACTGCCCGGATAGCCGTGATGGGTGGTGACCAGGCTGCTAAAACGCTTTTGCAAATACAGGTAAATGCAATGAAAGCCAAAGGGAAACAGATACCTCCTGAAGAAGAACAAAAATTGCTTGAAAAAATTACCAGCAGGTACGAAAGTCAAACGTCAGCTTATTATGCCGCCGCCAGGTTGTGGTTGGATGATATTATTGATCCCCTGCATACACGCATGGTAATATCTGAAGCTATTTCTGCGGCAAACAATAACCCCGAAAGACCTGAATTAAAGACTGGTGTTTTCCAGGTTTAAAATTGTGGAAATCAAATAAAAAATATCTTTTTTTAAAAAGAGAAATTTAACTACTTTCACTCCATAATCAACACTAACTGAACGCTTATGAAAAAATCTACCCGGTTTGGATTTTTACTCTCCATTATTTCAATCCTTACCTTAGTCCAATCTTGCCGAGATGACCGCTATCTTTTGGAACCACCTCCGGTGCCTGATCAATCATTTGTAGAGGAGTTTGACACGGCTTTGAATGCTTATAACAAAGGCTGGCGTTACATCAACAGAAGTGTGGAAATCGGTCGTCGCAGCTGGCAAAACCCCGATGGCAATTCAGGAGTTCCTTTTCTTTCTTATTCCGGTACGGGAAATGGGTACCTGTGGGCCGATTATCTTTCCACCAATTCGGCAGCCGGCGTCATCAGCAACTGGGCTGTATCACCGGAACTGATTATGCAAAACGGTGACAAGATAATTTTTTACACCCGCACACAGTTGTATCTCTTTGGCGGCGACTCCACCGATTTTGTAAACCGGATGCAGGTGAGGATGAATAAATACAACACGCTGAACTGTGGCGAAGGCACCGATCCGGGTGATTTTACTGTTCCATTGCTTGACATAAATCCTTTTTATTACGAGTTTTTGAAAAACGCATTTAACAACCCGGCCAGCCCGCTGCACCAGCAGGCCAAGCAGGCTTACCCGCATGTGTGGACACGATTTGAAGCCACCGTGGTAGGATTAAACGGACCTACAAAAGGGAGATTCGCTTTCCGGTATTTTACCGAAGATGCGGGCAGCAATGGCAGAGCTTCTTCTATCGGAATTGACAGCGTAGCTTATATCAGCATTAACCATTAATCTGATCATTAATTTAACTTACAAGTACTAACCATAAAAAACTTAAAAATGAAATTTAAGCGTATACCTGTTTTTTATTTCATGGTTGTATTGGCTGTCACAGCTTTCTTTACTTCCTGCAAAGAAGAGACTGTGACTGCGGTTGCCACGGTTCAACCGGCCAGCCTTTCTTACCACGAAGAGTTTGATTCTATGCAGCGGGTAGTAGACATGGGCTGGAAAGCTGTAAACATAAGTAACCCATTAGGCGGCGATAGCTGGCAGCAGGGTTCTTATGTGGCTGATAATGTAAAAGGCGGGCCGTTTTATTCTCAAATACCTGCTCACTCCTACAAAGCAAGCGCTAATGAACTGGCTTTTGTACCATATACATGCGGGGCAGGGTTGTCATTTATCAATTGCTGGTTACTTACGCCCCCGCTGGCCATGAAAAACGGAGATGTTATTTCTTTCTGGACCCGCACAAGAAGCACAGTGAGTTTTCCTGACCGCATGCAGGTGTGGCTGAACCCCAATAATGATGGTACCAATGTGGGAAGAACTGAGAATAACACAGGCGACTTTACCATGAAGCTGCTCGACATCAATCCCACTCTTTCTCCGAGCCCCTACCCCACAGGATATCCCACTACATGGACCAAATTTGAAATCCTTATTTCGGGCCTTCCCAATGGCAGTACGCCACAAAGACACAGGGTAGGTTTCCGCTACTACGTGCAGGGTGGCGGGCCGAGTGGTTCCAATTCAGATGAAATAGGACTTGACGATTTTGATTTTATAAGCAATTGAAAGTTTTTATTTACTCTTTAAAAAATCCGGCCTGATTTCTTAGCGCCGGTTTTTTAATTTTACAGCCATTATGAAAAAATTCTTCCTGCTCGTACTCCCGGTTTGTTTTTTATCGGCTTGCAACGATTCCGGCGGGGAAGAAAATAAAATACTTTACCCTGTATCTTCCCTTGAATTGCCCGAACGATGGAAAAAGGTAAAAGAACTGGCCAGCTCCATCCGGGAAGGCGACCTGGTGCTGCGCTGCGGCAACGATATGACCAGCGAATCGCTGCGAGATTTCAGCCTGCAGGAAAAACTTTATTCCCACAGCGGCCTTGCCTTCATGTATGAGGGCCGCATGCATATTTACAGTAATATGGCCGGCGATATCAATCCCGATGAAATCATGCGCCGTGATCCGTTAGACAGTTTTCTTACCCCCGTCAACAACGTGGTGATGGGTGTTTACCGTTATGATTTTTCCGGTGAAGAAATTGAAATGCTCAGGACGGTAATACTGGAATATTATCAAAGGGGACTGCGCTTCGATATGAATTTTGATCTCAGCACCGATGATAAAATGTATTGCGCTGAAATGATTGCCAAAGCCGTGGAGAAAGCCACAAGCAGCCGGATTACTTTTTCAAAAAGCATGGTGAACGACGACCTGCGGAATAAATACCTGAAACTGGCGCTGCAGAAAAAAGTAATCCCCTCGAAAAAAGCGGCCTACCAGCGGGAATACCTTGCCATTGACAACCTGTACATCAACCCGCATTGCCGTGAAGTAAAGAAATATGTTTTTGGCGCCCCGCAAAAGCCGATTCAATTCCCCACTCCAGAAAATTATGCACATTGAGCAAACCCGATGTGACCATTTATACCGATGGCTCATCACGGGGCAACCCCGGGCCGGGCGGCTATGGCGTTATCCTGATGGCCGGTAAGCACCGAAAGGAACTTTCACAGGGCTACAAGCTCACCACCAACAACCGGATGGAGCTGATGGCTGTCATCGCCGGCATTGAAGCGCTGAAAAAAGACGGGCTGCGGGTGCTGATTTATTCCGACAGCCAGTACGTGGTGAATGCAGTGGAAAAAGGCTGGCTGAATACCTGGATTGCCACCAATTTCAAAGGAGGCAAGAAAAACAAAGATCTCTGGCTACGCTATTATCATCTTTCTAAAAAACAATTCATCCGCTTTGTGTGGGTAAAAGGTCACGCAGAAAATCCGTACAACAACCGCTGCGATCAACTGGCTACCCAGGCTGCCGATAGTGGTCTGCTGGAAGATGATGAGGGCTTTAATCCAAAGGATAAAAAACTTTTTGAATAAAAAACCCGGGCATGCCCCGGGAGTATTATTTACACCGGCTGCAATTCTCTTTTCAGTACATTCTTTCCCAGGTAGTAAAAACTTCCAAAGAAAACCACGTTGAACAGCAAGGTTGAAACCAGGCTCCACTTAAAGAAAGGCAATGCAGCGGTGAAGCAGGTGATTAAACCATTGAATGATTTTTCGTACGGCTGGTTATTAATATCGAGCCCGCCGCCAAACCACACAAAAAAATTGGAAATTATAAAATAATAAACCGCACCACCCAGGGAGCCGGCAATAATATGACTGATTTTATTTTTACTGATAAAAAACCCGATGATGGTAACCGAGGCTATCAGCAGGTAATTCTGCCACTGGCCGCCGTAAAATCCTTTTATCGGGGTCAGCCCCTGTACATATAAGAATTGATAAATAAGGTCAGAAATCAGCATGGAAAGCACGGGGAATAAAAAGGCAAATCGTTTGTCGCGGCATACAGAGCCGGCAAAAAGCGCCATGGCTATCTGTGGTGCAAAACCCATGGGGCGGCCATCCCATACACGATAAAGCGAAGCAGCAATGACCAGGAAAAGCAGGATGATAAAGTTGGATTTATTCAGTTTCATATACAACTGGTTTCGGTACAAAAGTAATAGAATTGAAGCATTGCCCCCTTCAAAATTTCCAAGGCCGTGGATTTAAAGTTCAGATGGTTATTGTGTAATTTAAAGAAATTTAATGCATGGCATCGCATAACGAGCTGGGAAAAGCAGGTGAAGAGCTGGCCGTGGGCTGGCTGCGAAAAAACGGTTATGAAATTCTGCATTGCAACTGGCGCTACGGGCATGATGAAATTGATGTAATAGCAGACCGCAACGGCTGGCTGCATATTATTGAAGTGAAGTCAAGAAAATATTTCCCCGGCGCCTATCCCGAAGAAAGTGTGACAAAAAAGAAATTTAATTTTTTGAAACGGGCAGCGGAAGAATTTCTCTACCGCCATCCCCAATACACAAAAATCCAGTTTGACATCCTGGCTATAACTTTTTTTGACAACCGGGAGCCTGAATATTTCCTGGCAGAAGATGTATTTTTTTGACCCGGGGTATTTACCGCATGGCAGCCAGAAGAAAAACTTTGTCAACCGGGTTAGCTTGTTATTTTTGTTCTGATTAAAACTCCGGCAATGAAATACCTTTTTCTGTTTTTCACCAGTGTAATTATTTTTTCCTGCGGCAATAAATCCGGCACAACAGCAAAAATGTTTTGCGACACGGCCTGCCTGGAGGATACTCTTAAATTCATCAAGGAAGACCACCCGCTGAAACCGTATGTGTATATCAGTGCTGCCAACTGCCTGCCCGATTCGGTAATCTGGAGCTACAGCGGCATGGGCATCAACCGCAAACTTTCCTTTGATGATTTCGGCGGGCATAAATTCAGTCTCAATAAAAATTACATCAGTTATTTTTTTAAAGACACCGGCTATGTATGGCTGCTCTTCAACGACTGCACCAATGGCCGAGGCTATATGGCCAAAATACCTTTCAATAAAAAAGATAATATAGTAAGAGGAGGCAGCGCCTTAAACCGCTTCGACCCCAAGTTTGCCGTGGCGGAAGGCTTGGTGGCCTACACCGACCGCGGAAATATTTTTGTGGAGGAAATGACCACCGGCAAGCAGGCCATGATGACTTTCGGGAAAATGCTGGCCGACCTGGATTACGATGCCATGCATGAGTTTATTGATTCAGTTAACATCAGCCCTACCAGAATATGGGCAAGAGTGCTGATGGATAAACAATGGAAAGAAATTGAAAAAAGCATTGAGCTTAAGGAGGCGTTTAAATAGTTTAAGAGGTTCAATACGATTAAAAAGTTTAAGAAATCAATTACGGTTGGCAACCTGCCAAACTTTTTAAACCCGTTAAACCTTTTAATCTTCTGAAACCATCTTCACACATGTGGGAACCTTACAAAAAAGGATTCAAAGCCTACCTGCAACTGGAAAAATCACTGGCTGATAATTCAGTGGAAGCTTACCAGCGTGACCTGGATAAACTCACTCAATACCTTCAGCATAGCGGTGAATCAAAAACACCGGCAGAAATAAGGCTTACCGACTTGCAGCAGTTTATCAATTGGATTGGCGGCCTGGGTATGTCCGATACTTCGCAGGCAAGAATTATTTCGGGCATAAAATCATTTTATAAATACTGCCTGCTGGAAAAAATATCCACTGCCGATCCCACTACCCTGCTGGAAGCGCCGAAGCTGAAAAGAGCCCTGCCCGATACACTGAGTTTTGAGGAAATTGAAAGCCTCATTGCACAAATTGACCTGAGCAAACCCGAAGGCGGCAGAAACAAAGCCATGCTGGAGCTGCTTTACAGTTGTGGGCTTCGTGTCAGCGAGCTGGTCAATCTGAAAATCTCACAACTTTACTTTGATGTCGGCTTTATCCGGGTGATTGGCAAAGGCGATAAAGAACGGCTGGTGCCTGTTGGTCGAAGTGCCGTTAAGTATGTAAAAATTTATTTGGAAAAAATCAGGAATTTCATACCCGTTAAGCCCGGCAATGAGGATATAGTTTTCCTGAACCGGCGAGGTAGCAAGCTTACAAGAGTGATGGTTTTTCTTATTATAAAAGAGCTGGTGCAAAAAGCGGGTATTAAAAAAGCAATTTCACCCCATACATTCCGTCACAGCTTTGCCACACACCTGGTAGAAGGTGGCGCCGACCTGCGGGCCGTGCAGGAAATGCTCGGGCACGAGAGCATCAGCACCACGCAAATCTATACACATCTCGACCGGGAGTTTTTGAGAAAAACACTCGAACAGTTTCACCCGGCATTTAAATAATATTTATTCACGTTGCAGGTTATTTATACCAGTAAGATTTCGTATCGGCATTTCGGGATTCTTGTACTGCTTCAATTCGTCAATATTCTATTTTTTCTCCTTCCCTTTTTTCACCCCTTAGCCAAAAAATAAACCCCCGCCGATGCAGGGGCTTTTGAATTATGAAAAAGAAAGGGTTTACTGAACAGTAAAAGCGTTGGGCAACACATCGTCGGACACGGCTACCTGACCGCTCATTTGGGTGATGATGGTAATTGTTCTGCCGCTATAAGTATTATCCAGGTCAACTGCTGCAAACATGAACGGAACATACCACAGTTCGCCGGGGATGTTCAGCGTGGCAGCTGATTGATCCGTAGGCGGTAAAAAACTAAAAGTGCCGAGTGTTTCTTCCGTATTGGCATCCATCAGTGTAAGTGTTGCACTTTGCAATACATCGTTGCTGATGACGTAAGGCAGGTAGATTGCCACTCTTGAGCCGGAATTCAATACAGCACCTGTGCCAAACTCGATGGCTGCCGGGTCGTTGGTCTTTGTATAAATTTTTGAACTGATGACAGGATCGGTCACTACCGTATTCGGTTCATTGTTTGCCGGCACCTGCTGTTTTGTACATGAAACTGCTGCCAAAGAAATAATTGCAGCATTGCATAGGTAGAAGATAGTTTTCATAAGAATTGTTTTAGGGTTCGGATTTAATTGGAGATTAAAATTATGCAGCAAATTTTTGAATTGCAAGCCCCGCAAACATTTCCGAAGTAAAATTCCGGGTTGCTCCCCGGAATTTTTACAATAAAAAAGGCCCTGGAAAAACAAACCTCCAGCAGTCTGTCTATTGAATTCAATACCCGGTAAAGTTATTGGAGAACTTGTAATTATGTCAGTTTTCCGGTTATTCTTTATTTCAGTTTTCACAATTACATAAGCGGGCGCAATCTATTTCTTGCTAATTTTAAGTGTTGGCATTTTTAAAAAACATACCATCTCTCCACCAAACCGACGCCGAGCTGGTGACTGCTTATAAGCAAACCGGAAACATGCAGTTGCTTGGCGAGCTTTACCAGCGCTATATGGACCTTGTGTTTGGCGTATGCCTGAAATACCTGAAAGAACCTGAAGCCGCCAAAGATACCGTGATGCAGATTTTTGAAGAGCTGGTGATAAAGTTGAAAAAACATGAAGTGGAAAATTTCAGGGCCTGGCTGCACCAGGTGGCAAAAAATCATTGCCTGATGCAGCTGCGTACCCCCCGCAATATGAAAACCGTGGAAATACCCGCCACTCTTATGCAAAACGAAGAAAATGTGCATCTGAATGGTGTGCTTGAAAAAGAAGAAAACCTGGAAAAACTGGAACACTGCCTTGCCACCCTTTCGGATGAACAAAAACGAATGCTGCAACTTTTTTACTTTGAAGGCAAATGCTACAACGAGATTGTAACATTGACCGGGTATGACTGGAACCAGGTCCGCAGTTTTATTCAGAACGGCCGCCGAAACCTGAAGCTTTGCATGGAAAAAGTTGAGACCGGAAGCCGGAAGTCTGAAGTATGAAGTATGAGATTTGCGATAAGAGATTGGATTTTTAATAAGGGATATTGATTAATTGAATAAGGATTATGGATGAGCAAAAGCGCATAAAAAATTATTCTGCCGCCGATATTGAAAAGTATTGGGCAGGCCGCCTCAGCGCTGCTGAAATGCACGCCATGGAAAAGGCTGCTATGGAAGACGCCTTTCTTGCAGAGGCAATGGAAGGTTATAAAAATTCTCAATCAACGGAAGCGGATATTCAATCGCTGAAAGAAAAATTAAGCGCAAGGTTACACAGCGAATTAAAAACCATACCGCTATCCCGCGGCAGGTTCCCCTGGCTGAAGATAGCCGCTGCTATTATTATCATCGGCGGGCTGGGTGTGCTGGCGCAACAATTATTTTTTAAACCCGAAAAAAATGAACTTGCCCTAACCGAAAAAAATACAGCGCCTGTGGCTGATTCCCTGCCCGAATTGAAAGTTTCAGTTGCAGAAAAAAAAGATTCACAGCCCCCGGCCAATTTGGAGGCGGTGAAGTCTGAGGCAAACGCAATAAATCGAACTCCTGTTTTAAGTACCGGTGCGGAAAATGATTCTGCCAGGAATAAGGCTGTGGTAACAGAGGCTGATGCCGGTTTAAAAAATGATGACAAAGAAATTAAAATACAGGAGGCTGTCGTTTCATCCAATGCAATCAGTACAAAAGATAAAGAGTTAGTACCAGCGGCAAAAACAAAACAGGATTCCTTTTCAGAAACCGGACGGGGTTTGGTATCAGGTGATGTTTCAAAGGTGAAAAAACAAGAGTTCGGCTTAAGGACAAATAAAAAAACAGATGGTTATTTTAACCTTATTCACTCTTACATTTACCGTGTAGTGGATGCTCAAAACAACCCGGTACCCTTTGCCAATGTGATGAATACCCGCGACAATGTGGGAACCTACACGGATATCAAAGGCCAGTTCAATCTTATATCAAGCGACAGTATGATGGATGTGCAGATAAGATCACTCGGGTATAATTCTCTTACCTGCCGTTTGTTTCCTTCGGCTGTGCCCAACAGCATTGTGATGCAGGAGGATGAAAAAGCCAGATCGGAAATACTTGCCAATACACGCAAAGTAGTGAGCAGCCGTGCCCGTGAAGAAACGGCCGAACTGGAAGAACCCGAAGTAGGCTGGAGCAACTACAATACCTATGTGGCCAACAACATCAATATACCCGAAGAAATTCTTCCCAAAAACAGTAGCGCCGAAGTGGAGCTAAGCTTCAATGTGGATAAAAACGGCCAGCCGGTCAATATTAAAGTTACCAAATCATCGGAGTGCAAAAAGTGTGATGAAGAAGCTGTGCGCCTGCTGAAAGAAGGACCCAAATGGAAAAGAAAAGGCAACCGTTCGAAAACTACCGTTTCTATCAGTGTAGATAAAAATTGAGGTCTCCTGCTTGCCCTCCGTAGTCCCGATTATTCGGGACGAAGGAGGGGCTGATGTTGGATGACTGGAATATTAATTCCTTATCGGCTAGTAAGACTTTCTTATTTTTTTACCTCTGACTTCCGCCTTCTGATTTCCCCTACCTTTGCCTTCCTAAACAAAATTGTCATGATGAAAAAAATTATGCTCAGTGCTGCTGTACTGTGTGCATTTACTGCTACAGATGCGCAACAACTCAGAACTCCTGCTCCCAGCCCAACGGCTAATATTAAACAGGACTTCGCATTATCCTCTATTGAAATTTCTTATTCCCGTCCCGGTGTGAAAGGCCGGAAAATTTTTGGTGACCTGGTGCCATACGGCAAAGTATGGCGTACCGGCGCCAATGCAGCCACTACCATTACGTTTGGTGAAGAAGTAATGGTTGGCGGCGTGAAAGTGCCGGCAGGAAAATATGGCTTGCTCACCATCCCCGGTGAAAGCGAGTGGACCCTCATTATTTCAAAACAAACCGATGTTACCAGCCCTGCAGACTATAAACAGGAAATGGATGTAGTGCGGGTAAAAAGCCAGGTACAAACGCTTCCCTTTTCTGTTGAAACATTTATGATAAGCATCGGCGATATTAAAAGTAATGAATGTTCCGTGGGTCTGATTTGGGATAATGTGTATGTTGACTTTCATGTTTCGGCCGATGTGGACGGCAAAGTGATGGAACAGATAAAAAATGCGATGGACAGGGATAATCGCCCCTATTTCGCCGCTGCATTTTATTATATTGAAAACAATAAAGACCTGGCCAAAGCAGTTGAATGGCTCGATAAAGCATATGCACAAAATCCCAATGCCTTCTGGGTGCTTTATCAAAAAGCCCGTGCCTTGAAAATGATGGGCAAAAAAGCTGAAGCCCTTGCTGCTTCAAACAAATCAATGGAAATTGCAAAAAAAGAAAAGAATGACGATTATGTGGCGCTGAACGAAAATCTGCAAAAGGAACTGAAATAATCTTTTTTTAAAAAAGCTTTAGCCCTGCTACACTGCGGGGCTTTGTTTTTTTAAAGAAAGCAGATGGAGCAACCAGGAAAAAATAATCACACCAGACGCCCCAATCGGGTTCAGCCACAAAAAACCCAGCTTGAAATAATTCATTTTTGTCAGGATAAAAACAGTCAGCACTATTAGTTCAGCAAGCAGGGCAGCAATAAAAACAATGGAACCGCTGCGGATTTTTTTCATAAAAAAAGCAACCAGGAACACACCCAGAATCACGCCGTAAAACAAAGAGCCCAGCACATTCACCGCTTCAATCAGGCTGTTGCCGATGTTGTAGGCAAACATGGCCACAATGATGCAGAAGATGCCCCATGCCAGCGTGTACCAGTGCGAAATCCAGAATTCTTTTTCGGGTGCAATCGGCTTTTTTGAGTATCGCCGGTGAAAGTCAACCATGGTGCTGGATGCAAGTGAGTTCAGCGCCGCTGCGATGCTGCCCCACGATGCAAGAAAAATAATAGCGATGAGTAAACCGACCAGGCCTTCGGGCAGGTAATCCACCACAAAGCGGATAAAAATATAATTCGTATCGTTAGTGTCAGCGCCGGGTATGGCTTGGGCAAGAATTTTTTTGTATTCTTTTTTCAATGAATCGGCAGTTGCATTGGCCTGCTTTATTTTCTTTTCCAGGTTTTCAATTTCACTTTCATTACCAGGGGTACTATGTTGTATCTGCTGCCGCCAGCCCGGAATGGATGCAATAATTTTGTTGTAATTCATTTCCACTTGTGCAAGCCGGCTGCCATATTCTGTTTTTGCCGCCCTTGCTGCAAGCGATTCATTAAAAAATACCGGCGCCCGGTGAAACTGGTAAAATGAAAATACCAGCACTCCCACCAGCAGGATGAGAAACTGCATCGGCACTTTTACCAACCCGTTCATCAGCAGGCCAAGCCGGCTTTCAGTTAAATTTTTTGCAGTGAGATAACGGCCCACCTGGCTCTGGTCGGTGCCGAAATATGAAAGGGCAAGAAAAAAACCGCCGATGATTCCGCTCAGCAGGTTGTACTGATCGCTCCAGTTAAACTTCCCGTTGCTGATGCCGGTAGTAATTACGTTCAGTTTGCCCATGCTGCCGCCGGCATGCAGCGCTTCAGTAAAACCAAAACCATCAGGCAATAACCTCACTACCATATAGCCGGCCAGGAACATGCCTGTAAAAATGATGATAAGCTGAAGCTGCTGTGTGTAAGCCACCGCTTTGGCGCCACCGCTGAGCGTATAAATAATAAGCAGTCCTCCCATCAGGATATTGGTGATATAAATATCCCATCCCAAAATAGATGAAAGAATGATGGAAGGCGCAAACACGCTGATGCCGGTTGATAAGCCCCGCTGCAGTAAGAAAAGAAACGAAGTAAGTGCTCTTGTTTTATTGTCAAACCTGTTTTCAAGATATTCGTATGCAGTATAAACTTTCAGCCGGCTGAATATGGGAACAAAAAATATGCAGATGACTACCATGGCGATGGGCAACCCGAAATAATACTGCACGAACCGCATGCCATCAGTATACGCCTGGCCTGGCGCCGAAAGAAAAGTGATGGCGCTGGCCTGTGTGCCCATAATGCTCAGCAGCACCAGCCCCCATGGCATGCTGCGATTGGCCAGCAGGTAGCCATCGAGATTATGCGTGACCCGGCTTTTGTACAACCCATAGGTTATGATGCCTGCAAGTGTGACTATGAGTATTATCCAATCAAGCTGGGTCATGAAAAGGCTTTGGTAAAAAGATTGAATAGAATAATCAGCAGCGCAAGAATAGCAAGAACAAATACATACCAGTGAGTCCAGGATTTAAATAGAGGTATTTTCTCTTTGCTTTCGTTCATTTGATTATTAAATTGGCAAATATTCAACTCTCAGGGTCCGATGTTCAATTATCAGAAATTGTTCAAATTGAGAATTGAACATGGAGCATTGTGCATTGAAAATTTATCTTCAAACTACTTTTTTCTTACCAGCCCCGACAATAAGAGGCCCAGTGCAAGCCCAATCAGCAAGCCGATAGTTACTTTTTTAATAAGCAGGCCGAGAAATAGCCCAATGACCACCGTTACTATTACTGCCATCACCCTTCTTGTATCATCGCCCGTGTTCATCAGAAAGCTTTTTTCCTGTTAAGCGCAACCAGGTTTGCCAGCAACCTGTAAGCGCCGGGCACAGCAGCCGGCAGCTGGCGGAAAAATACAAGTCCTGTGTAGGTAAAATATCCTTTACCATATTTTGCAATAATCAGGCTGCCGTCGTCGGGTTTTTCACCAGGGTCATTCATGGCGAGTATTTTTTCAAATTTGCCGCTTGAATCTGCCGCATCATAAATGCTTCTTTCCTGTACCCAGCCCTTGAAATCTTCGGCGGTTATTTTATTGGGAAAATTCAAAACGGGGTGTTCCGGCTTCAGAAAAGTGACGGGTGCATTTTCATCCGTTACCCGGTTGCGTGTAATGGAAAAATTATAGGGCCCGATTTTTGACCGCACCCCGCCCAGAAAATTATTGGTGTTGTATTGCACAACCAGGTTGCCGCCATCTTCCACGTACTTCATCATTTTATCGTAGTAATTTCCGAGCCACTCAATCGTGTTGTAGGCCCTGACACCGACAATGATGGCATCAAATTTATCCAGCGGGTTTTTTGAAATTTCCTTCTGGTTCAGCAAGTGCACCTCATACCCCATTTGCTCCAGCGCTTCGGGTACTTTGTCGCCGGCGCCAACGATGTAACCGATTTTCTTGCCATAAGTTTTTACATCCACATACTTCATAGCTACCTCAGCATCGTGAAAATAATTGATGGCAGGAATATGATCGTACCGGATTTCATGTTTGTCGCTGCCGGTTATTGTTTTTCCCAAGCTGTCGTTTATGGTAAACAGTACATTAAGCGATGACCTGCTTCCCTGCCCGTTATACTTTATTGCCGTTACCTGGTTTTTTGTACTGAATGCGAGCAACGTATTGCTGAAAGTAAACCCGGGAAGATTTTTTTTATCCACGGCTGAAACCGCAGCGATTTTTCCGTAAAAATCTTTTTTCATTCCCTTTAGGGAAACTGCACCGTAATAGTTTTCCTTTTCATCCAACACAACCTTCACATCCTCCGTGGGGCTGATGATGACAGGTGGTGCCACCACCAGTGGCCAGTAAACTTCCCCTTTCACCGGGTCGGTAAACTTATGCTTTGCCGGCCTTGAAAAAGTGAAATCAACGCCTTCGATACTCAGGGTAAAGTTTACCAGGTATGCCGGCTGCACATCGGGCATGCCAATCAGCTGCTGGTTGCTTACGTTGAAATATCCTTCCTGCATTTTATTCTCCAGCCAGTAGGGTTGTGTCAGCGGTTTTGATGCAGGCACAAAAATTGTTTTGGCAAAATTCAGGTTCCTGTTACGGGCCAGCGCCTGGTTGAAAACACTATCAAACCCATCCACTGAAATTTTTTTCAGGGTTGCATTCATACCCAGCCGGTTGTTAAACTGAAAATTGAACCGGACAGAATCTGACTGCACGGCAAACTGTTCTCCTGAAAAAACATCTATCCACAAACCACTGCATTGAGCAATCAGTTCTTTTGCTTCACTTAACTTTTGATTTCTCCAGTAGCCGGCCGGCAAAGCATCCAGCGCTTTATAAAATTCCACCAGTCCTTTTACAGATTTTTCCGGATGAAGAAAATCAAACGATGCGGCCAGTTCGTTTGCCATATTTTCTATCAGATCGCCGCCATTCACTTTTTTCCAGCTCACATCTATTCCTTCCATCAAGTCTTTTACCGGCTGATCGCCTTGGGTGGCGGTAAAATATTCCAGCGCTTCGCCCCTGCCTGCGGGCACGCCAAAGCCCTGGCTTTTGTGCTGGCTGCGGCTTTCGGCAGCTATTTCTCCATAGCTTTTTCCCAGCAATGGATTGTAGCCGCCCACATCCAGTTTATATTGATCTTCTCTTTGGGTATTGGCGCCGCCAAAGTTGAACGTATTCCACAGCACACGTTTTACCTGCCAGGGCGCCACATATTTTAATTGTTCGGGAAAACGATTGGGATCAATTGCTGCGCTGAAGGCTTCATTGGCCAAAATGGCTGATGCGGTATGATGACCATGCCCTCCTTCGCCGGTAGTCGGGAATCTCGTAATGACAACATCGGGCTGAAACTTGCGGATTACCCACACCACGTCGCTCAAAATTTTTTCTTTGTCCCACTTGGTAAAAGTTTCTTCGGGACTTTTTGAGTATCCGAAATCAAATGCACGGGTGAAAAACTGTTCGCCGCCATCCATTCTTCTTGCGGCCAGCAGTTCCTGTGTTCTTATCAGTCCCAGCTCGATGCCCTGCTCTTCACCAATCAGGTTTTGCCCCCCATCGCCGCGGGTAATTGACAGGTAGCCGGTGCGGTAAAGTCTTTCTTTTGATAAATAAGCAATCAGCCGGGTGTTTTCATCATCAGGATGAGCCGCCACATACAGCACCGAGCCAAGCACATTCAGTTTTTTAATGCCCAGGTAGATTTCGGCTGAAGACCATGTCTGGGGTGGTTGAGCCAAAAGCTGAAAAGAGAAAATGAGATAAAGAAAAATATTGAAAGTTTTTCTCATGAAATAAAATTAGTTCGCTAAAATAACCGATAGCTTTCAAAAAGCCTGCTAAAAATTATGATTGGCAATTACTGCCGTTTCCCCTTTCACATCTCACGTCTCACTACACACTACTGCCCCACCAAAAAAACCGCATTGCAAAACATCAGCTTGCCATTTTCCCAAAAGCTGCGAAACAGCAGGTTGTCGGCCAGGTAAACGATTTTTCCCGAACCCATATCCTGCACACCGAATACCAGCCCGTCTTTTATCTTGTCTTTTAATGCTGAACCCACAAAGCCCGACACCTGTGATTCTTTTTTTAGCACGCCTACATTCCAGCCGCCGTCTTTTATAAATTCATACATGGCATCATCCTGCTTGAGGGTGTAATAAAAATCAGGATAGCCGAATGCCAGGGGGTGCGTATTATCCAGTTCTACTCTGAAAATGGAACCGGGAATATTACCGGTAAGAAAATCTCTTTCTCTTTCTTCATACACATTCAGCGCAGCATAAGTGTCTTTTTTATCGCTGGTATCATCGGCCTTTCTTGCTTTGATGGCCCAATCAGTTCTTGCCAGCTGCGCCACGGCGCCTTCCAGCGCCACCAGCCTGCCGCCTTTGTTAACCCAGTCTTTCAGCTGGTCAGCCGAAGGTTTTTCTGTAAGAAAACGGTAATTGCCCGAAGGCATGATGATAATGTCATAATCATTCCAGCTGACCCGCCCGAAATCATTTGCATTGATCAGCGTCAGCGGGTAATCAATCACCTGCTCGAAGAAATGCCAGATTTCTCCGGCGCTGTTTGAACTTACTCCTTCGCCGGTAAGCAGCGCCACACGGGGGGCCTTCATCGCATGCACTTTGCTGCTGCCGAAATCATATCCTTTGTCAACAAAACCGGTGGTAATTACATTGGCCTTTACATTGTTTGCATTACACGCTTCATTGACGATGGATGGCAGGCTGCTGCCGAATTTTTCATTTCCTTTCTTTATTATAATCAGCGAGCCCCTGTCGAACTGCTGGCCGCTTACTTCAAATGGGGTTTCAGCAAACCGAACCTTCACTCCTTTTTGCAGCAGCTGCGCCAGCGTCTTCACGCTTTGCAGCCCCTGCCAGCGGATAACATAGCCGTATGCATCACCGGCGTTATTTGTAATTGGTAATGGTCCTGTGCCCGCAGCGGTTTGTAGTTTTGTTTTTAAAGCAAATGTTTTCAATCCATACACATAAGGCAGCGACCATGCAGTGATATCGTACGTGTTGGAATCAACCAGCCTGCTCCTGGGCTCAAACAATACCTTCACCATGGCCGACCGCGGCTGCTGCGACTGCACCAGCAAGTCGCCAGTTTCTATTGTGAACATTTCATCTTTGCCTGCAAAATAATTATAACCGGCCAAGGTGCCCCGTGTGCTTGCCCCCGCATATTCATACTGTATTTCATTTTTCTCCAGCAATTCTGTCAACGCAATTAGTCTTTCCCTGTCGGCATCACGGTGTTTTACCAGGTATGTTTTGTATTCTCCTATTCCTGCAGTGACAGCATCGTTGAAAAATTTCCTGAACTCCTTCACCAGTCTTGCAGCGTTCAGTGAGCTGGTTTCAATAGTACTGATGCCTGTGGTATAGTGATGCATCACCCGGTCAAGCAGGGTCAGTGTGTCGCCTTCATCGGTAATTACTCCCAGGCCGGCAAAAGAATGTCCTGCCTGTTCGTACGTCATGCCGATGGCGCCGTTGTAAGTAGGATAAGTATCGCCATAGCTTGGATAAAAAAGGTCAAACACTTCTTTGGTAAAATACAGCCAGCCGTTGGCGTCAAAATGTTTTGCATGATTTTTACCCAGCGTCACCTGGAAATCACGCTGCCATTGGGTAATCACTTCATGATACGGCTGTGCTGCCGGTGCGAAGTAATAGGGATTGTTAAAGCCCTGCTCGTGATAATCCACATGCACATGGGGCATCCACTGGTTGTACATTTTTATCCGCTGCCGGCTTTCGGCCTGTGTTTGCCAGGCCCAGTCGCGGTTCAGGTCGAAATTGTAATGATTGGTGCGGCCGCCGGGCCATGGCTCACGGTGTTCCCTTGCATTCCACGAAGGGTTCATGTTTTTGCCAACCACTGAATTAAACCAGTTCACATACCTGTCCCTGCCGTCAGGATTGATGCAGGGGTCCATGATGACCACCGTATTTTTCAGCCATTCTTTTGTTTTGGCATTCGACGGATCAATCAATGCCCACGCAGTCATCATGGCTGCTTCGGACGATGAAGTTTCGTTTCCATGCACATTATAGCTCAGCCACACAAGTGCAGGCGCCCCTTCTTCAAGGGGTGCCACCCGGTCTCTGGCAAGGTTGGCGAGCCGCATATTGTTCAACCGTATCTGCTCCAGCCTGCTTATATTTTCTGCTGATGAAATAAAGGCCAGCAGTAGCGGGCGGCCTTCGTTGGTTTGGCCATATTGTTCCAGTTTCACATGGGCTGATGCATTAGCGGCAATGTGTTGAAAATAGTTTACAATTTTCCAGTGGGGGGTATAACGGGTACCGGTTTTATAGCCCAAAAATTCATCGGGAGATTTTAACTGTGCATCCGCTGAAACAAAAAAGAAAATAAGCCAGGCAAGCCAAAGTTTCCTAAGCATGTTTATTAAGATTTAGCAGGCAATTTAGGAAAAGCGAGGGAAAGGGAGGCAGAATGAGAGTTGCATTGGCGAAACGCAACAATAAAAGAAACGAAACAGGCAACCCATGATTAGCTGAAGTAGTTAAGACTTAATCTGACAGTTGGGATTAACTTTTAGTGCTTAAATAAAATTGTTACCCCCAAAATGTCAGATCATGAATTCTGAAACTAAGCTAATCAAATCCTTCATTGGCTTACTCAAATTAGCCGAACAACTCAACAATGTCAACTAAGCTTGCAAGCTGATGGGTACCAGCCGTGACAGTTTTTACCGTATCAAAGAGCTTTATGGAACCGGAGGCGAAGAAGCCCTGGTGAAAGCAGACAGTGTTGAATCAGAACTGCCTTTCTGTAACCGGACACGACGAATTCGTTTTGCCAAAATAATAGCCTCCTGCAAACATGTATGCTTTTTACTTTTGATTTTTCATAGCCCCACTCTCATTCCCGCAAAAAAACAGGCAGGTTCAAAGCAAAAAATAAAAGTCAGTACTGTTAGGGACAAAGCCCGGAAGTGATTAATTTGCCGGTCAAGTATTTTTTATAATGAAAAAATTTTTCTTCTTACTGCTGCCGGCCTTTGTTTACGTGGCCTGTCACACCGCAAGCAAAAGCCAGGCGCTGGTTGATGCTTACCGGTATGAGATAAACAAAAAAATTGTTTGTGAAAACGGGGCCGTGGTTTCAGCACACCCGCTGGCCAGCAAAGTGGGTCTGGCAGTATTAAAAATGGGAGGCAATGCAGTGGATGCCGCCATTGCTACACAACTGGCCCTGGCAGTTGTTTATCCGGCTGCAGGTAATATAGGCGGAGGCGGGTTTTTAGTAGCCCGACTAAAAGACGGCAAACTGGTAGCTATTGATTACCGCGAAAAAGCCCCCGGCAAAGCCTACCGCGATATGTACCTCGATGCAACAGGCAATCCGCAGTTTGAATTAAGTCAGAATGGTCATCTCTCAGCGGGAGTGCCCGGTACGGTAGCAGGTCTTTTTGAATCGATGGCTTATGCAAAACTTTCGTTTGCCAAACTGATTCAGCCGGCCATTGATCTTGCCGAAAAAGGATTCGTGATTTCTGAAAGAGAAGCAAGGGCATTTAACGCTTTAAAAAATGAATTTATTAAATACAATACCGTGACGCCGGCATTTGTAAAAAACACTGCATGGAAAGCCGGCGACACACTTGTTCAAACTGAGCTTGCTGCTACTTTGAAGCGTATTAAAAAAAAGGGTGCAAAAGGATTTTATGAAGGAGAAACGGCCCGGCTGATTGTGGAGGAAATGAAACGCGGCAATGGCATCATTACCACTGATGACCTGAAAGCATACAAAGCGCAAAAAAGAGAACCGCATGTTTTCAATTACAAAGGATACAGCATTGTGGGCATGCCCATGCCCAGCAGCGGGGGCCTGCTGCTGCACCAGATGATGAAAATGATTGAAGACAAACCGCTCGGTTCCTATGAATTTCATTCCCCCGAAGCCGTGCAGTTGATGGTGGAAGTGGAGCGGCGGGCTTTTGCCGACAGGGCACAGTATATGGGCGATGCCGATTTTTTTAAAGTGCCGGTGCCGCAGCTCACCGAAGAAATGTACCTGAAATCGAGAATGGCAGATTTTATTCCTGGCAAAGCAGGCAGCAGCGAAAAGGTGAAGCCCGGTGTGATACCCGCCATGGAAAGCGAAGAAACCACGCACCTGGGTGTGATTGACAAGGAAGGAAATGCTGTGGCCGTAACTACCACGCTGAATAATTCGTATGGCAGCCGTACGGTAGTTGGTGGCGCCGGTTTCCTGCTGAATGATGAAATGGATGATTTCAGCATTAAACCCGGGGCGCCAAATATGTATGGCGCCGTAGGCGGAGAAGCCAACGCCATCATGCCGGGTAAACGGATGCTCAGCTCCATGACGCCGACGCTTGTTTTAAAAGATGCTTTACCTTACCTGGTTGTTGGCACACCGGGCGGCACCACCATTCCCACATCGGTATTTCAAACTATCATCAACATCATTGATTTCAACATGAGCACCGAAGATGCCGTGTGGAAACCAAAGTTTCATCACCAGTGGCTACCCGACAGGGTGGATATTGAAAAAGGATTTCCTGAAGCCACCCGCAAAGCGCTGGAGGCAATGGGATATAAAATGATGGAACGGGGTTCCATTGGCAGAACAGAAGTGATTAAAGTTTTGTCCAATGGAAAATTTGAAGCCGTGGCTGACAACCGGGGCGATGATGCGGCGGAAGGATGGTGACCCCCTGTACCCCTAAAGGGGGAACTAAAGTCGGAGTTACTAAGTTTGCAGCTGAGTCATTAAAAAAGAAAATGCAGAATACCTGGGATTTTTAATTATTAATACCTGAACACTGCCGTCCGAAGCAAATAATTATTCAATAATTTTTTATGAATAACCCCGGCAAAGAATATCTTGATACAGTCATCCGTCGGCTGAAATATTACAAAGAGTTGGGTGAAAAAACCTTTGAGCAACTGGAGGAAAAAGATTTTCATTATCAGCCTTCATCCGAATCGAACAGTATTGCCATCATTGTGCAGCACATAGCCGGCAATATGCTGAGCCGCTTCACCAATTTTTTGACCGAAGATGGCGAAAAAGACTGGCGCAACCGCGACGATGAGTTTGAAGTGCACAATTATTCAAAACAACAGGTAATAGAGTTTTGGAATAAAGGCTGGCAATGTTGCCTTGCCGCTCTTGCGTCATTAACGGAAAGCGATCTTGAAAAAACGGTTTATATCCGCAAAGAGCCGCTCACGGTGGTGGATGCCATAAACCGGCAGCTGGCGCATTACCCTTATCATATCGGCCAGGTAATTTTTCTCGCTAAAATGATTAAGGATAAAGAGTGGAAAAACCTCTCCATACCCAAAGGCCGCTCGCTGCAATACAATACGGGCAGCCAGGTGAAAGATCCTGCCAAAAAATATTAATCACCGCCTTACCACTTCTGTTATTCACGGATTTAAGTTTCATTTCCTGTTTTTTCATCCGGCCTGTTTGACCAGCCGGATTTAATTTTTACTTTTACCGGATATTTCATCCAGTTCGCCGGCAATACCCCGGCAAAATCCTCCCTGAAAAAACCTGTTTTAATCTTTATTCAGCAAAAACTGAACAATGAAATTTTTTACAGTTACTTGTACCTTATTGATAGCTGTTGCCGCAAACTGCCAGGTGCAGTTCGGTGTGTTTGGCGGCCCTCAGGTAACAGATGTACGCTACATCATCAACGGCAACAGGCAGGAAAGCGCTTTGAAATATGGTGTGAATTTAGGCGCACAGCTGAAAGTGCCTTTTGAAAACCGGCTGAGCTTTGCTCCATCCATTATGTACAATCTCAGGGGATATAAAGTAAAATTCGATGCCCCCTCCTTTCCGCCCGATTCGGCAGCTATCGACAACAATACCCGGTTTCATACCGTAGAACTTGGTTTTTTACTGCAGCATGATTTCAACCTGCAGCCCGGTCATTTCTTTCTCCGCTTCGGCCCATCGCTCGACTTTGCGCTGGCGGGTACGGAAAAATATAATAGCAACAGCAACGGCCCGGTAAGCCGAAACATGAAATTCAGTTTTGCCGATTACGGGCATTATCTCGCCTCGGCCATACTCCAGTTTGGCTATGAAGCATCCAGCGGACTTTATTTTTATGGCCATTACAACTACAGCCTCACCACCATGAACAATTTTGACGGGGGCCCGGCTATTGGCAACCGGGCTGCCGGTGTTTGCATAGGCTGGTATTTTTCAAAAAACAAACTGGTGCTGGATACAAAGAATAAAGAATAGCATCCACATTTAACAATTGCCATTCAACAATTGAGCGCCGGCTTTTTACCTTTTGGTACTTAATTTGCCCTAAGGGTACGATTGTCTATTTTTACAAATTAAAGCGCTGCGTCTGAAGACTTTCAGGAAAATATTGAAGTGGTTTTTGCTCTCCCTGCTTTTTCTCTTCATAGCAGCTATCGTTTTCATCAATACTGACTGGGGGCAGAATATTATTCTTCGCAGGGTTACTTCCAGGCTGTCGAAAAACCTGCAGGCTAAAATCAAAGTAAAACATGTCAGCTTTTCCCTGTTCAATAAAATGAATCTTGAAGATGTGCTGGTAGAAGACCGGGAAAAAGACACCTTACTGTTTGCAGGGAAAATAAGGGTACGTATTACCGACTGGTTTTTTTTAAAAGATAAAACTGTGCTGCACTATGCCGCACTTGAAGATGCATCAGTAAAACTGAACCGGACTGATTCTATTTGGAATTACCAGTTCCTGGTTGATTACTTCGCCGGCGGCGGCAGCAGCGGCGGTAAAAAAGAAGCTGTAGAGCTGAACCTGAAAAAAATTGAACTTAAAAACATCACACTGCTGCAGCAGGATAAATGGCGGGGCGAAGACAAATTGCTGCAGCTGAAAACCATGAGCCTCGATGCCGATGAAATAAATTTTGCCACACGCAAAATGGAAATTAACTCTCTCATTTTTACCCGCCCTTTATTTCATTTAAAAAACTACCAGGGCCTGAAACCAAAAAAGTATAAACTAACCGGTGAAGAAGAAAACGGCGAAGAGGAAAATTCAGACAGCACGCTGAAGTGGAACGCCGCCGGCTGGCTTGTGCATGCTGACAGGATAGAAATTAATAATGGCAATTTTATAAATGAAAAACAATCCACCACAGCCTATCACGATTATTTCGACGGCAGGTTAATTGATTTTTCTTCTATTGACGGCGTTTTTACCAATGTAAATTTTGTCAAAGACAGCATTACCGCTTCACTAAAGTTGAAAACAAAGGAGCGCAGCGGTTTTGAAGTAAAATCCATGCAGGCCGAAGTGAAGTTTACGCCGCAGGAGATGGCCTTTGATAAGATGGAAATCATTACCAACAACAGCATCATTCGTGATTATTTCAGGATGAGCTATACAGACTTAAGCGATATGGATGATTTCATTCATAAAGTGAGAATGCAGGCCCGGTTTACAGATGCGGAAGTTGACAGTGATGATATTGCCTTTTTTGCCCCGGCGGCCGGCCAGTGGAAAAAGAAAATCAAAGTAAACGGCCCGGCCCGCGGCACGGTGGACGATTTATTTGCCAATGAAATGACGATAGAAGCCGGCAGCAACACGTTTCTCAATGGCGATATCAGCCTGACCGGGTTGCCCGATATCAACAAAACATTTATTGATTTCAAAGCAAACAAATTCCGCACAAACTATGCTGATGCAGTTACTTTTTTCCCGGTCATCAGGAAAACAACTGCCGTGCAGCTGCAGAATATTTCTTACCTCGATTTTGATGGCAGTTTCACCGGCTTCTTAAAAGACTTTGTTACCTACGGCAGCATCCGCACCAACCTGGGCACGCTGATCAGCGACCTGAACATGAAACTGCCGGATGGAAAACAACCGCTATACTCCGGCAACATCGCATCGCAGGATTTCCAACTCGGGCAGTTTATCAATAACCCGGAAATCGGGGCTATTTCATTTTCGGGACAGGTAAAAGGAAGCGGCGTAAAATGGAACAGCATTATTGCCGATGTGGATGCGACAGTAAACCGGTTTACCTTCAAAAATTATCAATACGAGAATATTAAAACCAAAGGCAACCTGAACAGGAGGGTATTCACCGGTAATTTTTCAATCAATGATTCCAATGCCATTGCATCCATGGACGGCATTATCGATTTCAGGAGTGATGTACCTAAATTTAACTTCCTTGCCGACGTGGCCGGCATCAACCTGGAGCCGCTTCACATACTGGATGAAAATTATTCTTTCAAAGGCAAATTGGATTTTGATTTTTCCAGCAGCAGCATTGACAACTTTATCGGCGCAGCCCGCATCAGCAGCGCCGAAATTTCAAAAGACGGTAAATCGCTGCCGCTTGATTCGCTGGTAGTTTACTCCCGGTATATTGATGGGGTAAAACATTTCACCATCAATTCAAAGGAACTGGAAGGCAGTATTGTCGGAAATTTTTATGTTGAAAACCTGCCGGATGCTTATCGGCTTTTCCTGAACAAATATTACCCTTCGTACATCAGGCCGCCTGTGCGGAAAATCCGCGACCAGGCCTTCAGCTTTTCTTTTCGTACCAATTATATTTCTGACTATATCCGGCTTTTCGACAGCAGCATTGATGGGTTTAACAACAGCGAAATCAGCGGAAGACTGAATACGGTTGAAAACCTGGTAGAATTGAACACGTATGTTCCCTCGGTTGCGCTGAAAGGCTACGAATTTCAAAATGTGAATGTAACCGGCAAAGGCACATTGGAAAATCTTGGGCTCACCGTTACCATGGATTATCTGAAAGTAAACGACAGTATCAGCTTTCCATTTGCCAAAGTGGAGCTGCTGGCAAAAAATGATTCGACAAAAATCAGTTTAGTCACGGAAAGCAGTAATAAAAATATACAGGGCGGCTCCATCAGCGCCCTGGTCACCACTTTTAACGACGGGCTGGCCGTTCGCTTCGATACATCGCAGTTTGTACTGAACGGCAAACGCTGGTCCATAGAAAAAGACGGGGAACTGGAATTGCGGTCCAGTACCATTTCGCACAGCGAGATAGTGCTGAAAGAAAGCAACCAGGAAGTAGTAATAAAAACCCTGCCTTCCGGTATCGGCAACTGGAATGATCTGAAAATTGACCTGAAGAATTTCAATATCGGTGATGTGACTTCGCTGCTGGTTCGATCAAATAAGATTGAAGGCCTTCTGAACGGAAATATTACCATTGAAGACCCGGTAAAAACCTTTAATGTTATTTCAGACCTCCAAACTGATCAATTGCGGCTCGATGGAGATTCCATCGGCCAGGTAAAAGCTCATGTGTTTTATGAAAATAAAACCGGGAAACTTACGGCCAGCGGGAAAAACCTGAACCCGGATGAGAAAATTGAATTTGACCTGGCACTGTTCCTGAAAAATCTTGCTTCAAACGGGGAAGATATAATCACAATCACACCTGAAAATTACCCGGTAGATATCGTAGAGCGGTTTATCGGTACGCTGTTTACCGATCTGAGGGGTTATGCTACCGGCCAGTTAAAAATCATCGGCAAGGGAGATAAAAGAAAATATGTGGGCAAGGCCCGGCTTCATGACGCCGGGTTGAAAGTAATTTTTACCCAGTGTTTTTATAAAATATATGATTCGGAAATAAATTTCAGGGAAGATGCGCTGGACCTCGGTACATTAAAGCTGGTGGATACCGTAACAAATAACACAGCGACACTCAGCCGGGGAATAATCAAACACGATTCATGGAAAAACATGCAGTTTGATATCCTGGCAAAGGTGGATAATAACCCTATGCTGCTGCTGAACACAACAGCGAAAGACAACAGCGCTTTTTATGGCTATGCCAAGGGCACCGGCACATTTTCGCTGACCGGGCCGCAAGCCAATATGCGGATGCGGATTACCGGCAAGGCATCAGAAACAGACAGCTCCTACATCACCATACCCAACAGTACCAGCCGTGAAAGCGGTGGCCTGGCCGATTTCCTGATAGAAAGAAAGTACGGAAGGGAAATCAGCGATACGCTAATCCGCAGCGGGCAAACCAACCTGACCTATGATGTGGAATTGAGCGCCAACCCCATGGTGAACGTGAAAGTGATTCTGGATGAACTGACCAACGATGAAATACGCGGCCGTGGTGAAGGCAACCTGCGTATTAATTCGGGCACTTCGGAGCCGCTCAGCATCAGGGGGCGTTATAATATCAATGAAGGGAATTACAAATTCACCTTTCAGTCCTTTTTCAAAAAACCATTTGAGTTGAAAAAAGACGCCGACAACTATATTGAGTGGACCGGCGATCCGTATCATCCTACTGTGAAAATTGATGCGGTTTACACCACTACAAAGAAAGTTGATTTTTCGCCCTTGCTAAGCTACAACCCTTCGGGCCCGTCCGTTGCTGCCGGTATCCGGGATTATGTATATGTGATTGCACATCTTACCGGCGACCTGTTCAAACCCGACATTAAGTTTGCTCTCGATTTTCCGCCGGAGAGTCCTCCCAAAAAAGATGTAACAGTTTCGTTTGTGGTTGACCAGCTGCAGCAAAATGAAAACGAGCTGAACAAGCATGTGGCTTTTCTTGTAGTATTCAACAGTTTTGCACCTACCGAAGCAGGTTCATCACTGGATTTTTCATCGGGTGTTGACCTGGTGGTTAATTCCATTTCAGGATTTCTTAGCGGAGAAATTAACCGGTTACTAAATAATTTCCTCACGAAGAAACTGAATATCGAAGGATTGAATATTAATTTTTCCGGTTCACTGTACGATCCTGATCTGTTTGGCGAAAGTGGAGGCATTTCAGGTTACGAACGGACAGACTTTAACCTGGTGATTGCAAAATCCATACTGAAAAACCGGGCAATCATTACATTTGAAGGCACAGCCGATGTGCCGATTCAAAGTTCTTCGCAACTGAAAACCGATTTGCTGAAAAATGTAACCACCGAATTTCTGATAAACAAAAGCGGTACGGTACGGGCAACAATTTTTTACAAGGAAAATATTGACTTTCTCACCAATACAGCATCTACCAGCGGCGGTACCAAATCCAGGCGCTATGGTGGAAGTCTCGCTTATCGAAAGGAAGGCAACCGGCTCAGGGATCTTTTTACCCGGAAGAAAAAACTACAGGTGCCGGCAGCCGTGGAAAAGAAAGAGGGCAATTAAAGAGAAATTCCAAAAAAACTTTTCGGAATTTGGAATTTATTCCCTGTCATTCATCATCATCCATAATTTCATGCCCTAGTTTATCCCGCTTTGTCTGCAGGTATTTTTCGTTGTGCGGGTTGGGTGAAATTTCAATGGGTATGTTTTCTACTATTTCCAGTCCATAACCAATAAGCCCTACCCGCTTTTTGGGATTGTTGCTGATGAGTTTGAGTTTTGAAATTCCGAGATGACGCAATATTTGCGCCCCGATGCCGTAATCCCGTTGATCCATCTGGAAGCCGAGGTGCAGGTTGGCTTCCACGGTATCGAGTCCCTGCTCCTGCAGGCGGTAGGCTTTTAATTTATTCAATAACCCGATGCCCCTGCCCTCCTGGTTCATGTACAGTATGGCGCCTTTACCTTCTATTTCTACCATCTTCATTGCCGTGTGCAATTGTTCGCCGCAATCGCAACGCAAGGAGCCAAGAATATCGCCTGTAAAGCAGGAAGAATGCACCCGCACCATCACCGGTTCATCTTTTTCCCAACTGCCCTTTACCAGGGCAAGGTGTTCATTGCTGGAATATTTTTCTTTAAAAGCTATGAGGTTGAAATGACCGTACCGTGTGGGCATATCTACCCTTACTACTTCTTCGATCAGCGAATCTCTTTTAATACGGTACTCAATCAGGTCTTTGATGGAAATGATTTTGAAATCAAATTTCCTTGCCACCCCGATAAGTTCTGGCAACCGGGCCATGGTGCCATCGTCATTCATTATTTCCACCAGCACGCCTCCGTACGGCGGGTCAAACCCGGCAAGGCGGGTAAGGTCAATAGCTGCCTCAGTGTGCCCGGCCCGGCGCAACACGCCTCCTTTTTTGGCACGTAACGGAAATATGTGACCCGGTTTGCCAAGGTCTGAAGTTTTTGTAAAAGGATTTATCAGCGCCTGGATGGTTTTAGAACGGTCGTGTGCTGATATGCCGGTAGTGCACCCATGCCCGAGTAAATCAACAGAAACTGTAAAAGCCGTTTCATGAAGGGCGGTATTATTGTTTACCATCAGTTCAAGACCCAGTTCATCGCAGCGGTCTTCGACCAGGGCTACGCAAATAAGTCCCCGGCCGTGCTTGCTCATAAAGTTAATTACCTCCGGACTGGCATGCCGGGCAGCCACAATAAAATCGCCTTCATTTTCACGATCTTCATCGTCAACCACCACTACCAGCTTGCCGGCCCTGATGTCTTCAATTGCCGCTTCAATTTTATCAAACATACCCGAATGAATTTGAACAAAATTACAAACTATAAAGTGTAAAGAAGGTGGAGAATATTTTGTAGTACAAAGCAGCGTTTTCAGGAATACCTGGCTGTCCTAATTTAAAAAATGCACCGGGCCTAAATTTGTGAATATTTGGCTATATTTAAGCGGTGATATTTCCCTTTCTTTGCAACCAATAAACTAAAACATATGCTTAAGAGAACAATTCAGGCAATCGCATTACTGCTTGCTGTTCCAATCATTACTGCTGCACAGGAGACCGCAAGCGGCATTGGCGGCACCGTAAAAGGCAGCACCGGCGATGCGCTGGTTGGCGCCACCATAACCGCTACGCATATTCCCACAGGTACTGTTTATCGTGTGGTGGCCCGTGCCGGTGGCCGCTACGATATCAGCAATATGACTCCAGGAGGTCCTTATCTTATAGTAGCCACTTTTGTTGGCTTCCAGGATGAAAAAAGGGAAGATGTATACCTTGTTTTGGGTGAAAAAAGCCGCTTTGATTTTGCCCTTGTTGATAAAACAGGAACCCTAACCGAACTGGTAGTGACTACCCGCCGGGCTTCCACACAGGGTAAAGGTGGTACTGAAACAGGCATCAGCCAGGATAAAGTAACCAACATTCCTACGGTATCACGAAGCCTGAACGATTACCTGCGTTATACTCCTCAGGCCAAAATAACCGGCGATGGCGGCGTTTCTATTGCCGGCCAGAATAACCGATACAATGCCTTCTATATTGACGGTGCCATTAATAACGATGTGTTTGGTTTGGCAGCCTCAGGTACCAACGGCGGCCAGGCAAACATTAACCCGATTTCAATTGATGCTATTGACCAGTTCCAGGTAGTCATTTCACCTTTCGATGCATCCATCGGCGGATTTACTGGCGGTGGTATAAATGCCACAACCCGTGGCGGCACCAATGAGCTGAAGGGTTCGGCCTGGTATTATTACAGAAATGAAAGTCTTGCAGGAAAAACACCAGGCAATTTGCCGGATAACCTCCGTACCAAACTGCCGGATTTGAATAATAAAATCGCCGGTTTCCGTGTGGGGGGCCCTATTGTAAAAAACAAACTTTTCTTTTTCATTTTAGCTGAACTGGAAAGAAATGAAAGACCTCAATTGTTCAGTTTTGCCGATTATCGCGGCTTTGGCACAGCTGATTCAGTAAACAAGCTTGTTAATTTTCTAAAGACATCCTTTAATTACGACCCGGGTTCATACCTCGATGTGCCGGAAAAAGTGGAAGCCAACCGTATTACTGCCAAGCTTGACTGGAATATGAACACCAATAACCGGCTTTCTTTAAGCTACCGGTTAAACGACGGCAAACGCTTTAATACCAGCGGCGGTAGCAGCACCCGGATAAATTTCTTCAATAACGGGTATATTTTTCCCAACTCAACCAATACCTATACGGCTGAGTGGCGCAGCAGTATGAAAAGAAATTCTTCCAACCGGTTGCTGATAACTTTTACGGATGTGGAAGACAACCGGGACCCCATTGGCGATCGCTTTCCCCGTGTAACAATTAACGACGGTACGGGAAGCACCAATGGTTATATTATCGGCACCGAAAACTTTTCCACCGGGAATTACCTGGTACAAAAAAACCTGACTTTTTACGATGCGTATAAATTTTATATCGGCAATAATTTATTCACCATTGGCGCAGATATTCTTTACAGCAAAGTAAACAATTTGTTCATCCGCGATTTATTTGGCAACTATACTTACGCATCACTGAACGACTTTATTACAAATGCAAGACCTACCCGTTACGACCGCACCTTCTCTCTGCTGGAAACCAAAACGGATGAGAAAAATTCGCCATCTGCCGCAAAATTTAAATACTGGAATCTTGCCTTCTTTATCAATGACGAAATCAAAGCCACAGATAAACTGACTGTCAACTGGGGCATCAGGGCAGACAAAACCATCTTTCCCGACGACCCGAGAGTAGATCCTTTCTTTAATGACACAGCCATTGCAGCCATATCGGCATATTATAATATGCGTGGCGCCCGGTCAGGCCAGATGGCAGAAGTAAGCTGGTCAATTTCACCACGGGTCGGTTTTGTTTATAAACTAACAGATGAAAACCTGATCATCCGTGGCGGTGCGGGTTTCTTTACCGGGCGCATGCCGCTTGTATGGCCGGGTGGCGTTTACAACAATACCGGAAACAACCTCGGATCAGTTGGCGTTAATAATCCGAATATTACGTTCCGTGCTGATCCATTTAATCAATATGGACCTGCAGATTTTGGTCTCAGCCTTGCCAATGCAAAGGGCCAGGTAGACCTGATTTCTGAAGAATTTAAGCTCCCCCGGGTACTTCGTACTTCAGTAGGTGTAGATAAAAACCTGGGCAAAGGCTGGAATTTTACCATAGAAGGAATGTATTCCAAGGTGATTAATGAAATTTATTACCAGAACATCAATATCATACCGCCATCCTTGATGTCAGTAGGACCCGGCGCCAGAACGGTTTATACTTTCAGCGGCACGCCAAATCGCATTCCCATGCGGGCAGGCGGAGTGAATCCATATGCCGGCGGAGAAATTTTCCTGCTTTACAATAATCCCAACAGGAAACAGGGCGGATTTGCTTACAACTTTACTGCTATCATTGATAAAAAATTCCGTAAAGGATTTGCTGCTACTCTCAGCTATACGTATGGCAATTCGGTAGTACTGAATGAAGGTACCAGTTCGCAAAACAACTCGCAATGGCGATTCATGGAAACAGTGAATGGTCGTAACTTCCTCGGCCGCTCCACTTCTGACTTCGATATCGGCCATCGCTTTTACGGATACCTGTCCAAAAAATTCTCTTATGCCAAAAACAAGCTTGGCACTACCATCACGCTGGTGCTGAATTCGCAACAGGGTCAGCCTTTCAGCTACGTGTATAGCGCCAGCCTTGTGGGCGACAGATCGAGGTTTGAAACAAATGACCTTATTTACATCCCCACTGCGTCTGAAGTGCAAACTATGATTTTCCTGAGCAATACTATAAGCGGGGTTACTTACACCCAGGCTGAACAGAGAACCATGCTGGAGAATTATATCCGTGGCTCGAAATACCTGAATAAAAGCCGCGGCCGCTTTGCCGAAAGAAATGGCGACCGCCTACCCTGGCAAACATTACTTGATCTTAAGGTGCAGCAGGATTTCAACCTGAAACTGGGTAATAAAACTTATACTATCCAGATCAGCTACGATGTTTACAATTTCACCAACATGCTGAGCAAACGCTGGGGACAGACTTATTTCCTTACTAATGACAACTATTCTCTCATCCAGTTTGCCGGCTTTGTAAGTGCTACAAACCTTACCCCGCAATTCCGTTTCAACCCGCAAACGGGTAAGCCCTGGAACCTGAGCACCAGCAATGCGCCCGGCTTAAGCGCAAGATGGATAAGCCAGCTGGGAGCCAGAATTATATTCTGAGAGGCAAATAACGAAATAAAAATCCCCTGATTTTTCAGGGGATTTTTATTTGCAATAACTTTTTTTTCCTTTCCTGCCTGTGTATGCTGGCATCTGTCAACGACCATTAAAGTTATCCATAATTACCAGCTGCCCCCCTATTGATTCACGACTATTGACTCCTGCCCCACCCCCATTTCAAAAATTCCGGCATCGCCTTGCCCCATGTGTACACATCATGGCGGCCGTTTTCATAATTAACGTAATGGATATCCTTCCCGTTTGTGTAGCCCTTCTTTTCAAGTTCCTCAATGAGGCCAAGCGTATCGTCAATTGAATCAATTATTCCGTTTTTATTCCTGTCTATCTTTTCGTCAAGTGAGCCGGTGGTGAAATAAAATTTCAACCCGGGCTTGTACACTGATTCCCTTACCAGCTTGTGAATGATGCGGTCGGTGGCTTCATTATAACCCTTATTCAAATCCTTAAGCCGCCACCATAATGAACCGGAAAACACGCCGGCTTTGGAAAATATTTCAGGGTGATGCCACACCGTATCAAAGGCAGCTAACCCGCCCAGTGAAAATCCGGCATAGGCTGTTTCTTTAAAAGGAAAGGGATAATTTTCTTTTATGAATGACAACAATTCATCTATCACAAATTGCTTATAGAACAATGCTTTTGCTCCCCGGCCTTTGTAATCTTTCATAGCTGCAGTACCATATTCCATTTTCCGTTCGGCGCCGCAATGAATACCGGCACAAAACAATGGCACTATCTGTCTGCTGTCCTGCAGCTCATTCAGCATATGATGAAAATGAAATTTAGGAAGGTCCTGGCCATCGTTAATCAGCAAAAGATTCATGCCCTCCTGTGTGCCCTTGCCGGCCGGAATATAAAAGTCTATTCTTACTCCCCTTTCGAGATACTGTGATGGGATAGTGATTTCTTCCATTTTTACATGGGGTACTTCCCGAATCTGCATAAGCGGCAAAAGTAAGAATTAAATAAAAAAGATACTTAGATAAAACTTTTAAATCTGTTACTCTCTTATTTGTTTATTATCCCGGTAAAAAATACATTTGATTACACTATGTTCACTGGTACACCATTTTTCTAACTCAAACTTTACCTGTATGAAAAAAATCGGGATACTGCATGGCAAGGAAAGAAGCTTTCCTTCCGCCTTTGTTGAAAGGGTAAACAGTAAAAATGTTCAGGGCATCATAGCCGAGCCGGTGAGGATTGATAAAGCCCTGCAAGGTGAACCCACCGGTTATGCTGTCATCATTGATCGCATTTCGCAGGATGTGCCTTTTTACCGCACCTGGCTGAAAAACGAAGCGCTGACGGGCACAGCGGTAATCAATAATCCTTTCTGGTGGAGCGCCGATGACAAATATTTCAACAACTGCCTGATGACAAAAGTGGGGGTGCCTGTACCCAAAACATCCATTCTGCCATCGTACAAACTTCCCGATGACACAGCCGGCGATTCGTTCAGTAACCTGGCTTACCCGCTCGACTGGGAAACGATTTTTAAAAATGTGGGTTTCCCTGCTTACATGAAACCATTTGCCGGTGGCGGATGGAAACATGTGTATAAAATAAGAAACCAGGATGAGTTTTTTGAAAAGCACAGTGAAACCGGCCAGCTGGTAATGCTGCTGCAGGAAGAAATCGTTTTTGAAGAATATTACCGCTGTTACTGCATCGGCAGAAAATATGTGCACGTTATGCCTTATGAACCCCGAAATCCGCATCACCTGCGTTATGTAGCCGACTTCCTACCTTCACAGGAACGACTGAAACAAATGGAAGAAATCGTTCTTCGCATCTGCACCTACCTCGGTTATGATTTCAATACAGTGGAACTGGCTGTTCGCAACGGAATACCATATGCCATTGATTTCTGCAATCCCGCCCCCGATGCAGAACGTACCAGTGTGGGAGAAGACAATTTTGCCTGGGTGGTGGAAACCGCGGCCAACTATGCCATTGAAAGGGCCATGAATCATAAAGACGGTCAGGATAATCTTACCTGGGGTGAATATCTGACAAGAAGTGCAAATAAGCAAGCACTTACTTAATTACAGAATGATGATTTTAGACCAAAGAACTAATAAGAAAAAACTGAATGGCTGAAAAATCCAAGGTCTGAGCCCGGTAATTACCGGGCCAGGTATCAAAAATCTTGCTATGGCCACACTCAATTATAAAACTTTTACCCTCGGTGTGGAAGAAGAATACATGGTGCTGGACCCCGAAACAAGGGAACTGAAAAGCCATGAGCAAAAAATAGTGCACGAAGGGCAAAAAGTAATAAAGGATAAAGTAAAAGCTGAAATGCACCAGGCCGTGGTGGAAGTGGGTACCGACATTTGTGCCGATATTGATGAAGCATGGCAGGATGTTGCAACGCTTCGCAAAACGATTGCAGAAATTGCCGGTAATCTTGGCTTTGCCATGGGCGCCGCCGGCACGCACCCTTTCAGCCATTGGGAAAGCCAACTGATAACCGACCATGCCCGGTACAACGAACTGGTAAATGAACTTCAGGAGGCCGCCCGAAGCAATCTCATTTTCGGCCTCCATGTACATGTGGGCATGGAAAGCCGTGAAATGGCCAACCATATCGCCAACAGCACCCGGTATTTTCTGCCTCATATTTATGCACTCAGCACCAATTCGCCGTTTTGGGAAGGCCGGCTCACCGGATATAAATCTTTTCGCACCAAAGTGTTTGATAAATTTCCCCGCACAGGCATACCGGAGGCATTTGAAAGCATTGAAGCCTATGAAAACTTTGTGAAGCTGCTGGTAAAAACCAACTGTATTGACAATGCTAAAAAAATCTGGTGGGATCTGCGGGTGCACCCGTTTTTTAATACGGTGGAGTTTCGTATTTGCGATATCCCTCTTACGGTTGATGACACTATAACCCTGGCCTCACTGTTCCAGGCCGTATGTGCCCGCATTTACCAGTTGCGCAGCAAGAACCTGAACTTTATCCAGTATTCCCGTGCACTCATCAATGAAAATAAATGGCGGGCCAGCCGGTATGGTATTGATGGCCGGCTGATTGATTTTGGCAAGGAAGAAGAAGTGAATACCCGTGCATTGCTGTATGAGCTTATAGATTTTGTTGACCCCGTGCTGGATCACCTGGGTAGCCGCCACCGGCTTGCCTATATTCATAAAATACTGGAGCAGGGTACCGGCGCCGACAGGCAACTGAAAGTATTTGAGGAAACCAAAAACCTGGTAAGCGTGGTGGATTATATCCGGAGCCAGTTTCTGACAGGTATTTAAACACCGGGTATGAATAATTATTGAACTAATAAAATCCAAAATAGTATTGCATGAAAAAAGGTTTTATAATACTCTGTTGTCTGTATTTTGCAGCCTGCAATTCTGCCTCTACCGACGAAACCCCGGTCACAGCCACGCAAACTGAAAACATCAGCCCGGCAAATCCTGACAGTATTTCCGTGCCGGCTATACAACCAATGCCGGCTGACACCTTGCATCATTTCTGGGCGCTGGACAGCCTCGATGGCAAAGCGATTGTTACAAATGATTTCCCGTTTGGCACACCTTACATGGAATTAAATATGTTGAAAATGACACTTTCGGGTCATACAGGATGTAACAGCATGAAGGGAACATTTGAGCTAAAGGAAAATAAAATACTGTTCGGAAAAATCAGCTCAGAAGAAAACGAATGTAAGATTAAAAAGTTTGCAAGAAACTATCTCAATGCACTTTCAGGTAAAGAAATAGAATACGAATTCCACAATCGGAAACTTATTTTAAAAACCGGTGCTGCTTCTTCGCATGTGTACAGGATAATTCAGTAAGTAAAAAAACGGTTTGCATTTTATTGTTTGATGAATCTCCTTTTTAAAACCGCTGATGCAGGTTTAAAAGCAATACCTGCTTCATTTATTCAGTGCCAGATAAAAATTAACATTTCCTGTTGCCTGCTTCGGGCAAGTTGCACGGGCTTTGCCACGTTTAATCAACAGGTGTGAAAAACAATCGCTTGAACCCAAAACCTCACCTGGTTACATTTGTATGAATTACCATACCATCATGTTGCACGCATTTGAACGGGAAAAAAACAAACAGGCATCATTGGTTACTGCCGGTGTGGCCGCAGCCATGATTCTCGCATTCATTTTTTTAAAATGGCCATTGCCAAAGATTGAATTTCCCCCGCAGGAAGCCTACATAGAAATTGAGATGGAGCAGCCTGAAGACACCAGGGCCGGTGGCGGCGGTGGCGGCGGCAACACTGTAAAAGCAAGCGGCAATAAAGGCACCGCATACTCTCCGCCCCAGCCCGGCACATTGGATGACTCAAAGGATTTTGAAACAAATGAGAAAGACGAAACCAGTGCTCCTGCAATAAAGCCTGTAAAGCCAAAACCTGAAGCTACAAAGGTAAACCCCAATACATCAGTGGTAAAAACAACTCCTAAACCTATAACTACACCGGCGCCACAAAAGCCCAAAGCAGTAGTGGGTAAAACTTTAACCGGCTCAGGTACGGGTGGAGGCACAGCCGACAACTATGATATTGCCGGCGGAAACGGTACCGGCACTGGTGTAGGAAACGGCCCGGGTAATGGCGGTGGCTCTGGCGGTGGTACGGGTGGCGGCAATGGTACCGGCACCGGTACAGGCACCGGGCCCCGCAAGGTAAGCGGTAACAGAATTGTAATCACTTCCGGTAAACTGGATGCAGGAGAAAACATTTCCGGGAGAGTGGAAGCTGAAATAAAAGTATCGGGTGATGGCATTGGCACCCTGGTAAGAACAATCAGGGGTTCGCTGATGAGCGACAACCAGGCAAAAGAAATCATCCGGGATTGGCTGCGGAGAAACCGGTTTAATAAAACCGGTGACGAATCTGTAGTAGTGTATGAGTTTAATATAAGAACAGGAGGATAGTTTTAATAAATCATTTTACAAAGGCCATCCGCAAAACCGGGTGGCTTTTTTTATAAAACGCCATTAACGGGCGGGTTAATTTGATTTTCCGCTAAATAAAACCCTGTTATCTTCAAAACAAAAAAGCGTAGTAGTATTTTTGCCGGCAATGCAAGAGTTGATGGCAAGAATATGGCTGGTAAAAGGCGACATCACGAGACAGAATGTTGACGCCATTGTGAACGCTGCCAATTCATCGCTGATGGGTGGCGGCGGTGTGGACGGGGCCATTCATCGTGCCGGCGGGCCGGCTATCCTGGAAGAGTGTAAACAGATCGTTGCCCGGCAAGGGGGCTGCCCACCCGGCGAAGCGGTGATTACAACCGCGGGAAACCTGCCTGCAAAATTTGTGATTCACACCGTAGGCCCGGTTTGGCAGGGTGGAGAAAACAAGGAAGCGGAAATATTGGCCTCTTGTTATAAAAACAGTTTGCAGCTTGCTGCTGATAACAAACTTACCTCAATTGCTTTTCCCAACATCAGCACTGGTGTGTACGGTTATCCGAAAAAAGAAGCGGCGGAAGTTGCCGTAAATACCGTTTCTGATTTCCTGGAAAAAAATTCCTCCGTCAGCAAAGTAATTTTTATTTGCTTTGATGAGGAGAATTACCTTCTTTACGAGAGCTTACTTAAATCAAGTGCCTCACCACAATCATGACTTACGGGCAAACCATCGCATATCTTTTTTCCAAACTGCCTATGTACAGCCATATCGGGCTGGCTGCTTTTAAAAAAGACCTTACCAATACGATTACGCTTTGTGATTTTCTTCAAAATCCCCAGAAAAAATTTAAAAGCATTCACATTGGGGGCACTAATGGCAAAGGCTCGGTAAGTCACATGCTTGCCGCCATTCTGCAAACAGCAGGCTATAAAACAGGGCTCTACACATCGCCGCACCTGAAAGATTTCAGGGAAAGAATTCGTGTGAACGGCGACATGGTGGACAAAGATTTCGTAGTCAGCTTTACTGAAAAAATAAAGCCGCTGATGGACGAAATCAGGCCCAGTTTTTTTGAAATCACTGTGGCGATGGCCTTTGAATATTTTGCCCAACAAAAAGTTGACATCGCCTTTGTTGAAGTGGGCCTCGGCGGCAGGCTCGACAGCACCAATATTATTATTCCTGAACTTTCCATCATCACCAATATCGGCTGGGATCACATGAACATACTGGGTGATTCGCTGGAAAAAATTGCCGCAGAGAAAGCCGGTATCATCAAACCCGGCGTGCCGGTTGTAATTGGCGAAACACTGCCCGAAACCAAGCCTGTATTTGAAAAAACAGCGGGAGAAAGAAAGGCACAGCTGCATTTTGCCTTTCAAAAAAGAAGTATCGCCGCATGGGGCTGGAAAAATCATGAACTTGAAGTGGAAGTGGCGGAAGCGGGTAAACCCGATCATAAAAAATACCTGCTCGACTTGCCCGGTATTTACCAGGTAAAAAATCTGCTGAGTGTGCTGGAAGCCTGTTCGGTTTTGAAAGAAAAAGGGGTCGGTATAACTGAAAACAACATTCAAGTCGCCTTGCGAAAAGTAAAAAAGCTCACCGGGCTTCACGGCCGCTGGGAAATAATACGGGAGCACCCGGCGATCGTATTTGATGTGGGGCATAATGAAGACGGTATGCGACAGATAGTACAGCAAATTGAACTGACCGATTATCATGAGCTGCATATCATTATCGGGATGGTAAAGGACAAAGAAATTGATACGATACTCCGGTTGCTTCCTCATACCGCTCATTATTATTTTACACAGGCACAGATTCCCCGTGCCCTGCCTGCGGAAGTATTAATGCAGAAAGCCGTGGATGCAGGATTAAAAGGCGAAATTTACCGCGAGGTTAATGCAGCGCTGAATTCCGCAATATCAAAAGCACACAAAGATGACCTGGTAATTATTTGTGGCAGTGTGTTTCTTATCGGAGAAGTAAATGTTCCGGCCAGGAAATTTGTGACTGAATGAATGTGTCAAGGCGTCAATAATCAATAATCCCAAGTTTAACAAACGCATACAGTATGCAAGTGACGTGCATGGCCTGTATTATTTTGTTTTCCTTAAGCAGTTGTTTCACTTCATCTGTTGTATAAAGCTCCACTGTTATTTCCTCGTTGCCGTCAAGCGCCTGCTCACTCACTTTTTTTCCTCCTCTTGCCAGGAACATATTCATCCAATTTGCGTTGGTGGATGGATTGGCGGAAATTTTTCCCAGGTATTCGTAGGAAGTAAAAAGGTAGCCCGTTTCTTCCAGCAGTTCCCTTGCAATCGCCGCTTCGGCATTTTTATCAGTATCATCCACGCAGCCGCCCGGCAGCTCAATACACTCCTCTCCCACTGCATGGCGATACTGGCGCACCAGTATCACTTTATTTTCTTCCGTTAATGCAAAGGCCGTTGCCCACTCCGGAAACTCGTAAACATAATACGGGTTGACAATTTTACCTTGGGGCGTTTCACAAATGTCTTTCCGCACCTTAAACCAAAGGTCGTCGAAGAGGTATTCGGAGGAAAGAATCTTCCATTTCATTGTGAGGAAATCTTCAATGCTCAAATTTCCATGTTCAACTGACAAGGACAAAATGCTCTATCAAACTAAAATTAAAATTGCGCATTGAATATTGAGTGTTAAATTTCTTACCACCCCATTCGCTCTCTAAGCGAAGTGACATGCGCCACATGATGTTTGCCGTGCCATGCATACATGCCCAGCAGGTACCAGAGCCGCATTGTCTTTTTACTTTCGGGATGATAAATAGTCCGGTTATTCCACTGGTCGTCGGTAATGTATTTCATCAGCTCGTACCAGCGGGTATGCAGTGCATGCAGTAAAATAAGTGAAATATTAACCGGCAACTTCTGTACATCATTAAGCTCGGCCCATAGTTTTTCATTGTAAGGCTTGATGGTGGGGTTATCTTCTGTTATGCCAAGCTTAAAACGGCAGTACGCATTGATATGGCTGTCGGCTACATGATGTACCAGCTGCTGCACCGTCCAGCCTCCTTCACGATAAGGTGTTTGAAGCTGGTGCTCATCAAGGTTCAGTATTGCATTCTCCAGCTGTATGGGCAAAAACTTTACATCAGCCATCCACTCCACTTTCTGGTCAATGGAAAACGGTTTGGGCTCGTACTGGCCGATGGGATAGCGGGGGTCAACGGCAATAGCAGGCATATTAAAAAAAATTAGGTTAAAAAATTAGTCACTTAAAGTAGTCATACAGGTCATACGAATCATACAGATCATAAAATTCTTAAAAATCACTCCCGGAGGGTGGTGTCTTTTCTTCCCCGGTTTTTTAAAATTTTATTCTTCCCGCAACACATGACCGGTCAATTGAATAAAGACATCTTCGAGGTTCGCTTTTTTCACTTCCCTTGGTCTTTCAAAACCTGTTGATACGAGGCGGTCAATTAAATTGTCCGGTGTATCAAGGGCAATGATTTTTCCTTCGTCAATTATGGCCACCCGGTCGCAAAGTACTTCCGCTTCGTCCATGTAATGTGTCGTGATGATGACGGTTGTACCATTCGACCGGATATTTTTAACCAGTTCCCACAGGTTTCTTCTTGCCTGCGGGTCAAGACCGGTTGTAGGTTCATCCAGGAAAACAATTTTCGGTTCGTTAATGAGCGTGGTGGCTACCGAGAACCTTTGTTTTTGCCCGCCGCTGAGTTCTTTCACTTTTGCTTTGGCTTTATCTTTCAGGTTCACCATTTCGAGCAGGGTCTCCGGGTTCACATGGCGGTTATAAAGCCCATTGAATAAATTGATGAGCTCCACCAGGTTCAGATTGGGATAATAGCCGCTGGTTTGCAGCTGCACCCCTATTACTTTTTTTATTTCGTCGGGTTCTTTGTCCAGGTTAAACTCGTTTACCCAAACTTCACCGCCGGTTTTCTGGCGCAGCGTTTCAATTATTTCCAGCGTGGTGGATTTGCCGGCGCCATTAGGCCCCAGCAATCCGAAAATTTCTCCTTCATATACATCAAAGCTGATTCCTTTCACCGCGGTGAAATCGCCATACTTCTTCACAAGGTTTTTTACCCGAATAATTTCCTGGTTCATTTTTATCAAAGTTCAAGTTCCATCTTCACATCAGCGGTTGCAAATGGTGAATTTCTGACTTCCACGTTTTTGAATCCGTATTTTTCATACAGCCGCAGCGCATTCTTCAACTGGTGATTTGAAAATAAAGTCAGTTTTTTTGCGCCAATCCCTTTCGCTTTCTTCAGGCAGGCTTCCAGCAACAGTTTGCTTATTCCCCTGCCTTGCCATTTTTCCGTCACACTCATTTTTGCCAGTTCAAATATACCATGCCCTTCGTTCACCAGGGCGGCTGTTCCGATAATGTCGTCATCTGCCTTTGCCAGCCAGATGAAACCACCGCGGTCAAGAATGGTTGCCTGCGGATTATCCAGCACCTGCAAATCGTGGCTCTCTGTCAGGTTGTATTTATCAAGCCATTCCAGGTTCAATCGCCTGAAATCAGCATGATACTTGTCAGTATATCCTACTATTTCAACAAAACTATTCAACATTCCACGGAAGCATTATTTCTTACAGGGTTTTATACAACTAAAATTTACTCCTTATCAAAAAACAACCACATCCGATTTATTCAATTTCATCTGTCACTACAGTGTTACCCTAAACCCGTCAACCCATCAAACAATCTAACCATTTAACCATTTAGCCATCAAACCATCAATCCATCAAATAACTCTCCAATTCCTCCATCATCATTTTACTGCCAATAAAAAATGGTGTACGCTGATGCAGGCTGGTGGGCTGCACTTCCAGGATTCTTTCTTTGCCGTTTGTGGCTTTGCCACCGGCCACTTCCACAATAAACGCAAAAGGATTACACTCATACAGCAGCCGCAGTTTCCCTTTCGGCTTATCCGTTGTGCCGGGATACATAAAAATGCCTCCCTTGATAAGGTTGCGGTGTACATCGGCCACCATGCTGCCAATATAGCGTTGTGTGTATGGGCCTCCATCCGCATTGGTTTTATTCTGGCAAATATTGATGTACTTCCTCACCTTTTCATCATACTGGAAAAAATTACCATGATTTACCGAATAAATTTTCCCGTGCTCAGGACATTTGATGTTGGGATGACTGAGCGTAAACTCGCCAATAGAGGGGTCCAGTGTAAAACCATTCACTCCTCTTCTTGTTGCATATACCAGCATGGTGCTGGAACCATAAATAACATAACCCGCTGCCACCATGTTGATTCCTTTCTGTAAAAAATCTTCCAGGCTGCAGGGTTTGCCTTTTTCCGTTACCCGGCGGAAAACGGCAAAGATGGTCCCGATGGAAACATTCACATCAATATTGGCGCTGCCATCCAGCGGGTCAAACATGCACACATACTTTGATTGATTGCTTACCTCATCATCAAACACCACAATATCATCCAGTTCTTCGCTGCCAATGCCGGCGCAACTTATGCCATGCTTTAGTGCACCAGTCAACTGGTGATTGGCAAACACATCCAGCTTTTTCACTTCTTCGCCCTGCACATTGACCGTGCCGGCATCGCCAAGAATGTCAACCAGGCCGGCTTTGTTTACTTCCACATTCACCCGCTTGGCGGCAAGCCCGATATCGCGGAGCAAACTGCTGAGTTCGCCGGTGGCGCCGGGCACACTGCGCAACTGCTGAATGGTAAATTCATCGAGTGTAAGTACCTGCCGGTTGATGACCATATAAGGATGATTAAGGGTTTGACAAATGTAGGAATTTGGATTTTAGATTTTAGATTTATGATTTCGGATTTGAATGCAGGCACTTCCCGCATATCAAGAAACGCGAAGTACACGAAAAGTATTACAGGTTATCTCAAAAGTCACTTTAACTCCAATTAACCACTGATTAAACGGATTTTATTTCACAGATTTCCCTGATTTTAGAATAAAACGGTGCAATTTGTTTGCTTAGCCCGTGAAATCTGTGGTCTGAAAATACTTTTGAGATGTCCTGTATTAATAACCCGTTTCAATGTGCTTTTCGTATTGGCTGGCAAAATTTTTTCAATTCTTTCCCTGCACGAAGAAAAAACACCTTATGCTATCTTTGCCGCTTACGTTTACCTGCTAAATCCAAAATCGAAATTCCAAAATTACCGGTATGCTTGTTTTCAAATTCGGCGGTGCATCAGTAAACAGCGTGGAAAGGGTCAAAAATCTCGGCGATATTCTGAAGCAATATTCCAATCAGAAAATCCTGGTGGTGATTTCGGCCATGGGCAAAACTACTAATGCGCTGGAAAAAGTGGTGGGTGCCTTTTTTGCCGGTAAAAAAGATGAAGCGCTGCAGCTTTTTGAAAACATAAAGCAGCATCACCTTGGTATGGCCAACCAATTGATTGTAACCCATGCGCTGGCCTGCAAAGAACAACTGAAAAATTTTTTCACCGAAGCCGAATGGCTGCTGCACGATAAGCCCGTGCGGGAATATGATTATTATTACGACCAGGTGGTTTGTACGGGTGAGCTGCTCTCCACCGCCATCATCAGTCATTACCTGGAAGAAACCGGCATAAAAAACCAATGGGTGGATGTGCGGGATGTTTTCCGCACCGATGATAATTTCCGCGATGCGACCATTGACTGGCGGGTGACAAAAGAGAAAGTAGTGGATGGGTTGATAGTAAAATTGTTTGATAGTTATGATATCGTCTTAACCCAAGGTTTCATTGGCTCAACGGATGAAAATGTAAGCACCACGCTGGGGCGGGAAGGAAGCGATTACTCTGCCGCCGTTTTTTCCAACCTGCTGGATGCCGAAAGCCTGACCATCTGGAAAGATGTGCCCGGGGTGATGAATGCCGACCCGAAATTTTTTCCCGATGCGCAAACTATCCCCGAACTGAACTACCGCGAAGTGATTGAGATGGCTTATTACGGCGCACAGGTGATTCATCCCAAAACCATCAAGCCACTGCAGAATAAAGGTATACCGATGTATGTGAAATGTTTCCTTGAACCCTCGCTACCCGGCACCGTCATTTGCAACCGGAACATAAAAAAGCTGCCGCCAATAATAGTGCTGAAAGAAAACCAGGTGATGATGGAGCTGAGCACAAAAGATTTTTCGTTTGTGGAAGAAAAGCCGGTAGAAGACCTGGTGCACCTGCTGGAGAAGCTGAAGCTGAAACCCAACCTGACCCAAAACGGCGCCATCAGCATCACTTGTGTGCTGGACGACCGGGCCGATAAAATAGAAAAGCTGGCGCAGGAAGCTTCTGAAGAGTTTGATGTGCAGCTTACCCGTGGCCTTACACTGCTCACCATCCGGCATTACGATAAAAATTTATACGAAATACTGGCTGCCGGTAAAAAGACATTGTTGCAGCAAAGGACGACGGACACGGTGCAGGCGGTGCTGATGTAAGCGGTTATCCGAAAAGATTCTCTGTAAATTTTTTCCAATGCCTTTCGTGGTAAAAATATGCAGTGATTTAATAAAGTAAGGCGCTGCAGGCTATTTATATCAAACTCGCTGTGCATCCAATGCGGGCACTATTTGTTTTTCCCGTAATAAATTTTCTTGTACTTGTTGTGCCCTTTATTGCTTAGACAAAATTTTATCGCTGAATAGTATAAAGCCGCCTGGTGTAAAAACTGAAGGTGTTGTTAAAGACATTCTTTTTAATGCACGTATTTTAAAAAACAGGACTATCAATCAATAATAAACTTGACAGCTACAAGCTATCTTAAAAGACTCTTTAACCCCAATTAATCACTGATTACAAAGATTTAATTTCACAGATTTCCCAGGTTTTGGAAGAAAAGCGGTGCAATCTGCTTGCTTAACCTGTGAAATCTGTGGTCTGAAAATACTTTTGAGGTGACTTGTAATGACAGGAACTCAATAACAGGTGTATCAAAGGACTTCATAGCGACACCGCTTCCAGTTTGGGAGAAAGTCGTGAAAAGGGGTACGATATGATAAGACAATCATACAAACTTTATTATTTATGCAAAGGGGAAAAAATAAAAAAACTGATTAGGGCAATTGGTGTACCTGGCTTTGCTTATTTTGGCATGGCCAATTTAATTTGACAAACAGCCAGCAGCAGCAGCTTTGTAAAAGCAGGACTGAACAAATTTGGTTCAGCTGATTATCTTTATTGAACAGAAGCAGGAATGTGAAGCGACAGAACATAAATGCCCTGCCTTCACAATGCTTTCAAGTGTGGGCAATGCCAATGGACAATACGTTAACAAAGATATTTCTTGACGTATAGACCTTTAAAATAACTTTGCACTTTTAATAAAAATGAGAATTTGGTCAATTCACCCAAAGTATTTAGATACAAAGGGACTGGTTGCTTTGTGGCGTGAAACCCTTCTTGCCAGGCACGTTCTTGAAGGTAGAACTAAAGGTTATCGCAATCATCCCCAACTTTACCGTTTCAAACAGACTGACAAACCCGTTGACAGAATTAACCAATACCTGGCAGCTGTTTATAATGAAGCATTGAAAAGGAATTACAAATTTGACAAAGACAAAATTGACTGGAATTTTAAGCCTTCCCTTATGTTTGTAACAACCGGGCAAATCGGGTATGAAATTGGACACCTGCTCAACAAACTAAAAACACGTGACAGGGAAAGATATAACAAGCTGAGATATCTTAAAAGGGTTGACCAACATCCAATTTTTAAAATTGTAAAAGGCGAAATTGAGAACTGGGAGAAAGTTTAATGTCAGGCATAGAATGACATATTCCAAGATTTCGATAAAATGCACTATCCGTAGGCTGTTAATCCAAATGCCGGGCTAACATACAAAATCCAGCACCTGTACATTTAAAAACCTTTGTACATTTAGCAAACGGTGGAACATTTCACCCCCGCCTTCGGCATCATCCTAACCGTTGGCAGAAATTTTATGAAGACCCGGCTAACCATTACAACCTTTTTAGTGACAATGCTAATTGTATGTTCTTGTAGAAAAAACAATGACCCGCTTTTTGATGGTGTGACCTGTGCAGGCAACTGTTATATTTTAACAGGCAAACTCATAGACTCGGCCGCTAATACCGGAATAGCCGGGGGAGAAATCAAGTTTTACTTTAAAGACAATACAGGCGTATTTTCCAATAAAAAAATTTATCTGGGCAGAACAATAACGAATGCGCATGGAGATTATTCATTCAAGTTTGATGGCACCAGGTTTAATAATGTAAGAGGCTACTATTATGCAGAAGCATTTAAGGGTGACATGTTCTTTGACCCCTTCTACTTAAACCAGGTAGCTACTTTTGACCTTGACACAGCATTCTATAATTTACCATTCATTCAAAACTTTCTTTTATTCCGACCAGCAACAGTTAAGGTCAGAGTGGTTGCTTCAACCGTTACAAACTTTCAATATTTGACTGTCAGTTACAGCTATGGAAAAATCGGCCATGGAATTGTTTTTAATGGTGGCAGGTTTATTGATACAATAATTACCTGGAAGACCGCGGGTGATTTGAGAACATTTCTGCATGCTGACGCTGCCGGCAATGGGGTTAATATCCAAAAAAAAGACACCGTAATTGTACAGACAAATAATACCCGGCTGATAGAAATACGACTCTAAAAACTTCAAACAACATTCGGTTCTATGTATACAGGCGCTTAGATGTTATCAGTATGAAAGCAGAAGACCGCTGTACCTGCCGGCTGGAAACGGAAGGATTGCCTGTTCAGATATATCTGGTGCCCGCCGCATGGAAATGATGTAACCGGGGTGCTTTTACGTGATTGGCTGCATGTGAACCTTGGCGCCATGCACATGAATAAATAACGGGAAACCGCTCATAACTTTATCATCACAACTACCCATTTATTCAGCAGGATGACTTTAGATTTCTGAAAATACTTTTTCACAATTCCATCGGCTCGGGTATTTCCACCGTTATGGTCTGTATCATTTTCTTGGCAACGGATTTATCGTTCAGCAGGGCCGGCTGCCATTTGGCCATCGTGTTTTCAAGCCGGTTCAGTATTTCTTCTTCAAACTTTTCGTTCGGCGCCCCTTTCAGCACTTTAAAGTTTACCGGCATGCCATCGGCATCTACAATAAACTCCACCTGCACAAAAACTTTTCTTGCGCCGGCCGGCAGATATTCCCTCATTTCTTTGCCCAGCTTTTCAAGGTATTTCATAAATGCATCGCCGCCACCGGGGTATTTCGGCCATTGATGTACCGACTGCACCAGGCTGGTAATATTTCGCTGCCTGCGTATAACGGGTGCCTTCTTCACCACCGGTTTTACTTCTTCCACATACATTGATTTTTTATCCGGTGCATCATTTACAAAATACTCTCCTTTTTCCGACACCATCACCACGGGCAGCTGTTTGTTTTTTTCAAAGTAATTAAATGCATCTTCCAGCCTCGATGCAAACTCTTTCAGCTGCACATCATCCCTGGTCAGTTTGTCCAGGTAGTCTACACTCCTCTTTACATTGTAGCGGATAGGGAAAATGTGTACGGGGATAAAATCCTGCCCCCGGTCTTTGGCATGCGCCGTGATGATATACAGTTCTTCAATCAGCGGGTCGGTAAGCGGAATGCAGCCAACCGTAACACAGCTGCCGTGAATATAAATTTCACCGCCCGGCCGCTGTGCATCACTCAGTATGCGGTCAGAAATATTCGGGTAGTTCAACCCGAGCGACAAGTGATACTGGCTGCGCGGGTTAAATTCGTTGATATAATAAAATCCTTCGGGCACCTGGTAATCACCTTCAAGCCGTTTGGGGCCAAGGGTACCGGCAAGGGCACATACTTTATATGTTTTGAAAAGCCGGTAAGCATCTTTGCGTTCGTGCTTCACCCACACTTCCAGTTGGCTGTCGTACTTGAACGAGCGGATATAAACATACTTCGCCGGCCATTGCAGTTTCTTTTCCTCAAACTGTTTTTTCAGCGCCGCCTCATTTTTATTCAGCGCCTCGGCAGGACGCTGAAGTGTTTTCTGAAAATCAATAAACGAAGTGACTGAAGAAACGGAAGGGCCGCCCGAACCATTCTGCCCCGGAACCACATGCACAAAACAACAGGTGAAAGTGATGGCGATTATCAGGTTTTTCATTACCGGTTTCATTAGATTAAAAAACGATTTCCCTTCTGCTTTATTTCTAATAAAAAATAAAACAATATGTAAAAATAAGACGAAAAGTTAAGAAATCACATTGCGGCAGGATGGCGGATGTACAATGACGGAAGTCTGATGTATGATGTCTGATGCTTGCCCTCCGTAGTCCCGATTATTCGGGACGAAGGAGAGTCTGATGTATGATGAGCAGGTCAGGATATCCCTCATTAATCTATATTATGCCTTTTACAATTTGACCAGCTTTCAACTTCCAACTTCTGATTTCCGACTTCTTACTTCTGACTTCCGACCTCTGACTACAAATTCCCCCTCGCCGCCTGCTCTCGTTCAATGGCTTCAAACAATGCTTTGAAATTTCCCTTGCCAAAACTCCGGGCTCCTTTGCGCTGTATGATTTCGAAAAACAAGGTAGGACGATCTTCCACCGGCTTGGTAAATAATTGCAGTAAATATCCTTCATCGTCCCTGTCCACCAGGATGCCCAGTTCTTTCAGCGGCTCCAGGTCTTCATCTATTTTTCCCACCCGGTCAAGCAGGTCGTCGTAGTAAGTGGTAGGCACTCGCAGAAACTCCACGCCGTTGTTGCGCAGTGCGGTTACGGTTTTTACAATATCGTTTGTAGCCATGGCCACATGCTGGCATCCCTCACCATTGTAAAATTCGAGGTACTCTTCCACCTGGCTCTTCTTTTTTCCTTCAGCCGGTTCGTTGATGGGAAATTTTACAAACCCGTTGCCATTGCTCATCACCTTACTCATCAGCGCCGAGTATTCAGTGGAGATATCCTTATCATCAAACGAAAGTATATTGCGGAAGCCCATCACTTCTTCATAAAATTTTACCCACGGGTTCATCTGGCCCCAGCCCACATTGCCTACACAGTGGTCCACATAGAGCAATCCTGATTCTGAAGGATTAAAAAACTCGTTTTTCCATGCACGATAGCCGGGCATAAAAGGCCCGTTGTAATTTTTTCTTTCCACAAACATATGCACCGTTTCGCCGTAAGTATGAATGCCGCTCAGCACCACTTCGCCGTTTGCATCTTTCAGCCGGGTGGGCTGCAGGTAACTTTTCCCGCCGCGTTTTGTTGTTTCTTGCCATGCGCCGGTTGCATCATCTACACGCAGCGCCAGCACCTTCACACCATCGCCATGTTTGTAAATATGATCGGCAATTTCATTGCCCGGCCGCAGCGGAGTGGTAAGCACAAAAGTGAGTTTGTTTTGGCGCACGGCATAGCTGGCCCGGTCTTTCACACCCGTTTCGGGCCCGGCATAAGCCAGCGCCTGGAAACCAAATGCACTCATATAAAAATGTGCCGCCTGTTTGGCATTGCCCACATAAAATTCCACGTAGTCGGTGCCCTGCAAAGGGAGAAAATCAGTTTGTGTATTCTGTTTTGTATTTGTAGCTGTAACGGTTGCCATAATTTTTTTTTTTGAAGTCAGCGAAAGTAATTCTGTTCAGCGCCTGTTGCGTCGCACTCTTGTACGGCAACAGTTCTATTGAGCAAGTCATCGACTCATTGCCAGGGTTTCGACAAGCAATTCAAAATGATTGCGTTCATCCGGGAAGATTTTATGAGCATAATCAGGACGCATGCTGCAAAATTATAAAATATAAGCTGACATCCGGATAGCAAAAAGTTTAATGCTTTGACGGATTGATGGCTGAAGCCGGCTTAAAACAATTTGACAACGCAGCAAAGCAACCATCAAATCATCTTCAAAAACCCACTCATCCGAAAGCTCAATCCACAATGTTATCTTTGCTCCCATGAAAAAGGTCGGTATCCTCGGTGGCGGGCAACTGGGACGGATGATGCTGCAGGCTGCGGCCAATTACCCGGTGAAAACATTTGTACTCGAAAACGATGAAGAATGCCCGGCGGCTCACCTTTGCCATCATTTTACAAAAGGCGATTTTAAAAACTTCGAAGCCGTTTATCAATTCGGTAAAAACCTGGATGCGCTCAGCATCGAAATTGAAAATGTAAATGTGGAAGCGCTGGAAAAACTGGAAGCCGAGGGCCTGAAGATTTATCCCAGGCCATCGGTGCTGCGAATCATCCGGAACAAAATTTTGCAGAAGCAATATTACCATCAATATGATATCCCGACGGCAGAGTTTATCATCACCCACGACCAGGCCGAGCTGCTGCGGCAGGAAAAATTTCTGCCGGCTGTACACAAACTCGGCACCGGCGGCTACGATGGCCGGGGTGTTGAAATTATCAAAACAATTGAAGATGTTCCAAAAGGATTTGATGCACCTGCCGTGCTGGAAAAATTAATACCGATTCAAAAAGAAATTTCGCAGATTGTAGCCATCAATGAGCAGGGCGATACAGCCCTTTACCCGCCGGTGGAAATGCTTTTCGACCCCGACCTCAATCAACTGGATTACCAGCTGTGCCCGGCAGAACTGAGTACGCAGGCATTGTACAAAGTTGAAGCTATTGCCCTGTCAGTTGTCCGCCACTTTCAGTCACCCGGTATTTTTGCCGTGGAAATGTTTGTGGACAAAGCAGGCGACGTATTTGTAAACGAAACAGCGCCGCGGGTGCACAACAGTGGTCACCATACCATTGAAGCGCATTACTGCAGCCAGTTCGATATGCTCTGGCGCATCATGCTTGGCTACCCGCTGGGAAATACCGAAACCATTCTGCCATCTATTATGGTAAATATTACCGGGGCCGCCGGTTTCAGCGGCAATGTAATTTATGAAGGATTGGATGAAGTGTTGAAAATTGAAAATGCATTTGTTCACATTTATGGAAAGAAGCAGACGAGACCCGGCCGTAAAATGGGACATATTACTATTCTGAGCAGGGAAAAACAAGACCTTCTGCACAAATCGAACAAGGTAAAACGGACCTTAATTCCAAAATCCTGAATCTGCCATTTATCATCCTGTTTAGCCATTCTTAACTGTCAGTCAATTAATTTTTTGGATAGGAAAGGAAATTGTGCTTTAGAGCGTCAAATATCAAATTTCGAAAGTCAATAAGTGCTTATTTTTAAGGTTCAAAGTTTTTCTTTAGAAATCATGGCAAAAACTCCAAAGCTGGTTACAGGATTTGTAAGCATCGTTTTTATTTCAGCTATCATTTCGTGCAACGGTAAAAAGGATACCAACATGCAGCAAAGCGCCACCCAGATGCAGCAGCAAAATCTGGAGGTGGATGTGATGATTGCCGCTGCCCGGTCACTGAATGCCGATATTGAAGTGCCCGGTACCATACTGGCCAACGAATCGACGGAAATTCACCCGGAAGTATCGGGTCGTATTGTGGAGTTGAATGTGAAGGAAGGAACCTTTGTGCAGCAGGGTGCTTTGCTGGCAAAACTTTATGATGGCGACCTGCAGGCGCAGCTTCGCAAGCTTGAAGTGCAGCTGAAAATTGCCGAACAAACCGAAAAACGCCAGGCAGAGCTGCTCAAAATTCAGGGAATCAGCCAGCAGGAGTACGACCTGAGCCTGTTGCAGGTTAACAACCTGAAAGCCGATATTGATATAATAAAAGAAAGTATCCGCAAAACCGAAATCCGGGCTCCGTTCAGCGGCAAGCTCGGGTTAAAAAACGTCAGCCCCGGCGCTTACGTCACACCCTCAACTATCGTTACCACCATCAGCCAGGTAACACTGCTTAAGATACAGTTTAATGTGCCGGAGCGGTATGGCTCACAATTGCGAACAGGACAAAACATTTCCTTCACCATTGATGGTTCATTGAAAACTTTTAACGCATCGGTAATTGCATCGGAAGTAAAAATGGATGAAAATACCCGGAGCCTTGCCATAAGAGCCGTGGTAAAAGAAACAAACTTGGCGCTGATACCCGGTGCATTTGCCAAAGTGAAAATTGTGCTGGGCCAAAATGAAAATGCCATCATGATTCCGAATATCATTGTGGTACCACAGGGTAGAAAAAAGCAGGTCTTTTTATATAAAGCAGGCAAGTCAGTTCCGGTGGATATAACTACCGGTGTGCGGGACAGTACCGAAATACAGGTGCTGGCCGGTGTGAAGGCAGGTGATACGGTGATTACTTCAGGATTGCTGTTTTTAAGGCCGGGAGCGGATGTGAAGTTGAAGAGGAATCCCCAAAACTAAGGGGTTTAAGTGAGAATCTTTTACGAACAAATCCTGCTATTAATTAGGAAAAATTAAATGAAGAAGTATTTATTAAAAATCTAAAATACTTCCCTAAGAGGTTCGGGCTATGAATCTTTCAGAACTCAGTTTACGACGACCAGTGCTGGCCATGGTTAGTTCCATTGTCATCATCATTTTCGGAAGTATCGGGTACAGATATTTGGGTGTACGGGAATACCCGGCCATTGACCCGGCCGTGGTGAATGTGCGCACCTCGTATGTGGGGGCCAATGCCGATATTATAGAGCAACAGATTACTGAGCCTCTGGAGAAAGCCATCAACGGTGTGCCGGGTGTAAAAAACATTACTTCCACCAGTTCTACCGGCAGCAGCAATATCACAGTGGAGTTTGAACTGAGTGTGGACCTGGAACGTGCCGCCAATGATGTGCGGGATAAAGTGTCGCAGGCACAAGGCCAGCTGCCGCAGGATATTGATGCCCCGCCTATCGTAAGCAAGGCCGACTCGGATTCTGACCCGATTGTTTTTTTGCAAATTCAAAGTGCGGGCAAGGGACTGATGGAACTTACCGATTACGCCGAAAACGTAGTACAGGAACGATTGCAAACCATACCCGGTGTAAGTGGTGTAAATGTTTTTGGCCGCCGCTATGCCATGCGGCTATGGATTGACCCGGCTAAGCTGGCTGCATACCGGCTTACCATTGCCGACATCAGGAATGCCCTTGACCGGGAAAATATAGAACTGCCCGGCGGAAAAATAAGAGGCAATACTACGCAGCTGATCGTAAAAACTTTTGGCAAACTGACTACAGCAGTTGATTTCAACAACCTGATCTTGCGCCAGGATAATAATGGGGTTGTCCGCTTCAAAGATGTTGGCTTTGCCGAGCTCGGACCTGATAATGAAGAACAGGTTTCCCGTAAAAACAATGTGCCCTCTGTTAATTTGGGTGTAGTGGCCCAGCCCGGCAGCAACCAGATTGAAATAGTAGATGAAGTGTACCGGCGCATTAATGAAATAAAAAAGGATATGCCAGCCGACATCATCCTCGAAGTGGGCTACGACCGTACTCAGTTTGTCCGCAATGCCATCGGTGAAGTAAAAGAAACGCTGTTGATAGCCATCTGCCTGGTGGTGCTTATCATTTTTCTTTTTTTCCGCGAAGCGATAATTGCCTTCCGGCCGCTGATTGATATTCCTGTTTCGCTCATCGGCGCCTTTTTCATCATGTACCTGATGGGTTTTTCCATCAATGTGCTTACGCTGCTGGCCATTGTACTTGCCACCGGACTGGTAGTTGACGATGGCATCGTGGTGACAGAGAACATTTTTAAAAAAATGGAGCAGGGCATGAACAAGCACCGGGCGGCGCTCGAAGGCTCCAAAGAAATTTATTTTGCCGTTATCGCCACTTCACTCACACTGGCCATTGTATTTCTGCCCATTATTTTCCTCGAGGGTTTTGTGGGAAGACTCTTTCGTGAATTTGGCATTGTGCTGGCCGGGGCTGTGCTCATTTCGGCATTTGTTTCCCTTTCACTCACACCGGTGCTGAATATTTATTTGACAAAGAAAGATCCGCATAAGCATTCCTGGTTTTACCGCGTCACGGAGCCATTCTTTACAGGTCTTGAAAACCTGTATAAAACAACATTAAGTGGATTTATGCGCCTGCGGTGGATGGCTTGGGTCATTGCCCTGGGCTGCATTGCAATAATATTTTTTGTCGGCCGGCAGCTTCCATCGGAGCTGGCGCCGATGGAAGACCGCAACCGGGTACGCACCAGCATTACAGGGCCCGAAGGCGCCGACTTTGATTATACCGACCGGGTGGCTTATGAAATTACACAAACCCTTCTTGACTCCATCCCGGAAAAATATGTTGTGCTCACGTTTGCCCCCGGTTTTGGCGGGGGTGGCAGCAATGCTGCATTCATCAGCATGGGCCTGGTGGATGCTTCGCAAAGAAAGAGAAGCCAGGATGAAATTGCCCAACAGATGAGCCGCATGTTTCGCCGGTACTCCAATGTGAGGGTATTTGCCAACCAGGAACAAACCATTTCAGTTGGCCTTGGTGGCCGTGGCGCTTTCCCCGTACAGTTCGTCATTCAGCATCTCAATTTTGACAAGATAAAAGAAAAGGTTCCCCTCTTTCTTGAAGAAGTAAGAAAAAACCCAACCTTCCAGGGTTTTGATGTAAACCTGAAATTCAACCAGCCTGAATTGCAGATTACCATTGACCGCCTGAAGGCAAATGAACTGGGTGTGTCGGTAATGGATATTTCCACCACGCTGCAGCTGGCGCTCAGTGGCCGCCGCTTCGGCTATTTTATCATGAATGGAAAACAATACCAGGTGATAGCGCAGGTGGACCGGCAGGACCGTGATGATCCGCTCGACCTGAAAGGATTTTTTGTACGCAACAACCGCGGCGAACTCATTCAGCTCGATAACCTGGTGAATATGGTGGAAATGGCCAACCCGCCGAATATTTATCACTTCAACCGGTTTAAAAGTGCAACCATACAGGCGGGTCTTGCTCCCGGGAAAACCATTGGTGAAGGAATTGCCGAAATGGAAAAAATTGCCAATAAGGTACTCGATGATACTTTCAATACATCGCTGGCCGGCGCATCACGTGATTTTGCCGAAAGTTCATCTAATACGGCATTTGCATTTTTACTTGCGCTGGTGCTTATTTTTCTTGTATTGTCTGCACAGTTCGAAAGTTTTATTGATCCGATTATCATTATGATTACCGTGCCGCTGGCATTAGCAGGTGCTGTGCTCAGCATGTGGCTATTGGATCAAACGCTGAATATCTTTTCACAAATCGGCATCATCATGCTCATTGGCCTGGTCACTAAAAACGGAATCCTGATTGTGGAATTTGCCAACCAGAAACGACGCCGCGGCGAAAGGAAAATTCCTGCGGCCATTGATGCCGCCGTAGCCCGGTTGCGGCCCATATTGATGACAACCCTTGCCACTACACTCGGCGCATTGCCTATTGCGTTGGCCTTCGGTTCGGCCGGCAAAAGCCGCGTGCCACTGGGCATCGTCATCGTAGGCGGAATGCTCTTTGCCCTCATACTTACTTTGTATGTGGTGCCTGCTTTGTATTCATACCTTTCTTCAAAAAAGAAAATCAGCAACCTCGACACCGAACTGGCTGTGGCTGAATTGAAGGAAGCACATGATTGATTTTTTTTATAAACCAATACCGCTTTTTCAACAATGCTCTTTGGTATGTTGTAAGGTGGAGAATTATGTAACCAGCTTTATTACTATTATGATACTTAAGTTGCGACGTTTGCCGGCGATATATGTTCCGACGACTTACGTGTCGGAACCGAAACATTTATTGTCTTTGACCGGCATCCCGATCGAAGCGTCGGTGACCGATCATCGTTTTATTCGCTATTCGGCATCGGGTGTTTTTAGTGCCATACGTACGGTTAACAATTGGTGCAAAAGGCTGCCAATTCATATTTCCGTGTATTTCCGTGCCTCCATGGCAATTATTATCTTTTTGGGAGCCTTATTTATTTCTTCAACCGTTCATTCCCAAAAACTATTAACGCTTGAAGAAGCCATCGCCACAGCGCTGCAAAACAATTACGAGATTCAACTTTCAAAAAATGATTCGGCAGTGGCGGCGCTGGATAACTCTTACCGTAATGCAATTTTTCTTCCAAGATTAAACGGCAACATCGGCTCCACCTGGAACCGCAATAACCAGAAACAGGAATTTGCCAACGGCACCAAGCGGGAAGGCGATGTAAAAACCAACAACCTCGTTTCTTCACTCACCCTCAGCTGGACATTGTTCGACGGCGGAAAAATGTTTGTAACAAGAGATAAAGCCGAAGTGCTTGTTAAGCTGGGTGAACTCGGCATCAAAGACCAGGTAATTAACACCGTAGCCGATGTTATCAATACCTATTATGATATTGTACGGCAGAAACAGCAACTGAAAGCCATTGAAGAGCAGATGAGCATCAGCCAGACCCGTGTTGACCTTTCGCAGCGCAAACTGGAGATTGGCGTAGGCGCCAAACCCGATGTGCTCCAAAGCCAGGTGGACCTGAACGCCCAGAAATCGGCCCGGCTAAGGCAGCTCACTCTCATTCAGCAACTGAAAGAAACCCTGAACCAAAGTATGAATGTGGCTATGGGTGTCAACTATGATGTCAATGATTCTATTCCCATCAACAACCAGCTTACCCTTGACGAAATAAAGAACAACCTCGATAACAGCAATACTGTTTTGCAATACCTGAAAAAAAATATTGAAATTGCCAGTCTTACAGTGAGGGAAAGAAAAGCTGAACGCTTCCCGGTGCTCACATTCAACTCGGCATTCAATCTCAACCGCACCAACAATGACATTACACTGAACCCGGCGCTGCCGCTGTTTAACCGTAACCGTGGGTACAATTTCGGTCTTTCCGCCTCCATCCCTATTTTGAACAACCGAAATACCCACCGGCTAATCAGGCAGGCCGAACTGAATGTACAGTACCAGCAGTTGATTTTTGAAAATCAAAAATCGTTGCTGAATCTCGGTGTGCTTAATGCATTCCAGGATTATGAACTGCAAAGGCAGACCCTTGAGCTGGAAGAATCAAATATTCTGCTGGCCAGGGAAAATGTAAACATCATTCTGGAATCATACCGTCTCGGGCAAGCCACATTTCTCCAGTTACGTGAAGCGCAAAAGAGTCTTGAAGATGCCTACAACCGCCTGATTGCTGCCCGGTACAATACCAAGCTGGCGGAAACGGAGTTGCTGCGGCTGAAGGGGGAATTAGTAAAGTAATTTATCGTTTATGGTTTTTAGTTTATAGTTAAATTCGCTTTGCAAATTCTTTACTATGGCTACAATTAACCAGTTTGAAGATTTGGAGATATGGCAGCTTGCGAGAAAACTTTATCAAAAAATTTCCAACCTCGCTAATAAGCTAAAAGAAAATCATGACTACCGGTTTGCAGATCAAATGAAAGCAGCTGCCGGCCCAATTATGGATAATATAGCTGAGGGTTTTGAACGTAATAGCCGGCTGGAATTCCTGAACTCACTGAGCGTTTCAAAAGGAGAATCCGGAGAACTCAAATCCCAATTATACAGGGCGTTGGATGATGGTTATACAAATAAAGCTGAATTTAATGAACTGTATGAAGACTCTGATAAGATAACAAAGAAAATTGCCAACTTCGTTATCTATCTTAACGGAACCAAAATAAAAGGTCTGAAATTTAAAAACAGGGATATCTCCCAACGATAAACCAAAAACGATAAACGATAAACAAATGAATCCTCTAGTCGGCATCATCATGGGCAGCGACAGCGATTTAAACATCATGCAGGCTGCTGCTGATATACTCAGTCAGTTCGGCATTCCGCATGAAGTAACGGTAGTTTCAGCACACCGCACCCCGCTGCGCATGTTGGAGTATGCACAAAAAGCAAAAGACAGAGGACTCAAAGTAATCATTGCCGGCGCCGGCGGTGCTGCACATCTGCCGGGTATGGTGGCTTCCATCACATCCTTACCTGTCATTGGTGTTCCCATCAAATCATCCAACAGCATTGACGGCTGGGATTCGGTGCTTTCCATTTTACAAATGCCCAACGGGGTGCCGGTGGCCACCGTGGCACTGAATGCCGCAAAAAATGCCGGCATACTTGCCGCCGAAATTATCGGCACCGCCGACGAAGCCGTTTCCAAAAAAGTAGCCGACTACAAAAACTCCCTCAGCAATGAAGTAATTGATAAGGTGGAAAAGCTGAAGCGGGAGGGCTGGGAAAATAAGTTTGATTAGGAACCATGATTTCCAGGGTTGAAAAGATTTACTGTAAGCCAGGAATAATCTATTCCTTACACATCTTATTTACGTTTTTCATAGCTTCCTGTACAGGAAAGGATAAGCCATCTGCAACACGCATCAAAAAACTGCCCACCTACCCTTCTGCATCCGCCATCGATTTTATTAATGGAAAACTTTACGTGATGGGCGATGATGCTCCCGGCCTGCTGATACTGGACACCCATCTCAATATTCTTGATTCAATCCCGTTAATTTCATACGCAGGCAGAAGGATTCCAAGGGAAATCAAACCCGACCTGGAAGCCGCTGCTTATTCTGCGACTGATACCGGTACTACACTCTTTCTTTTTGGCTCTGGTTCACTGTTTCCCCACAGACATTTTGCACTGAAGTATTATTTCGGAACAAAGAAGGTAGACAGCATTCCACTGCAATCATTCTTTTCACAACTAAAAAACTCCGGAATTGAGCAAGTGAATATTGAGGGTGCTTGCTTTGTTGCCGGTTCCTTGTTTTTATCAAACCGGGGAAATAAAAGTTATCCGTATAATCATCTTATAGCTGCCCAAAACCTGCTTTGGAATGAAGACGACAGTTTTCATATTTCCATCACCCCAATTCAGCTTCTGCAAGATACGGCTGCGTTCAGCGGCGTCTCTGGTTTATGCTACGCTGGGTTTAGCGATAAGTTGATAATGTGTGTTTCAACAGAAGACACACGCAGCAGCCATGAAGATGGAGCTATCGGTAAAAGTTATCTCTGGATTATCGACAACGCTTCAAAAAAGCTGAAAAACACAACCTTCAGCCCCGACCGGGTGATTGACCTGGAAAAAACAGATAGCCGCTTCGCCGGGCAAAAGATTGAATCCGCTACTGTAATAAGGGAAACCGGTGATGAAATTCATCTGGCACTGGTTGCTGATAATGATGATGGCAGCAGTACAGTTTTTAAAATCGGCATTAAAAAGGAATAAACTATTCAACTCAATACTCCGGTAATTTCCTTGAAGCAGGTTCCTGAAGTTTATATATGAACCTGAGCATAGTAATATTATTTTTCTGCAACTCAATAACAAGGCTGAGTTTGAAGAAAAAGCAAGGCTAATTATGTTCCGTAGGAACGAAAGGCGGGTAGAGAAAATACAAAGTGTTTTATTGACATTTCGTAGGAACGTTTGGTGCCGGGAGAACAAGCACCCGGCGTACCGATGGAATACATGAATCATCATTTTTAACTTACTCTACCCACTCCCGGTTGTGACCGGGATCCCTACGGGACAATACGGGGATAAAAATATTACCGGACTATGGCAACTAATTTGTCCGGCTATTTTTCCTGCAGCACCACAAACTCCTGCTCCAAACCCGGCGAATGCTCATACAATTTCTGAATAAATTCCCTCCCCCACTTTGCATAGAAATAACTGCAGTTATCATACCGCTCCTGCAAGCCATTGGCCGGAAATAAATATGACTTGATAGTATGAATCTGCCGCTGCTGGTCGGTGAATTTTCTTTTCTCTGCCCGCAGCATTTTCTTTTCCAGCTCCTGCAGGCGGTGAACGGTTTTCATCTTCAGCGCTTCCACATGTTTTTCCAGTGTACTATCCACCGAAGCGGCCTGTTTCTTAAAACTTTCATAGAGTTTTTCCAGCTGCTGCAGCGAACCGTTCAGTTTTACATCCTTTCCCCTTTCACGCAGCACCAGGCGATTGAGAATTTCCTCTTCCTGCATAAAGAAATCTTCCATACTGAATTCCAGCTTTGCAATTTTTTCCTGCCATTTCTTTTCCACTACTAAAAAAGAATTGCGCAGCACCAGTACCGGGTAAGGAACCTCATAATGAGTGAACAATTCTTTCAACTGCAGCCAGTATGCCAGCTCTCCCCCGCCGCCGATAAAGGCAAGATTGGGCAAAACTGTTTCCTGGTAAAGCCCCCGCAACACGACATTCGGGCTGAAACGCTCAGGATGCCCGGTTAATTCATCCATCAATTCTTCCTGCGTGAAGCTTATACCTGTGCCTTGTACCTTGTACTTTGCGCCTTGTCTTGTTATTCTTTCTCTTTTATCATCTTCCAGGTAGAACAAATTAATTTCCCTTGGGTTCACCTGCACTTTATAACCCGCATTATCCAGGCTCACCGCAGTTTTTTCAACAATATCCGAAGCCGTTTGGTTCAGCAAATCATCTTTAAACACAGGAATCATCTGCCGCTTCAGTTCTGCATTGTCGGGCAGCAGCACCACAAGCCCATATTCACCAAACAGGGCATTTACCAATTTAAAAGTGGCAGAAGAAATGGTATCGCCTGACCTGTAACAGTCTTTTACCAGGGTGATTAACTCATTGCCAAACGACAATACGGAAAGCTGACCTTCCATCTGCCCAACCAGGTTGATGAGGTCTTTGTCAATCTTCATTCGTCCCACAGCTCCTGTCTGTTTTGTTTGCCACAACAACTTTTCTCCGCCGAGATAAATATGATTCAGTTCTTCCAGGTCGGCATCTTCCGCACCGATATAAAATACCGGTACAAACCTGTGACCCGGTAAATTTTCATTGCAGTAATCTGCCAGTTTGATAGTGTGGAGAATTTTATAAATAAAATACAGCGGCCCGGTGAAGATATTGTTCTGATGTGCAGTGGTGAGGGTAAAACAATTGGCTGCAGCAAGGGCTTCAATATTTTGCTTCGTCTTTTCAGAAACGGGCACAGCCCCGTACTGCTTTTTCAGTTCCTGTACCAGCACGGCGCGGTTGTACGAAAAATTATTCCTTTCTTCAATGGCTGTGCGAATACCCTGCAGTGTAACCGGGTAACGGTAAAAAACTTTCAATGCCTCAGCATGGTCAATGTAGTCCAGTACAATTCTATTGAAGTATCCTGTCTGGCGGTAAGGTATGCGGGTAGAAACAAAATCCATATCACTCGGTCTGATTAACGTTTAATGCCCGTAAAAGTAATAAGTCCGGCGGGTTTTTCAGCCACTGATTGCACCGAAGAACACCGATTTAACTAAACCGCTCTACAGCAAAAGGTCTTATATCCATACTGCCCGGTTTATTATTCACTATTTCATCCACCAGTTTACCTGTGCCTGCACCCAGGCTCAGCCCCAGCATGGCATGGCCGGTGGCAACCGTAACGTTGGAATATTTTTTTATTCTGCCAATGTATGGCAACCCGTCGGCCGAGCAGGGCCGGTACCCATACCAGGTATTTTCTTTCGAAGGCAACGGCACATCAAATTCAGGGTAGTAGCGTTTTACCGCATCCAGAATGCCCTGCACCCGGCTCATCCGCGGCGGTGTTTTATGCGAAGTGATTTCCATAGTGCCGCCAAAGCGTATTTTGTTTCCGTTCATCGGTGTGATGGCTACCCGGCCTTCTACCAGTACCGAAGGATAGTTTACTTTGTAAGGAGAATTTTCCAGCGTGACTGAATAACCACGGCCCGGCATCAGCGGAATTTTCAAATCCATCAGTCGTGCCGTCTGCCTTGCCCACGATCCCGATGCAAGTACAACTTCATCGGCTTCAAAAACCTTTTCACCCGCTATCACTTTTGAAAAATGGCTGCTGTTCTTTTCAAATCCTGTCACTTCAGCATTACTTACCAGCTGCACACTATTATTCCGCAGCCAGTCAATCAGGTTTGCCATCAGCTTGTTCGGATAGCAATGTGCATCGCATTTAAACCACACGGCCCCTTTTGCATTTATGGTTGTTTGCGGTTCCAGTTGCTTCAGTTCACCGGGTGTCAGCATCACCGTATCGGTCAATCCTAATTCATGCGCCCTCTCGCAGGTATGTTTTGCATGTTCAGCACCTTCATGGGTCTGAAAAATTTCCAGCAGTCCTTTATGTTCATAGGCAAAATCAAATCCCGGAATCTTCAGCCAGCTTTCATATTCCCGCTGGCTCAGCAATGCAATGTCACGCAGCGGCACCGCCGATTCTTCCACATGCTTTGCCGTTGCCACCCGCATAAATTTCCATCCCCAGCTTATCAGGTTCCAGTCGAGCCGCGGCTGCACATAAAAAGGACTTTTTGAATTCCACATCCACTTCAATCCTTTCAATACAATGCCCGGCGTAGCCAGCGGAATAAAATGACTCGGGCAGATATAGCCTGCATTGCCGTATGAGCAGTTGTCTGAAAAATCGCCTTTGTCAAGCACCGTCACCTCCCAATCCGATTGTTTCAAGTAAAACGCTGAGCTCAGCCCGATGATTCCTCCGCCGATTATGATTGCTTTAGCCATGGATTTGTGATAAATATTTTTTGTTGGTCAGCTGCCCCGACTGTTCGGGGCTACTATGAAACTTTTGTTGCGACGCTCCGTTCCGCTGCAACAATTCTATGCAGCAAATTTCGGGCATCCTTACGTTATTCAACGATTCCCTGAGTCGAAAAATGCTGAACTCCTCCGGGGTTCGTTTTACTTACCCGCAACCTCTCTCCGGGCTTCACCCGAAGCTACTAATCCCGATTATTATCGGGGCGCCCCTCCGGGGCGCTGCCTGCCTGTTCACATTAAACTTTCTATTCCCATGCTGAAAAAAAACTACACGTCGGGCGACAAGCAATGAATATTCAACATTGATTATTGCAAGGGCTGTGCGTGGCAAACTCCTCTTTTGGGAGTGAGTTAAAGTTTAATAATCCTCACTCCAAACACTCTCCCTGCTGTCTTTCCATAATTTGCCTCAATACGGACAGTGATTTTTTCTTTGCCTTTCAGCAATTCATCCGGAATTTTATACTCCACATCATAAAACTTCCCCGTCTTGCCGCCGTGCCATTCAACAGTGGCAATCTTTACCCCTTCCACCAGTATATCAAACCTGCGGTCTTTATCGTCGCCAATATATGTCAATAACAAATTGCTGCCAATAGCTTGGTTTGTTTTCATTTCAAAAGAAAAATAATTATCCCTCCTGGCTTCCCTTCCCATTCTGCCGATGGCATCACTCACATAACTTCTTTCACTTGCCTGCAGGTTATGGTCACGTTCGGGCTGCATCTCACCGATGCGGAAATAATCAATCGTCTTCGCTTCAATCTCCTGTTGTCTTTTCTTCTCAGCCTCATATTCTGCTTGTCTCGCCGCCCAGTCAGCATTGGTAAAATAATCCCAGTACACACTGTAATACTGGTCATACACTTTATAAAATGGAATCAGCTTTACATCAAATGGCTTTCCCACACCCTGCATTTCAAACTCCAGCGGCTTACCGGCCGGTTTTATCCAGTCGCTGATATTTTTATTATCGGTAAGTAAAACAGGAGTGCCATACACCGGGTCGGGCATATCTTTTCCCAGCACACCAGCTAACACAAGCGGCCCGTACTTAAAAGCAATACGGTTCGGATTATCCGGCATGGCTTCGGTATAAAGTTGCATCGGGAATCTGATTTCCAGTTTATCACCTTTCTTCATCGCCACCCGGAGTGGTATGTAGCCATCCATGCGGTCAAACTCAAAATTGCCGTCGAAAGATTTTATGTTGAAGTTTTCTCTTCCGTTCATAAAAAATCTTACCCGGCCGCGGCTCCAGGAAGGTTTGCGGATAAACAGTGTCATGGTACGGCTTACATCCCCTTCGTAAATCAGGTTGGTGAAATTGCTTTCCGGAAAATTTGTTTCCTGCCGCAAAACAATTCCCTGCTGCTTCCAACTGACATCGGAAGGAATAAACAGGTTAATAAAGAGTTCCCCATTTTCGCCATGACTGTAAATCTGCTCCGCATACTTTGCATGATTTTCCATACCACTGCCCACGCAACAGGTAAAACTGCTGAACGGGCGGCTGAATTCTTTTTTTGTACCCATGCGCAGCGGCACAAAATAAGTCATCATACCGCTCTCAGGATGTTGCGAAGCAAGTATATGATTGTTCAAAGCCCGTTCATAAAAGTCCATCAGCTCTCCCGAGGGCTGCCAGGCAAACAAATGCCTTGTCAGCTTCAGCATATTGTAGGTATTACAGGTCTCGCAGGTATTATCGCTCAGTCTTTCGCTTAGCGAATCTCTGGCCCCGCAATATTCATAGTTACTGTTTCCTCCAATAACATAACTATGATGATGTACCATGCTTTCCCAAAAGAAAGCGGCAATGGTTTTATCCCGTTCTTGGCCGGTCAGTTCATATTGCCGGGCGCTGCCGATAGCTTTGGGCACATTGGTGTTGCTGTGCTTGCCGGGCAAGGGGTCAATGAGTTTAGCCAGCTGACCCATTACAAATTCATCATAAAATTTATACGAAAGGTCAAGATATTTTTTATTGCCGGTAAATGAATAAATATTGGCCAGTACCTCATTCATACCGCCCCATTCGCAGTTCAGCATTTTCAATCGTGTGGAGTCATCAAGATGATTGACAGTAGTATAAACCCAATCGGCCAGCTTCGTCACCACATCCAATGCTTTTTTATTACCGCAATACAAATAAGCATCGCAAAGCCCGGCCATTACTTTATGCACCGTGTACCAGGGGCTCCAACCCCCGTTCAAATCAAACCCTGAAGATTTGATTTCCCCTCTTGCCACTTTGCCAAAAATGGAATCTTCATTGGGAATGGCGCCAATATAGCCGGTCTTTCTTGCCTGCTGGCAGCGTTCCAGTTCATCTATAATATATGCAACACGCTTTTTAAATTCTTCATTCCCTGTTGACACATACATCAGGGAAGCGGCCGACAGGAAATGACCCAGCGTGTGACCCGACAAGCCTTCACTCTCCCATCCACGGTAAACAGAATCTTTCGTTGGCAATCCGGCATGTTTATGAAAACGATGTAGCAGGCGGTCGGGTTTTAACGAAAGCAAATAAGCACTGTCAAGCGACAGGGCATGTTTGAAAGGGCTGTTCAGAAGTTTTACTTCTTTCAGGTTAAATGCATAAGCTTTTATTGGAATGGCCGGTGGCGCTTTTACCAGTGTATTGCTTTTTTCAGGTACGTAGGATTGAGCGCAGCAAACAGCAGCTGCAAGAATCAAAGCAGATGTGAAGGTTTTCTTCATTCTTTACCGGTAAGTTTTTTAATCACTGCAATTTCTTCGGGGTCATACGGCGTGCCGTCTTTTCTGAAGATATCATGAAACCATATCGCTGGTTCGCTGCCGTCGGGTACAGGGGTATCCCACTGATAAATGGTGTTGCTTTTGCCAGCCACCAGTCCCCAATTGATGGCGCCTACATTGTATTTTTTAAAAATGGACAGGTGCGATTGAAACCTGCTGTCTCTTGTCCGCGCCATGTATTCAGTGCAGATGACCGGCCGTCCGGACTCTTGCAATTCGCTGATTTGTTTTTCAAGACTGGCGGCATTGTTGTAATTGTGAAAAGTGATGACATCGGAACTGGCCAGTTGAAATTCATTCAGTGTTTTGTTGTCGTACCAGGCGCCGGCCGTCAATGGTTGCGAGGGCCGCACAGACCATGCCCATTCAAATATTTTTTTCAGCAGGGGAAGCGAAGTGAGATGATAGCCGCTGTTGCCCGGCTCATTGTAGAGGTCCCACAGCAGGATGCGGTTGTCATTTTTAAAAGTGCTGAGTATGTCTTTTACATATTGTTCCAGGTAATTCCATTGGGTGGAATCATCATGTGTGCTTTTATTGGGGCTGCGCATCCAGCCGCTGTTGTGAATGCCGGGTTTGGGTTCTGGCTGTTTGCCAATCTTTGCATCGGGATTCCAGCAATCATCAAAAATGCAGAAGAGAATTTTTATGTTATGTTTTTGGGCAATGCTTAAAAAATCCTCCATTCTTTTTTTAAAACCGGCTGCATCCGCTTTCCACGCAAGGTCATGCAGATACACCCGCATCAGATTCATACCAATGGATGCAGCCCAGCCTAATTCCCTGTCAATGGTTGCAGGGTCATATGTGTCAGCCTGCCACATCTCCAGCTGGTTGATGGCCGAGCTGGGTAAAAAATTGGCCCCTACCAGCCAGCCCTGTTTTTTATACCAGGCATTGGCTTTTTCCGTTGACCAGATTTTTTGCTGGGAAAACCCAAACAGCAAAAAGAAAAAAAACCCAAATAGTAAAAATATTCTTTTCATTTAAATACATTTTAACGAGTGTGCCTCCCTTATCACTCATCACCTCACCGAAAACTTATACACAGTTGTATGATGATAAGTTTCTCCCGGTTTCAGAATTGTTGATGGAAAACCGGGCTGATTGGGTGAATCGGGAAAATGCTGCGTTTCCAGGCAAAGCCCGGCATGCTTTACATACTTCATCTCCCCCTTTGTATTTTTCAAACTGCCATCCAGGAAATTTCCGCTGTAAAACTGGATACCCGGCTGCGTAGTGAACACTTCCATTAATCGTCCGCTGGCGGCATGATACAATGAGCCGATGCGTTCCGGGCCATTGCTGCTTCGTGTCAATACCCAGTTGTGGTCATATCCCCCGCTGACCTGCGCAATGTCATTCCCTATTTTTTTTGGTGTGTTGAAATCCATCGGCGTTCCTTTCACATTTTCAATCTTACCTGTTGGAATCAGTTTGTCATTCACCGGTGTGTATTTATCCGCCTTCAGCATCAGCTCATGGTCAAGAATGGTTGAGTCTTTCCCGGCAGAAAGATTGAAATAACAATGATTGGTCAGGTTTACCGGTGTGGGTTTATCGGTAGTGGCGATATAATCTATTTTCAATTCGTTGGTAGGAAGCAAAGTGTAAGCAACCGTAATTTCCATATTGCCCGGGTATCCTTCTTCTCCATCCCTGCTGTGATACTGAAAACCGAGTGTGCTGTGTTCGTCATTGATTTCTTTTCCTTTCAATGTCCAGGTTACTTTATCAAAACCTTTCAGCCCGCCGTGCAAAGAATTACCATTGTTGTTTGCAGCCAGTTTATATTCTTTTCCTTCCAGCGTAAACCGGGCATTGGCTATCCGGTTGGCATAGCGCCCTACGATGCAGCCAAAATAAGGATTGGCGGGTTGCTGGTAACCGCTTAAGGAATCAAACCCCAGCACCACATCACCCAATTGCCCGTTTTTATCGGGAACCATAATATGCGTGACCGTGGCGCCGTAGTTAATAATTTTTACTACCATACCGTTTGCATTGGTCAAAATGTATTCAAAAACAGAATCGGCGCCGGACAGTCCATAAAATTTCTGTTCAAAGCCTGTCTTTGCAGCACTAGCTGCTTTTTCTTCTTCCTTTTTCGGCATCAGCTTACATGCTGAAAAAAGAACGAGTGCCAGTAATACCGATTTTCCGTTCATTATTTTTTGTTTTAAAATATATCAAGTAAGCTTTTTATACTTGGTGCCGATATAATCCACAAAGGCCGGCTCCATACCCTGCTGCCGTATCAGGGTCTGTATCTGCGCCCGGTGATGGATGGAGTGATAATTCAACTGCAGCGCAATGTCTTTCACCGTTGCGGCCCAATGACCGCCGTCATAGCCGATGAATTTTCTTTCTTCATTCAACTGTTCTTCGCTGAACTTGCTGATAAATTCAATCCATGCATCCAGGCTTCCCGTCCAGCGGGTTTCCAGTTCTTCTGCGGGGTACACTGGCTCCCACCAGTCAAGCCCCGGGTCGTTGGGATAAACCTGTATCCGCCTCAGCCATTTTACCTGTGAGTTGATAAGATGGCTGAATAAACGGATGGCTTCCTTTTTATCCGGAAGTTCCTTGATTTTTGCCAGCACCAGTTTATTGGCGTAGTCATTATAGCGGAATGTATCAACCAGGTATTGAAGCAGCTCCATTTCAGTAATTCAGTTTTACATCCGAAATTTTTACCGGCAGCCATACCTGCATTTCATTCCGGCCGCGGTTGCCCCAGGCGTAATAAGGTATAGCAATGATTTTTTTCTTTTCTGTTTTTAATGACAATCCATCTTCACTAACTGTTACAACCGGCACTTCGGCTGTCAGAGCTTTTACCGGTTCATCCAATACTTTATAATCTATCGTTTCAAATCTTGTGTTTTCAGGTATGATAATATTCCATGCTTTGCCATTATTGTCGGCGCCTTCAATGCAATATACAATCGGGCCACGCTGAATGGCGATGCGGTTGTTGTTTTGTTTTAATTCAGCCCGTGCTTTAATCAATTTTACTTCCATCGGAAATTCAAACTCCAGAATATCTCCTTTTTTCCATTCTGACTCGACAATAGCATACCCGTTATCATATTTATTTGTAATTGCTTTACCATTTAAAATAAAACTATAATGGTCAGGCACACCATCATCTCCACCGGCGGTGTATAGGTCTCCCGGAACAACTTTGTCAAAATACCATCCGGGCAATCGGAAGTAAATTTTGAAATTTGACTTTTTACCCGGGTCAATCATCAACTTCACCTTCCCCTCCCACGGATAATTTGTCTCCATCTTTACATTTACATTTCCGCTCTTCAGCGGAATGGTTGTATTACTCCCCACAAACAGATTCACATAAATTGCTTCATCGCTTTTTGCATAAATATAATTCCCAAGTGAAGCCACCAGCCTGGCAATGTTTGCCGGGCAGCAGGCCGTGCCAAACCATTCCCGCCGGTAATGCTGGCCACGGCTTGCCAGCGGGTTGCCGTAAAAAAAACGGTCGCCGCTTAAACTCAATCCATCCAGCGCCCCATTGTACAGGCTTCTTTCAAGCACATCAATATATTCAGCGCTTCCGGTAAGTGCATTCATGCGCTGGTTCCAGAATACCATGCCCACGCTGGCGCATGTCTCGCAGTAAGCCTGCTCATTGGGCAAATCATAATCCACCGTAAATCCTTCATTGCTTCCAGCTGAACCGATACCGCCCGTGATATACATATTTCGATAGACTACGTCTTCCCACACGGTACGCATGGCTTTCATGTAATCCACATCACCGGTTTGCGCAGCTACATCCGCCGCACCGGTGTACATATACATGGCACGAACTGCATGACCGGTAATTTGAGTTTGTTCTTTCACCGGCAAAACATCCTGTGCATAAGCAGTATCTTTCCAATCCGTCCAGGTATAACCCTTCGCCAGCTTCTTACCTCTTTCACTTAGCAACCAGTCGGCCAGTTTTAGGTATTTTTCATTCTTTGTCACTTTAAACAATTTCACCAATGCCAGTTCCAGTTCCTGGTGACCGGTAACCCAATGCTGCTTGCCCGGACCAAACAAACTATCGAAATGGTCAGCCCATTTGATACACACATCAAGCAGTTTCCGCTTGCCGGTTGCATTGTAGTAAGCAACCCCGGCTTCAATCATGTGGCCTGCGTTGTAATCTTCATGCATGCTCATGTCGGTGTAGCGATCCTGCAAACCTTTTAACGTGTACCAGGTATTTAAATACCCATCGGGCTGTTGTGCCGCCGCAATTTTATCAATCCACTCGTCGCATTTTTTTTCCATATCCGCATTAGGGTGCGTTTTCAGCGAATACGCCATTGCCTCCAGCGCCTTAAACACATCGCTGTCGTCATAAAATATTCCCTCATGCGGTTCGCCCTTGCCCCGTGCCACTTTTTCAAAATTGCGGATGCGTGGCGTAGCCACTTCGGTCTGATAGATACAGGCCGCCAGTGTATTTGTCGCTACTTTATCAATCTTCGGTTTCCAGAAACTGTCGGTAATATTTACCTGCGAAAAATTCACGGGTTCAATTTTCTGCAAACCGCTTTGCGAAAAACTGTTTACGACAATTGTAATGGCGGTTAAAAGAGAAGTTGTTTTTTTCATGGAACCAGCTTTTATTTACCATCCTGGGCAATAATCACATACTGCTTCATATACTTTATAGTTTCACTTTAATCTTTATCTGCGTAAATGAATGAGCCGGGAATGAATATATGAACTCATTCCCTTTTAAACTTATTTGTTTACTTACTGTTTTCACCTTCTGCTCTTTCTCATCATTCTCATCATATATGTTTTTAGAATTCACTTCGGCCACTTCCGCCTTATCAGCCAACATGCCAAACTGGTTCTGGATCGTTGTCTCCACTGCTTTATCCTCGCTCCGGTTCACCACGTTTATTACCAGTTCCCCTTTTACAGTATCGTATGCCGATGAAACATCGAGATACGAAACCCCTTTCTGATCCCCCACATCATAAGTGTCGCCCGCCACAAATGCCGATACGGCTTCGCCATAACAATTGGTACCGAACAGTTGCAGCGGATAATAAATTGTCTGCATCCAGAGTTTATCGTTTGTCACCATCATGGGCGCAATCACATTCACCAGTTGTGCCATATTTGCCATTTTTACAATATGGGCATTGCGGACAAAGCAATTCAGAAACTGCGCCACCACCAGCGCATCCTGCAGGTTATAATGTTCCTCCAGTCCCTGCTCCGTCCATGCACGATACCACACATTGTACTCATCAAAAGCAATATAGATGGGGCGGCTCAGCCGGTAGCGGCTTCTTACCTCGTTTATCAATCCTTCGGTGATCTTTATTATTTTTTCGGTAAACAAAGTAGCCGTCATAAATTTCCGGTGATTCGAATCAGAATTATTTACATACTGATGAACAGAGATGTAATCAATATGATTTCTTAATTGAGTCAACACTGTTCTGTTCCAGTGCATCCAGTCGGCGCCGTAGTTGCTGCTGCCCGAAGCAATCAGTTTGATGCCGGCGTCGCTCCACTTCATCAGTTTGGCAGCTTCCAGCGCATACTTGCTGTAGTCTTCCGCATTCTTGTGTCCCATCTGCCAGGGACCGTCCATCTCGTTGCCCAAACCCCAGTATTTAATGTTGTACGGTTCCGGATGACCGTTCTTTGCCCGCAAGTCAGAATAATAAAGACCCGCCGGCGCATTACAATATTCCACCCAGTTTCTTGCTTCTTCAATCGTCCCGGTTCCCAGGTTCACACAGATATAGGGAGCGGCTTTTGTTTTGGAAATAAATTTCATAAACTCATCCGTGCCCACCTCATTTGTTTCAGTGGCCCCCCATGCAAGGTCTTTACGCTTCGGCCGGTTTGCCTTCGGGCCAATACCATCTTCCCAATGATACCCCGAAACAAAATTGCCGCCGGGATAGCGAATGATGCTGACGCCAAGATCGTTGGTAGCTTTGATCACATCAGTTCTGAAACCATCGGCATCGGCCTGTGAAGATTTAGGATCGTAAATGCCGCCGTAAATACACCGGCCAAGATGCTCGGCAAAATTTCCATAAAGCAAAGTGTCAATGCCGCCAATCCTTCTTTCAATATCAATTTTGATTTTCGCTTTCAGTGGCTGCGACTGAGCCGCTACGGCGGTGAACAGTAAAACAAGGATCGTGATTCGTTTCATCCTGAGGTTTTTTATTTTGTTACCAGCTTTTGAATATCTATTAAACTATAGTTGCGTCGCACTCTTGTACATCTGGTATTTCTATTCACCATTCAACTACTACTTTTTGAAATTATTTCCAGGTTGAATGACTCCCCCCCCCTTGCGCCTCAGGCGGGAAAAATAACGTAACCCCGGGAGCTGACAAGTCACTATTATACAACCTGGAAACCGTAAGCGTAGGGATCGTCATCTTTGTCAATGCTAATAGTATTATATCCATAAATCTTCGCCCAGCCTTCAATACCCGGTCTTATGGCCGGTTTGCCGTTCACTTCCAGCTCTTCTTCAATCGTGCCGATAAATTTACTGCCGATTATGCTTTCATGAATAAACTTCTCCCCTTTCTTCAGTTTGCCTTTGGCGTACCACTGCGCCATTCTTGCGCTGGTGCCTGTACCGCAGGGACTGCGGTCAATGGCCTTATCGCCATAAAACACAGCATTGCGTGCAGTAGATGTTTTATCCATCACCGCCCCCGACCACAAAATATGAGAGCATCCACGAATGGTCGGGTCTTCCGGATGCACGAACTCATACTTCGCATTGATATTCTTTCTCAGCTCCCTTGCCCATGCAATCAATTTGTCGGCGGAATAATGTTCCACTCCTTTGAAATTTTTATGCACATCCACAATGGCATAAAAATTTCCGCCATAGGCCACATCAATCACCAGCTCGCCCAACTCAGGACATTCAGCTGTAATCCCTTCCTTATCTAAATATGCAGGTACATTAGTCAATTTTACACTTGAAACCTTCAGCTTTTCCTGATTCCCGACTCCTGACTCCTGACTGCTAACTGTCCTATATTCAATATTCACCAATCCTGCCGGGGTCTCCATCCTGATAGTACCCGGAGATTTTGGAGTAATCAATTTTTCTTCAATTGCAATTGTGACTGTGCCGATGGTTCCGTGCCCGCACATGGGCAGGCAGCCGCTGGTTTCAATAAAGAGAACAGCAAAATCATTTTGCGGGTCATGCGGGGGATACAGAATACTGCCGCTCATCATATCATGACCTCTTGGTTCAAACATCAGGCCTTTGCGTATCCAGTCATACTCTTTTAAAAAATGCTGGCGCTTTTCACTCATGTTGTTTCCTTCCAGTTCGGGGCCGCCGGCAGCAACCAAACGAACGGGGTTGCCGCATGTGTGAGCGTCGATGCAGTGAAATAGAGCCCCCCCCAGCCCCCTAAAGGGGGAGTCAGGAAATGACTTTGTTATGGGCTTAGTTTTCATTTTGCTGAGTAGAATTGATGGTGATAAACGGAGCGTCGCAAGGGACGCTGAACAGAATTCCAGGTGCTGATCTCATAATCTTGCTACCGCAACTTTGATAAATCATCCAATACATACACGCCCCTTCCGTACGTTCCTATCACCAGTTTTTTATCCCGTGGATGAATGAACATATCATTCACCGAAACGGCGGCGGGAATATTTCCATTGATGGCGCTCCATGTTTTGCCTGCATCTTTGCTGATATATACTCCCATATCGGTGCCGCAGAAAAGCATATTGGCTTTGTCGGTGTCTTCGATAATCACATTGGCAGGTGAAGCGGGCAGGTTGCCGGCAATGGATTTCCAGGTGGCGCCGTAATCTTCCGATACAAACAAATACACCAGGTGATTATCCTGCCGGCGATCGTTGAGTGCAAGATAAACCCGGGAAGATTTGAATTTTGAAGCTGTAATTTTTATTACATGCTTATTAAATGGCAACCCCTTTGTAATTTCTTTCCAGTTTTTACCATCATCTTTTGTCAGCCATACTCTTCCGTCATCGGTTGCCACATAAAGAATACCCGGCTTTTCACCTTCGGCAATCGCCGTGATGGCCTGGTGATAGATGAGATAGGGATAATTTCCTTTAGCCGATTCTTGGTTGTAAGAAAGGTCTTCACTGATTCGGGTCCACGTTTCGCCGGCGTCGGTTGATTTGTATAAATGCTGCAGGCCGTGATAAATTACTTTGTTGTCAAACTTTGAAATGATGGTGCCCGCCAGCCATTCGCCGCGCAGCGAATCAATGCGGCCGACATCAAAGAGGGAAAATCTTTTTAATCCTTCTCTTCTTCCTTTGCTCATATCGGTTTTCATGAGCCGACCGTAGTAAGTGGAGGAATAAACCATATTAGAATTGACAGGATCAACCTGTATTTGCGTGCCCTCACCACCGGGCGCCATGCGCCAGGGGCGCAGTGCAGTATCCGGTTTTTGTCCGAATGTGTTGGTCACATTTCCGCTCATAGTGCCTTCATCCTGCACGGCGCCAAAAACATTGAAAGGCGTTTCCATATCATAGGTAACCGTATAAAACTGTGTAGTAGGAATTTTATCAAAAGTGTTTTTCCATTTTATGCCGCCATTATAGGTAATAATTACACCGCCATCGTTGCCCACCACTATGCGGTCAGGATTTTCTTCGTCAAACCACATGGCGTGATTATCGCCATGCGTCCAGTCGCTGGTAGTATCGGTGGCCTGCCAGTTCTTCCATGTCTTGCCACCATCCCGGCTCACGGCTTTTGACACACCAAAAGCATACACTTCGTTTTCATCTTTGGGGTCAACACGAATCTGACCGAACACCCAACCATAGGTTCCGGAAAATGGGGTGAAGAAATCATGTATCTCCGCCATCTTGCGCCACGACTCACCTTTATCATCGCTGCGGTAAATGGATCCCCCGATCACCACCTTCTGTACTTTTCTTTCGTAGCTGTCGGTTTCATCGCGCCGGGGCTCTCTTTTTTTATTATGGTCATCTACAAATGCGTACAACACATTGGGGTTGGAATGAGAAATGGCAATACCGATGCGCCCGGTATTTTTTGTATCGGGCAGACCGTTTACAATCTTCTTCCATGTTTTACCGCCGTCGGTGGTTTTGTAAACATAATCGCCATCTTCCGGCACGGGGTCGCTCCATCTTCTTCTTATCCGGTTCCAGAAAGAGGCGTAAAGGGTATTGGGATCAGCCGGGTCCATCACTAAATCAATACATCCACTTTTTTCAGATTCAAACAAAATCTTTTTCCATGTTTTACCCCCGTCGGTGGTCATATACACACCGCGGTCTTTGTTGTAGGTCCACTCGTTGCCGCTGGCGGCCACATATACCATGTTCGGATTTTTCGGATGAACAATAATTCTTGCAATCGTTCCTGTATTTTCCAGCCCGATATGGGTAAAGCTTTTTCCCGCATTGGTGGATTTGTACATGCCAATACCCGGCAGTGATGCCCGGAAAATATTGGCCTCGCCGGTGCCGACGTACAAGATATTTTTATCAGACGGGGCCAATGCAATATCGCCGATGGACTGAGTAGCTTCTTTATCAAACAAGGGCCTCCAGGTGTGACCGGCATCTTCCGTTTTCCATAAACCGCCGGTGGCCATGGCTGCATAAATAATATCCGGGTTGCCGGTAATCCCTTCCACATCAGTGCTACGTCCGCTGCGGTTGTCGGGACCGGTCAATCGCCATTCAAGATCTTGATATGGTGATGTGGCAAGCAGTTGTTTTTGTTTGTTCCAGGCAGCCAGTTTTTCTGCGCCGGTTGTTGGCTTAGTTGTTTGTGCCATCAGGTAAACAGGAAAAAGAAGGAAGGCAAGCTTTCTTATAATCATCAGTTTTTAGTTTAACTATTTTTTTCACTAAGAGATAAAGGGCAGATAAGACATTGAGTGCTTTCTCTCTTTTCCTCGTTCCCTCCTTTTCTTTTAGCGAAACTATTTTTTCAGTTCATTATTCATCATTCTCCATATCCCCAGCGGATTTTCATCCTTTAGTTCATCCGGTAATAAATTATTTGGCCAGTTCTGAAAACAAATGGGTCTTGCAAATCGTTTTATCCCATCGGCGCCGACACTGGTAAATCTTGAATCCGTCGTGGCAGGGAAAGGCCCGCCATGCTGCATGCTCAAACAAACTTCCACACCAGTTGGCACCGCATTCAGAATAAAACGGCCGCAAATATTTTTTACCGCTTCCACCAGCTCTTCATTATTTCTTATATCGTTTTCAGTCGCCATCAGCGTAGAAGTGAGCTGGCCTTCGGTATGTTTAGCCAGCTCAATCATCTCCATCATGTTTTTGCAGCGTATTACGATGGAATAAGGGCCAAACACCTCCTGGTGAAGAACAGGATTTTTCAAAAAAGCTTCGCCGGTGGCGGTCGCTATTGTGGGCAAACCTTCATTCTCCTTTACCTCGGTACCTGATTCAGCAACGAGATGTACAGCTTCCTGCAGCAAAGCATTTCCTTTTTTCTCTTTGTAGGCTTTTACAATTCCGGGATGAAGCATGGGCCCGGGAGGTGTTTGCTGAATGAGTTTGCCAAGGTCATGCATAAATGTTTTCAGCTCTTCGCTTTCGATTCCGATAATCAGGCCGGGGTTGGTGCAAAACTGACCAACGCCCAGCGTAATGGAGCCAGCATACATGTTTGCAATCTCTGAAGCAGATGACTTTAATTTTTCCGGCAAAAGAAAAACCGGGTTGACGCTTCCCATTTCTGCAAAAACGGGAATGGGCTCCTTGCGTTGGTTGGCCCAGTCGAATAGTTGTTTGCCTCCCAGATAAGAACCGGTGAATCCAACTGCTTTGGTATGCGGATGCATGACCAGGGCCTTGCCCACCTCATATGAAACGCCATGCACATGAGCAAAGATTCCCTTTGGCATTTTACATTTTTCAGCAGCTCTTAAAATAGCGTCCGCCACCATCTGTGAAGTTTGCGGATGTGCCGGATGCGCTTTTACAATTACGGGACATCCGGCTGCAAAGGCACAGGCCGTATCGCCTCCGGCAGTGGAATATGCAAAGGGAAAATTGGATGAACCAAAAACAACCACCGGCCCTAATGGTATCAGCATTTTTCTGATGTCGGGTTTCGGGGGATTTCTTTCGGGAATTGCCGTATCGATTCTTGCCTCCAGCCATTCACCTCTTTCGCATGCATCGGCATATTGATTCAATTGAAAAATTGTCCTGCCTCTTTCATTTCTTAATCTTGCTTCAGGCAAATTTGTTTCCCGCATGGCAGTCTGTATCAGTTCATCGCCGCAGGCTTCCACTTCCGCTGCAATGGTACGCATAAAACCGGCCCGCTGCTTCAGTGAAAATTTGCGATAGACATGAAAGGCTTTCCATGCCTGTTGCATTACTTCATTGACCTCATGACTTGTCGCATCTTTGAACATACTCGTTTTCATTTTCCCGGTTCTGAAAATTTTGTTTCCGCATCATCAATTACCAGCACCCAGTCGTTTTCAAATCCTGTTGTGGGCGGTATAAAATGCATCACATTTTCTTTTTTCATCACCTCCGGTTTCTCTGCTTTTCCTATTCTGGGATTAAACCACCAAACACGGATTTGCTTTGCGGGTAAAAGGGAAAGATTGACTCCCATCTTTTTACCCACCGGCAAATAAACCATGCAATATTTATTACCGGCATCCCTGAATGCAACTGCATATTCGCCTTTATCACCCTGGCCTTCCACAATGATGGATTGATCGGGAATGCGGTTAAGCGGTGACCTCGATTCAATCAGTCTTCTTAAATAACCCACCTGGAAAGCACCGGGCCGGTCAATTGCTTCAGTCCAGTACCGGTCGGCATGATTGATTTTTTCTTCCCGCGGACTCCAGAACTGCCACACGGCATGATGCCCGTAGGTGACGCCACAGGCGCCTGCAAATACTGAGCGGTAAGTTTGTTTGCGTACATCATAATCGCGGAAATACCCGCTGGCCGGGTCCCATTTCGGCCAGGGATTCACTGGATGATCTTCATAATTAGGTTCAGAATCTAAGGTAGGTTTAACGGGCAGCAGTTTTCTGTCTCTTTCAATCCAATTCCAAACAGGAACATCATGCCCGCTGCCATGCCCGCTTTGCATCATATTTATATCAAGCCAGTCTTCATTATGCAGATCATATGAAGTGGAATGCTCGCCTCCGGAAATATGATAAGTGAAGAGCACTTCTTCATGCTCTGCCCCTTTTTTAATGCCCCTGGCCATTGCTCTCCATATCGGTCGCCAGTCCCCGGAATCTGTTACCGGGGGACGATCGCCACCTAAAATCCAGATAATGTTTCGGAAATATTTGTACCGGTTTCCCAGGAAATAACCATAATTATACGCATTATTCTGGTCAAATACTTTAGGTCCCTCACCCCAGAGTTTTGTAACCTTATCTCCCCATGTTGGCAACAGACCCATGAACATTTCCTTTTCCCTCGCCAGTTTCAATGTCCAATCCACTAATTCAAAATATTTTTTATTAGGTTTACCGGGATCCATATTACTAAACGGAACTTCTCCATATTGATTGGGCTTTCTCAAACCATCGAATTCTGCAAGTATCACCGCCTGAATAACATTAAATCCTTTTTGCTTTCTGTTCTCCATGTATTTTTCAATTTCATCCTTTGTCAAGCGATGAAATAATTCCCATCCTGTATCTCCCAGCCAGAAGAATGGATTATCATCTTTAAAGCGGAGATAATGGTTATTGCTTTGATCGACAACCAATCCTCCTTTCACTCCTCTGTTATCTATTTCTTGTGCGATAAAAATAGCAGTACCAATTGGATTAATAAAGAATCCACATGCTGTCAGAAATATCGCTGAAAAAAAAATAATTGTGGTGTTGATGGTTTTTATCATGACCAGAAAACTAAAGAAGATTTGTAATTAACGGACAAATGCCCCTGTTGTGTCAATAACTGGCCTTGTAGCAATTCCATCCCTGATAATTTTCAAAATCCTTTCTCTCTCTTCTGCGGCCAAAGTTAATCTTGGCTCTCTTACGTATTCGCTGCCGATACCGGTTTGTGCAGCAGCCAGCTTAATGTACTGCACCAGTTTGGGATGAATATCCAGTTCCAGCAAGGGCATAAACCAGCGGTAAATTGTTGTGGCCTCAGCAATCTTTCCGGCTTTTACCAAATTGTAAATCGCCACTGTTTCTTTCGGAAAAGCATCCACCAGGCCGGCCACCCAGCCGTCGGCGCCAAGGCAAAGCTCCTCCATTGCCAGCGTATCCACACCACAAAGAATTTTCAGGCGGTCGCCGAAACGATTTCTCAGCCTGGTCACATTAGTCACATCCCGGGTGCTTTCCTTCACGGCTGTGATGTTGCTGCACTGAATCAATTCTTCAAACATATCCAGGGTCACTTCAATTTTATAGTCAACGGGATTATTATAAACCATGATGGGCAAATCTGTGGCATGGGCAACTGCTTTGAAGTAGGTCACTGTTTCCCTGTCATCAGTTTTGTAGCGCATGGGGGGCAGCAGCATGATGCCATCGGCGCCCCATCGCTTTGCGTTCTCCGCCTGGCGGATGGCATCTTTGGTTGTACTTTCGGTAATGTTTATGATAACAGGAATATCTTCGTTGAGATATTCCACGGCAAACTCCACCAGTTCTTCTTTTTCTTTTTCGGTGATGGTGCTTGCTTCGCCCAGCGAGCCGCCGATAATGACGCCATGCACACCGGCTGCTGCCTGGGCAGCCAGATTTTTTTCAAACATAACAAGGTCCAGCTCATCCGTTTCTTTAAACGGCGTAAGCAAGGCAGGAAAAACTCCTTTCCATTCAAACGGCATATAAATTTATTTTACACAAAGCTACCGTACCGGCCGATAATTAGATTGATGGCTTTTAACCAAAGCTGATACTATTTTAGCCAATTAAAAGTAACGGGATAAAATTTTAAACTAATTTAGTACAATGAAGATTGTCCCGTTTCGGATTTCCAAAAACTCAGAGGAAGCCTTTCGTGTGCAGGTAGATGACCTGCCGCACCTGTACAATCATCTGCATCAGCATCCCGAAACTCAACTGACGGTAATTAAAGAGAGTCATGGTACGTTGATAGCCGGCGATTATGTGGGCCCCTTTCATGCCGGCGATGTGTTTGTCATCGGCAGCAACCAGCCGCATGTGTTCAGGAACGAGGAAAAATATTTTAAAAAGAAATCCAGAGCTCTTGCCATCACCGTATTTTTTGATGAAATTACGCTGGGAGAAAACTTCTGGCGGCTGCAGGAAATGAAACCACTCCGGCAGTTTTTAAAAAACAGCTCCGGCGGATTCCGCCTTACTGGTAAAAAGAAAAAACTTCTTGCGGAAAAACTTTCTGCCATTGCCGGGGCAACAGGCATAGACCGGTTGATTATTTTCCTGGAAATACTGAAAGAGCTTGGCAACCGGAAAGAAATGCACACACTTTCAAAACCCATTCCGCAGCGCAACATAAAACCGTACGATGGCAACCGGCTGAACAAAGTGATTGAATTTACCTTTCAGGAATTTCACCGGCCGATTACGCTCAGTGAGGTTTCGGCGCTGGCCAACCTGACCCCGGAAGCTTTTTGCAAATATTTTAAAACAAGAACCCGCAAAACTTATATCAGCTTTCTGAATGAAATCCGCATCAATCATGCCTGCCGGCTGCTGACCGAAGAGCGGACGATTGCCGGCATCTGCTACGATTGCGGGTTTGCCAACCTGTCCAACTTCAACCGGATTTTTAAGAAGATAAAAAAGACGACACCGGCATACTGGAGGAAATTACATGCCGGCTGAAAAACTTTAACAGCCGTTTACAACCCTTTGCATAAGTTTTGCGACCTTACAGCTACACAGATGAAACAACTACTACTTGCTTTCATTTTAATTAAAGCCCCTCTTTTAAGTTTTACACAAAAAGTGGACAGCATTTGCTTTCATCTTTATACAGACAGCCTGAAGAAAGGAACCCACAACTACATCAATGTGGATGGCAGACTGAGTAATGGAAAATGGAGACCGCTGACGGCAAAAGAAATCAGTTTTTCGGCCAGCTACGGTTCATTTGAAGGCAATGAACTGATAATTCCAAAAGAATGTACCGAGGAAAAAGTAACAGTGAAGGCTGTATTGAAATCAGAACCTGCAAAACAGATAGAAACTACCATCTGGGTAAAGAAAAAGCCGGATGATGAAAAATTGCCGACAAAAGATGACATACTGAAGCTGGGTGAGCAGAAGAAAAAGAAATCGAAAAACAAATCCCCCGGCTAACGGGGGATTTCAGTTTCTTTAAGCATGCACAGGTGTTGCCTGTGTTTTCTTGGCATCTTCCAAAAACTTTGCAAGACCGATATCGGTCAACGGGTGTTTCAGCAAACCCAGAATGGAGTCGAGGGGGCAGGTGCACACATCGGCGCCGGCCTCGGCACAGCGTACAATATGATTAGGATTTCGGATAGATGCCGCAAGCACCTTGGTTTTAAATCCCTGGATGGAATAAATATTTGCTATTTGTGCAATTAACTGCACGCCATCCCACCCGCTGTCGTCAATGCGGCCGATGAAAGGTGATACATAAGCGGCGCCGGCTTTAGCTGCCAGGATAGCCTGGCCTGCTGAAAACACCAGTGTACAGTTTGTGCGGATGCCGTTATCGCTGAACCATTTGATGGCTTTCACTCCGTCTTTAATCATCGGCACTTTTACCACAATGTTCGGATGAATGGCCGCCAGTTTTCGTCCTTCTTCCACAATTCCGCGGAAATCGGTGGCTATCACTTCGGCGCTGATGTCGCCATCCACCATTTCGCAAATGGTGCGGTAATGATTCATGATGGCTTCCTGGCCTTTGATTCCTTCTTTTGCCATCAAAGAGGGATTGGTGGTGACGCCATCGAGGATACCCAATTCATGCGCCTCTTTAATCTGGGCAAGGTTGGCTGTATCAATAAAGAATTTCATGAGCTGTAATTTTTATGAATAACCCCTTATTGGGATGGAGTAATTAAAAATGGCAGGCTCCTCACATCGCACCGCTACAACCACCTATCCTTGCTGCCTTCCGGCCCTGGGGAGGTTCAGCAGGAGCTGGTCGTGTAAGACCTGCCGCCGCAAAGATAAGGATTCGGGTAGTCTTTTTATTCGGGTTTCAGGGTGTTTACAATAAAATGTTGAATAGAAGTGATATGAATCGCAAGATACAGACAGGCGAATAAAAGTAAAAAAG
>CAYUJD010000001.1:0-117945 GCA_964444975.1 uncultured Chitinophaga sp. | reverse complement strand
GTCATCTGGATTTTTAACTCAAATGGCCCTCTTAGAATTTACAGGAAGACCCTATCTTAAGACCATCACATAGTCCTCCGCCTTTTTCATTGCTTACATCATAAAATAATGCAGCATTGGTCAGCGAGCCATCTGATGAAACATCATATGTATACCACTTTTTTTTGCGGTTATCAGAATTAGCCACCAATAATTTTTTCCCGCCCGGAAACGCGGCTATACCATTGGGCGACTCAATGGAATCAACCAATAAGGTCATACTTCCCGATTTATTTATTCTGTACACACCTTGCATGGTAAGATCTTTAACCGGGTCCCTGGTACCTCTTTCAAATCCATAAGCCGGATCGGTGAAATAAACATCGCCATCCGTTGTAACATAAAGATCGTTTGGGCTATTCAGTCTTTTACCATTGTAAGTACCGGCAACTGTAATAAATTTCGATTGTGGAGCATTCAGTGGTGCATCCATCATTGCCACTCTCCTGTCGCCATGCTGGCAAACAAGTAATTTACCATCCTTTGAAAGCGCCAATCCGTTTGGCCCCATAAACCCGCCTCTTTTTGCTGTATCAGTATAACCACCGGGCTTCACATAAACCTCCTTGCCATTTGTTTCCGTCCATTTATAAATTGTATTCCCGGGCACATAAGATAACAAAAGCATTTTTTCCTTCTCTATCCACAGCGGCCCTTCAGTAAATTGAAATCCATACGCAATAATTTCAACTTTCGCATCTTTTTTTATCAGTCTGGAAAGTTTTTTTGAAACAAACTCGATAGTGCCGGTGCCGGGTTTTATTTCCTGTGTATATCCGGAAATAATATATCCAACTGCAAGCAAAAGAAATGTAATCTTCTTCATAAAATTTTATTTATAAATAAAAGCAGCCAACTGCTGCTGTAAAAAAATATTGATTGCCGGCATGTTAATGCCCGCTTATAAATAATTCACAAACCCCTCCATATTCGTACGTATCTTATACACCTTACTATAACTTACAATATAAAGTGTTTTCATATCATTATCTCCAAAACAAAGACTAACCGGGAAGGAAGGCAGATTAATCATCCCCACAAACTCTCCTTTTGCATTAAAAATCTGAACACCGTAATAAGTGGCAACATAAAGATTGCCTTGTTTATCTATAGCCATACCATCTGCACTGGAAGACCGGGCTTTTCGGTCAAGCACATTCTCTGTCAAAAATAATTTTGCAAACTTCCGGCCATTGCTGATTGTTCCATCGGCATTCACATCATAAGCCCAGATGAAATTATCCTTCTCACTGCTTACCGGGTACCATGACTCATCATCATAACAATTGTTGATGTAAAGTGTTTTGCCATCCGGTGATAATACAATGCCATTCGGCATGGCAAATTCATTGGGTTCAGTCAGCCTGGTAATTTTTCCTTCCGGCGAAACATAATACACGGCCCGGCCCGATTGAAATTTCTCCGGCTCCATTGTAAACTGCGGGTCGGTAAAATAAACACCGCCTTTAGCATCAGTCACAACATCATTTGGCCCGTCAATTGGTTTACCCTCGTATTTATCAGCAATAACTTTTACTACTTCTCCTTTTGTTGTCATCTCTACTACCCGATGGCCCATCATATCACAAACAAGCAGGTTCCCGTTTTTATAAGGATATAATCCATTGGTCTGCATTTTACCTTCTGAAATATTTTTATAACTGCCATTGGGATCCAGTTCAACTGTTGAGCTCTTTTTTGGGTTAGCTCCCCAGTTCTGGTCGAAATACATATTTGAAAAATATATCTTTCCATTCATCCATTTTGGTCCTTCACTGAAATTTAATTCAGGTTTTGTTTTTTTTCCATCAACGACTAACTCCAATCTTGCATCTTCAGGAATAATAGAACGGTATGCAGCCATTCGTGCTTTTTCTTTTTCGAGATAATCTGTTCGTACAGGCCAGAAAATATCCAATGCATCGCAACCCAATTCACTAATCTTTGCGCCATGAACCATATTGGCGGGAATACGCACCACATCACCCGGTTTCATCGGCTGTTCACCATCGAGCAGAATCTCATTGCAGGCGCCACGTAATCCAAACATCATTTGCTCTTCAGGATGTATATGATGCGGGAATACAGAATTTGGCTCCATAGAAATAAAACTCAGCTGCATATTCTTTCCGGAAATTAATCTTGAAGATGCTCCCGGCGCCAGTTCAGTTAACTGCATATCGTAGAGATTGTAAACACTGCCAGGTTTTACATTTGGTTCAAGTATTGTTTTTATGTCAGCTAATTCAGGCGGAATATTTTTTAGTCCTGCTTTTTGCAGATAATCGGAACGCAATGGGCTGTATAATTCCAGCAACCTGGCTCCTGATGCACCGGCAGTCAAAGCATTCTTAGTTCCTTTTTCGAGATAAACAAAATCAGTTTGCGGTGCAGCGCTGTGAATTCCATCCGGCGATTCTCTCTTCAATCCGGTCATTATCACAGGAGACCCGTTTATTAACTGACTAACCGAACCTTCCAACACAAACAGGAACCTGTCTGCAGGCAAAACTTCTCCAGGAATTTTTACATTGGGTTCAAGAGAAAGTTCACTAACCAGTATCCCGCTACCCCAGAACATCTTTGCCTCCACTCCTGGGTGTAATGCAACTTTTACCAAACTATCAATACTTGTAACCTTAGCCGGAACGAGATTGGACTCAACTTCCGGATCCGGAAGCCCCGAAAGCTCTCTTATAGTCAAATTATATTGTTTAATAAGCTCCCTGTTCTTCTTTTCCCATTCTGGTTCAGGGCCGGAACCGGAACTGCAACTTGTGAGTATAAATAAAATCGGGATAAGAAATCCGCTGTAAATGGTTTTAGCCACTGATACAGTTTGCATACACATGTTTGTTTTGGTTTAGCAGAAGGAAAAAAAACAATGGTATTTTGTGCATCAAATTTACGCTTGTCTGTTCAGAGATAGTTTGTAAATTGAAATCATCTTTAAGAATAATTATTGTTTGTACTGTAAATTCTTCAATTCTCTGCTATCTGCATATAATAAACCAAAATAAAAATAATATGAAATACTTTTTTACGATGTTATTCCTCTTAGGAAGCTTTTCCGTATTTGCACAAACCTCCATTGACGGCAACTGGAAAGGTACACGGGAAACACCAAACGGAACCTTTGAAGTGAATTATACTTTTAAAGTGGAAGGAAACGTATTGAAAGGAACATGGAAAACACAGTTTGGAGAAGCCCCTTTGGAAAACGGAAAAATTGATGGAAAGAAATTATCGTTTACTATTTCCTTTAACGATGTAACCATCAACAGCACGGGGGAAATAATCAATGAAAACGAAATCCAGTTAAAAAACGAAAGAGGCGAAATGAAGCTGACACGGGTGAAATCATAAGTGTCATTTATCAGGCTTAATTATTTTCTCCCGGATTAGTTTTTCAAATTATATTCTGATTTCAAAAAATCATTTTAACCTGACAGATCTTTTGCGCTGACTGCACAAGCCTCTTTTATAATACAGCCGGGAAAATTTATTTAATGCCTGAAAAAAGGTTGGTTGATGGTTTAGAAAATCGCCATTGTTTACAAATATTTTCCGGATCAAATCTGCAGTGCCAATGGATATAAAACACATTTAAATGTAACAAAATATAATTAGCAACCCCGGTACGAATTATGTATCATTAATAGCCTGATCAACCTGTAGAAATATAATTAAAGGCCGATGTATTAAATAGTAAAGGATTTGCACCGGGTAGATGTTATGAATAAAAAAGGGAAATCGCCTCTAAGTAAATGAAAACACTCGTCTGCAAAGAGCCTGGAAAACTGGAATACTCCGTGAGAATCATGCCGGCATTACAAAAGAATTATTCCATTATTAAAATTAAACGGATTGGTATCTGCGGCACAGACCTGCATGCCTTTGAAGGAACGCAGCCTTTTTTCAGCTACCCCCGTATTTTAGGTCATGAACTGGCCGGCGAGTTGATTGATTGTGATAATGCCCCCGGCTTTCAGAAAGGGGAAACTGTAACTTTTATTCCCTATTTTAACTGTGGAGTTTGTGTTGCCTGCCGAAACGGGAATCCTAATTGTTGTGTGCAACTGAAAGTGTGTGGTGTACATGCAGATGGAGGAATGGCAGAATACCTTTCTGTTCCATCTTCTTCTTTGTTGCACGGTGATGGATTAAGTTTTGATGAATTGGCTTTGACAGAACCATTGGCTATCGGGGCACACGGTATTCGCAGAGCCAATATTGAGAAAGGAGAATTTGTATTAGTGATTGGTGCAGGCCCCATTGGCCTGGCCACAATGGAGTTTGCCCGGATAGCAGGTGCAAAAGTTATCGCCATGGACGTTAATGCCCGGCGCCTGCAGTATTGTAAAGAAAAATTTCATGTGGAGCATATTATTAATGCACTTGAACCTGATGTGACAGACCAATTGAGAACTTTTACCCTGGGTGATATGCCTACTGTTGTAATTGACGCAACCGGAAGTTTAAAAGCGATAAACAATGCGTTTCAATATTTGGCCCACGGGGCCCGGTTTATATTAATTGGATTGCAAAAAGGTGATATTTCATTCCACCACCCGGAATTCCATAAAAGAGAGGCGGCACTGATGAGCAGCCGGAATGCAACCCGTGAAGATTTTCAGCAGGTAATTACAGCTATAAAGAAAGGGGATGTTAACCCGTTTAAATACATTACGCATCGTGTGAGCTTTGATAATGTAATCAGCGAATTTAAAAACTGGCTCGATCCGGAAAACGGTGTAATTAAAGCAATGGTTGAAATAAACTGATCCCAAAAATGAAATGATGATAATTTTTTCTGGATATACTACAATTCTGAAACTACTTCTTTCTGTACTTTTTATTTCTTCAGCTTCAATAGTATTGGCGCAAAATAAACCCGGGCTAAAACTCTGGTACAAACAACCTGCCGGTACTACCTGGGAAAACGCATTACCCATTGGTAACGGCATGTTAGGTGCTATGGTGTATGGAAATGTTGAAAAGGAAACCATCCAACTGAATGAACATACACTGTGGAGCGGCGGCCCTAACCGGAATGATAATCCCCTTGCGTTGGATTCCCTTTCTGTATTACGTCAACTGATTTTTGATGGTAAACAAAAAGATGCGGAGCGGTTGTCAGGCCGGATTATCATAAGTAAAAAATCACATGGGCAAATGTTTTTGCCTGCCGGTAATCTTCATCTCGCTTTTAACGGGCATGAAAATTTTACAGACTATTACCGGGAACTGGATATAGAAAAGGCTGTTGCAAAAACTACTTATAAAATAAATGAGATAACCTATACGAGAGAAGTACTGGCTTCTTTACCTGACAGGGTAATTGCAATAAACCTTACAGCCAATAAACCTCGTAGCATTTCTTTTACTGCTTATTATTCAACACCACTGCCAAAAGCAGTTATTAAAACTTCAGCACCTAATCAACTCAGTTTTTCAGGAACCACTGTTGACCATGAGGGAGTGAAAGGAATGATAAGGTACAAAGGAATAATACAAATGAATAACCGGGGCGGTATTGTTTCATCAACGGATACTTCACTGACCGTAAACAATGCAGATGCAGTAACTATCTATATTTCCATTGCTACCAATTTTAATAATTATAATGATGTAAGCGGCAATGAAAATGAAAGAGCATTGGGTTATCTGAACAAAGCAACTGCAAAGACATTTTCAACTATTTTAAAAAATCATATTGCGGTCTACCAGAAATTTTTTAACCGGGTAAAACTTGATTTGGGAAAAACGGATGCTGCTTTGCTGCCAACAGATGTGCGATTAAAGAATTTCAATTCGTCAAATGACCCGCAGTTTGTTACGCTGTATTACCAGTTTGGCCGTTATCTTCTTATTTCCTCATCACAACCCGGCGGGCAGCCCGCCAACCTGCAGGGTATCTGGAATAATAAACTAAGACCACCATGGGACAGCAAGTACACTATTAATATTAATGCTGAAATGAATTACTGGCCGGCGGAGAAAACAAACCTTGCAGAACTGCATGAACCGTTTTTAACAATGGTAAAGGAAATGTCCATCACAGGTCAGCAAACGGCAAAAGATATGTATGGTGCAAGAGGATGGATGGCACATCACAATACTGATATCTGGCGTGCAACCGGTGCAGTGGATGGCCCCTTCTGGGGTGCATGGACGCAGGGCGGCGGCTGGACAAGCCAGCATCTTTGGGAACATTATTTATACAACGGTGATAAAAATTATTTAGCATCTGTTTATCCGGCATTAAAAGGCGCAGCAACTTTTTATGTTGATTTTTTAATTGAGCATCCAAAAAATAAATGGCTTGTTGTAAATCCTGATATGTCTCCCGAGAATGCACCCGCCGCTCACCAGGGTTCTTCGTTAGATGCAGGTACAACAATGACCAATCAAATCATCTTTGATGTATTCAGTTCTGTTATCCGCGCCGCAACAATTTTAAATAAAGACAAAGCATTTGCTGATACATTAAAACAACTGCGCAACCGTTTAGCGCCAATGCATATCGGCCAGCATGGCCAGTTGCAGGAGTGGCTGGATGATGTGGATGACCCAAAAGACCACCACCGTCATATTTCGCATCTGTACGGATTGTTTCCGTCCAATCAAATTTCTCCTTACCGTACACCGCAATTATACAGCGCTGCAAAAAACACATTGCTTCAGCGGGGTGATGTATCTACTGGTTAGAGCATGGGATGGAAAGTGAACTGGTGGGCAAAAATGCTGGATGGCAATCATGCATATAAGCTGATACAAAATCAACTATCGCCTGCCGGCACTATTGAAGGCGGCGGGGGCACCTACAATAATTTATTTGATGCGCATCCGCCATTCCAGATTGACGGAAACTTTGGATGCACTTCCGGTATTACAGAAATGCTGATGCAAAGCAGCGATGGTGCTGTTCATTTATTGCCCGCATTACCTGATGTATGGATGAGCAAAGGAAGTATCACCGGCTTAAGGGCACCCGGTGGTTTTGAAATTGTAAATATGCAATGGAAAGAGGGTAAGCTTGCAAAACTTGTCATCAAATCAAACTTAGGCGGCAATCTTCGTTTGCGCCTGCCCAACGAAATGAGAATGATTAATGGTGCGGCAATTGTAAAAGCTGCCGGCGAAAACACTAACCCATTCTATAAAACTGAAGAAACGGCAGCGCCTGTTATTTCACCAAGGGCAAAGATTGAATGGCCGAAGCTGCAGAAAACATGGCTTTATGATATATCAACCCAAAAGGGAGAATTATATACAATGATTAATAACTAATAATGACGGGAAAGATGAAACGCCATCTTGCAATTATACCTCTTCTTTTCTTTTGCATAGTCTTGTTTTCTCAACCACAAACCGTATCCATACTGATAGATGCTGCAACACCAATCGGGGAAATGGTTCCTTTCTGGTCATATTTCGGGTACGATGAACCTAATTACACCACAGGAAAAGACGGGCAGAAACTACTAACAGAGTTAACTCAGTTAAGCCCTGTTACCATTTATGTACGAACGCATAACCTGCTCACTTCAAAAGGAAATACTACCGGCCCTGACCTTAAATGGGGATTCACCGATGTATATAAAGAGGATGCTGATGGTAATCCCGTTTACAACTGGACAATTCTTGACAGCATCATTGATGCTTATATCCAACGCGGTATTAAACCGCTGATGGAAATAGGTTTTATGCCAAAAGCTCTTTCCACCAATCCGGAACCATACGAACATACCTGGAGCAAGGGCGGTAATCTATGGACGGGCTGGACATATCCGCCAAAAGATTATAATAAATGGAGAGAGCTGGTTTACCAATGGGTGAAACATTCCATAGAACGCTATGGAAAAAGAGAAGTAACGAGTTGGCTGTGGCAGGTATGGAATGAACCGGATATTCCATACTGGTCGGGTACGTTTGACGAGTATTGCAAGCTATATGATTACGCAGCGGATGGCTTAAAGAAAGCCTGTCCTGAATGTACAATCGGGGGACCGCATACCACCAGCCCACGAAGTGATAAAGCTTACAAATACTTAACTGGCTTTATTGAACATTGTTTGCGTGGCAAAAATTATGCAACCGGAAAAATTGGAACACCCTTACAATATATCGGCTTTCATGCAAAAGGTTCGCCTGAGTTTATTGACGGACATATCCGTATGAATATGGGTGTTCAGCTAAAAGATATACAGAGGGCATTTGAAGCGGTCAGCTCATTTCCTGAACTGAAAAATATTCCGGTTATCATTGGTGAATGTGACCCGGAAGGCTGTGCTGCCTGTTCAGAAAAAAGAAACCCGAAATATGGTTATCGCAATGGAACGATGTATTCAAGCTACACAGCTTCATCCTTTGCACGGATATATGAATTGATGGATAAATATAAAGTGAACCTGAAAGGTGCAGTAAGCTGGTCGTTTGAGTTTGAAGACCAGGAATGGTTTGCCGGATTCCGCGACTTAGCCACGCATGGCGTTGATAAGCCCGTATTGAATATATTCCGCATGTTCGGTATGATGGGCGGAAAAAGAATTTTGGTTAAACCAGATAACGGATTCAACGCAACAGATATAATTACAAAAAGTATAAGAGAAAAAAACGACATCAATGCTATTGCAAGCAAAAATGCAAATTCAGTTTGTATCATAGTCTGGAATTATCATGATGATAATGTACCGGGCCCATCTTCTCCTGTTGAATTAGTTGTTAATGGAATTGGCAATAACAAAATACTGATACATCATTACAGGGTTGACCATCAGTTCAGCAATTCATTTGAGGCGTGGAAAACAATGGGAAAACCTCAACGGGTTTCGGATGAACAATATAAAGTATTAGAAAAAGCGGGACAGTTGGAGTTATATTCTTCGCCAAAGTGGAAGAAAGCTGAGAAAGGAATTATGAAATTAAAATTTGAATTGCCGAGGCAGGGAGTTTCTTTTATCCGGCTGACATGGTAATTAGAAACTAAATTGAAATAAACAATGATAAATGCCGGGTGATTCTGTTTCTATTAACCTTTCAACTATTTGCCTGTAAACACAGGTATCCAACGCTTCCTCAAAACAGTGTTTGAATATAGTTTTAATAATATGACATTCCGGCAACGAATTACAAATACGGTTCAGTTTGAGAATTTTCACAGGCAATAAATTCTGTTTGTTCAATTATGTAACTAAACAAACCGGAGGATTTGCGGATTTTGACGGTTCAGGGCAAGCTAATATCAGAAAGAAATAAGAAAGGCTGACTTTTTTTAGAAGTCAGCCCTATCGGTTTTACTGCTTGAAATATCTACTACTTTCTTTATTCAAAACTTTTCAACCCCTTTTACATTCATCTTTACAGACATTATTCTGTCGTTATTATTAGGAAACGGAGGAGAAGTGGGACCACCACCAGTAATAAATAACAGTTTATTATTCTGTCCTGCAAAAACATTATTTGTGGACCCCCCGCCGGTAGGAATGGTAAGTATTTTATTTCCTGACGGATCATACGCCACCACTCCCTGGTTAGTGCTTACATAAACATTTCCTTTTTCATCCATTGACATCCCATCACAAAAATTCAAACCGGGTACAAAAGGCTGCATATTGGAAAGGGTTCCATTAGTATTTATATCAAATACCCAAATACCTCCTGATCCGTCATAACTCCACTTGTTTACATATAACTTCTTACCATCAGGCGTACCTACTATCCCGTTTGGCCAGGCAGTTTGAGGATTCCACTCCGGAAAAGATCCAGTAACTCTTACCAACGTATTGCTTCCGGCTGCGAGATAATAAACATGCCCTGCAATACCGGCTCCCTGGTCGGAATACACAGGAGGCCATCCCGGGTTATTTGCTTTGCGTGGATCTGAATTTTCCCAATATCCTCTTGGAAACATGGGATCGGTTATATACATGCCCCCGTTAATTGGATTAATCCAAACATCGTTGGGACCATTTAAAAGTTTACCATTATAATTATTCACCAATACGGTATGGCTGCCATTCGGAAGTATTTTCCATACTTCACCATGCATATCTGCACAGGATATCAGGTGACCATCCTTATTAAATGCCATACCATTTGAACGACCGGTTCCCTGCATGAACAAGGTAGCCTGACCGGTAACAACATTCCATTTATAAATCCTGTCGTCTGGCTGATCTGTAAAAAAAACATTTCCGTGTTTATCTACTGCAGGGCCTTCAGTGAACTTAAATCCTTTTTGCAATGTATCTAACACCCCATGTTGGCTGGGTGAAATCAATCCGGATGGATCGAAAAAATTTGACTCCGGCTGAAGATTAGAATTTTGACTAAAAGCCCCGTAGATTTCTGAGCCCTCCGGATCTGAATTCTTAATGCTTTTTTGGCAGGACATGACTCCTATGGCACATAAAATCCCTCCGAAAAAAAGTAATCTTTTTTTCATAATAAATAAATTTTGGATTGATAAATAAATTAAGGTTACAGCACTCTAAAAAGTCTTTGCATTTGAAAAGTAAACAAATGTAAAAGGCCACACAGAACAAAAACTACTAAATTTCAACAATGTGGATTTTTATACAGATGGTCTTGTTTTTAATAGTAATATTACGTACAGATTATTTGACAACTGTAAAAACCAGTAATTAAAAGTTGATTTATCAGTTGTATGATAATTTTTTTCTGGTAAAAGATTTTATTCAGCATATCATTGTTGTAGTAAGAAATGAACCAGCCAATGAAAAAGAGATTCCTGGTTATCATTCTGCAACTGCCCGTTATCTGCTATACACAAACCCTGCAACCATGGTACGGAAAAAATGTTCGGTGGTGATTACCTATGATGATGCCATTGATCAGCACCTGGATAATGCCGTTCCGGTTTTGGATTCATTAGGGCTGAAAGCCACCTTTTATGTTACTGCTTTTTCCCATTCAATGCAAACAAGATTGAACGAATGGAAGAAGTTACCTGAAAAGGGACATGAGTTGGGCAATCATACCTTGTTTCATCCCTGTATCGGCGGCAAAGGAAGAGAATGGGTTGCCAAAGAATATAACATGAATAATTATTCATTAAAAAGAATGGAAGATGAAACAAAAATGTCCAATCTCATCCTCCACGCTTTAGATGGGAAAACAAAAAGAACCTTCGCATTCACCTGCGGTGATATGAAAATTAATGATTCATCATTTATTGATGGATTGAAAAATGTTTTTCCGGCAGCGAGGGCAGTAAGAACTCAGATGCATAAAATAAATGAAATCGATCTTTATAATGTAGATTGCTATATGGTCAGCAATTACAGTTTTGAACAGATGAAAAAATGGGTGGATAAAGCCGTGCAGACAAATTCATTGCTGGTTATTTTATTTCATGGCGTGGGCGGCGGCAATGCACTGGATGTTTCCTTGCCGGCTCACAGGGAGTTTCTGAAATACTTAAAGAAGAATGAAAAAGATATCTGGATTGCACCGATGCTGAAAGTAGCGGAACATATCAAATCATTTCAAATGGCTAATAAAAATTAATAGTATGAATAATCAACAGCCCAACAAACCTTCAAGAAGAATTTTTATTTACAACTTAGGTCTTGCGGGATTAAGTGTTCCGCTTATTTCATCGGGTATTAATTGTGATGATGATAAAAAATCAAAACCACAGACAATGAATGAAAATAAAAAAGCAGGTAAGCTGGGTATTGCTTTAGTTGGCCTCGGCGGCTATGCAGGCGGTCAGTTAGCACCTGCACTGCAACAAACAGAACATTGTTATCTCGCAGGAATAGTTACCGGTACTCCTTCCAAAATCCCAACATGGAAAGAGAAATATAATATTCCTGATAAGAATATTTACAGCTATGATAACTACGACAGCATTAAAGACAACCCGGATATAGATATAATATATGTAGTGTTGCCAAACTCCATGCATGCTGAATACACCATCCGGGGATTTGCTGCCGGCAAACATGTGATTTGTGAAAAGCCGATGGCGCTGACTGTTGAGGATTGCGATAAAATGATTGCAGCAGGAAAGAAAGCAGGTAAATTTTTATCCATAGGATACCGTTTGCATTTTGAACCATACAATCTAGAAATGGTAAGACTGGGTACGCAGAAAATTTACGGGGATATTAAAAAAATAACCGCCGGGTTTGGTTTTGTAATTGGCGACCCCACTCAATGGCGCTTAAAAAAAGATTTGGCTGGAGGCGGACCGATGCAGGATTTAGGAATTTATTGTGTTCAGGGTATCTGTTATACAACGGGGCTTGAACCAATAGCGGTGACAGCACAGGAAGGACCGAAGACTGATTTAGTTAAATTCAAAGAAGTGGAGCAATCTCTCAGCTGGCAGTTTGATATGCCCGGTGGAATTATTGCAGAAGGAAGAGCAAGTTATGGAGATAATGTAAACTCATTAAAAGCAGAGGCTGAAAAAGGAATCTTCGAAATTTCTCCGGCTTATAATTATGGAGGATTAAATGGATACAGTCCGGCAGGAGTAATGGATTTGCCAAAAGTAAATCAACAGGCTAAGCAGATGGATGGAATTGCATTATCAATAAAAAATAATCAGCAAAGCGTTGTACCCGGCGAACTGGGAAGAAGGGATGTAAAAATTTTACAGACCATTTATGAAGCTATGCGAACCGGAAAGAAAGTACAGATAAAATAGATTTACAGGAATGAAAAATATCAGCGGAACAGTTAACTGGGGTATTATCGGCTGCGGTGATGTCTGCGAAGTAAAAAGCGGGCCTGCATTTAATAAAGTGACGGATTCCAGATTGGTTGCTGTGATGCGCCGTGATGCAGCCAAAGCAGAAGATTATGCCAAACGTCATGGCGTACCGAAATTTTATACGGACGCAAATGAGTTAATAAATGATACAGAAGTAAACGCCATTTATATTGCCACGCCTCCTTCATCCCATGAAGCATACACAGAACAAATTTTAAAAGCAGGCAAGCCGGTTTATGTTGAAAAACCGGTTACTGTAAATTCAGCTTCTGTTGAAAGAATGATTGAAGCAGAAAAAAAGTATAACGGTAAAGTAGCTGTTGCACATTATCGCAGAGGTTTGCCGTTATTCAAAAAAATAAAACAATTGATTGCTGAAGGTGCTGTAGGAAAAGTAAAATTGGTTTTGCTGAAAATACTACAGCCGCAGGCCAGTAAAATTATCACTCAGACAAAAGATAACTGGCGCATTAATCCTGAAATTTCCGGTGGTGGTTTGTTTCATGATTTATCACCACACCAGCTGGATATTTTATACTGGCTTTTCGGAAAACCGATAGAGGTTCATGTGCAAACCGCCAACCAGGGAAAAAACTATAATGCCGCAGATTCAACAATGGTTCAGCTTGTGTTTGCTGGCGATATTCATTTCAGCGGCGTTTGGAATTTTAATGTTGGGGAAACATCAACGGATGACTTATGTGAAATCATAGGCGATAAGGGAAGTATCCGTTTCAGTTTTTTTCGTGTCAGAACAATTGAACTGACGAATGAAGCAGGCAAACAAATTTCCGAACACGAATATCCTGTAAACATTCAGCAACCGCATATTATTAATGTCGTTCGTTATTTTCGCGGAGAAGCTGAAAATCCCTGCAGCCTGCAGGAGGCTTTAGTTACAATGGAGATTATGGATAAAGCAAGGTGAATTTTATTCAACAGCAATCCCGGAGTTATAAAATTTCTTCATAAAGGCTTCTGCAAATCTTTTTCCCATCATCCTTTGGCCTTCTGAATTAAAATGCAAGCTATCCCCTTTATGCTTCAGGTCGGCTGTGGTAATAACAGTACAATTCTTGTCGTGTAAAGTATAGATGTGAAGAGATTCATTAATTGCCTTAAACTGTTGCGGTGTTTTCGAAAAGGAGCCGAGTTCTCCTAACAAAACCGGCAAACTATTATCTTCTGCAATCCACCTGAACTTTGTAAACAGCTCTGCAAGTCTTTTACTATAAAGAGGAATGCTTTTTGCATTTGCATCACTTTCTCCCTGGTGCCATAAAATACCTTTTATAACTCCAAACCGTTTTGCGAGTTCTGTTTTTTCTTTAAAATTTGAAAGGAGCTTCACTCCCCTGTAAAGTGAATCACCAAGCCACTGACTGACAGAGCTGCCGCCTACGGCAGTTGATATGATTAAAACAGAAATACTGTCCGGTAAATTTTTAATAAGAGTTTTACCAAATGAATAGCCACAATCAAGACCTGTACGTTCCGGTTCATACCAGTGCAAAGGTTCTTTGGCCATTATCAACCGGCCTGTTTTATTGATTGATAAAATTCTTTTGTCGGTTATTGTATCCTGTGGTTCTACCTTTCCGCGGCCAGCCATATTGGATTGACCGGCCATAATAAACACCCTTGTATTTTTTTTGTTGCCTGTTATATATTCTTTTATAGCAGAAGATGTTCCTCCGGTAATTTTTCTGTTGCAGGAAAATGAAAGTACAATTAAGGATAATCGTAAAAGGAATTTCATTACAAGGCCAAACTTATTTTCTTCCCAGATTTGACAGCAGCATAAATGGCATCCATTATTTTTAAATCTTTTAAACCTTCCTCGCCATCCACCGGAACCACAGGTTGCTTGTTGTTCAGAATAATTTCAGCCATTTCATCCATCTGTACTGTTTGGTGTGTTTTGTGTTCCTGTGTCAGTTCTCCTTTGTTTGTTCTTCCTCTTATCGGCCCATACCCTGTTGAAGGCTGCATTTCTGCAAATCCTTTTTCTGCATTCAGGAAAAATTTATCCAGGCCATTCATAGCATAGGTTGAAAGACAGGATGCCACTGCTCCGGATGGAAACCCAAACTGAAACTGTATTGTTTCATCAACCCCTTCTTTGAATTTTACAAAATCTGTTTTTGTTTCCTGTGCGGTTACCCAAACAGGCTCTTCACCTACCATATATCTTGCTCCATTCACAGCGTAAATACCAATATCCATCATTGCACCACCCCCGGCCAATTGTTTATTCAGCCGCCATTGTGTGGGGTCGCCAATCCGAAAACCACATAGTCCCTGGAAGAACATTACTTTTCCAAACTCACCCTCTTTTCTCATCCGTATTACTTCAAGCGTCTTTGCTTCAAAATGCATCCGGTAACCAACCAATAATTTCACATTCGCTTTTTTGCATGCAGCAATCATTGCTTCACCTTCTTTTGCATTCAACGCCATCGGCTTTTCACAAATCACATGCTTACCGGCATTTGCAACCCGTATGGCCTGGTCTTTATGCAACGAGTTAGGCGTAATAACATATACCGCATCAATATCCGGGTTGTCTTTTATGGCATCAAAATTTTCATAGTTATAACAATTTTTCTCTGGTATATTATATTTTTCCCTCCATGTTGCAACCTTTGATGGAGTACCGCTTATTACTCCAACCAGTTTTGCTTTTGTACAACTCTTCATAGCCTCTGCAACACGATTACCATAACTGCCCAGGCCCATAATCGCCACACGTAGCAAAGGTCCCTCATATATTTTTTCATTACCGGGCAAATCGGCTTTTCCCCGAACGATGAAAGGTAATGCAGCAAGAGGCGCTGAAAATTTCTTTAAAAAATCCCGTCGTGTACTCATAAAAAAATTTTTAAATATACTAGTAACATATTGTTATTCAAAAAAAGGAACATTCTGTTGCGCATATTTCTTCATCCCCTCAATATTAAGATCAACACCAATTCCGGGTTTTTCGGACACTTTAATGAAACTGTCTTTCACCCAACTCTCTTCATCAAACGTCACAATTTCCTTATACATGGGGTTCGTATGGAAATAAGACTGCCATTCCATCAAATGAAAATTGGGTACTGTTACACAAACGTGTGCACAAGCCATTGCGCCGAGTAACGATGCTACCATGTGAGGGGCAAAAGGAACATAGTAAAGGTTAGCAAGGTTAGCAATACGCTGACCTTCTCCCAGGCCACCGCATTTTTGTAAATCAGGCATAATAATATCCACACCGTTATCCAGCAATTGCTTGAAGCCATGGCCGAGATATACGTTTTCGCCCGCCGCAATAGGTGTACTGGTTTCCTCTGCAATTGTTTTAAATGCATCAAAGTTCTCTGCCGGAATCGGCTCTTCTAACCATGTCAGGTTTAAAGATTCCACCTTTTTGGCAATCGTCTGTGCAGTTACATGATCATATCGCCCGTGCATATCAACACATAAATCTATCTTAGGGCCTACTGCTTCCCGAACTGCAGCGAGTTGATTATACATCCTGGATATTTCACCAGGACTTGCTGTCCAATTATACCGATCATATTTATCCGGATCAGCTGCGTAATCGAGGTCAAATTTCAGGGCATTAAAATTCCAGTTTTTAATTGCTTCTTTTGCTGCATTTGCAAAGTCAGCCGGGCTTGGAAACCTGACCCGATATAATGCCGTATCACAATATACTCTTACCTTATCACGAAATTTACCCCCCAGTAATTGGTAAACAGGAAGCCCCAAAGCCTTACCGGTCAAATCCCATAATGCAGTTTCGATAGCAGATAAAACCGCAACGAACATGCCTGACTGCCCGCCTCCGAAATGCGCACCCCTGCGCATCTGTTCAAACCATCTATGTATGTTAAACGGGCTCTGGCCTCTTAATCCTCTACCCAGTCTTTGTACCAGGTGATAGGTTCCACCAATAGCATCAACACCTTCTCCGCATCCATATATATCCTGGTCTGTAAAAATTTTTACAAAAAGGCTGCCGCCAATATATCCGCATTTTACATCGGTGATTTTTAAATTAGATGGCGGCGATGTCTTTGGTGTTTTATCAATCGCTTCTTCATATCCTTTTCCAAATGTTGTAAGTGGCGCAAGCGGCGCCATTGCAGCTGCCACAGCAGTTTTGGTTAAAAACGATCTTCTTGAATTTGACATGCTATTAGGTTTTAGTACTTTTAAAAAATTGTGTTTTGATAAATGATTCAGATTGTAAGGTTTTAAAAATTTCAACCCTTCCAATGGAGTTTGCTATTTAGTTTGGTCGGGATGGATTTTCCCTAAGTTTTATAATTTCCTCCACTTGGTCCCTGCCAACAGGCAGGTTGTTTACATTGTCTTTGAGCCATTGAGTAAAATCTTTTTGCATGGCGTCACTCCACCGGGCATCCACCTGTCCTGCAGTATATTTCCCTTCCCGGATGCGCTGGAATCCGAACATATCTTCCAGTCGCCTGAACTCTGAATTTTTTACTACCCTTTCCGCCAGATGCGGAGGAATGAAAACAACAACTCCCAGTTTACCCAATACCACATCTCCGGGCATTACTGTTGCCCCTTTAATGTTGGTTGGCTTATTAATACCAATAATCATGGTGGTTAAATCCCTGTTCTGTCCGCCTCCGGGATTATGAAACGATGGATCGTAGCTGCTGAAAAATGAAGTAAACCCGCCAAATTCCTTCATGCCTTCCACATCTCTCAGTGCGCCGTTATACACAATGCCATTGCCGGTTTTTGAGTAAATGTGAGTGGCTACTCGTGTTCCAATAGTTGGCCCATTCTTTTTTGCTCCAAACTGATCGGCCACATATACATCGCCTTTTTGCAGCTGCTCTACTGCCCACACATTCTGAGCCAGCCTTCCTTCTTTTTTCCCCATTGAGTCAATGGCTCTCCATACATCGGGGCGGCCCGGCATAAATGTAGTAGTGAAGGCGCGGCCCACCAGTACACTATCTGGGTTGATGATCTGGCCCCAGCCCTCAGCTATCTGATACCTGTAGCCGGCAGGATTTATCACCTCCCAGGCTTCTTCTATTGAAACGAGTTTCATTCTTTTCAGAATGTCATCTGGCACTTTGGGTCTTCCATCCGGAAAACGTTCACCCTTCCAGTCCGGTGTCAGCGCAATGATTTCTTCCCTGCTGGCCTGTACATACTGGCTTTGGGATTGATTGCAGAATATAACCATGGCAACTATCAGTAATATGCTTCCTTGTTTTAGCATAAATAAATGTTTATGTGGTGATAATTGTTAATAAAAAAAGTTTAAAAAGTTATTGCCTAATTACTATTATCACCCAAACCATTTTTGGGTGAACGATTATGCCACCAGCTGGCCAATACAGAGCCGGTGATATTCATTATTGGTCCGAAAATAGCTGCGGCCAGTCCCACCGTGGCGACCTTTCCCATTTCCTTTGCAATACCTGAAGCGAGACCTGCATTCTGCATGCCTACTTCGAGTGCAACAGTGCGGCAGTCCGCTTCAGTCATTTTCAGCAAACGGGCAAACCAGTAGCCAAGAAAGTATCCGGCCAGATTATGAATAACCACAAACAGGATCAGCAGGTGACCGAGCTTCAGCAAGTTGTCACTTCCTGCAGCGGTAATAATAGTAAGTATAAACGCTATGCCGGCCATTGAAACCAACGGCATCGCATTGTGAAGCCACTGAGACCTGCCTCTAAAGATCCTGTTGAAAATAAGCCCTGCGCCAATAGGCAGAATAATCATCTTGAAGATATCCCACATCATTTTCAGCATATCTATTTCAACCATGGCCCCGGCAAGAATTTTCATAAGAACAGGAGTGATTAAAGGAGCCAGCAAAGTGGTGCAAGTGGTGATGGTTATGGAAAGCGCCAGGTTGGCCCTTGCTAAAAACGACATTACATTGGAGGCAATACCGCTGGGTGAGCAACCGATCAGCACTATGCCGGCTGCTATTTCGGGCGGAAATCCGGAAACTTTTGCCAGGATAAATCCCAGTACAGGCATGATCATAAACTGACTGAAGATTCCGATCATCACGCCTTTGGGTGTTTTAATAACACCGGCAAAATCTTTCAAACTCATTGAAGTGCCCATTCCAAACATGATTACCTGAATCAATGGAATAATCAGGCTGCTTAACTTAAACTTCCCCCATTGCCGGAAATACCAGGGATAATACATGGCCAAAGCTACCGCAGCAAATATGATGACCGTAAATGACAATCCCCGCAACTGACTGTTGCCCCTGAAAGCAATAGCGAGACAGACAAAGACCAATGCGAGCATCCAGCCAGCTTCATGCCAATGATACTGATAGGTTAAAAAAATAAATAACAATAAAAACAAACCTGCTATGCCATAAAACAAGCTATATCTTTTCCCGGCTGAATCTGTCATACTTTCTGATTTTGTCCGTTACTGTGTTTTGTATATAAAAATTTCACAAACATTAATTGTTATTTGTATGATGCTGCAAGGCAGCTATATCAGCAAATTCGGCAGCAAGCTTTGTACTTAGACGTTCAAAAATTTTAAAATACTTCATATATGCCCTGTGATTTTTTTTATCGGGGGTTGCAATATCCGGCAATACCACAGTTTTCACCGCTTCATCCAGCGATTCATAAATTCCCATTTCGATTGCACTCAGCAAGTAGGCGCCATAGCTCACACTGTGATAATTCTGCCTTAGCCGCACCGGTTTATTATAGATATCCGCCACCATTTGCGTGAAGAACGGCAGGGAGCCAAAACTGCCGTTAATGGAAAGACTGTTGATAACACGGTGCTCTTCCAGGATTTTTCCAATGCTGTATATACCGTATAGAATACCCTCCAAGGTAGCTCTTACAAAATGTCTTTTTTCATGCTTGATGTTCAGCCCAAAATATACACCGCGTGCATTGGCATTCCAGATCGGCGCCCTTTCACCAAGCAGGTAAGGCAGAAAGATCAATCCATCCGATCCAGGCGCCACATTAGCGGCATTATTGATCAAGTCGTGCATGCTGTGTTCAATGTCAAATGGATTTTTAAAATCCCCAAACTGTCTTGCAAACCATTCATAGATTACACCGCCATTATTGGTGGGGCCACCGGAGACATAGCGGTTCTCAGTAAGCAGGTAATTAAAGAAACGCTGCTTTTCATCCTGCAGCACTTTGTCACTCATTACCCTGACAGCACCGCTGTCTTCCACCGTAATCGTGGCTGTTCCTTCTCCGTTTATCCCATCACCCAGTATGGCCATACATCCATCACTTGATCCTACCAGTATCCTGGTATCTGCTGAAAGACCAAGCGAAGTTTGGTATGCTTTACTTAGCTTGCCCATACGGGTGAAGACAGGTACTAATTCGGGCAACATTGCCGGAGTGATACCGGCAAACTTCAGCGAATCTGTTTCCCATTTTATTTTATGAATATTCAGCAAACCCGTAGCAGATGCAATGCTGTAATCAATCATGTATTCGCCGGTCAGCTGCTGCAGGATATAACTCTTCAGGGAAAGAAATTTGCTGACCTGCCTGAATTTTTCATATTCATTGTTTTTGATCCAGGCAATTTTAGTAAGTGGCGACATGGGATGCAAAGGGGTGCCGGTGGCGTTGTATATTTTTTTGCCCAGTGCAGAACTCTTTAGCTCCCATGCCTCCTTTTTGGCCCTGTTATCAGCCCATGTGATTGCATAGCCCATCGGGTTGCCCCTTTTATCCACTGCCAGAACACTGTGCATGGCTGAACTGAAACAGATACATGACACTTTGTATTTCTGTGGATAAACAAAATCATTCAAAAGATTTTTCAGTACATACAGCATGGTAATAAATATCTGATCGGCGTCCTGTTCACTGTAATCAGGTTCGCTGTGAAAAGTGGGGTAGTAGCCCTTCAGTGAACCAATAATGTTGCCGTTAAGATCAAAAGCATACACCCTTACTGCATTGGTGCCAAGCTCTATGGTGATGATACATTCCATAATATCCCTTTTATTTTGTTCGTAAATGGTTTTTCCTGAACTGGCTGGGTGTATACCCCGTCAGTTTTTTAAAAGTGGTGGAAAAATGTTGAGATGAATAAAAACCGGTTTCCAGGGCAATGTCGGTAAGGCTGATGCCTGGCTGCTTTAACAGCTTAATAGCTTCAGATATACGGATGTTGATCAGGTAGCTGAGTGGTGAAAAACCAGAATAGCTTTTCACTTTCTCATTAAAAAGCGTAGTGCCTAAACCCACCAGTGCGGCCATTTCTTCCACTGTCCATTGATGAGACAGGTTGCGGCGAAGTTCCTGCTCCAGATTCATGAAGGTTCCCGGAAAATCTCTGCCCGGATTAGAGATGCGGGTAAAATACCGTGCTATCTGGATAAATATCTCATCCAGCAAATGATTTACTCTCGCTTGGTATCCTATCTCCTGTGTGAATAATTCGGCCTGAATGGTTTTGAAAATGCTGCCGATTTCGTGGAATTTTTGAAGCACGGGTGAATGATCTGATTGCAGCACCTTGCTTACGGTGTGGCTTTCCTTATCCGACAAATTGCTCCAGGAACCGGTTACGAATTCCCCTCTTTCGTTCCTGTCCATCTTAATATGTATCCAGAAAAAAGAACCTATCTCCAGTACATTACCTTTATTTCCAAAAGACTCTTGCGGTAACACCAATGCCGCATCGCCAGGGTAAAAGACAAATGAGCGCTGACTAATGGCCCATTCAAACTTGCCGTCATGGACATAGTAAATTCTTAATCCCTGCTTTGCACCGCAAGGGAAACCATTCAGCCGGATAGCAGGATTTTTTACAGCACCAATTTCTATGATATGTTGAAATAAGCGAAGCTCTAACGCTGTTTTATTACAAAGTACAAATTGATTCATATACAATCCGGAACAAACAGTTAATGAGCCTTTCATCGCAATCGTTGCTTACTGATTCGGCCTGTATAAAGAAAGGGAATTTCTGCCAACTGAATTTACAAAATTCAACAAAGTTCTTTATTGGAAGATTATCATTTACAACCCCAATACTTTAGTATACGGATTGTGTAAACCCAGGGAAAGGTTCTGTTATCTCTGGAATTATTCATTTATCAAAACGATTTAGTTTATGAAGGAAAATCAACGACCCGCCAAAACGGGTTTTGGCAGACTTGCCTGCCTGCTGCTATTTCTCACCCTAGTTTCTGCTTCAGTCCGTGCACAACAGGTTACCGGGATGGTATTCGATGATGAAAAAAAACCGGTTGCAGATGCGTCGGTAACAGTAAAGGGCACCAAGAATGCCACGATGACTAATAGCGAAGGCAGATTTACAATCAATGCCGGTGGCAACGCGGTACTGGTCATTAGCCATATTAGTTTCTTGACACTGGAAATACCACTCAACAACCGGACAACTATTACCGTAGAATTGGAAAAAAAAGAGGGAACCGGCCTGGATGAAGTGGTGGTGACGGCACTGGGTGTAAAACGGCAGTACAAAAAACTGGGCTATGCCACAACTTCTGTTAATACTAATGAACTCGTTACCCAGCGAACCACCAATATAATGGAATCGCTGGAAGGAAAAGTGGCCGGGCTTAACATTACTCCACCTGCTGCCGGTGCCGGCGCCAGCACTCAGATCCGCCTTCGCGGACAGGCCGCATTTGCCGGAGCCAACAATGCGCCACTACTTGTAATCAATGGTCTCCCTATAGACCAGGATGCAAGGGGTGCAAACGGAAACGGCCAGATTGCCCAGCGCGACCGTGGTGATAACCTGCAAAACATTAACCCGGATGATATTGAAAGCATGACCGTGCTGAAAGGAGCTACAGCTGCGGCCATATATGGCGCCAGAGCAGCCAACGGTGCGATCATCATTACCACTAAATCCGGCCAGAAGAACAAAGGCATCGGTGTGGAAATCACTTCAAGCTATACTATTTCCAGGGCCATGAATTTTTTTGATGAAATAACGCAGACTGAATACGGACAAGGCCTGGCAGGCGCACGGTTCACCACACAGGGAGCTGCACAAGGTAATGGCCAGTTTGGCTGGGGCGAGAAACTGGATGGCGTACCAACCATTAATTTCGACGGGGTCCTTAGACCTTATTCTGCTTATCCTTACCAGCTTTTTGATTTTTTGCAAACTGGAACAAATTTTACTAATACGGTAGGATTGTCGGGCGGTGGCGCCAATGGAAGCTTCAGGGCATCTATCTCCAACACCGATTCTCGGGGTATCCAGCCTACCAATGAATACAAAAGAAGAATTTTCAACCTGGGGATAACGCATGACATCATCACAAAGCTCAAACTGATTCTCAACATTAACTATGCTGACGAAGACTACATTAATCCTCCGCAAATTGGTACGCAGGGTGAAGGCGCTGTTAACTTCTTCACAAGGATGGCTATCTCAGTACCGCTGGAAGCCTACAGGGATCATGCTATTGATCCTGTTACAGGGGCTGAATTCAGAACCAATGGATTTCTTGGCACTATCAATAATCCTTTTTTCCAATTGCAGAAGAAACAGTTTTTCAAAGATGACAGGAATCGCTTGCTAGGAACTGCTACATTGCGTTATGACATTACAAAATGGCTGTATGCACAAGGCAGGTTCAATCTTGATCGCAGCAACAGTTTCCTGGAATGGAATGTACTGAATGGTTCCGGCGCCACAACATTATTTAACGGGGACAATACGTACAGGGGATCCTATAATATAAGACAGGATGCGACCACGGATATCAATGCTGACTTCCTGATCGGCACCAATCATAAGATCAAGGATTTTACTATTGATGCCAGCTTTGGCGGTAATACACTACGGACACAATGGCAAAGAAATGAACAGGGTTCTTCCAATTTCACCGTACCGAATCTTTATTCCATTGCAAATGGAACCGTGCGGACCCAGGGTTATGGTTTTTCCAGAAGCCGCATCAATTCGCTATATGGCTGGGCTGAGCTGGGTTACAAAGATCTTCTATTCCTGAATTTTTCAGGCAGAAACGACTGGTTTACCGTTTTGAATCCTGCCAAAAACAGCAAGTTCTATCCATCTGTATCCGGTAGCTTTATTTTCTCAGAATTACTGAAAAATCAGACCTGGTTGAACTATGGCAAACTGAGAGCTTCCTGGGCAAAAGTAGGTAGCGCAAATGGTGTGAACCCATTTGATGGCAATTTGACTTACGCAATCAATCAAAATCAGTTTAATGGCCAAACTTTAGCAGGTGTTGCCGGCGCTAATGCCCCGAATCCATTCCTGCAGCCTTTTACAATCACAGAAAAAGAAGTTGGTATTGAATTGCGAATTTTCAAGAACAGAGTGTTGCTTGATATTGCTGCCTTCGATAAAGTAACAACCGATCAGATATTAAATGTTGTATTGTCTAACGCATCCGGTTATAATGCCTCACAACAAAATAAAGCTTCACTGAAAAATAGCGGGCTTGAAAACCTGATAGAAGTGAAGGCTATTCAAAAGCGTAATTTCGGCTGGACTACCTCCTGGAATAATGCATACCTCAAAACAAAGGTACTCGATGTTGGAAATGAGACCGGAACACTGCTGTTAATTTACTTTAATGGAACCGGTAACGAATTTCTTGGTGAATTAAGATATACAGAAGGCCTTGCCATGAACCAGCTTTACACCCGTACATACAGGAGAAATGCCAAGGGGGGGGTGGTAGTCAACAACCAGGGTCGTATGCTTGCATCAACCGGTGGACCGGTGGGTAACGGTTTCTTTCCGGTTGGCAGTTCAATTCCCAAGTTTACAGGTGGCTGGAATAACACGATCACATTTAAAAACCTCAGTATAGGCATACACATTGACTATAAGTTTGGCGGCACTGTGTTAAGTTCTACCCTGCTGAATATGACCCGCCAGGGACATTCCAAATTGTCGCTGGAAGGCCGGGATGGGGGGTTGTTAATTCCCGCTGAGTATGAAAGCACCGGTTTGCCCAACACTACCGTTATACCAATTGCAAATCTACAGGCACATTATACGGACTATAGGAACCTTCAGATCGGAGATCCATTCACATTCAAGTCAGATTTTGTGAAACTGAGAAATGTGTCAGTATCATATGACTTTATCAAACTGGTAAACAAAAAGCCCAGGCTGAATTTTGTAAAGGGGCTGGTATTATCGGCTGCTTGCCGCAATGTGGCCATTCTCCATAAAGATATTCCAGGCCTGGATCCGGAAGCCATTCAATCCTCCGGTGACTTCAGGGCGGGCTACGAAAATTCCTCATTGCCCACAACACGAAATTTCAATTTTACTTTAAATATAAAATTCTAGCTATATGATAAAAATAATCAAAGGACTTCTCCTTATTGGCGCCATCCCATTTTTTACGGGATGTGATAAGGACTTTGTAGAAGTAAATACTAACCCGTATGCGATAACAACGGTTGACCCTGCACTTTTGTTTGCAGGGGCACAACGGAATCACTTGGGAACATGGGAAGCCGAACATACCATTGTACAGCAATTTGTAAACCCTTACAACCAGGGCGCAACACTGGGGTTTAATTTTAATGCAGATATTGATGACCTCAGCACGCCAAAGTGGAACCAGTCTTATCCATCTGTTGTCAGAAACCTGATTCAGGCTTTGAACCTTGTGGGAAATGATGCTTCCAGGGTCAATTTGCTGAGCATGATCAGGATATGGAAAGCACAGGTCTTTATGGGTCTAGTAGATGCTTATGCCGATGTTCCCTATTCTGAAGCAGGCAAAGCCGTAAGTGATGGCATCTTTTATCCCAAATATGATGATGATGCCGCTATCTATGACGATTTGTATAAAGAACTCAAAGAGGCCACGGCCGCACTTAATCCGTCAGGAGATTATGTTTCTGCTGACCTTTTCTATGGAGCAAAAGCACATGCAACCACTAAGACATCTACTGCATCAGAGCAGGTAGCTAAATGGAAAAAGTTAGGCTATTCATTACTGCTGAGGCTGGGTATGCGCTATTCAAAATTGAATGCCTCAAAAGCCCAATCAATAGTTTCAGAAGCATTTACCGGCGGTGTGATGACTTCCAATGCCGATAATGCCTTCGTTAAATATGACGGAACATTGTATGTGCAGGCAACGAATAATAACCTGCGCAACTTTTCTGCTTTCAACTATGCAGCGGAGCCTTTTGTTAATCAACTGAAATCAACGAATGATCCCAGAGCAAGAAACATCATTGCAAATTTTGCAGATCCCGGTAATGTAGTGGGCGACGTTAATCCCGATGTTGTTCTTGCCAATCAGTTTGGCGTTCCTATCGGGGTAACGAATGTGCAGATTGCAGCCGGCGCTCCTTACCGGGGAACAAGAGGCACAGGACTCAACTATTCTCAATTTAATATCTGGAGAATTGCATCTCCCGCAGCTCCTGACTTTTATGTTACGTATGCACAAACAGCTTTATTACTCGCCGAGGCAGCTAAAAGGGGTTGGATCTCCGGAGGTGATGCCACAGCCAAAACCCATTATGAAAATGCTATTACAGCAGATATGGCTGTTTATTCCCTGTACCCGGGAACTACTACCATTACCAGCGCTGAGGTATCGGCCTATCTTGCTGAACCCGATGTGGCCTACACACCGGCCGATGCGCTCAGGCTGATTAACACGCAATACTGGATAGTGAACATTCGAAATGGAACTGAAGCATTTGCCAATTTCAGGAGAAGCGGATTTCCTGCCTTAAGCCCCAACCTGTTTAATAATAATCTGGGGGGGGGGTTTGCAAGAAGGTTATCCTATCCCGATGTAGAGGCTTCTGCTAACGGAGCCAACTACACAGCGGCAGCTACAGCAATCAGTGGTGATAAATTAACATCAAAAGTGTTTTGGGATAATTAAACTGACTTATTGATCAGGGTACCTTCTGAAAAAACAGTAATCATGTAAAACTCATACTAAAGACTCTATTTGAGCAGACATATAGCAGTTTTCTTTTCAGTCAAAAACCTTTGTTTCTACAAGGGTTTTTGATTCATAAAGCAAATAAATGAACCTCAAAATTTATATTGAGAGAGAATTGGTATCTATACCTATAACTTTCCATAATTGCAAACAGTTAAAAAAATAGGGCTGATAACCCAATGAGAAATAAAATGCCGGCAGTTACTTTAGTTTGCCGCGAGTATTAGTAAATTGAATATATGAAGAAAGAACTACAGAAACTACGCAGTCATGACTGGTTTGGCCGCAAAGACAAGGATGGGATTATTTACAGGAGCTGGATGAGGAACCAGGGCATTCCTTCAGACATGTTTGATGGCCGCCCGGTCATCGGCATTTGCAATACGTTCAGCGAACTCACTCCCTGCAACGCACATTTCAGGGACCTGGCCGAAAGCGTAAAAAAAGGTGTGCTGCAGGCCGGTGGGTTCCCGCTGGAATTCCCGGTGATGAGTTTAGGAGAAACAATGCTGAAGCCAACTGCCATGCTCTTTCGCAACCTGGCCAGCATGGATGCAGAAGAATCCATTCGCGGCAACCCGATGGATGGCGTTGTACTGCTTACCGGCTGTGATAAAACAACACCTTCCATTGTAATGGGCGCCGCCAGTGTGGGTTTGCCCACCATCGTCGTTCCCGGCGGGCCGATGCTCAACGGACGATACCGTGGACAAACAATCGGTTCCGGCACGCATGTGTGGAAGTTTGATGAAGACATGAAAACCGGGAAGATGACACAGGAAGAATGTGAATACGCCGAAAGCTGCATGAGCCGCAGCATAGGCCATTGCATGACGATGGGCACGGCCAGCACCATGGCCTGTATGGTGGAATCGTTGGGATTAACCTTATCCGGCGCAGCCGCTATTCCCGCAGCCGATTCACGCAAAAAAGTTTTGGCACAACTCAGCGGCAGAAGAATTGTGGAAATGGTAAAAGAAAATTTAACTATTGATAAAATTCTCACCCGTGAGGCATTTGAAAACGCCATTATAGTAAATGCCGCCGTGGGCGGTTCTTCCAATTTCATCATTCATTTAACTGCTATTGCCGGCCGTATCGGGGTTGATTTAAAGCTGGAGGATTTTGATACAATCGGCAGCAAGATTCCGCTGCTGCTGAACCTGATGCCCTCAGGAAAATATTTAATGGAAGATTTTTATTACGCCGGCGGCCTGCCTGTAATCTTAAATGAATTAAAAGACCAGCTGCACAAAAATGTAACAACGGTAACCGGTAAAAATCACCACGAAAACATAAAAGGCAACACCGATTGCTTTAACCATGACGTGATCGCCACGTACAATAAGCCTTTAATACCCGAAGCCGGCTGCGTAGTGGTAAAAGGCAACCTGGCAGAAAACGGCGCCGTGATAAAACCATCAGCAGCCACGCCTGCACTGATGAAACACAAAGGCCGGGCTGTGGTGTTCGAAAGCATTGAAGATTATCATGCACGGGTGGATGATCCTGATCTCGACATTGATGAAACCTGTGTGATGGTTTTGAAGTATGTGGGCCCGGTGGGCTATCCCGGCATGCCCGAAGTGGGCAATATGGCTTTGCCAAAAAAAATCCTGCAAAAAGGCATCCGGGATATGGTGCGCATCAGCGACGGAAGAATGAGCGGCACGGCATACGGAACAGCCGTATTGCATGTGTCGCCTGAATCAGCTGTGGGCGGCAACCTGGCGCTTGTGCAGAATGGCGATTTGATTGAACTGGATGTGGAACAAAGAAAACTGCATCTTCATGTTTCTGATGAAGAACTTGAAAAAAGAAGAAGGAACTGGGTTCAGCCAAAACCTGCAGCCAGCAGAGGCTATGTGAGTTTGTATATAAAACATGTTATGGGCGCAGATAAAGGAGCCGACCTGGATTTCCTGCAGGGAAATTCGGGTTCACTCGTTACCCGGGATTCGCATTAACAAGCAGAAATGCCGAAACAATAATAAAAATCTGTGCGGAAAGCAAAAGGGGACATTTATCACTACTTTAACCCGGCCGGATTTATTAAAACAAAAATGAAACTCTACAAAACAAAAACAGGAATCGTAATTGAAAAAGAAACCAAATTCTATTTGCTGAAAGAAGATTGGGATTTGTTTATCAATAATGATGAAATTTTTCAAAAAACAAAGGCGCTTATTTCATCATTACTTCCCGGCGACAGTAGTTTGATTAATGAAATCCTGCCCCCCATTGGCAGCCGGCAGGAACTTTGGGCCTGCGGTGTTACTTACCAGCGCAGCAAAGTGGGACGGCAGGAAGAAAGCAAAACCACAGGCGGCGCCGATTTTTATGCACGGGTGTATGAAGCCGAACGGCCTGAGGTTTTTTTCAAAGCCAATCCCCAACGCATCGTTGGTCATAATGCAGCGGTAAGAATTAGAAAAGACAGCACATGGGATGTGCCGGAGCCGGAGCTGACTCTCGTTGTTACTTCATCCGGAAAAATCATCGGCTACACCATCGGCAACGATATGAGCAGCCGCAGTATCGAGGGAGAAAATCCTTTGTACCTGCCACAGGCAAAAACCTATGATGGTTGCGCCTCCCTGGGGCCTTGTGTTTATGTTTCAGATAAACCGCCAGATAAAAACAGTATGATTCACCTTGTAATCAACAGGAATAGTAAACAAGTGTTTGAAGGCAGTGTAGCCATTGGCCAGATGAAAAGAACGTTTGAAGAACTGGTTTCTTTTGTTTACCGCGAATGCAGCTTTCCGTACGGCTGCCTCATCATGACCGGCACCGGCATTGTACCCGGCAGTGATTTCACATTACAATGCGGCGACGAAATAAAAATCACCATTCATCCCATCGGCACGTTAAGAAATTGGGTGGAGTAATTAAAGCTTTCAACACAATTTGTAAGGCTCATGCCGCGTCAATTCCCATGCGGAATGCATGGAAATAATTTTTCTGACAAAAATGACAGTAACAAAAAAGAGTTTCAGGAAAATCAATGCCTGAAACTCTCTTGGGTGTAGCCCGTACGGGATTCGAACCCGTATCACCACCGTGAAAGGGTGGTGTCCTAGCCCTTAGACGAACGGGCCGTCTTCCTTCCAAAAATCGGGGGGCAAAGATAGGTTTCAACACCCTTCCGGCAAAAAAAGTTTTGTGCAAAAAAATGCCCTCCCGCTTTTCCGGAAGGGCATATCAAAACCGTCCTTATCGCTTATTATTTCTTAACCAAATCAGATTTTTTGAAAATACCGGCCACCGCTTTTTGAATCTCCTTGCTGGTCAGGTTCCGGCTGTTTACTTCACCGGTAGTCCAGCCCTGCCACACTACTTTATCCGTTTTAGCATCAATCATCGTAATCGTTATGGTGCCTTCCTGAATAATTTTTTCGTACGACTCGTAACCCAGGAACTGCGATGGGTAATAAATTGTCGTATAGCGGCGGGTATACGGATTATACACCAGGCGGCTATACGGCTGGCTGTACACCGGTTCCCTCTTTTCTTTTGTTGACCGCTCCACCAGCACATCATAATCCAGCAACACATCGGGTTTGTTTTTATCTTTTTTCCAGCCGGCTTTTTCCAGTTCCTGAGTCACCGCATTGCGAATCTTTGTCTCCATCAAATCACTTTGATTTTCCAGTTTGGCATTGTCGCCATGCAGCCAGGTAAACGATTTATACTTGCCGAAGTTGGTATCTTCATCTTTCTCGATATGAGCCGGGGCCGCACAACCGGCTATCAACACAGCGCCCATTATAGCAATAAGCCCTGCTTTCCAATTTATTTTTTTCATAGTCAAAAAATTTTAAGGTGATAATTCACTTTAATAAACGAAAATTCACCACCTGCGTTTACTAACAGGTTGTGAAAAAACCGTCAAGGAAATTATAAGCCTGTAAAATTTTTTGGGGCTCTCATCGTCCGTCGCTTTGTTCAGCTACAGTCCGGGCTGCTCCGGGCTTCGGCCCCGGCCAAATGCACCGGGGCTGCCCCTTCGCATCCCGCAGCCCTTCAGCATCAGTATTTCTAATCACCAGGTTACCGCCACACTCCTGCTACATGGTTTTTCTACAAGAAAATTTCTTAACTTAGAAATCCTTAATACCCCATTCTTCTCCTCACCCTACGTGCAATTTCACTCATCCTTCACCCCATGAGATGCCGTACCTTTTAATTATTCGTTCATTTTTAAAATGCTGCTGTATGCCTAAGTTTATTATTGAACGGGAAATACCCGGCGCCGGAAAATTTTCTGATGAACAGCTCCAGGCCATTTCACAAAAATCCTGCTCCGTGCTTGACCAGATGGGGCCACACATCCAGTGGATCCAGAGCTATGTCACAGGCGATAAAATCTATTGCGTGTATGTGGCACCCAATGAACAGATGATTCGTGAGCATGCTGAGCGGGGCGGCTTCCCTGCCAATGTAGTGGCAAAAGTTTCCCGCATCATCGACCCCACAACTGCCGAAATAGAAGAAATGGCTACTGCCTGAAAAAAACTTCCGGAGGGTGGGAAAAATCAGATCAGCCAAGCCCGATTTCATAATGCAGTTCGGGTATTTCAATATCATCAAAACCTTTCCGGGTTAAGCGGGCTTTGAAGTCTTGTTGTACATCGTATTCACCATGTACCAGGAAAATTTTTTTTACCTGCTGCATGTCCTGGCAAGCCAGCCACTGGCTCAGGTCTTCATAATCGCCATGAGCACTCATACTGCGAATGGCGCCTGTTTCGGCATGCACTTCATGCTCCACTCCAAATATGCCCACCTCCTTTTTACCGGCCAGCAACCGTCCACCCAAAGAATTGGGTTCGCAATAGCCGGTAAATAAAATTGTGTTCCGGCTGTTTTCAATATTATTGCTGATGTGATGCTTTACCCGGCCGGCATCAGCCATGCCGCTGGCCGAAATAATCACACAAGGCTCGTTGCGGAAGTTGAGCATTTTGGATTGTTCAACCGTCTTTATATATTTTAATCCTTTAAAATTGAAAGGATCATTGTCAGCTTGCAGCACACGCTGAATCCTTTTATTGAAATATTCCGGGTACTTTTTAATGATTTCTGTTGCTTCGATGCTCAACGGACTGTCTACAAAATAATCAAGATCGGGCAAGCGATTTTCGAGTTCAAGCTGGTTGAGTGCATATAAAATTTCCTGTGTGCGGCCTACGCTGAAAGCAGGCATTATCAGTTTGCCTTTCTTTTTCAGACAGGCTTTTTCTATCCATTGCAGCAAAAGGTCGGGTGTAGTGATGTGCTGGTCGTGCAGGCTGTTGCCATAGGTAGATTCCAGTATGATATATTCTGCCTGCGGAAAATTTTGCGGCGATTTCAGAATCACATCGCGGTAGCGGCCTACATCGCCGCTGAAGGTAAACGTTCTTTCCTTTCCGTTTTCATTTATCCGCAAATGCACACAGGCACTGCCGATGATGTGACCCGCATCCGTAAACATGGCCTGCACACCGTCTGTTACATCAAACCATGTATTATAATTTTCAGTTACCAGGCATTGCCCAGCTTTCTTTGCATCTTCTTTGGTGTACAGCGGAGTAAGGTATGGCTGCCCTGTGGCGGCTCTTTTTTTGTTCTCATATTTTATGTCATCTTCCTGTATTTCGGCTGAGTCTTCCAGCAGCACTCCCGTTAATTCTTTGGTAGCCGGCGTGCAAAAAATTTTTCCAGCATAACCTTCCTTCACAAGTTTTGGAATCAGCCCGCTGTGATCAATATGGGCATGCGATAGAATCATGGCATTTATTTTTTGCGGGTCGAAACCGAAATGACGGTTCAGCGCATCTGTATCATTGCCCATGCCCTGGAACATGCCGCAATCAAGCAATATCTTTTTGCCGCTTTTCAACGTCAGCTTGTGTTTGCTGCCGGTTACGCATCGTGCCGCTCCGTGAAATGCTATTTTCATGCCGCCCTCCGTTCCCTAAAGGATGAATCAGAATCATTCCACCCCGGGTGTCGTTAATTTGATAAATGATAAAATACTGAATGTTGTATCTCTTTTTCTTTTTACCCCTTTGCTTTAAATGACCATGTAATATAAAACTCAGCCACCACTTCACCGGCAAGATTTTTTCCGACCGATTTTGCCTTTACAGTTCGTGGTTCGCCGGTTGCTATTGCTTCTTCAATCATCTCTTTTATCAGGGCGCCGTCTTCGCAGGTGAATGTGGTTTTATCCGTTGCTTTTTTATAATATTCACCTCCCGTTTTAATCACCAGCATGCTCACGGCCGGTTTTCTTTTATATAAATGAGCCATGGCAAGGGCGCCGGTACTCATTTCGGCCGCCATGCTCAGACAGGCAAAATAAGTGCTGCGAAAAGGATTTTGCGAAAACCATTTGTAAGGAACAGTTACTTCACATTTTCTTTCATCTATAGCTTTTATCCGCACTCCTGAAAAATAGGCGCTGGGCAGCCTGGAAAGAAGAAAGAAGCGAAACCTCAGGGGGTGCATCATCATCCTGGCAAAAGATTGAAAATAAGTTTCCATAAACCGGAGGTTAAATTAACTGTGTGGCAATTGCAGTTATACTTTCGAATATACGGAGTTGGCCTTTTATTCCACCTGGTTTCTTAACAAATCATCGAGTGATTCTCTCCGGCGGATGAGATGCAGCTGCCTGTCATTAACCATTACTTCCGCCGGTTTGAAACGGGAGTTGTAGTGGGATGACATTTCAAAACAATAAGCGCCGGCATTACGGAATACAAGCAGATCACCTTCTCTTACTTCAGGCAGCAGGCGGTCCTCCGCAAAAGTGTCTGTTTCGCAAATATTGCCCACCACGTTGTACAATTTCTTTTCGCCCTGCGGATTTGAAATATTTTCTATTTCATGATAGGCGCCGTAAAACATGGGGCGGATGAGATGATTCAGCCCGCTGTCAACACCTGCAAAAACTATTTCTCGTGTTTGCTTGATAACGTTAACCGTGGTAATAAAATAGCCCGCTTCGCTTACCAGGTATTTTCCCGGCTCAAACCAAACCTGCAGATGTCGGCCATATTTTTTTTCATACCACTCAAATTCCTCTTTTACTTTTTTTCCCAAATACTCAATATCGGTTCCTTTTTCGCCGGGCATATAGGGCACTTTGAAGCCGCCGCCAAGGTCAAGCACTTCCAGTTCGGGAAAATGCTGCGCTGCTTCAAACAAAACTTCGATGCCTTTGGCAAACACTTCCACATCCTGGATTTCGCTGCCGGTATGGATATGCAGGGTGCGGATGTGCAGGTTGGTTTCGTTTACAACACTGAGTATCTCCTTTATGTCTTCAACCGGCACACCGAATTTGCTTTCCGAATGGCCCGTTGATATTTTCAGGTTGCCGCCCGCCATGATATTTGGCCGCAGCCGTACACCCACCGGATAACTGTGCCCGAATGCGAATCCGAATTTTCGCAGGTTTGAAATGCTGTCAATATTGATATGCACACCGGCGTTCTTTGCTTCCGTTATTTCTTCAAATGAAATGTTGTTGGACGTATAAAGAATATTTTGCGGTGCAAAGCCGGCTTTCAGCGCCAGCTTCACTTCATTGATGGAACTGCAATCAACATGGCAGCCGATGGAACGGATATATTTCAGGATATTGATATTGGTCAGCGCCTTGGCTGCATAAAAAAAACGGGCATCTGTAGCGCTGAATGCCGATAACAGTCTTTCGTACTGTTCTTTTATCCGCCGGGCATCATACACATAAACGGGAGTGCCGAACTCTTTAGCTATCTCGATTAATTGCTGGTGGGAAAGCAGTAAAGGCATAGCTGCGAAGATAAGGAGCACCTGCGGAATGCCTGTGAGCCTGAATAAGATTACTGAACCGGTGTGTCGGATGATCTGGCTGGATGAAGCAGCAAATTATAAATCAATCAAAGCATCATGGCTTAACTCTCTTCACTTTCTCCCTCATCCTTGTTTTCAATCAGCTCCCCGCTTTCTGTTACGGAAAAATTGGTGGATTCACCGGGTGCAGCCGTTTCAGGGCTTGCCGATGGGGAAGTGAAATCCGATTCATTCACGATGGTTGGCTCAATGGCCTGCTCTGCCAGCGCTTCTTTTATTTTTGGCAAATCGGCGGGTGAGTTGATGCCGAAATAATCCATAAAGCTTTTGGAAGTGGAATACACCAGCGGGTGACCGGGCAGGTTTTCATTGCGTCCGCTGATGACGATGAGTTCTTTTTCCAGCAGTTTTTGCACGGCATAATCGGCGCTTACACCGCGGATGGCTTCTATTTCGCCTTTGGTCACCGGTTGTTTGTAGGCAATAATGGAAAGCGTTTCCATGGCAGCGGCCGAAAGTTTTTTCAGAAACTTGTCGCCGTTGAGTTGTGCTACTGTTTTATGAAATTCTTTTTTGGTAAGAAACTGCCAGCCGCCGCCGCTCATCCGTACCTCAAACGGATAATATTCCGATTTGTATTTCTCCACGATCCCTTCCAGCGCCGACTCTACCTGGTCAAGCGACACTTTTTCATCCATGAAAGAAAAAGCATTGTTCAGCAGGTCGGTGATTTCAAGCGTTGTCAATGGTTTGTCACTGGCAAAAATAAGCGCTTCAATATGCGGTATCAGATTGATGATTTCCATAACCCTTAAAATCTTACCCTCATCTTCCAAAGGGGCGTTAATTATATACGGCGCTTCAGAAGATGAAGTATGAATTGAAAAAATGATGATAAAAGAACTAAAAGATGAACGGAGCGTCGCAACGAAAGTACAATCAGGGAACAAAAGCCGGTAACACAATTATCAACACATGTTAAAGCTCCTAAATCCCCTAAAGGTGACTTCGCCAACTCACAACCCGCAACAATCGAACTCTTAAAATAAAAAAGGAATGCAATGATCTAAGTTCCCCCTTTAGGGGTGGCAGGGAGCGCCTTAACCCTGCAATGCTGCTGCCCCGCTTACTATCTCGGTCAATTCAGTAGTGATGGCTGCCTGCCGTGCCCGGTTGTATGATATGCGCAGCACCCGCAGCATTTCATTGGCATTGTCGCTGGCTTTATCCATTGCGGTCATGCGGGCGCCGTGTTCTGACGCATTGGAATCGAGTACCGCTTTGTAAAGTTGTGTGTTGAGAATTTTCGGCATCAGCTCGGCCAGCAGTGCTTCTTTTGAAGGATCGAAAATAAAATCGGCTTTGGCGCCGCCGGCTTTTTTTTCCACTTTAGGAATGGGTAAAAACCGTTCCACTTCGAAGCGCTGCGTGGCGGCATTTTTAAACTGGCTGTACACGATTTCCACCACATCAAACTGCTTTTCCCGGAAACCATTCATGGCAGCCTGTGCAGCCTTCTGCACATTTTCAAAACTCAGGTGCAGGAAAATATCTTTATAGGTGTCGGAAACATTGAAGCGGTTTTTCAGAAAATGCTCATAGCCTTTCTTGCCGATGCTCCAGATGGTTACGTTTCCTTTTTTGAACTGATCGCTGTAGCGTTCATTGATGGTAGCTTTGGCCAGTTTAATAAGGTTGGAATTGAAAGCGCCGCAAAGTCCGCGGTCGCTGGTAATGACAATCAGCAGCACTTTTTCTACCGGCCGCTCCACAGCCAGGCTTAGGCCGGCGCCACCTTCCACATTGCTCACAATATTGCTGAGCATCTCCTGCATCTTGCGGGCATATGGCCGCATCTGTATGATGGCATCTTGTGCCCGGCGCAGTTTGGCGGCACTCACCATCTTCATTGCCTTGGTAATCTGCTGCGTGCTTTGCACCGACTTGATGCGGTTGCGAACTTCTTTTAACTGTCCTGCCATGATGGAGGTTTAAAATGTTTAATAGGTTTAAAAGGTTCAACCCGTTGACCTCTGCAACTTGTAAAACTCCTGGAACCTTTTGAACTTTTTTCAGGCGGCAAAGGTAAGGTGTCGGGGGAAAAATTCATGAGGAATTTTGAACTGAGAAATCAGCAGTTAATTAAACCGGCTTCATAAGCCAATAAAGCTAACCCTACACGACTTTTGATACCGAACTTTTCAAACAAGCCCTGGCGGATATAATCAACATGCCGCTCATTAGTTTTTAGCTTACAGGCAATGGCTGTATAGGTAAGATCGGTACAGGCTAATTTCAAAAATTCTATTTCTTCGTCCGAAATCAACAATCTGCCGTTCAACTCCTTTCCATTTCCATAAAGGTATTTCCTGTGAAAACAAACAGGGAATGCGGGGAAATAATTCCCGGATTTCAACACTTCATAAATTGCTCTCCTGTATTCGCTCAATGAAGCGCCTTTATGCACGAATCCATCTGCCCCTGTTTCAAACAGCAGGCGAAACACCAGTTCATTACTGTACATGGAAGAAAACAGAATCCGGATATGCGGAAAATCCTGCCTGATTTTTCTTGCAGCTTCATATCCATTCATCTCCGGCATCCTGATATCCGTAATCACAAGATCAACTTCAGGCTGACGCCTGATTTTTTCCAGCAGTTCTTTACCGTTTCCTGCCCGGATGATTACTTTACAGTTGTCAATACTGTTAATATGAGCCGAAAGTATATCCAGGTAAGAAAAATGATCATCGGCAATAGCAATTCTGATTAGGGACTCGCTGTGCAGGTAAGGCATGGTTTGTGGTTTTGGTGTGTAATAAGAAAAGAAAATGTACTAATGACCTTAACCGGAGGAAAATTTGCAAGGGGTACAAAATTAGCTGATGTATGTATGTATGTATGTATGTATGTATGTATGTGAAAACAGCCCGGGCATGCAGTTATTGTGTTTTGTGAAAATAAAATTTTCCTTTCCAATCTCCCAAACATTTCCGGGATAATTCACAATATTTTTTGGGAAAAATCCCAATTTTTTAATTGGCTGAATAAGTATTTTTAGGTTATGAAGTTCTTTGAACATTAAGGGAGCCCGGATTTTTTATCCGTTATATTGATAGTCAAATAAAAATACCGGCAAAATTTTTCCCGATGTTTTGCGGGTAAAATCCCACTCATTTGCGGGAATAATCCTGCTCGCCGGGTGCTGATACCCGGTAGTTTCGGTTCATCATCTGATTGCCAGCCGGCTGCAGACCAGGTGAACCGGGTAATGCCGAAAACCGGGTATTAAAGAGAGTAGGCGGAAAATTAGATTTTATGAAAAAGTTATTTGTTCTCTTGTTCATAAGTACATTTTTTCTCGGCACACTAACATCCCAGGTTACAGTAGAAGCTTTCCCTATGGAACCGCAAAGTGGCCAATATAATTATTTTGGTGTAAGAGTTACATTGCCCCAAACATACGGCGCCGACGTAGTAGTTACTGGATATATTTATGATGATGGCAGTCCAGATACAAATCATCCTTTTTCCTTAACAGTAACAAGCGGAAATTTGACCGCTGAAACAGCAGATAATTTCTATCAAACAAGTCCGGCCGAAAATGCTGCAGCAGAAATTAGTACAATAGGAACTACTTATGCTGGAGTTACAATTATTTTTGAAGTAACTGATAATATTTTGAAATTTGCGAGTACCAGCGATGCTATCGCTGTTCTTGATCAATTGGATGAAGATTATGAAGATAATTATAATTACTACGACAGTCAAATTGATACAAGTCAGTCGGTTGAAGTGTTAGACAGCATCGATGAAGCGAATGAATTTTATCCCAGGATAACATACAGAAATTTCGAAGACCTGTTTCCAGGTTTTGTTTCAAAAAGATCTCAAATCGAAGAAATAGAATCAGATTGGCTATATAATGATCTTTCTGGTACTCACCCGGCCAGTGTTGATCTCACTTATGACGATGCAACGAATACCATTTGCAACAGTAACTATTCTTTTAAGATTGGAAATGATGTATATCAACTAACAAGCTCTGGTCTTTATATAAATACCGTTTTACAAGACAATACGAAAGTAAAAAACATGCACGATGGGATATTTTTGAATGACATGTTGCAAAATAGTGATTTCTTTTTCTCGGGGCCCTTTGCTTCAATGAATGAAAGCATTGCAATAAACGAAAAACTTCAGGATCCAATGACGGTTTGTAAATCAAATAAGAAAAGTTATAAAAGTCCCGCTTATAAATATGATAACAATACGAAAATGTTTGAGCTTGAAGTTGCAATTCATTCCGTTGGTTTTAGATCAAGTGTGAAAGCGAAAGTGGTTCATTACAAGCTAAAAAATAATGGCCACTGGAAAAGGAGCCGTGAAAAGATGGCTGCCTGGGTTGGTGGTAATACATATGGCGGTTCTTGCGCCTCTTATGGCACGGTAAATTTGAGAGAACCTAGCACTGGTTTTCAAAAAAGAGAGGAAAAAAAATCAGTAGTTCATACATCATCTCCTGTAATATGGAAAACATATTCAGGAGAGATAAGTGGTTCGTTTGATTCGCCAAATCATTATTCAACCTGGATATTATATTTTTAAGATTATAGTAATTGGAAGAATAAAAGAAAGGGAGCAAACCACTTTCTTTTATTCTTCATAAAAATAAAATATCTGCTTATCTAAAACTGAGATTATGTTACGGAAAGCATCGTTCACCCAATTTTTTCACAGTTATTTTCGTTTTATTGGTAACTACTCAACTGCAACTAACATGCTCAAGTCCTTAACATTCCAATTATTGATCTTAATAGGCATGCCATTATTGTCCTTTTCCCAGAAATTCAATGACACGTTTTCAAAAAAATTAAAAAAAAGTAATCTTGGTATAGAAGCCACTGCTTCAATTTTACCTAATGCAAAAATCATGAAAGTAGAAGGCAAATACAAGTTAAAGTCAATGCTTCAATCTTCGTATGACTTGGGATTGAACTATCGGTATAATGTTAATCATTATACTACTTTAATAACGGGCCTGCATTTAATCATTGGAAAGAGAAACTTTTTCTTAAATGTGCCATCAGAAGATTTTACCCCGACCATGAATGGTTTGGGATTAATTGAAGATAAAGAGCTGTGGGGATCGTTCAGGATTCCATTATTAATTGAAAAAAGATTAAAACCTGATAAGAAGAATGGGATCATAATCCGAACCGGACTAAATCTGCGCTATAGTGGTCTTATGTCTGACGAAAGTTATGGTACAACAACCTTTGACTCGAGTAATCTGTATAATTTCCACGCAGAACTTTCGGCAAGGAACAATGGAAAACCATGGATAACATTTTTAGGAGGTGTATGCAAATCGTTTGTTTTGGATAATCGAAATATATTATCTATCGGATTGCAAGCAGACATAAGTACAACCTATTTTTTGAAGAGTGCCTATGAAATTGATATACCATATCAGCCTTTTTCAAGAGGCACTTATAAAATAAGTGGCTCTGGTATAGGCTTATCCGTCCAATATATTTTCACTGGAACGAATAAACAACTGGTGAAATCACAAAAAAAGCGCAGAGACCAGGATACTGTATTAGCTAACCAATTTAAAAGGGCCGATATTCTTAAAAATTATGTTTTCAAAGGCAACCATTTTCAATTCAATTTTGCCTGGCTTTATACTTTGAAAGCACGACTAAAAAATACTTCCGGCAATTACCCTGTAAGTACTAGTGCAGCACGGGGGCTTTTGTTAAGTTTCAAATACCAGGTCAATTTTAATAATAAATACAGCCTTATTACTGGTCCGGAAGCAATGCTTGCCGGAAGAAATTTGAAGGCCTCATTTTCTAAAAATGATTTTTCTCCGCCTTTAGTTTCAGATTATTATACAAAAGGACTGGTTCAGGACATGATCCTTAGCCTTCCGCTCATTACAGAAAAAAGGTGGCTATATGCTCATAACAAGTTTTTCTTTGCCGATGCCGGTATTCGTTTAAATTTTAGTTTAGGGGCTGATTATGATGGTTATTCTGTTTACGTTAAGAATACATTAAATGGCTTCTATAATGCAGGTGGCGTTGATGTCAATGCAAATAACGATGCAAAACCATGGCTGAGTTTTCCAATAAATGCGGGTCATTCGTGGTTAGCTAAAAATAACAACTTGCTTCAATTAGCGATTTGTTCCAATATTTCTTTTACAAAATATGTAGATGGGACTTATCAAATCAACATCCCGAATCAATCTTTGACTGAGGGGAAATATAGCTCCACAGGATCTTTTATCGGCTTGTCTTTTAATTATGTTTTTACTAATGCCAATTACCGTATCAGAAAAGCTTATGAGAAATAGAAATAAATAGTATCATCAATCATTCTAAAATATTGAAAATGTTGAAGCGAGTTATTCTGGAATGCATTTTCTTATTGATAGGGTTAATAACTTACAATCAAACCTCAGTTAGAAATACTGTATTTATAGATACTTTAAGTCCGCAAACCTCTAGAGGATCGGAAACACAAGAGCTTTCGAAACAATTCACTGCTACTTGCGATTTTTTGGATGCAGCAATAAATTCACTTAACTCATTCAATGGCCTTATTAAAAAAGAAAATTACCGGATCAAGATCACTTCATTCAACAACCCTACAAGTTCTGAGATGGGTTTTAATCTCGAAAATGAAATCCAATCAGCTTTAAAACCTTTACTTGCTAAAGCAAAGAATACAAACACCAATAAATTTTCGCAAGTAGTTGCCGCCTTAATAACAGGTCAATCAAAAACAACAACACCAGTAAAAACTGTCACTAATGGAGTTAACCCGCTTTTCTCTACATTAATGAGTTTGGTCGGCACATTAACGATACAGGAAAAGAAAATTACCCGTGAAGACCTGGATTCCTTTATCCTGACTACTTCCAAATATTTTGTTCAATATGAAAAGCTGAACCAGGCTAATATTCTTTTTGATCAAAATATTGAAAAGATCAATAACCGGTTGAAAGATCTGCAGTTTGATATAAAAGAATACTTACTGGATATGATCACTATCCTGAATAAAAATGTTCAAAGAAGCCAACTGAAAAATCTGAATACTGAAGAATTGTTTCTAAAATATCTTGATAAAGAGAAAATACAATTTTTATCATCAGAAGGAAATGATGAAACCGAAAATTCCTTTCGCTATCCAACAGATGGAATAAAAACCGCAAAAGACATCGCTTATAATCTTCAAAAGCTCTTTAATGAATATCAAAAAGTTTATGGCGATAATTACCAGCAAATTCGCTCCATTTTACTCGAATCAAAATCTTTGGGAAAGAATATAAACACAAAACAAGTGGATAATTCTTTAAAGGAATTAGAAGAACTTTATAACGAAAGTAAAAACTCAGATATTATCAGTCTTAGGCTGACTACCCTTTTTGAAAGGTTAAAAGTTTTGGCAGCAACGGAACAAGCAGTCGCAAGAAAATAAAGATGTTAACCCTTTCTCAAAAAATGAACAATGAAAATTGCGTATAGATCACGATCATTTACCCCCACACACTCACAAATCCACCCCCTCCCTCAATTCAAAATCCCTTTTCAGCCCGTAACTGAAAAACAGCCTGCCGCCTTCTTTAGTGCCGTTCTTCACCGTCTTTTCCACTTCTTTTATAAACTGCAAACTGATGGGACCGTTGCTCAGGGATGAAAGCCTTTCTTTTGTTATCACCAGCCGCCCGTTTCGTACCGTATCCACCTCATTTATATCGTTGCTGGTAAACGAGGTATCCGTAAGCAGCACCTGGATGTAATCCACCGGCTCCAGTCCTTTCAGGTTAAACACCAGTTCGCCGCGGGTACATACCCCGGGCACATCCGGCTCAATGCTGAAAGGAGTAAATTCAAATTCCTCCCTGTATTCTTTATTCTGCCTTTGTTGGTAGCCAACTTTCAGATCCGAAGCACGCCTTCGTTGGTGTGAGGCGTAGGTATGTGCATAGCCCACCAACGAACCGAACTAAGGATAGCCAGGCTTTTCAAATTTAATTCAATCCCGGATATGTGTAAGGAAACCCCAATTATCCTTACCCGTATAATAAAAAAGAGCTGAAGAGTATTTGTAATTCAACGGATGCTTGCACAGGCCGGCACGAAACGGATTTTCATGCATGTATCTGAGTTTCAGAAAGAATACTTTCTCTGACCAGATTTCCACAGACAATGCATTTCGTTCCCAAAACTGATACTTGCGGTCTTTGGCATTTACAAGGTAACCCTCAGCTCCGATGGATAATTTATCTGCATATCTTTTTTTATTTCCTATGCAGTGTGTTTGAGAAAATCTCTTTGTACATCCTCCCGCTTACGACCGGCACGCAGTTGCCAGATTAGATGCAGATGATTAGGCATTATTACAAAACCATAAATGATAACTCTTCGGTCTTCTACCAGGTACCGCATGCTTTCAATAACCATGTCTTTATATTTATCCCGATGTAAAAGAGTTTTCCACTCAAGGTTGGTGGCGGTAAAGAAGTGAGGATATTCGGTGCAGAAATCAGGCATGTCGTGTGAAATTACCTGAATTTGCTGATGTTACTTTTCCCCATTTCGGCTGTTGGTACGCCTCCCGCATAGGCTGGGCTGCATACACAACAGTGGCGTGTGGCGTGCTTCTTTCTTGAAGCTACCAACGGGGGAAAAGGTAAGGTGTCGGGGGAAAAATACATGGAGGAATTTTGAACTGAAAAATCAGCAGTTTATTAAACCGGCTTCATAAGCCAATAAAGCTAACCCAACACGAGTTTTGATACCGAACTTTTCAAACAAGCCCTGGCGGATATAATCAACATGCCGCTCATTAGTTTTTAGCTTACAGGCAATGGCTGTATAGGTAAGATCGGTACAGGCTAATTTCAAAAAATCTATTTCTTCGTCAGAAATCAACAACCTGCCGTTCAACTCCTTTCCATTTCCATTAAGGCATTTTCTGTGAAAAGAAACAGGAATGCCGGCGAAATAATTCCCGGTTTTCAACACTTCATAAATTGCTTTTCTGTATTCGGGCAATGAAGCTCCTTTATGAATGAACCCGTCCGCCCCGTTTGCGACCAGGAGACAATATACCAGTTCATTGCTATACATGGAAGAAAAAAGAATCCTGATATGCGGAAAATCCTGTTTGATTTTTCTTGCAGTTTCATATCCATTCATCTCCGGCATCCTGATATCCGTAATCACAAGATCAACTTCATGCTGACGCTTGATTTTTTCCAGCAGTTCTTTACCGTTTCCTGCCTGGATGATTACTTTACAGTTGTCAATAGTGTTAATATGAGACGAAAGTATATCCAGGTAAGAAAAATGATCATCGGCTATAGCAATTCTGATTACGGACTCGCTGTGCAGGTAAGGCATGGTTTGTGGTTTTGGTATGTAATAAAAAAAGAAAATATACTAATGACCTTAACCGGAGTAAAATTTGCAAGGGGTACAAAATTAGCTGATGTATGTATGTATGTATGTATGTATGTATGTATGTGAAAACAACCCGGGCATGCAGTTATTGTGTTTTGTGAAAATAAAATTTTCCTCTCCAATCTCCCAAACATTTCCGGGATAATTCACAATATTTTTTGGGGAAAATCCCAATTTATTAATTAGCAGAATGAGTATTTTTAGGATATGAAGTTCTTTGAACAATAAAGGAGCCTGGATTTTTTATTCGTTATATTGATAATCAAAATAAAATACCGGCAAAACTTTTCCCAATGTTTTGCGGGTAAAATCCCACTCATTTGCGGGAATAATCCTGCTCGACGGGTGCTGATACCCGGTAGTTTCGGTTCATCATCTGATTGCCAGCCGGCAGCAGACCAGGTGAACCGGGTATGCCGAAAACCGGGATTTTAAAGAGAGTAGGCGGGAAAATGTAAAAATATGAAGCCTCTATTTCTTGTTGGCGTAGGACTATTGATTCTGAATTTGTTCTCAATTGGTCAATCCAACAACTCATACAACCAGACAGGTGTAGATATGGTAAACTACGCTATTACACTTCAAACTGATATTAAAAATGGCGATATTACCAGCCTTGATTGTGAGACAGTAGATAAATATTCTGAACTATTTAACCTGGTAGATCATAGGAATTGTGACTTAGCTCAATCAACCTATTCTACTCTTTCTGCGTCAGGGTTTAATTATGCCAATTATATCAATTCTACCACTCTATCATCTACCGCAAAATCTATTTTAATTGATTTATGTGATCAATCAGCCACGCTTACTTCATCAAATTTTGCAGCTTATATTGAGGACAAGGTTACCGATATAAATGCATCCAGTCTCTCTCAATCAGAAAAAGAAATTATTTTAAAAGTCTGTGCATTTGGATATAATGCGATGAACAATGAAACCTTTGCCAGAAAAAATGAGGAATGTAATGGTTGCCAGTTTATAGGCGGCGTTGTGGGGATAATAGGCGGCAGCATCTTATGCGGACCTATATGTGGAATTGTGGGAGGATTGGCAGGATGGATAGTAGGTGGTATAATTGGCGGTAATAAATAAATGACGTCGGTATAGCGTCTGGTAAATAAAGTGCCCCCCTTAACTCAACTTATTAAATAACCATTAAATGATAATTAAGAGAGTACTAATAACAACTACTACTGGTGTGTTTCTTCAAACATCCTTATTTGCCCAAAATAACTTAATTGGATTACAAATAGGAGAAACGGTGATTACAAGAGACAATCTTAAAAAGCCGGTATTTTTTTCACAAATATCATTTGGATACGAAGGAAAGCTAAGTAGTCAGAATATCTATTGGAATGGAAATTTGGGTCTTAATGGGATTAGTTTTGATTATCAGGACACTCTTCTGAATTCTAAATATGAACGAGTCACTCATCTTATATTTCCCACCGGCATTCGAAAATACTCAGTTTCAAGAGTAGGAAATGCAAAGGGTGGCACTTTTTTGGGGATTGGAATTTCGCCAAATATATTATTGACTCGAACTGTCGAAACAAGAAGGGATATCTTTCTTAACAAAAAGACAGATTATTTTTCAGGATTCAATATTTCATTTTTCGGAGAAGTAGGTCATCGCTTTTTTCTCAGTAAAAAATGGGCGATAGATTTAGCCTTCGTTATACAACAGGATTTGCTTTTTTCGAATAGAAATTATGCAACCGATGTTTCTAAAATGGGTTTACACATATCCTTTGCACGAAGAACCAAAGACAATATATGGGAAAAAAAATAATCATTTTTATACTCCTATCAGGTGTAATTAATTATCTGAGTTCCCAAACGAATTCTTTTCCATCTGGGGAAAAAGAAGAATTCTGTAAAAACCAGGTTTTCCGGAAAAAAAGCATATATATTGTTACCAGAGGCACATTAAGCAAACGATTTGTAATTGCGAACGAATTTAACATTGCGGACACCAACAGCACTCATGTAGGAATCGGATATAAGAACAAAAAGACCAATACAATAATTAATGTTACAAATGCAAGTACGGCTAAACAAAATGCCCTTATACTGGAATCCCTTAAGACATTCATAGAACCAGATGATGTTTTTTATTGTTCGATTTTCCGAATAAAAGTTTCAAAAAAAGAGTATAAAAAATTTAGAAATGTCTTAGATGGAATTAAGACAATGCATATAACCTTTGATTATAAGTTTAACTTTAACAATCCGGATACTTTATATTGTTCAGAATTGTGCTATCTGATTCTTTCCGGCATTGATAGTAATATTTTGAGAACGCCATATATCCGAAAAAAAATTACAAACCCTTTCCTTAAAAGGGCAATCAATGAGGAATATTTGAATTATGTACCGGTTGATTTTTATTATTATATCAATCGGAAAACAGAACTCATAGTTTCAAAAGTGTTTAAAAGAAATGCCTTTTTATGAAAAAGAGTGGATTATTCGGGAAATTAACTTTAATAGCTTTTGCGATCGTAATTCGGTCCAATGGGCAATCCATATCGGGCGAATGGATAGGCTCAGTTGAAAAAAATTCAATTTTTTGTAAAAAACCAACTTTGTTTTTAAAATTAAAGCAATCAACTGATGGCAATATTGCAGGTTATATTATTTATGATTATGGGAAAGAAGAATATGAAAAATATATTGTATCAGGAATTATTGATTCTATAAAAGGGAAAATAGTAATAGTCGAGGATACTCTTATACAAAATACAGTTACCGATACAATCCCGAATTCAGCAGTAGGAATGTTTTTATTGAGATTTCCTTATCCGGATTCTCTCTTATTCCTGAAAGGGAACTGGTCAGATCGGTCGAAAAACTTTATAAAAGCTGATAATTTTTCAGTCTTATTTAAAAAAGTTGATGAAGGATTCCCTGCTGTCACTGAAAGGAAAAATGAAATTCGTGATTCCATTTTTCTTAAATATGACCCTTTCGACTCAGTTTATATTCAGGTATTTGATAATGGAACTATTGATAATGATACGATTTCATTATACTTAAATGAAACTTGTTTGCTGGCCAAACAAAGAATTTCCTCAAATCCAATCTCAATAGGTTTCGCAATACCTGAAAACAGTCAGGAATTACTTCTAAAACTGATTGCTGAAAATTACGGTGATATACCGCCTAATACTGCAGCTATCCGGATAAGTGCAAACAAAAAAAACTTTCTTTTTAATATTTTATCTACCAAATGGGTTAATGGTTCAATATTAATCAGATTAAGTCAATGAGAATTTTATGTATTTGCTGGACAGTGATATTTTCAGGCCTTCAATTCTGTATAAACAAAAAACCTATTTTGCTAATTATTCTTATTTTCATTAATGTATGTTGTATTTCGCAAGTAAAAAAGGATAGTTTAAATGTTTATAAGCCCGAAATCCTCACCTCCGGTTTTATTGATATAGTTAACAACGGCCAGGTCAATGCCTCAGCAAGATTTATTCGCCTGCTTATCGGCGAACCTGGCAAATTTGCCATCCCGCTTTCAATATATAGTGGCGTTTCATCCAACAATTTTCAAAATCAGCAGTGGCCAGCCATAACCCGAAGCAATGAACCCTTGGTTATTAATTTTATTAATCCTCTAAGTGGCCTGGCAAACCTATCGATTGATGGGATAATTTTTTTAAATAAAAAGAAGATAACAAGTACAGGGATTCTATATCACTTTGGAGAGCGGATTTTAACAGGACAAAAGAGCGGGCCAGTAACAGATCCTGCAACCGGTAAACCAGTAAATTTTTTAAATAGTCTTGGCGCTTCTGGTCTTTATTTTCAAACAGGCGCCTGGGAACGCAATAACGCAAAGAATGTAGGTGTTTTTTGGTTTGCCCTACGTTACATTGGTTGTTATACTAATCCAAACCAGTTAAAAGAGTTTTTGCCCAACATTGATACGAACGGGCTTTATCACGGCTGGTCGCTCGGCTGGGGTGTGGAAATAAATCAGCTCGTAAATATCAAAGTGCTCTATTACAAATATGTAAAACAGCCGGAAATTGATTATTCTCTGCCCATCTATCAGTTCTCTTTTACTTATTCTCTTAAAAACTGAGGCTATAATAAGAACAGGAAGATTACCAAATGAACATTGAATATTGCGTATTGATCATTAACCTTTTCTCCCTCCCGCTTACAAATCCACCCCCTCCCTCAATTCAAAATCTCTTTTCAGCCCGTAACTGAAAAACAGCCTGCCGCCTTCTTTAGTGCCGTTCTTCACCGTCTTTTCCACTTCTTTTATAAACTGCAAACTGATGGGACCGTTGCTCAGGGATGAAAGCCTTTCTTTTGTTATCACCAGCCGCCCGTTTCGTACCGTATCCACCTCATTTATATCGTTGCTGGTAAACGAGGTATCCGTAAGCAGCACCTGGATGTAATCCACCGGCTCCAGTCCTTTCAGGTTAAACACCAGTTCGCCGCGGGTACATACCCCGGGCACATCCGGCTCAATGCTGAAAGGAGTAAATTCAAATTCCTCCCTGTATTCTTTATTATTCAAATCGGTGAAAACAATAGTATGCCTGCCGGTAAATTCTGAAACGGGCTTTTGCACTTCATAATATGCCCCGGTATATTTGGCGCTGTCCACCTGCAGCAGTTCGCCATCCAGCATCACCTTGCTGGGTTCGTTCAGCACCAGCGTGGTGCCGTGGGGCCCGCCTATGCGGTACTGCAGGTTCACCGTCACATCTTCCCGGCCCTCTTCAGCCCAGATTTCATAATCAAAAAAAATGGCATCAGGATTTACATCCTTGATGTTGCCGATTTCGTTGCTGGTGCAGGAACTCAGAACAAGAGTTAAGGCTAAGGTTAAGGTTGAGCCTCGGCTTGAGGAATAAAAAAAATTTTTCATGCGGTTCATACCTGACAGTTTAATTATTTATTCACACGGGCGCAGCAAGGTAAGTTAAAGAAAATGTAATTACGCAGTTGAAGGTATGTAAGTAGTCAGGATTCAGAATTCAGGATTCAGGATTCAGAATTCAAGAGAGAAGAATAGCATTCTTATAAAATTTATTATTGCTTAGCATCTGACTGTTGATTCCTGACTACTGACTACTGACTACTGGCCACTGGCTCCTGCCTTTTCTCAAACCTCTCCTGCCGCAGAAGCCTTATCTTTGTTCCCCTCGAAAGGAAAATTTTCTGCCAATTTGGCCAGTTGTTTTTTGTAGCATTTTATTTGACAGTCAATCAAATCCTCCCTATGCCGGGACCTTTTGAGAAAAATTAATAAAGAAGATTATGAGTTTTCTATCCAAACTGTTTGGCGGCAGCAAATCGGAAAAAGATGTAAAACGGATACTACCGCTTGTTGAAAAAATTAACCAGCACTTCGCCGCCTTCCAGTTGCTTACCCATGATGAACTCCGCCATAAAACACAGGAATTCCGTCAGCGCATCAAAGAACATCTTGCCGGAATTGATGCAGAAATAGCGGCAGCCAATAAGCAAGCCGAAGAACTTCCCTTCAACGACCTGCTTGGCAAAGACGCCATCTACCAGCAGGTAGACAAGCTGAAAAAAGAAAGAGACAAGAAAATTGAAGAAGCCCTGAATGAAATTTTGCCCGAAGCATTTGCTGTAGTAAAAGAAACAGCCCGGCGTTTTAAAGAAAACAGTGAACTGGTGGCCACGGCCACGCAGATGGATCGTGACCTGAGCGTAAAATGTGATTACGTAATAATTGAAGGTGAAAAATCGGTATTTAAAAATACATGGACGGCTGCCGGCGGCCACATCACATGGAACATGGTACATTACGATGTACAGCTCATCGGCGGTGTGGTGCTGCACCAGGGCAAAATTTCAGAAATGGCAACCGGTGAAGGTAAAACCCTTGTATCTACTTTGCCTGCTTACCTGAATGCACTGGCCGGCGAAGGTGTGCATATCGTTACAGTAAACGATTACCTGGCCCGCCGCGACCAGGAGTGGAACGGCCCCCTCTTTGAATGGCTCGGCATTACGGTTGACTGTATTGATAAACATCAGCCCAACAGCGAAGAAAGACGAAAGGCTTACCAGGCAGATATCACCTACGGCACCAATAACGAATTCGGTTTCGATTACCTGCGTGACAATATGGTACACTCGCCTGAAGAAATGGTACAGCGCAAGCATCATTTTGCCATGGTGGACGAAACTGACAGCGTATTGGTTGACGATGCCCGTACGCCGCTCATTATTTCGGGCCCTATACCCCGCGGCGACGACCAGCAATACCATATTCTGAAACCCCGTGTGCAGCAACTGGTGGAAGCGCAGGAGCGTATTGCCCGCACCTGCCTGAACGAAGCCAAGAAACGGATCGCGGATGGTGATGATGATCCCAAAAGCGGCGGACTGTATCTGTTCAGGGCGCACCGGGGTTTACCCAAATATGGCCCCACCATAAAATACCTGAGCGAACAGGGCATCAAAGTAAAAATGCAGAAGGCCGAGAACTATTACCTTGCCGACCAGCAGAAGGAAATGCCTAAAGTGGATGAAGAGCTGCTCTTCCACATTGATGAAAAAAACAATTCGGTTGATCTCACCGATAAAGGGATTGCCATGATAACCAAAGCCGGGGAAGACCCCGACTTCTTTGTGTTGCCCGACATTGGTGTGCGGCTTGCTGAAATTGAAAAAGCTGAAACAGCTACCGATCAGAAAATGCACATGAAAGAAGAAGCCCTGAATGATTTTCGCATCAAAGCCGACCGCATTCATACCGTACAGCAGTTACTGAAGGCATACACGTTATTCCAAAAAGATGTGGAGTACGTGGTGCTCGATGGCGCCGTAAAAATTGTGGATGAGCAAACCGGCCGTATTCTGGAAGGCAGAAGATACTCCGATGGATTGCACCAGGCCATTGAAGCCAAGGAAAATGTAAAGATTGAAGCCGCCACGCAAACTTATGCCACCATCACCCTGCAGAATTATTTCCGCATGTATCATAAGCTGGCCGGTATGACGGGTACTGCTGAAACCGAAGCAAAAGAGTTCTGGGATATTTATAAACTTGATGTAGTCACCGTTCCTACCAACCTGCCGATGATACGCAAGGATCACCAGGATCTTGTTTATAAAACCAAAAGAGAAAAATATAAATCGGTTATTGAGGAAATCGAATCGCTGCGTAATGCCGGCCGGCCGGTGCTGGTAGGTACCACTTCAGTAGAAGTAAGTGAGCTGCTCAGTAAAATGCTGCAGGTAAAAAAGATTCCGCACAATGTACTCAATGCAAAACAACATGCCCGTGAAGCGCAGATTGTAGCCGAAGCCGGTTTGCCCGGCAATGTAACCATTGCTACCAACATGGCCGGCCGCGGTACAGATATCAAACTGGGACCCGGGGTAAAAGATGCAGGTGGTCTTGCCATCATCGGTACGGAGCGGCACGACAGCCGTCGTGTGGACCGCCAGTTACGTGGCCGTGCCGGAAGGCAAGGTGACCCCGGCACTTCGCAATTTTATGTGGCACTGGAAGACGACCTGATGCGGATGTTCGGCAGCGAACGCATTGCCCGCATCATGGACCGCCTTGGTTACAAAGAAGGCGAAGTGATTCAGCACAGCATGATCACCAGCAGCATTGAAAGAGCCCAGCGGAAAGTGGAAGAAAACAATTTCGGCATCCGCAAGCGATTGCTCGAATATGACGACGTAATGAACAAGCAGCGGAATGTGGTTTATGGCAAACGCCAGCATGCTCTCTTTGGCGAACGGCTGGCTCTTGATATTGATAATGCATTTTCAATTGTTGCCGAAGGCCTCATCAGCACCTATCGTGAGCAGGAAGATTATGAAGGCTTCAAGCTCGACTGCATAGTGAACTTCGGCATCGATACCCGGATTGAAAAAGAAGAATTCCTGAAACTCGACGAAAATACCCTGGCCGAAAGACTCTACAACGAAGCCACCGAAAATTACGAACGAAAAAAAGAAGAGCTGAAGAAACAGGCGCTGCCCGTGTTTAAAAATATCCGGCTCACCCAGGGCAATCATGTGGAGAATGTGCTGGTACCTTTCAGCGACGGACGCAAGGCTATCAATGTTCTTACCAATATGCAGAAGGCGCTTGACACACAGGCGCAGGAACTTTGCGATGCGCTGGAACGCAGCATCACCCTTGCCGTGATTGACGAAGCATGGAAGGAACACTTGCGTGCCATGGACGACCTGAAGCAAAGTGTGCAGACAGCCTACCTGGAACAGAAAGACCCGCTGGTGATTTACAAAATGGAAGCCTTCAACCTGTTCAAAAACATGGACAGCGAGGTAAACCGCGACATTGTTTCTTTCCTTTGCCATGCATCCCTGCCGGTGCAGGAGCAGCAGGCACCGCTGCGTGAAGGCCGCCGTGAAAAAACCGACCTGAGCAAACTGCGAGCAAATAAAGAAGAGATAGATGCTGCAGGGCAGGACTATGCTGCCAACGAAAAAGACTACTATGATCCATCAGGCGCTGCCGTAAAACAACAACCGGTGAAAGTGGCACCGAAGATTGGAAGGAATGACCCTTGTCCTTGTGGAAGCGGCAAGAAGTATAAACATTGTCATGGGAAAGAAGCCTGAGCAGGCTATTAATAATTGATTACTGATTTTTTTTTGAGCGTTTACTTTAGCAGGTGCTTTATTTTTTATGTGGTCAGCGTCAGGATTTCTATTCAGCTGCTGTTGCGTCGCACACTTCAGGGTCGGGTAATCCTGCTCAGCTTATAAAACCATGCAGTGAATTTTCATAATCCAGATGTTCAATCTGTCCTTCATCAAAACTGGTTTATTACGCTATCTTTGAAATTTAATTCAACCTGCCAGAATCAGAAAAGCGATTTCACATCAATGAAGAATAACCTTTTCATCGCCATCGAAGGAATTGACGGAAGCGGCAAAAGCACACAGGTGGAGCTGCTGGGCGACAAGCTTGAAAAAGCCGGCCATAAAGCGTATTGCACGTTTGAGCCCACCGACAGTTTTATCGGCGTTTTGATTAAAGATATTCTTAAACACAAAACAGAAGCCGACCACCGGGTGATTGCGGGTCTCTTTGTTGCCGACAGGCTGAATCACCTGCTAAACAAAACCAACGGCCTCCTGAAAAAAATGGAAGAAGGCTATACCGTGATTACCGACCGGTACTATTTTTCATCTTACGCATACCAGGGCACACACATGCCGCTCGACTGGGTGATACAAGCCAACAGCCTCAGTGCAGGCTTGCTTCGCCCCCACCTGAATATCTTCATAGATGTGTCGCCCGACACCAGCATCCGGCGCATCAACAACGGCCGGAGTTCTATGGAGCTTTTTGAAACAAAAACAAACCTGGAAAAAGTGAGAAAAAAATATTTTGAAGCCTTTGAAAAATTGAAAGACCAGGAAACTATCGTCATCATCAATGGCAACAGCACGGTGGAACAGATTGCAACCGACATCTGGACTGAAGTGGAAAAGAGAATTGAATTGCAGGGAGCTTTCAAAAGCCGGCAATAATGCCAGAAGCTTTACACTTTCTTCATCTCCTCTTAATCGTCACCGTCTTAAAAATCACCTCCCCTTTATCCGTAATGCCCTGCACAGTAAGTGTATAATCATGTTTCAGGTCGGCGGTGTAAAATGAAAATGCGGCTCCGCCTGCGTCATCGGTAAGTAGCTGGCCGTTCCAGTAAAGGGTGGCCCTGTTGTCGGTAAACAGGGCTTCCCGCACACTGTAGTTATCATAGCCGGGTTCAAAAAATGGCTGCTCTTTATAAAAGCCCGTTGCCGTGATGGTTTGTTTTTCTTTACCCTCATACAGTTTGGAATCTCTCAGTTTGTTTGATGTTTTTACCACGATGGCGCCGTTGCCGCCACGGCTTCCGTACAGGGCCGCTTCGGGTCCTGTCAGCACTTCGATGTAATCAATATTCGACGGCGGAATGGAATTCAGATAATCCACCACTGACCCGGCACGGGTGTTCACGCCATCCACTATCAGCAACGGCTCCACATCGCTCAGGTTGCCGCCAATGGATTGTATGCCGCCCCGTAAAGTCAGCCGGTTACTCATCATTACCACACCCGGCAGCATCTTTACTGCATCCACCGTGTTGCTGAGGCTTAGCTTATCGAGTTGTTCACCTGTGATGCGGTGCGGGTCTAATCCTTTTTTTGAAACAGGGGATTTCTTTTTTTCACCCGCTTGCTGCAGGGCCAGTTGCTGCAAACCGGCACGGGCTTCATCGCTGACGCAACTGTCGGCCTGCATTTTTTTAAAAACGGCTACCGCATCCATTACAAGATTGTCACCTGTTTTAACCCATGCTCCTGTATGAATCTCCGGGTAAGAAATTCCTTCCGTACTTATTTCGTATTTCTGCTGCTTGCTGAAAACAGAGGGCAGCATAACATGAAATAGTTTGCGGCCATAAAACTCCAGGTTGCGGAAAGAAAATGCACCGCTTTTATCCGTTGAATCAAACAGGCTGTTGTTGTCTCCTTCAGGTATCAGGGCGACCAGTTCGTTTGCAAGCGCTGCATTCTGTTTATCGGTAATGTGGCCTTTTATTTCCAGCCCATCCCAATAAAAGTTTTTATCAATCTTTATTAATGGTGTATTTTTCTGCCTGCCGGCTTCGTTTCCAATGGTGATGGCCAGCAAATCTCTTTTTTCAGCGTTGCCGGACAAATCATGAATAGGAAGACCACCAGAAAACCGCTGCAGGATGAATTCATCAGCCGGGTGTAATGGCACGGTTTCACCTGTAAGTTTTTTATCTGTTATCGTCACGGACAAGGCAGCCTTCACCGGCTTTCCTTCACTATCCATAAGGACGATATTCACTTTTGCTTTCTGCCGGGGCAGGTAATCCTGCCTGTCGGTAGTAATATTAATAACTGTACTGCTTGCTTCATTAAAAACCGTTCGCTGGCTTACAATTTTTTTCTCCCGGTCAAACAGGTAAAAATCCATTAGCCCGTGCGGCAATTCCGATACCGGCACATTTACCATATACATGCCACTACCGGCTGCCGCAAAACAGATTTTTCCGGCAGCCACAGCCAGTAAATAAGAAGCCGCTTTTTTATTGTACACCGAATCGCCCAGCACCACACGAAACAGCAGCTCATCTGCCGTACGCTGCTGCAGTGCAAGCTGGAAAGCGTCCAACCTGATGGCCGGCAGATCGTAAACAAGATCAGCTGCGTTATTTGCCTTGACAAAAATTTTATAAGTCCTGTCTCTTGAATAAGGCTGAAAAACAAATTTGCCGATACCGCTGCCGGTAAAGCTGGCCACTTCAGTGCCTTTATTATCCTTCACCGAACCGTTAATCTGAACCGGGTTGCCGTATTTGTCTGCCGCAGTAAATGCTACTGAACAATCCACTCCATTAACCAGATTTCCGCCTTCGGGATAAAATTTTATCACCGGTTCAGCCGTAGCAGCTGTAGGCTGCAGGCTTTTCATTACATCCTTGCCTGCAACATTTGTAATATACAGCGGGCAGGTAAAAATATCTGCCGGATGATTTTCTAAAATAGATTTTGTATATGCACGCAGCTGGTAATACCCTTCGGTTGCATCACTGGGTATCGTCAGCGAACCATGAAACTGCATTTCCTCTTTATTCAGCAGCACCCGGTCAATCACTTTATCCTTTACATCGGCAAGCTCCACATAAATCACCTTATCGTCAGCCGCCACGGGAAAACCATTGGAAGAATAAATAAAAGCCCGGAACCATAGTTGGGTGCCGGCCCGGTAAATTTTTTTATCCGTACTGAGTGAAAGAAGCGTTTTCGCCTCGCTGTTGTATTGCTTTATCAGTTTTCCGGCAAGTTCATTCAGTATTTCTTCAGCTGGCTGCTGGGCAGCCGCACGCAATGCCACCAATAAAAAGCAAATCAGGAAATATCGCATGGTTCAAGTTAAGCCAAACGGCGGAAAAAAAATCTGATTAATGATAAATAACCAGGTCCCGTGATAAAAGGCTGCTAAATGCCGGCAACCCTGGCTGTAAATCCAGGTAATAATTTCATTGGCATTCATTTTATTTTTGTCCTGATATGAACAAAATAAACCGACCGGCCTTAAAGGGCAAGCTGGCAGATGAACAAACACGCTGTGTGCATTATCACTCCCCGGCCGATGTGATTGCCATTAAATTCAAATGCTGCGGAGAGTATTATCCCTGCTTTCAATGCCATGAAGAAGAAGCCGGCCATGCCGCTGCAGTATGGACAAAAGAAGAATGGGATGAAAAAGCCATACTGTGCGGTGTTTGCGGTCATGAAATGACCATCCGCGAATATGTATGCAGCAACAACCAATGCCCCCGCTGTAATGCAGCTTTTAACCCCGGGTGCAGCAGGCATTATCACCTGTATTTCGAAATTTAAAGCAGAACTCCCTTTTACTGCTGTATAATACTTAAATTTGAACAGCACAACGCACAAAGTTTATGGAGCATGAATCCGCTCTGGCAGAAAATAATTATCGAAACTGTTCTTCGTCATAAGAAAAATCTCCCGGCTCAGAGCCCGGACTATTCTGCCTATACTTTTGCCAAGGCTTATCGTGAATTGAAAATTACTGTTGTAAATGTTGTCCGTGATCTGCTTCTTATTACCCTCGGTATTTTTTCAGCGGCTTTTGGGCTAAAGGGTTTTTTAATTCCCAGCCAGTTCATTGACGGCGGCGCCACGGGCATTGCCTTGCTCATCAGCCAGCTTACTGTGGCAAAATTTCCCTTATTGCTGTTGGTCATCAACATTCCGTTTCTGCTGCTGGGTTTACGAATGATCAGCAAACCATTTGCAATAAAAGCCGCCTGTTCCATTGCGGGTTTGGCGCTGGTTACAGGTTTTATAGATTTTCCGCAAGTCACCGACGATAAATTGCTGGTGGCCATCTTTGGCGGCTTTTTTCTTGGCGCCGGCATCGGGTTTACCATCCGCGGAGGTTCCGTGATTGATGGCACGGAAGTACTGGCACTTTTTCTGAGCCGCAAACTGAGTATGACGGTCGGCGACGTAATAACCAGTATCAATATTATCATTTTCCTGGTGGCCGCCTATTACCTGAATATTGATATTGCCCTGTATGCCATGATTACTTACCTGGCCGCATCCAAAACGGTTGACTTTGTAATAGAAGGTATCGAAGAATACACCGGCGTTACCATTATATCATCGCACAACGAAGAAATAAAAGACATGATTGTAAACAAGCTGGGCCGCGGCGTCACACTCTTTAAGGGCAAAGGTGGTTTTGGCAAACAGGGACAATCGGATGAAAAAAATATCATCTATACCGTCATCACCCGCCTGGAAGTGAGCAAGCTGAACAATGAAATTCAGAAAATTGACACCAACGCTTTTGTCATCATGACCTCCATCAAAGACATCAAGGGCGGCATGATTAAAAAAAGAAGACTGAAACACTGACACGGTTCATCCTGACCGGTTGCCGTTTCTTTTTTTATCTTTAGCTGCATCAAAACCTGCTTATGCACCCCAAGTACCATTCCACCAGGCACAAAATTCATATTCTGCTGCATCCCGAACTGGGTGAATCGAAAGCTGACAAGATTATCAATATTTTTATCATCACACTTATTTCGCTGAATGTGATTGCCGTGATGCTGGAAACCATTGAAGATTTACATAATAAATATGAAATATTCTTTACCTGGTTTGACCGTATTTCCGTTTACATTTTTACTATCGAATATGTTTTGCGGGTCTGGAGCTGCACCCATGATCCAAAATACAGGCACAGCATTAAGGGTCGCCTCCGTTATATGTTTACCTGGGGTGCCATTATTGACCTGCTTGCATTTCTTCCTTTTTATATTCATGTCTTTTCGGGGCTTGACCTCAGAACCCTGCGTATCCTGCGGCTTCTGCGTTTTTTCAGGCTGTTCAGATTAACTGCATACACCCGGTCGGCACAGATGATTTTTAATGTTTTCAAATCAAGAGCAAATGAACTCATCCTGAGCTTTGTGCTTACTATCTTTCTCATCGTTATCGCCTCCTGTATTTTGTATTTTGCCGAGCACCTGCACCCTGAAAACAAGGAAAAATTTACCAGCATACCCGCCACGCTCTGGTGGGCTGTGGTCACCCTTACCACTACCGGCTATGGCGATATGGTGCCTTTGACTATCGTGGGAAAAATTTTTACCAGCGTCATCATGCTTACCGGGGTTGCTTTTTTTGCCTTACCTGCCGGTATCATTACCGCCGGTTTTCTTGAAGAAATCAAGTTTACCAGGAAAAGTAAAGGCCACAACTGCCCACATTGTGGTAAACCCCTCGATGGTCATTTTAGCCATAATGAGCATTAGTTATGTCAACTAAATAAATAACCGGGTATGGCTGTACCCGGTTACATCAATAGCGAAGTTTTTATTACAAGCTATCTCAAAAGTCACTTTAACCCCAATTAACCACTGATTACACAGATTTTATTTCACAGATTTCTCAGATTTTAGAATAAAAGCGGTGCAATCTGTTTGCTTAACCTGTGAAAGCTGTGGTCTGAAAATACTTTTGAGATGACTTTTAGAATGGTTTCGAAGGTTTCAGGTTATACTTCCTGTTAAACCGGTCATTCAGCAGTTTGTGTTTATCAGTCAGATCAATCTGCCGGCCCTGTATAAAGGCTTCGGTCACTTTGCTGGTACGCATATCAAGAATATCGCCTTCGCTGATTACAATGTTGGCATCTTTACCCGCTTCGATAGTTCCGGTTTTATCGGCCACACCCATGATTTTTGCGGCATTCAGCGTAATGGCCTGCAGGGCTTCTTCTTTCGACAAACCATACGTGGCAGCAGTGCCTGCATTAAAAAGGATATTCTTACCCCGGGTTTGCGCATCATCATCTGATATGGAAAAAAGCACACCGGCCTTTTGCAGTATGGCGGCTGTTTTATACGGCTGGTCCACATCATCATCGGCCGTAGTGGGCAGGCTGTGCGGTTGTTGCAATATTACTGACACGTTATGCTGTTTCAGCAGTTCTGCTATCTGCCAGCTGTCGCTGCCACCCACAATTACCACATCAAAATTGAATTCTTTTACAAAATCAAGCGCCAGCAACATTTGTCTTACCGTATTTCCATGCACGTACAGTTTCATGCTTTTATCAAATAATCCCTTTGCAGCTTCAAATTTCAGGTTGGTTTCTTTATGTGTGCCTTCGGCAAAATAGGCTTTTGCTTCTTTGAAAAAGACTTTCAGCTCTTCAATCTTGTTCAGGCCTTCTTTTACCGGGTCGCTGCCTGATGATTGTTGAGGGCCGAAACGGCCGCCGCCGAATCCGCCAAAGCTGGGACGTGCCATCAGTGATGGCATATATAAATGCATGCCTGCATCGGACTTATAGGCTGCATCCTGGTAGTTCCATGCATCCAGCTGTACCACAGAGGATGTGCCGGCAAGAAAATTTCCCTGCGGCACCACATTGGCCAGCAGAATACCATTAGAGCGAAGTGTGTTTATCACTTTTGAATCGGTATTGTAAGCCACGATGGATCTTACATTGGGATTCATATCGCCCAGCTCCCTCACATCGGTACTGGCACGAATGGCTGAAATTTCTACCAGGCCAAGATTGCTCACCGGCAGCATAATGCCCGGGTAAACGTGTTTTCCATTGGCATCAATCACTTTTGCATCACCCGGAACAGAAATATCCTTGCCAACATTTTCAATTTTACCGTCTTTAATCCGGATAGTGCCGTTATTAATCACGGTGCCATTGCCTACGTGAATAGTGGCGTTTTTAATAAACAGCAAACCCTTTTGCGGCGGGGTTGGTAATACTGTTTCCTGCGCTGCCGCTGAAAACATGAAACCAATTGATACGATTGTAATAAATATTTTTTTCATTGCTGATTAATTTATTGGTTATTGAGATCGTCGACATCAATGGTAAGCAGCCCGTGGCTGTGGCCATGCTCGCTGCATGTATGAATCACCTGGTAGCTCGGTATGGCCGGCGTGGTTGGCGCCCCGCTCCTTTTTTCACTGTTCATTTTTCTTACCAGGCGGGCTCGTTCAGCATCCACCCATTTCTGCATGTCTTCATCTTTTTTCCTGTCGAAATAAATGATACCATCCACGATGGTGTAAAGTGATTTTGCATAAATGCTCAGCGGGTTGTCGCTCCACAGCACCACATCGGCATCCTTCCCTGCCTTCAAGCTTCCCACACGGTCAGCCACACGCAGCATCTTTGCAGGGTTCAGCGTCACCATTTTCAGCGCTTCTTCCTCCGTCAGGTCGCCATATTTAATTGTTTTGGCTGCTTCCTGGTTCAGGCGTCGTGCCATTTCCGCATCATCGGAATTTATTGCCACGTTCAACCCCACTTTATGCATGATGGCTGCATTATAAGGAATGGCATCTTCCACTTCCATTTTATAAGCCCACCAGTCGGAAAAGGTGGAAGCGTTGGCGCCATGCTTCAGCATTTTATCGGCCACTTTATAGCCTTCCAGTATGTGTGTGAAAGTATTTACTTTAAATCCTGCCTTATCGGCCAAATCAATCAACCCGGTGATTTCGCTTTGCACATAAGAGTGGCAGGTGATGAAACGCTTGTTTTCAAGTATTTCAACCAAAGCATCCAGCTCCAAATCACGCCGGGGCATCACAAGGCTTGTCAAAGGTTTTTTAGCCTTTACCAGTTTTTCTTTTTCGGCATTGTATTCATCCCATGCTTTCTTGTAATCTTTTGCACGGGTAAATGCATCAATGAGTATCTGCTCCACGCCCATGCGGGTATCAGGATATCTTGAATTTCCCTGGGTGGCAGCCGAACGTTTTACATTTTCGCCCAAAGCAAACTTGATGAAGCCATCCCAGTTTTTAAATTTCAGTTCATCGTCGTTGGCGCCCCAGCGCAGTTTTATCAGTTGTGTCTGTCCGCCGATAACATTGGCCGAGCCATGCAGAATGTGTGAAGAAGTGACGCCGCCGCTGAGCTGGCGGTAAATATTGATATCGTCAGGATTTAAATTATCGGTAATCCGGACTTCTGAAGTTACTACCTGGGCACCTTCGTTGATGGAGGCTGCGGCAATGTGTGAGTGTTCATCAATAATACCGGGAGAAACATGCTTGCCGGTGCCGTCAATCACTTTTGCTGAGGCATCAGACAGGTTTTTGCCGATGGCGGCAATCTTTCCGTTCTTCAGCAGTATATCTGTATTCTGAAGTACACCTTCTTTTTCATTCGTCCAGATAGTAGCGTTTTTTATCAGGATGGTTTCCTGTTTAGGTTGCTGGTCTTCTTCCCAGCCATAGGGCTCGAAAGGATAAACCACTTTACCAATCACCGGAGCTTCTTTTTTCCGAACGCTGTCGGGTTTTACTTCGGTAGGTTTTTCATACACCGCAGTCCATGTAAGTGAATTGCCCAGCGAATCGGTACCGGTGCCGTTCCACTCTGTTCCTGTCATAAAACCTGAGAGGCGTGTTGCCGTGGCAGGCAATTGCTGTGTTTGTCCACCACTGAATCCACCGCCACCCTGGCCTTGTCCAAATTGCGGACGTTGGCGACGGGCTTTGGTTGCAAAACTTAGTTTAACCTGCTTGCCATCGAAGCTGAATCTTGTATCCATGGTATCTTTTCCTACCATGGTAAGCGAACTGCTGCTTTTCACGTCGAGTGTATAATTTTCAGTGCCGGCGGGTGTATTTACCGTCAATTTGTAAATGCCGGCAATATCTTTCCATGCTTCTTCCTTCACTGCATATTTTTCTCCCTGAATCCAGTTCTGAACAATTACAGTTTTTTCATTAAAGAGTGGGCCATTGGTGATAAGGAAGTTGGCCTGTTTACCTTCATCAAGGCTGCCTACTTTGTCGTAAATACCAAGTACTGTAGCGGGAGTTTTAGTCAGAGCGTCGAAGGCTTTGTTTTCACTCAGCCCGTACTCCATTGCTTTGCGCAGGTTGCTCCAGAAGTCCCTTATATTTCTGAGATCGGAAGTAGTAAGACAGAAGGGAATTCCGGCTTTTTCAAAGCAGGCTGCATTGGCCGGCGCCAATTCCCAGTGCTTCATATCGTCCAGCGAAACAAACCGGGCATCGTTGGGATCTTCCACATCCTGTGCCTGGGGAAAATTGAGCGATACGATGAAAGTGGCGTTAGTGGCTTTCATTTCTTTAATACGCTGGTACTCGTTGCCGCCACCTTTAATAATGTATTGCACGCCGAATTCATCGCCGATGCGGTCGGCACGAAGGCAGTTCCACTTATCGCTGGCATCAAAAACCTGGGGCAGGCCCTGGTTATTGTTCCATGCCTCCAGGCTGATGTTCACACCTTCCTCAGCCGGACGCTGTTTATACCATTGGGCATCGAGGTGTGACTGGCGCAGCAGCGCAATGCTTCCCATCATCGAGCTGGGGTAGCTTTGCGTAGAAGTACCTTTATTAAAAGAATAATGCGCTGAAGCTTTTTCTTTCAGCACCACAAGATTTTCTTTCTGGTTGGCAAGGGTAGCAATCGTACCCGAGCCACGGGCAATGCCATCCCGCACATGACTGAGCACCGTGCCAAACCCGGCTTCACGCAGCGGCTTTGCTTTGGCATCGTCCACTACAAAAACTTTAAAAGCATCCACTTCACTTTTGATAGCCTGGTTCCAGCCGTAAGCCCCTTTGGTATTGGATACAAATTGCTGTTGCCCAAAAAACCCACCACCTCCGCCGGCGGTCTGTGTTGTGGCAACGGTGGTGCCGTAATCTGCGTAAATATCAATAAACGACGGGTAAATGTATTTACCCTTGCAGTCAATCTCCACAGCACCTGCCGGTACTTTTATTCCCGTGCCGGCTGAAATAATTTTACCGTCTTTAATTACCAGTGTAGCATTGGTAAGTGTAGTGACCGCATCTTTTACAATAGTGGCGTTCGTGAAGGCATAAGACACATGCCGGGGATCGGCGGTACCGTTTTCAGGAAAAGTAACCTGTGCGGTGACGCCAATGGTACAGGATGAGTATGCCAGTGCGAAAACCAAACGAAATAAGTGATGAGATTTTCTCATTGCGATTAGTTTTTCGTGTTAGATGATTTTTCTGAACAGAACTTGCAGAAAAGGACGCCGAATTTATAAAAATTGATTCAAACCCGGCAGATTACTTTACAGGAGGCAAAAGCCGCTGAATTATCAGCCGGTGATGCCCGTTTTCCACCTTGCAAGGCTGTAAACTTTGGTTACCTTTGAGCATCATCAATTTTTTTTATGGCAAGGCTCCCCTCATTGATTTCGCTTCCTGATTTCAGTTTATCGGCACGCATCGACCAGGTAGGTGTGGAAGAACGAGCATCCCGGTTTACCAAACGCAGCATAAAAAAGGAAGCCAAGCTGAACGGGCTGATGCTGGTGCTGAACATGATTGACCTGACTACACTTGAAGGCAAGGATACGGAAGGAAAAGTGAAACAACTCTGCTACAAAGCCATGCACCTGCATGATGCACTGCCGGGATTACCCACTGTGGCAGCAGTTTGTGTTTATCCTTCGATGGTGAAAGTGGCCAAAAAAGCGTTGGGCAATTCAGGAATAAAAGTAGCATCGGTGGCCACAGCTTTTCCCAGCGGGCAAGCAGCAAGGGATGTAAAAATCAGGGATACAAAATATGCCGTAAGTGAAGGCGCCGATGAAGTGGATATGGTCATCAGCCGCGGAAAATTTCATGCCGGTGAATATAATTTTGTGTTTGATGAAATAGCGGCGATAAAAGAAGCCTGCGGTGAAGCAAGACTGAAGGTGATACTGGAAACCGGCGAACTGGGAACGATGGACAAAGTGCGGCGGGCAAGTGATATTGCCATGTATGCCGGTGCTGACTTTATTAAAACATCTACAGGAAAAATTCAGCCGGCAGCCACTATGCCGGTAACGCTGGTAATGCTGGAAGCCATCCGTGATTTTTATTATAAAAAAGGAAGAATGGTGGGCATGAAACCTGCCGGCGGAATTTCGAAAGCAAAACTGGCCCTGCATTATTTGGTAATGGTAAAAGAAGTGCTGGGTGAAGACTGGATGAACAATCACTGGTTTCGCTTTGGCGCCAGCAGCCTGGCCAATGATGTGCTGATGCAGATAATGAAAGAAAAAACAGGTGTGTACCAGGCGGCGAATTATTTCAGTGTGGATTAAAAACCCCCTGTCCCCCTAAAGGGGGAACCTGGATCGAATTGTTCTTTATTTATAGAAAGTCGTAAGAAATGAAATAGCAACCCCGAAGGGGTTCAATGTAAATAGCCCCGGGTGTAAAACCGGGTATCAAAGAATAAAGATTTTTCGGTACCCCGACGGGGTTCAATATTAATAACCCCGGGATTCATGCCGGGGAAGAAAAACAAAAAAAACAATCAGAAACCCTTCGGTATTCAGAATGCAGAGTAGCGAACAGAACCCAGAAGAGTGCGACGCAACAGGTGATGATAGTAGTAATGCAGCTGACATCATAAACATAAAAATTACATGCCTAAGGCAATTACAAAAAAGAAAAACAACACCATCAAACTGAAGTTTGATACCCGCTGGCAGTATGCACCGGCGCCGGAAAGCAAAAACGCTGCCAGCATTAAACCGCAGTATGTGCTTTTCATCAACGGCGACTGGGTGAAGCCTTCGGGGAATAAATTTTTCGACAGCATCAACCCCGCCACGGAAGAAAAGCTGAGTGAAATAGCCGAAGCCAATGTGGCCGATGTGGACAAAGCTGTGGCCGCAGCCCGAAAGGCGTATGAAAAAGTATGGAAGAAAATGCCGGCAATGGAAAGGGCAAAGTATATTTTCCGTATTGCCCGCATGGTGCAGGAAAAAGCGAGGGAACTGGCCATCATCGAATCATTGGATGGAGGCAAACCGATTCGGGAAAGCCGCGACTTTGATGTGCCCACTGCCGCCAATCATTTCTTTTATTATGCCGGCTGGGCCGATAAACTTGAATACGCATTTCCGAACCGAACTGTGGAGCCGCTGGGTGTGGCGGGTCAAATCATTCCCTGGAACTTTCCCTTGCTGATGGCGGCATGGAAAATTGCTCCGGCATTGGCCACCGGTAATACCGTTGTGTTGAAACCGGCAGAAACAACGTCAGTAACTGCATTAAAACTTGCTGAGATCATACAGGAATCGGAACTGCCGCCGGGCGTAGTGAATATTGTAACCGGCGCAGGAGCCACGGGGGCAGCCCTCGTCAATCACCCGGATGTAAACAAAATTGCTTTCACCGGTTCTACCGAAGTTGGAAAAATCATTCAGCGTGCCATTGCAGGTACGAATAAAAAAGCAACACTTGAACTCGGCGGCAAAGCTGCCAATATCATTTTTGAAGACGCCCCGCTCGACCAGGCCGTGGAAGGTGTGATCAACGGAATTTATTTCAACCAGGGGCATGTGTGCTGCGCCGGCTCGCGGCTGTACGTGCAGGAGTCGGTGGCAAAAGAAGTGATACGAAAACTGAAAGACAGGATAGAATCGCTGATTGTTGGCGACCCGCTGGATAAAAACACCGATATCGGCGCCATCAATTCAAAACAACAGCTGGAAACAATTCATAAGTATATTAAAATCGGAATTGAAGAAGGCAGTGAAATGTATGAGAGCAGTTGCCCGCTGCCCGGCAAAGGTTACTGGTGCCGGCCCACCTTGTTTACCAACGTGGCGCAGAGTAACCGGATTGCACAGGAAGAAATTTTCGGGCCGGTGCTGGCTATCCTTACTTTCCGCACCGATGATGAGGTGATTGAAAAAGCAAATAACAGCCCGTATGGATTAAGCGCCGGTGTATGGACAGATAAAGGATCCAAGATTTTTAACATGACAAAACGAATGCGGGCCGGCGTGGTTTGGGCAAACACCTTTAATAAATTCGACCCTTCTTCTCCTTTTGGTGGTTATAAAGAAAGTGGATTTGGAAGAGAAGGTGGGTTGCATGGGTTGCTGCCTTATTTGAATCTTAAAAACTAATTGTTCTCACTGATTACACGGATTAACACTGAAAAAAAACCCGTGAAAATCTGTGTAATCTGTGAGCAAAAAATAGATTATGGAAAAGACAATTAAAAAATCTTCCCTCAGCATCAGCGAGGATGGTTTAGAGAAAAAAATATCTTCAAAGCGATTAGAAGTACTGAAGACCTATAAAATTTATATCAATGGACAATTTCCAAGAACTGAATCCGGCCGGTATTATGTACCAACAAATGCCGATGGTAAAAAACTGGCCAACATATGCCTGAGTTCAAGAAAAGATTTTCGTGATGCAGTGGTGGCAGCAAGAGGCGCATTTGGCAGCTGGAGCAGCCGTGCTGCATTTAACCGCGGGCAGATTTTGTACCGCATGGCCGAAATGCTGGAAGGAAGAAAAGCCCAGTTCATAGAAGAACTGATGCAACAGGATGCTTCGAAAAACAAAGCACAAAAAGAAGTAAACCTTTCTATTGATCGTTTAATCTATTATGCAGGCTGGTGCGATAAATACCAGCAGCTCTTCAGCTCCGTGAACCCGGTAGCCACTTCGCATTTTAATTTTTCAATGCCTGAACCAACGGGAGTGGTGAGCATCATTGCTCCGCAGGATAGTTCGCTGCTGGGCCTTGTATCGGTAATTGCCCCCGTGATTGCCGGCGGCAATACCAGCGTGGTGCTGGCTTCAGAATCAAAGCCATTATGCGCCGTCACTTTTGCCGAAGTGCTGAACGCTTCCGATTTACCTGGCGGCGTGGTAAATATTTTAACCGGCAAAGTTTCTGAACTGGTTTCCTGGTTTGTAACCCACATGGATGTAAATGCAACCATTTTCTGCGAAAATGATTCAGATATTAAAAAGTTGATGCAGGATAAAAGTGCCCTGAACCTGAAACGCATTTTCATTTATGATAAAGTGAAATGGAATACAGATTCCGGTCAATCGCCTTACTTTATACTTGATACACAGGAAATAAAAACCACCTGGCACCCGGTGGAAGACATTGCAGGGGCTGGAGGGGGATATTGAAATTTAAAATTCAAAAGTAAAAAAGGAAAAGCGCCGCACTATTTGAATCTTATTGTCATGAAGGGTTTTTTTTTCATAACAGTTCTATTATTTCCACTCTGTTCCTTTTCACAGGATACTGCCGTAAAGAAAACTGCTGATTCAAATTATGTGGTGGTGCATAAAGACCCGCGGATTGACCTGCTGATAAAAAAACAAATCCAGATAAATGAAGAAACCAGCCGCGATGCCCGGCGCATCGGCAAAGGTTTCCGCCTGCTGGTGATAAATACAAACAAAAGAGATGAAGCCGTAGCCGCCCGTTCGAAAGTATATGCTTATTTCCCCGAATTAAAATCTTACCTCATTTACCAGTCGCCCTATTTCAAACTGAAAGTAGGCAATTTCAAAGAACGAAAAGAAGCGGAAGAATACCGCAAGAAACTGCAGAAGTATTTTCCCAAGGGTGTATTTATTATGAATGACACTATTGAAGTGAAACTGGAAAAAGAACCGGAAACACGGTGAGCATTCCTCTCGCCTGAAAAGCTGCCTTTCAATTGTTATTTTTGCCGCATGATGGATAAAATCAAAAAGCTGGCAAAAGAGTATGCACCGGAATTTATTCAGGTGCGGCATCATCTGCATGCCCATCCTGAACTGAGTTACCAGGAATTTGAAACTTCAAAGTTTATTCAAAACAAACTGGAGGAACTTGGAATTCCGCTTGAAATAAAAGCCACCACCGGTGTAGTAGGACTGCTCAAAGGAAAAAACCCGGAGAGCCGTGTATTTGCCATCCGTGCCGACATGGATGCCCTGCCCATAACAGAAGAAAATGATGTGCCATATAAATCGAAAAACAAAGGCGTGATGCATGCCTGCGGACATGATGTGCACACTACCTGTCTGCTGGGCGCTGCAAAAATTCTGAATGAACTGAGAAATGTATGGGAAGGAACCATCAAACTGATTTTTCAGCCCGGTGAAGAAAAAAATCCCGGTGGCGCCAGCTACATGATTAAAGAAGGTGTGTTGGAAAATCCTAAACCGTCGGGCATCATGGCCATGCATGTACACACAGGGATGCCGGTGGGCAAAGCAAGTTTCCGTAGCGGTAAAGTAATGGCCAGTGCCGATGAAATCTATATTACCATAAAAGGCAGGGGCGGTCATGCTGCATCACCGCACTTATGTGTTGACCCGATACTGATTGCCTCCCAGCTTGTGCTAAGCCTGCAACAGGTGGTGAGCCGGAATGCCGACCCGTTTGAACCTTCCGTTTTATCCATTACCTCTATACAGGGCGGCGCCACCACCAATGTAATTCCGAATGAAGTGAAGCTGATGGGCACTTTCCGCGCCATGAATGAAAAATGGAGAAGTGAAGCGCATCTACTCATAAGGAAAATCGCTGAAGAAACAGTACGCAGCATGGGCGCCGATGTTGAATTGCATATTGACAAAGGCTATCCCGCCGTCATCAACAACCGGAAACTGAATGAAGCCGCCCGCCATGCGGCAGAAGAATTTTTAGGAAAAGAAAATGTGGAAGAAACCGAGCTGCGGATGGGTGCCGAAGATTTTGGTTATTATGCACAGCAGGTACCCGCCTGTTTTTATCGGTTGGGTGTCAGAAATGAAAAAAAAGGAATTACCTCCGGCGTGCATACCCCTGATTTCGATATTGATGAAAATGCCATTGAAGTGGGAATAGGCCTGATGGCGTGGCTGGGTAGCCGGTTGAAATAATAATAAGCAGGCGGATTCAGCTCATCACCGGTTAAACTTCTATTTTGTAAATTGCACTCCCATTTATTGTTTGCCAACACTCATGGTGGAACACCCTCCAAACCTGCTCAAAAGAATTATCCTGCAGGAAAGCCTGTAGCATAAGAAAAGACGTTGAACGGAGTGTCCCAGCAAAAACCGGCAGCAGGCAAAATGGTCACCTAAAAATGATTTATGCAGCCAAATGAACTTCGTAAACAGCAGGCTCTCGAATATCACGCCAAAGGAAGACCTGGAAAAATTGAAGTAGTTCCCACCAAAGATGCAAAGACACAAAGAGACTTATCGCTGGCCTACAGCCCCGGTGTGGCTGAACCGTGCAAAGAAATTGCCATACTGAAAGAAAATGTTTATAAGTACACGGCAAAAGGAAACCTGGTGGCTGTCATCAGCAATGGCACAGCCGTGCTGGGTCTTGGCGATATCGGGCCCGAAGCGGGAAAGCCGGTAATGGAAGGCAAAGGTGTGCTTTTTAAAATCTTTGCCGATATTGATGTGTTTGACATCGAAATAAATGAAAAAGACCCGGACAAATTTGTGGAGATTGTAAAAGCGCTGGAACCAACATTCGGCGGCATCAATCTTGAAGACATCAAGGCGCCGGAATGTTTTTACATTGAAAAAAGACTGAAGGAGGAGATGCACATCCCGGTGATGCATGACGACCAGCATGGCACAGCCATAATTTCCGGCGCTGCCTTGCTGAATGCGCTGGAACTGCAGAAGAAAAAAATAGACAAGGCAAAATTTGTGGTAAGCGGCGCCGGCGCTGCGGCTATCTCCTGTTGCCGTTTGTATGAATCACTGGGTGCCCGGCATGAAAACTTCCTGATGTTTGACCGTAAAGGGGTATTGCATAAAAACCGATCCGATATTGATGAACTGAAACAATCGTATGCCAATGCTACACGGGAAATGACCCTGGCCGAAGCCATGAAGGATGCCGACGTGTTTATCGGCCTGAGTGTGGGCAATTGCGTGACTGCCGACATGGTAAAATCAATGGCTAAAAACCCTATTGTATTTGCCATGGCTAATCCTGACCCGGAAATCAGCTGGGAAGAAGCTACCGGCGCAAGAAAAGATGTGATTATGGCTACCGGCCGCAGCGATTATCCCAACCAGGTGAATAATGTGCTTGGTTTCCCATACATTTTCCGCGGCGCACTGGATGTGCGGGCCGACCGCATCAATGAAGAAATGAAACTGGCTGCCGTGCGGGCATTAGCAGAACTTGCAAAATCACCCGTTCCGGATATAGTGAATATGGCCTATGGTGAAAAGAATATTTTCTTTGGTCCCGATTATATCATTCCAAAGCCGCTGGATCCCAGATTGCTTGCCACCGTGGCGCCGGCAGTAGCAAAAGCTGCCATTGAAAGCGGCATAGCACAGCATACCATTCCCGACTGGGATGCCTATACCAATGAACTGAACCGGCGTTTGGGACTCGATAACCAGGTGCTTCGTGTGATTGGCAATAAAGCAAGACGTAATCCGAAACGCATTGTTTTTGCTGAAGCGGATAACATAAAAATTCTGAAAGCTGCGCAAATCGTTTTCGATGAAGGCATCGGCTATCCTATTTTACTGGGCGATGAAAACAAAATTAACCGACTGGCCATTGAAGCCGGTGTGGAGCTGGACAGTCTTCCTATTCTTGATCCGCGAAGTGAGCAAACAGAAGAAAAAAGAGCCCTGTACGGTGAAATATTTCTGCAAAAAAGAGGAAGAAAAGGCTTCAATGCGTATGAAGCAAGAAAAGTAATGCGTGACCGCAACTATTTCGGCTGTATGATGGTGGAATGCGGCGATGCCGATTGCATGATTTCAGGACTGACAAAAAATTATCCCGACACCATTCGCCCAGCCCTGCAAACCATCGGCACCGAGGAAGCTGTAAAGAAAATTGCCGGCATGTACATGATGCTGACTAAAAAAGGCCCCTTGTTTTTTGCTGATACGACGGTGAACTTTAATCCCACGGCTGAAGAACTGGCCGACATCACCCTGATGGTGGCAAAAGAAGTAAGACAATTTAATATTACCCCGCGGGTGGCCATGCTCAGTTATTCCAACTTTGGCAGCAGCAATTCGCCGGAGGCCAGACTGGTGGCCGAAGCAAGAAAAATAATCAAACAAAAAATGCCTTCGCTGATAGTGGATGGCGAAATGCAGGCAAGCGTCGCTTTCAACAACGAACTGATGAAAGAGAATTATCCTTTCTGCGAACTGGTAGATAAAAATGTAAACACCCTGATATTTCCCAATCTTTCTGCCGGCAATATTGCCTACAACCTGCTGAAGGAGCTGGATACCGCCGATGCCATCGGGCCTATACTGCTTGGTTTGAAAAAGCCGGTGCATATTTTGCAATTAGGCAGTTCCGTCCGCAGCATTGTAAACATGGCGCTGATTGCAGTGGTGGATGCTCAAACCAAAAGCAAATTGTCCACCGAAGAGATTGTGCAAAAATCAAGGTGGTGGAAACGGTTCAGGAAAGTAAGCAAAGAATTATAAAAACAACTTTCATTTTTTGTACACTCCCAATAATCAAAAATTATTGATTTTTCAACCTTACACTCACCACCGCCTTTGTCTCTTTTCCCTGCTTCGAGTATATTGCAGTTATGACCATCTTCCGTGATATCGGCCAGTACCTGCTGATGGTAAAAGGAATGTTTTCCCGGCCGGAAAACGCAGGCATGTACTGGAAAGAATTTATTCACCAGTGTTCTGAAATCGGGATCGGTTCACTCGGTATTGTAGTTATCATTTCCATCTTCATGGGCGCCGTGTCCACCGTGCAAACAGCTTACCAGCTGGTAAGCCCGTTGATTCCCTTGTCGGTAATTGCCCAGGTAGTGAGGGACACGGTCATTCTTGAATTTGCTCCGACTCTTGTTTGCATTGTACTTGCCGGTGTAGTGGGCAGCAAAATAGCCAGCGAACTGGGCAATATGCGTGTAACTGAGCAGATAGATGCGCTGGAAATAATGGGTGTGAACACAAAAACTTACCTGGTGCTTCCCAAAATTCTTGCCGCCCTGGTAGTGGTTCCGATGCTGGTAATTATCGCCGGCGTATTGGGCATCTGGGGAGGCAGAATGGCAGGTGTAGCCACCAACATTATTCCTGCCAGCATCTACGACCAGGGTTTGCTGGAAGCATTCATACCATACAATGTGGCATTTGCTTTGTACAAAGCATACACGTTTGCCTTTATTATTTCCAGCATACCCGCCTATTTTGGCTATTATGTCAAAGGGGGTGCACTGGAAATCGGCAGGTCAAGTACCCGGGCAGTGGTCATCAGCTGTATTCTGATTTTGTTTGCCGATTACTTGCTTGCCGCCTTGCTTTTATAGTCGCCGGTTTATGAAAACAACCCGCATCGTTATCGTACTTCTTTTTATCATCAACCTGGTGATTGCGCTGAACCGCAACAAGGGTTTTGCCTATGTAAATGCGCTGACGACTGACGAACTTTATCCCGCAGAATGTAATAAGGAGTGTATTGAAAAATGGACAAAGCCAAATAAAAAATTTTCGCCGGCTGAACTGGAGAATGGCCGATTTATTTTAAAAAAAGAAAAAGTACTGGATGCTGCTTTTTCCGATGAAGATAAAATAATGCGGATTGCCGGTTACCTGTACTCAAAATTTCACCGGCAGGCAGGACAGCCCTCAGCAAAACTGAATAACCTGCCGCCATTACAGCAGTTGCAACTGTTATCAGAAGATACAACGGAAAAACTCTGGTGCGGAAACTTCCAGGCAATGACCGGATTTTTATGCACCGCCGCCGGCCTGCCCAACCGGTATGTAGAAATTACTTCGTTTGCTGACGCCCCATCGGGCGGCACCCATGAAGTAAATGAAGTGTACCTGGGAAAAAACAAAATGTGGGTGATGACCGATGCCACAAGAAATATGCTGCTGATAAAAAATGGCGACACTCCCGTTTCAGCAGCAGCATATTTTCAGTACAACCTTCAGGCAGGCAATACCAGGCTGCGGGTGCTGAAAACTGCCAGCAATAATTCATTTATATTTGATACACTGATGACAGCATTCAAACCCGGCGACAGTTTCTTTAATAAAAACTTTTTTTTGCGTTATTATTATATGACAGACCTGCAACAGGTGTACAGCCCCCTGCAAAAACTGAAACGCTACCTGCTTCCTGAATCATGGTATGCGGTTTATGATCCGCAAAACAATTATTCCAATACCCGCTTCCGGATAAAACTGTTTTTCGCTGCGTTGCTGTGTTTTGCACTGCTGTTTTACGGTGGGTTGTTTTTGAAAATAAAATTTCCGGCAAAGTGATTGAAGTAAAAAACATATACAAAGGATTTGACGGCAAAAGAGTGATTGACGATATAAGTGCCGTGATGAAAGCCGGCCAGTGCAACCTGATCATCGGTGCCAGCGGCAGCGGCAAAACGGTGCTGATGAAATGCATGGTGGGATTGTTTGAGCCCGATGAAGGGGAAGTATTGTACAGCGGCCAGCGTTTTACCCGGATGAACAACAAAGACAGAACAGAAATCAGGAAAGAGATCGGGATGCTTTTCCAGGGTTCCGCTTTATTCGACAGCCTTACCGTTCAGGAAAATGTTATGTTCCCGCTGAACATGTTTACTAAATGGCCATTCAAACAAAAACTGGACCGGGTGAACGAAGTGCTGGACCGGGTGAACCTGAAAGACACGAATAAAAAATTTCCCGCAGAGCTCAGTGGCGGCATGAAAAAAAGAGTAGGTATTGCACGGGCCATTGTGCTGAACCCGAAATATCTTTTCTGCGACGAACCCAACTCCGGTCTTGACCCGCAAACCTCGCTGGTGATTGATAAACTTATCCGTGAAATAACGCTGGAGTATAAAATTACTACCGTGGTAAACACCCACGATATGAACAGCGTGATGGAAATCGGCAACTACATCCTCTACATGTACCAGGGCAAAAAAGAATGGGAAGGGACCAACAGGGAAATTATCTTCAGCAAAAACCAGCGGCTGAATGACTTCATCTTTGCCTCCGAGTTTCTTCAGGACGCCAAAGAAATGCGCATGCTGGAGGAAAAAGGAAAGATGCCGGATACCAGGAATATGGATGACCTGATGAAGTAAAAGGATGATGTGCCGATATGCTGATTTAATGTCGGGATACAAGACTAGTTACAAGTCATATCCAAAGTATTTTCAGACCACAGATTGCACCAGATAAGTAAACAGATTGCACCGCTTTTATTCTAAAATCTGAGAAATCAGTGAAATAATATCCGTGTAATCAGTGGTTAATTGGGGTTAAAGTGACTTTTGAAATAGCTTATAGTAATTCCGGGAATGAAAAAAATATTCATACTTTCTCTCCTCGTCACATTTATCTCATCGCTGCTGGCTCATGAGTTCTGGCTGCATCCCGATAAATTTATTTACAAACGGGGCGAAAAAATAAATATCCGTTTCCTGGTGGGAGAAAATTTTGAAGGTGAAAACTGGAAAGGCAACCGTGGCAGGGTGCAAAGGCTGAAGCTTTACTATGGCGGCGTATCCGATAATCTTTCGGAATATTTGAGCGACACACCGGGTGATTCGCTGGAGCTTACCATGCTGGACGAAGGCACTTGCCTGGTGGCATTCCACAGTACCAACTCCCTTATTGAAATGGAAGCGGTCAAATTCAATGAATACCTGCTTGAAGACGGCCTGGCCAATGCAATTGAATACAGAAAACAATACAACGAAACCGACAGCATGAGCCGGGAATATTACCAGCGCTGCGCAAAAACATTAATCCAAGTAGGTAGTGTAAAAGACAAAACTTTTTCCATTAATACCGGCATGCCGGTGGATATCATCCCGCTATTGAATCCATACCAGCTGAAAAATAATGATTCACTCCGCATAAAAATTCTTTATGAACAAGCGCCGCTGGCCGGCGCTTTGGTAAAAATCTGGCACAGGGAAAACGGAGCCACTGCAAAACAACAGCAATGGAGCAATAAAAATGGTGAAATCATTTTCCCCGTAAAAACTTCCGGCGCCTGGATGGTAAGTGTAGTAAAAATGAAAAGACTGGAACATGATGAAAAAGCCGACTGGCAAAGCTACTGGGGTTCCCTTACCTGGGGTTATGAATAATCCCGGTTATTTTCCCGCCGTTAATTATCTTGCAGCATCACATGAGACTACTCCTATTCACTTTTATTTTTCCTCTCTCCGCGTCCGCATTGATTGCTCAAAACGGGTTTTCAAACGATGAAATTTTTATTCAGCATATTAAAAAAGCAAAAGGTAAAATAACGGTTGACGGGAAACTGGATGAAGCCGACTGGCAGGCGGCATCACCGGCCGATAATTTCAAACAGAACTATCCCTACGATTCATCGCTGGCCGGTATGCAGACAGTTGCCAGGGTCACTTTCGACGACCAGTTTCTCTACATCAGCGCCGAATGTTTTCAGCCGGCCAAATATACCGTTCACAGCCTCCGCCGCGATTATCCCAATGCCAGTTCTGATATTTTTTTTGTGACAATCGATCCGTTCCGTGACAAGCTGAACGGCATTTATTTCTCCACTACACCCTATGGTGTGCAGAAAGAAGCCCTGATTTTTACCGGTTCCGGCGGCACTGAAAATAATATTGACTGGGACAATAAATGGTACTGCAAAGCAACAAAGCATGAAGACCGGTTTATTGTTGAAATGGCCATCCCGTTCAAAACACTGCGCTACAAACTAAGCAGCTCCGGAAAAAACGAATGGAATATAAACTTCTGCCGTTATACACACACTTTCAATGAACGCAGCAGCTGGGCGCCGATACCCAGAAACTTCAGGATGATTGACCTGAACTTCAGTGGCAAACTGGTTTGGGATGACCCCCCGCCTTCGCCCGGCACAAACATTTCTGTTATTCCTTTCGGGCTCGTTGGCCGCAGCAAAGATTATGAGGCCGGGAAAGCGGCCAACAACGATATTGAAGCCGGCTTCGATGCAAAGATTGGCATCACTCCATCGCTTAATCTTGACCTTACAGTCAACCCCGATTTTGCGCAGGTGGAAGTGGACCAGCAGGTGACCAACCTCAGCCGCTTTGAATTGTATTTTCCCGAACGCCGCCAGTTTTTTCTTGAAAACAGCGACCTGTTCGGCAGTTTTGGTTTCAGCAATGTGAATCCCTTTTTTTCCCGCAGAATCGGGCTGGGCAGCAATGTGAATACGGGTGAAAATGTAAGAGTGCCTATCATTGCCGGAGCCCGGCTGAGTGGCCGTATAAACAAAGACTGGCGTATCGGCCTGCTGAATATGCAAACCGGCAAGAGTGCAAAATACAATCTGCCCTCCACCAATTTTACTACGCTGGCTGTTCAGCGCAGAGTAGGTCTTCGGAATAATCTCGGTTTCATCTTTGTAAACAAGGATGAATTTAAAAGCAAAACTCCCGCTGCAAGATTTAACCGTATTGCCGGTATGGATTTCAACCTGGCCACCAAAGACGGAATAACTACCGGGAAACTTTTTATCCATAAAAGCATCAGCCCCGATATAATGAAAGGTCAGTATGCCATGGGGGGTTACCTCGAAGGCAATTCAACCCGCTTCAATTACGAATTCAGTTTTGAAAATATCGGGACCAACTATGTAGCTGCTGTGGGTTTTGTACCCCGAACAGGCTACTACCGCAACGAAGCGCAGGGCAATCTTGTTTTTTATCCAAAGAGAAAAGCCAGCAAGCTGATCAATCACTGGATGGTGGGGCCGGACTATGATATCTTTTACGGTAAGCAGGATAAACGGGTGACTGACTGGGATGCAGGTCTTTTTTTCAATATAGTTTTTCAAACAGCGGCCGAACTGCGGGGCGCCCTGCTGCGCTGGGATTATACTTACCTGTTTGAACCTTTCGACCCGACAAACACCGGAGGTGCAGAACTGCCTGCCGGCAGCAGCTACACTTACTTCAGCCAGCGCATAAACTACAGAAGCAACCCGAGAAAGAATTTCTTCTTTTCATTAAACACAAGATTTGGCAACTATTTCAACGGCCGCGTCGGACAATACCAGACCAGCTGGAGCTATCGTATGAATACATTCGGCATCATCAGCGTGGATGCAAGCTATACACGCATTCACCTGCCGGCGCCGTACAGCAAGGCCAATATCTGGCTAATCGGGCCCCGGGCTGAACTCTCTTTCAGCAAGAGTGTTTTCTTCAATGCCTTTTTGCAATACAACAACCAGGCAAACAATTTCAACATCAATGCCCGCTTCCAGTGGCGCTTTAAACCCGTGAGTGATTTCTTTCTCGTTTACACCGATAATTATTTTGCATCCGACGATCCGCTGACATTCATCGGGGGAAGACCGGTAAAAGCTTTCATGGTAAAGAACCGGGCAGTAGTAGCCAAGCTGACGTATTGGTTTAATTTATAGATACAATCATTCAGGCAGCAACCCTGAGTGAACTGTTTTATTTTATATTGGAGAAACGGGTTCTTGCTTGACGAACTGAAATATAATAGATGAAATGCCCGCTGGATGACCGGTCAAACAGGCATCAACTTTTAAGATGATTGCGTGACGCAGACCGTGCTTCTACTTTCGCCTCAGACGGAGATGATATTGAAAGGATAAGCTGATAAGCGAACAGAAACTCAAACGGAGCGTCGCAAGTAAAGCCGGGAAGAATTGTGCAGCCGGAAACAAAAAAATTAAACCCCTATTTTTGCGCTAACTCAACAGAAGGTAAAATCTAAAAACAAAAATCTGAAATCTGAAATTGAATGAGCATCCTGGTAAATAAAAATTCCAAAATTCTTGTGCAGGGTTTTACGGGCAGCGAAGGTACTTTTCATGCCACGCAGATGATTGAATACGGAACTCATGTAGTGGGCGGAGTCACCCCGGGTAAGGGCGGGCAAAAACACATTGAGCGACCCGTGTTCAACACAGTAGCCGAGTGTGTAAAAAATACCGGCGCCGATGTGAGCATCATTTTTGTACCCCCTGCTTTTGCTGCTGATGCCATCATGGAGGCAGCTGAAGCCGGTGTGCGGCTCATCGTATGCATCACCGAAGGCATCCCGGTACAGGACATGGTGAAAGTAAAACATTACCTCGCTTCTACAGTTTCACGACTGGTGGGGCCCAACTGCCCGGGTGTAATTACTGCGGATGAGTGTAAAGTGGGAATTATGCCGGGTTTTGTTTTTAAAAAAGCCCACCTGTCCGATGGACAGGGAAGAATCGGCATTGTGTCAAAAAGCGGAACGCTGACTTATGAAGCAGCCGACCAGGTGGCGAAAGCAGGGCTTGGTATTTCCACGGCAGTGGGCATTGGCGGCGACCCGATAATCGGAACTACAACCAAAGAAGCCGTTGAACTTTTTATGAACGACAGCGAAACGGATGCGATAGTGATGATTGGCGAAATCGGCGGCAGTATGGAAGCTGAGGCAGCACGATGGATAAAAGCAAACGGAAATAAAAAACCCGTGGTTGGTTTTATTGCCGGCCAAACAGCGCCGCCCGGCCGCCGTATGGGACATGCCGGCGCCATCGTGGGCGGAGCCGATGATACTGCTGCAGCCAAAATGAAAATCATGAGTGAGTGCGGCATTCATGTGGTGCAAAGCCCGGCTGATATCGGCAGGGTGATGAAGGAAGTGTTACCCCCGGCCCCTAAAGGGGTGAAAGTTTAATTTTATCGCTTCATGAAAATTATAAAACCCCTTCGTAATCTGAAGCGGTTTTATTTTTCGTGCGACTTCAAAGACCCCATTAGGGGGCGGGGGTTCATCTGTACTCCCTGATATATTTCTCCAGTTCTTCCTTGTTTCTGCTGAAGGTAAAAGCATCGTTTACCACAAAATAATTTCCTTTATCAACCGTGCGGCCGTAAGCGTATTTGGCAATGTCGAGCCGGTTGTTTTCGAACGTGAAGAGCAACAGCATTTCTTTTACCTGCCGGCTGGTAAAATAATTCCGGTCGATGATTTGTTTGGCGGTGCTTACTCTTGTGTTTTCAAACCACTCCTTTCGCAGTGTTTCCTTTGCCTGGCTGAAATCGTAATCATTCATGGCGCGGCCGTAGTTATTATCATAGCGGTCATCACGATTCCAATCCCGGTCGCGGTCACGGTTTCTGTCTTTGTCACGGTCATAATAATCGTCATCGTCAAAGTACCAGTCGTCGTTGCGGTTAATGCGCCGTTCGTCCGCCATCACTTTGCCAAAGCGGTTGATGAGGATGTCGAAATGATAATCGTCCTTCAGGTACACCCGGTTGTTGTAGATAATTTCCCGGCGACGGTTGCCGGTGCCAAAATCCCACCAGCGGTTATTCTTTCCCGATTCCCGGTAAATGCGTATTGAATGATAACCGGGGTGAAGGTCGTTTATGGAAACCGTATTACCATCGAGGTGGTATCGGCGGCCGTCTACTTCTACGTACAGTTTTTGATGGCTGATGCTGGAAACGGTAAGCCGCGGATCATGATTGGCCAGTAGGGAAAGAGAAAAGATGGTGCTCAGTAAAAGGGTAAAAATTGTTTTCATGGTTTTCCTGTTTTAAGGTGAACAAATTGATTCATGCATCAACAGCTTCCAAAGCCATGCCACGGCGGTGTAAGGAAACGTTAAAGGGAAAGAGTAGTTGAGGTTGAGGGATGGATTTAGTATTGAATGCTGGGAATCTGATTTGGAAATTTTTACAGGAATGTGAAATTCCCGTTACTGCTGCATCCTATAAGTAATCATATATTTATCTTGTAAAAAATATTAACGCATGCTGATGCAACCATTGAAATCCTTACTCTCCCTGACCCTATTCAAGTTGATTTTTATTGCCACGGGATTTTGCCAGGCGCCTGTAAAAAATTATGAGCAGGAATGGAAAAAGATTGATGAACTGATTACCAAAAAGAACCTTCCCAAATCGGCGCTGGCTGAGGTGAAAAAGATTTATGCACTTGCCAAAAAAGAAAAACAGGATGCCCAGCTGATAAAGGCTGTAGTGTATATGACCAGCCTGCAAATGGAAACCCGGGAAGAAAATGAAGCGCTGTCAATAAAAGAAGTGGAAAAGGAAATAGCTGAAGTAAAAGAACCGGTTACATCTATTTTGAAAAGCCTGCTGGCTGAAATGTACTGGAACTATTTTAAGCAAAAAAGATGGCAGCTGTATAACCGTACCGAAACCATGCAATTTAAAAAGGAAGACATCAGCACATGGGGCACCGGCGATTTTCATAAAAAAATAAGTGAACTCTACCTGCAATCCATCAAAGAAGAAAAAATGCTGCAGCAAACCCGGCTGGAACCCTACAATGCCATTATCATAAAAGGCAATGTGCGTCACTTGCGGCCCACGTTGTACGATCTGCTGGCGCATCGTGCATTGGAATACTACAAAAATGATGAACCGCACCTATCCAAACCGGCTTATGCATTTGAAATTGACCAGCCCGAAGCCTTTGCAGCAGCAGGGGATTTCACAAAAACAAAATTCAGTACCAAAGACACAGCATCACTGCAGCATAAGGCTTTGCTTGTTTATCAAAAGCTCCTGGGATTTCATTTGAATAATGCAAAACCGGACGCCCTGCTGGATGCCGATATCCAGCGGCTGGAGTTTGTGCAGGAGAATTCAACTCACCCGGATAAAGATTCGCTGTACCGGCAGGCTTTGAATAAAATTGCCAACCGCTATGGAAATTTACCGGCTGCGGCGCAAGCCTGGTATTTACTGGCAAAAGAATTCAACGATGATGGCAATAAATACGAACCTTTTGGCGATACCACCCATCGTTTCACCAAACTGAAAGCAAAGGAAATTTGTGAAAAAATAATAAGCCAGAAAGATTCTTCGGAAGGAAAAATAAACTGCATCAACCTGCTGAATGAAATAAACCGGAAGGAGTTGAAGTTTACACTCGAGAAAGTGAATGTTCCCGGCCAACCCTTCCGTTCGCTGGTGGAGTACCGCAATCTTGACAAAATTTTCCTGCGGATTATAAAGGCTGACAGTGCAATCAAAGCCAGGCTGAATAATTATTACGATGAAAAAATGTGGCAGCAGTTGTTTGCCATTACTCCAACTCGCAGCTGGCAGCAGGCGCTGCCATCAACAGGGGAATACCAGGAACACAGCGTGGAAATAAAGATGGACGCCCTGCCGGCAGGCGAATATGTTTTGCTGGTCGCTTCTGATAATTTTTCAAAAGAAGCGGTGGCCGGCGCCCGGCTGTTTTATGTTTCCAATATCAGCTTTGTGCATAATGCTAAGGACTATTTTTTACTCCACCGGGAAACAGGACAGCCGCTTGCTGATGCCACTGTCCAGGTGTGGCAGCAGGTATATGATTATAAAAGCTATAAGTACACAACCGAAAAGGGCAGGCAATATAAAACTGACAACAACGGATTTTTCCGGCTCGTTGAATCCGAAATAAAAGACAATAACCGCCGGCGTGAAAATTTCAGGCTGGAGATAAACTGGAACGGTGAAAAGCTTTACATGGATGAATGGCAGTACGACTATTATTATTATCGTGATAATTCACAAGATGAGGAAGAGAACTACAAAATATTCTTTTTCACTGACCGCAGCATTTACCGGCCGGGACAAACAGTTTTCTTTAAAGGAATTGCTGCCAGGAGCAGCAAGGATGCAAAAAATTCTGTAGCTGCAGATTTAAAGTGCAGGATTTACCTGGAAAATGCCAACGGGGAAAATATGGATTCATTGGAAGTAACCACTAATGAATATGGCTCATTTTCCGGCAGGTTTCAGTTACCAACAGGCGTATTGAATGGTGAGTTTGCCATTTATGATGAAGAAGAATATGGCCGGGCTGATTTTTCCGTGGAAGAATACAAGCGGCCCAGATTTTATGTGGAGTATGAAAAGATAAAAGGCACATATCAACTGAATGAAAAAATAAATGTGACCGGGCTGGCAAAAGCTTATGCCGGCAACAACATTGACGGAGCTATGGTGAAATACCGTGTGGTGTGTGAGCCGCGGTTTATTTATTCCTGGTTCAGCTGGCGCTGGTGGCAGCCTCCATCAAAACAAATGGAGATTGCACACGGCGAAGCAAAAACCGACAGGGAAGGAAAATTTGTAATCGGATTTGAAGCCATCCCCGACAAAACGATTGACAAAAAATTTGAACCGGTTTTTGATTACCGGGTTTATGCCGATGTGACCGACATCAACGGGGAAACCCGGAGCGGCGAAACCGTAGTGACTGTTGGTTACAAATCGCTGATTCTATCTGTTAACCTGCCCGCTTCACTTCCTGCCGATAGTTTTAAAACTATTTCCATCCGCACCGAAAATATGGCCGGCGAGTTTGAACCTGCCAATGTGAAAGTGACCATCAGCAAACTGAAAGAAGAAAAAAGACTGATTCGGCAACGCTACTGGGATCGGCCCGACCTGTTTGTAATGAGTAAAGAAGATTACATCCGGAATTTTCCCTTCGATGAATATGACAACGAAACTGATTTCCGCAGTTGGGAAAAAGGAGCGGTTGTATTTGAAAGGGCAGATTTTGCCAGGGAGAATGGAAAATGGCCTGTCCACCAAAGCCCTGGCGCAGGTGGAAAAATGGAAGATGGTTTTTATATGATTGAGATTAGCGCTAAAGATAAAAACGGTGAAGAGGTAAAGGATGTAAAGTACATTGAATTGTTTGACGAGAACAGCAGGCAACTGGGCAAACCCCAATACTTATGGACGCAAGGCTCCAGGCAAATAGAACCCGGTGAAAAAACGGAAATCAAACTTGGTACAGCAGCAGACAACTTATTTGTAATACAGCAAACGGGAAAAACTACAAACAACAAACTACAAACCACAAACTATGAATACTTAATCCTGAATAATGAAAAAAAGACTCTTGGGTTTTCAGCTACCGAAGCTGACCGCGGCGGCTACGGCGTCAGTTTCATTTTTGTAAAACATAACCGCTTTTACCTGTACAATGATGTAATACAAGTACCGTGGAGCAATAAAGATTTAAAAATTGAGTACTCCACTTTCCGTGATAAAACCCTGCCCGGCAGCGAAGAAAAATGGAAAGTGAAAATCAGCGGCTATAAAAAAGAACAGGTAGCTGCCGAAATGCTGGCCAGCATGTACGATGCGTCGCTGGATCAGTTCAGGATGCATAAGTGGAATGAGCCTGCTGTTTGGACTTATTACTTTTCAGGTGGTCGATGGCATTCCAATGAGTGCTTTATAAAGTCAGAATCACAACTCAAATGGGAAAAAAGAAAAAGTTTAACTATTAAAAAAAATTATGATGCTTTGGTTTCTTCTGAACTCGGAAATATAACCCCTCTTTGGTGGTTGAATCCAAAAGAAGTTGCATATATGGAAATGGCTGCACCTATGCTTTTGGCTTATGAAAAGATAGAAGACTTACAAGAAGTTGCCGTTACTGAACAAAAAAAATCATTACGAGACGGATCATGGAAAAATCTTGAAGGTTATTTAAGTGATAGTGTCCAATATCAATACAATAAAACAAAGAAGGCTAATGAAACAAATCAACCCCAGCCCCGCCGCAACTTCAACGAAACCGCCTTCTTCCTTCCCGATTTAAGAACCGACAGCAGCGGCGCTATTGAATTTTCCTTTACCATGCCCGAGGCGCTGACAAGATGGAAGTTCCAGGCGCTGGCGCATACAAAAGAACTTGCCTTTGGCTATAGCAGCAAAGAAATCGTCACTCAAAAACAACTGATGGTGCAGCCCAATGCGCCAAGGTTTTTGCGGGAAGGCGATAAACTGGAACTCAGCGCCAAAATTGTAAACCTGACCGATAAAGAAATGACAGGCCAGGCTGAACTGGAATTATTTGATGCCGCCACCAATCAATCGGTGAGCGGCTGGTTCCGCAACATGTTTCCCAACCAGTATTTCACCGTGGCCGCCGGGCAAAGTCAAGCAGTGTCATTCCCGGTAGAAGTGCCTTACCAGTTTGATAAAGCGCTTGTGTGGAGAATTGTTGCCCGCTCCTCCCCCGCCGGGGAAAGCCGGGAGGAGGTTTTCTCAGATGGTGAAGAAGCTGCGATTCCCGTGCTCACCAACCGCATGCTGGTAACAGAAACAATGCAGCTGAACAGGAAAGGAACAGGAACAAAAAATTTCAAATTTGAAAAATTGCTGAATTCTGCTGCAGAGACGCAAAGCATTGCGTCTCTGCAGCATCATGCCTTAACCATCGAATACACAGCCAACCCGGCCTGGTATGCCGTGCAGGCACTGCCCTTCCTGATGGAATTTTCTTACGAATGCGCCGAACAAACCTGGAACCGCTATTATGCCAATGCGCTGGCTTCAAAAATTGCCGGCAGTTCACCACGCATTAAAGAAATTTTCTCCAAATGGCTAGAGGCTTCAAAAGCCCCCTCTCCCCCTGGAGAGGGGGTTGGGGGTGAGGTTTTACTCGCCAACCTTCAAAAAAACCAGGAACTGAAATCCGTCTTGCTGGAAGAAACACCCTGGGTATTGCAGGCAAAAACCGAAGAACAGCAGAAGAAAAACATCGCCCTGCTGTTTGACATGATCAGAATGAGCCATGAACAGAACAGCGCCTTTGAAAAACTGAAACAGGCGCAAAGTAAAAACGGCGGCTTTGTATGGTTTAAAGGCGGACCCGATAACCGCTATATCACGCAGTACATTGTAACCGGCATCGGGCATTTGAAAAAACTGGCTGGGGATATTAATAAACTGGAACCGATAGTGAAACCGGCTATCGCCTATCTCGACAAAAAAATAAAAGATGATTACGACCGGCTGAAGAAAAATAAAACGGATTTGAAAAAATATGTACTGGGTTACATAGAAGTACAGTACCTGTATATGCGGAGTTTTTTTACTGAATATCCCATCAGCAATAACGTCCAGGCAGCCTACAACTTTTTCCGCAAACAGGCGCTGCAAACCTGGACATTACAAAGCAAATACATGCAGGGCATGATAGCGCTGGCGCTGTTCAGAACCGGCGATAATACTACTCCGGCTGCCATAATGAAATCATTAAAAGAAACGAGCATTATCAATGAAGAGCTCGGCATGTACTGGAAAGAAAACAGCGGCGGCATGTACTGGCACCAGGCGCCGGTAGAAACACAGGCCTTACTGATTGAAGTATTCAGTGAGATCGGCCATGATACAAAAACCACAGACGAACTGAAAACATGGCTGCTGAAAAACAAACAAACCAGCAACTGGAAAACAACCAAAGCCACCGCCGAAGCCTGTTATGCACTTTTACTGAAAGGAAGCAACTGGTTAGCCAATGAACCAACAGTTGAAATCAAATTGGGCGACCTCCTCCTGACCTCCTCCCAGGAAAGAAGAACAGAACCCGCTGAGGCCGGAACCGGTTATTTTAAAAAAACTATTAGCGGGCCAATGATAACTTCCGATATGGGAAACATAACTATAACAACAGCGACTCCAAATGTCCCCCTTCAGGGGGATTTAGGGGGCTGGGGCTCTGTTTACTGGCAATACTTCGAAGACCTTGATAAAATCACCACTTCATCCACGCCTTTGAAACTTAATAAAAAACTTTTTGCAGAAACCAACACTGGTTCCGGGCCGGTACTGAAGCCGGTAACCGAAGGAGATGTACTGAAAGTGGGCGACAAAATAAAGGTTCGGATAGAACTCCGTGTGGACCGCGACATGGAGTTTGTACACATGAAGGATATGAGAGCATCCTGTCTCGAACCGGTAAATGTGCTCAGCAGCTATAAGTGGCAGGGCGGACTGGGTTATTACGAAACCACCAAAGACGCCAGCACCAGTTTCTTTTTTGATATCCTGCGCAAAGGCACCTATGTGTTTGAATATGCCTTGTTCGTCACACATACAGGCAATTTCAGCAATGGTGTCACCAGCATCCAGTGCCTGTATGCGCCGGAGTTCAGCAGCCATTCCGAAGGAATACGGATTACCGTGGAGTAAAAATGTTCAAATCTCAACTATCCACGTTCAGTTTTCCATTTTTGAATAACCTCCTCAGTTGAGAATTGATACTTGAACATTGAGCATTGAACATTTATTTTTGCCAGCCATGCAAGCTGAAATTTTAATAGTAGGCCAGGGCATTACTGGCACATGGCTCAGTTATTACCTGGAAAAAGCAAATAAATCTTTCCTCGTCGTTGACAACAACCATCCGACCGCTTCATCCCGTGTGGCCGCCGGGCTTATCAACCCCGTCACCGGCCGGCGTATCGTAAAAACATGGATGATTGATGAACTGCTGGCCCATCTTGTTCCTGCTTATGAAAAACTGGGAAAAGAGCTTGACATTACGGCCATCACGCAAAAAAACATCATTGACTTCCACCCCACCCCGCAGATGAAAATTGCGTTTGATGCAAGGCTGAAAGATGGAGCTGATTTTTTATCAAAACCCACAGAGCAGGAACAATACAGGCAACAGTTCAATTATGATTTCGGTTACGGCGAAATTTCTCCCTGTTATCTTGTCAACCTGAAAGAAATCATCCCGGCCTGGCGGAAAAAGCTGCTGGCAAAAAACCTGCTGGTGGAAAAAAGTTTTTCCCCTGCTGATCTGGTTATCCAGGAAAATTCAGTTCGCTGGTCAGACGGAGACCGTCAGACCATCGAAGCCGGAAAAATCATCTTCTGCGACGGCATCGCTTCGGCCAATAATCCCTTTTTCAAAAACCTTCCCTTTGCATTGAACAAAGGTGAAGCACTTATCATCGAAGCAGAAGAAATCCCTTCCCCCCATATTTATAAAAAAACCATGGGGCTGGTACCGCTTGGTGAAAATCTTTTCTGGGCCGGCTCCAACTATGAATGGGAGTTTGTGGACGACAAGCCCTCAGAAAATTACAGAATGCAAACCGGGCAGCTGCTGAAAAGCTGGCTGAAAGTTCCCTTTAAAATCGTGGACCATGTGGCTGCCATCCGCCCGGCCAATCTTGAACGCCGACCTTTTGTTGGTTTTCATCCCGTTCATAAAAACATCGGAATACTGAACGGCATGGGAACAAAAGGCTGCTCGCTGGCGCCGTATTTTGCAAAGCAACTGGCTGAACATATAACAGGTAGCAAACCCCTGTTTGCTGGGGCAGACATTCAACGGTTTTCCGGAATACTATCACGCTAACCCGGCCAGCATACAGCACAATATCCGGCAATGATTATTTTTGATTTTACCAAAACTACTTAACCGAATGAAAGAAAAACAGGAATTCGTGTACAGCATCCCGGCCCGCTTTCGCCGGCTCGAAAATCTGCATATCGTTTTCTGGCTGTTTAAAGATATCAGCTGGTGCATGCTCTGGCGTGAGCTGGGAATTTTTATGATTGTTCCCACACTTTCAGTAGCCATTTATATTGCTCACCGCACCCGGCATATCAAATCGGAGCTGGCGCACAACCTGGCTGTCGCCTTCTGGATCAGCGCCAACAGCTTCTGGATGATCAGCGAATTCTTCGGGTTTGATGAGTGGCATGTATGGGGAAGCTTTGAAGGGAAACATCTTTCCATGTTTCCTTTCCTCATCGGCGTATTAATTCTGGCCTGGTACTACCTGCTTCACCGTCCAAAAGAAATAAAAGAAAAGCAGGTGGTCACGATGTAACCGGCACCGGTTTTCTTTTCAGCCGGGGCCATACATACCGGCGAAACAGGTAAAGCATTGTCATTGTTATCATGGTTCGGATTTTAGAATTTTATTTTTGGATACAGGGTCCTGGTTCAGTACACGGCACAGCGCATCATACAGTTCCGGCATGTTTTGCTTCAGCCCCGCCGGGTTTTCAAAAAAAGCTTCCACACTCACCGCCCAGAATTCATGAATATTGCTGAACGCATAAGTCCGCAAATAACTTTTCCTGCGGGTAATCACATCGGCCAGTATGGGGCCGGTGGTGGTGGAAAACCGCTCATAATTCAGGCGGAAATTTTTGTCCACACCATAACGTGCAAAATAATTGTTGAACAACAGCGCATGACTCATTTCGTGCAGCGCCACGTTGATGTTGTCCGTATTGTTGGAATACCCAAATAAAAAATGCTTCCACGAAAGATAAATGCCTTCCGGCGCCACATGACCGATGTACAGCTCCTCATCATTATCCATGCGGTAGGCGTCGGCCAGCACATAAATATTTTTGAAATGCTCCATCGCATAGTGGCGCAAACCCAGCGTCACCTGCACGGCCGAGCCGCTCACCAGCACCGGTATCTCTTCTTTTTGTTCGAGCCCGATATAATGAAATTGTTTTTGCCGGATAAAATTGTAAACACGATGAATGAATTTCTCTTTCAGTTCCGGCGAAAGTTTATTGAAGTATTGTATGTGTCCGCTGAGGATAAATGAGTACCTGTCAAAAATTTCATGACTCGCTGATTCCTCACTTACCATAGGCATCACCGGGTGCGGCTTGTGTGGTGCAAAAAAATCGGTCAGTTTTCTTAGCAGGGACAGCATGTTTTCGGGTTCGGAACTTTAAAAATAGACAATCACTTTTCAATTTACAAGCTTTTAACGCCTGGCTCGTACAATTACTAACATCGTAAAACTTCGTCTTTCTCATTTTAAGTAATTCCAATTAGCCTTTTTAAGCTGAATTGTTATTACTGGCAGTATCAATGTTCAGCGGGTCCTGGTTCAGTGTGCGGCAGAGTATATCATAAAGATGGGGAAGATTGCTTTTCATTCCCTGCGGGTCCTCAAAAAAATGTTCGACACTAACGGCCCAGAACTCCTGGAAATTGGTAAATGCATAACCCCGCAGGTAACTCCTTTTCTCAATAATGGCTTTCGACATCGTGGGTCCGTACACAGCAGGCAGTTTTTCAAAATCCTGGCGAAAGTCCCAGTCCACTCCCGTTTCTTCAATAAAATTTTCGTGGTGCAGCGCATGCGCCATTTCATGCAGCGCCACATTCACACCGTCGCTGTAGTTGGCAAATCCCTGCACAAAATGTTTCCACGAAATATAAATGCCTGTAGGCGACACGTGACCGATAAACAATTCTTCGGAATCTTTATGCTGATATGCTTCCGGCAACACATAGATATCGGTAAAATAAGGAAGCAGGTAATTATTCAGCCCGAATGTCAGTTGCACCGCAGCAGCGCTTACCAGCACGGCAATTTCTTCCCGCTGTTCCATGCCATGAAAGTGAAACCGCTTTGCCCGCCGGAAATTATATACCCGGTTCAGAAATTTTTGCCGGTTCACATCATTCAGCTTGTTAAAATAAGGAATCACCCGGCCGATAACTGCTGCAAAATTGCCCACCAAATCGGCTGGGATGGTCTCTTTAGTTATGCTGATCACCGGCGCCGATCCCGCCCGTTTTCCCGGCCATCGCTTAAAAAAATTTTTGAAAGCATTCCTCATCAATCATCAAATATACTCATCCGTGCTTATCACCTTACTTCGAATAGTCCCTATCTTTGCCGCCGTTGAAATTTTTTGTGGGCCCGGCTGAAGCGCTCCGATTATGCTTCCGTTGCGACGCTCCGTTCATCTTCCAATGCCCTGATTGAGCTTTATGTTCAGCTGGCAATGGAAGAAACGGGGTTCCTGTTCAGTGTTCAGCAATTACTTAAAGTTCTTTAATAATAAATAATCGCTGCAACACGGTAAATCCAAAATCTGAAATCTAAAATCTGAAATCGAATGTTCCGTTCTCACACCTGCGGCGAATTAAGAATGAAACACGTTAACACCGAAGTTACCCTTGCCGGCTGGGTGCAAACGGTAAGAAAATTCGGCGCCATCACCTTTGTGGATCTGCGTGACCGCTACGGCATCACACAATTATTATTCGGCGAAGAGCTGAACAGGCAGCTGGATGAAAACCCGCTGGGCCGTGAATTTGTATTACAGGCCTCCGGTAGGGTAAATGAAAGAAGCAGCAAAAATCCCAACCTGGCCACCGGCGACATTGAAATAGCTGTGAAATCTTTTACCATACTGAACAAATCCGTCACGCCTCCTTTTACCATCCAGGATGATACCGACGGTGGCGATGACCTGCGTATGAAATACCGCTATCTCGATTTGCGCCGCAACGTGGTAAAGAAAAATCTTGAACTGCGCTATGCCGTCAACCGTGCCACAAGAGAATATCTCCATCAACAGGGTTTCCTCGATATAGAAACGCCATTTCTCATCAAATCCACTCCCGAAGGCGCAAGAGATTTTGTGGTACCCTCACGAATGAACCCGGGCCAGTTTTATGCGCTGCCACAAAGCCCGCAAACATTCAAACAACTGCTGATGGTAAGCGGCTACGACCGCTATTATCAAATCGTAAAATGTTTTCGTGATGAAGACCTGCGAGCCGACCGCCAGCCCGAGTTTACACAAATAGACTGTGAAATGAGTTTTGTGGAGCAGGAAGATGTGCTCAATATGTTTGAAGGGCTGGTAAAATATATCTTCAAAGAAGTAAAAGGTCTTGACTACACCGAACCCGTGCAGCGCATGAGCTGGGAAGATGCCATGTGGCATTATGGCAACGACAAGCCGGACACCCGTTTTGATATGAAACTGCTCAATTTGAAAAAACCGGATTCGGTTTTCACCAGTAAGAAAGACCAGCGTGAATTAATAACAGGGGCAGGCTTCGCCGTATTTGAAACCTCAGAAACAGTAGTCGCTTTTGCGGCACCCGGCTGCAGCCATTACAGCCGCAAGCAAACCGATGAACTGACCGAATGGGTAAAGCGTCCGCAAATCGGCATGGGCGGACTTGGCTATATCAAATGCAATACAGACGGCACATTCAAAAGCAGCATGGACAAATTTTTCAACGAAGAAAAACTGAAACCAATTGCTGCTGCCTGCCAGGCAAAACCCGGCGATTTGCTTTTGATTCTTGCCGGGCCTGAAGAACGAACAAGAAAAGCCATCAGCGAACTGCGGCTTGAAATGGCGGAACGTCTTGGCCTGCGCAGGAAAGATGAATTCAAACTTGTGTGGGTGTTGGATTTCCCGTTGTTTGAATATGATGCGGAAGAAAATCGCTGGGTGGCACGCCATCATCCGTTTACCTCACCCAAGCCATCCGATATTGAAACACTGGTAAGCAACAACCCTGTAATTGAAAATGCGGCTGAGTATTTACAACATCCCTTTGCCCGCATAAAAGCCAATGCCTACGACATGGTGCTGAACGGAAATGAAATCGGCGGCGGGTCCATCCGCATTTATCAACGTGACCTGCAGGAAAAAATGTTTGCAGCCCTCGGCATGAGCCGGGAAGAATCGCTGCACAAGTTTGGCTTCCTGCTCGGCGCTTTTGAATACGGCGCCCCGCCGCATGGCGGCATTGCTTTCGGTTTCGACCGGCTTGTGGCCATCCTTGGCGGCAGCGAAAGCATCCGCGACTTTATTGCATTCCCCAAAAACAACGCCGGCAGAGATGTGATGCTGGATGCGCCGGCGACGATTGATGAGAAGCAGCTAAACGAACTTAATATTCGTCTTGATTTACGGAGTTAGTTTTTATTTTTTTTCTTGGTGGGTGTTTACTTGTTTTTCATAAAATAAGATTTTATGCTGAGTCGTGTATTCATTGCCTTTGGAGTTTTCTTGTTTGTTGTTGCCTGCAAAAAAAACGACAGCAACACAGTTCCTGCCCGAACCGAATTCAATGTTTCTTACAGTACACATGCACAGCAGAAAATGGACATCTACCTGCCGGCAGGAAGAAACACCGCCACCACCAGGGTGATGATCCTTATCCATGGCGGCGGATGGAATGCCGGCGATAAAGCCGATTTCAACGCCTACATTGATTCATTGAAAAAAAGAGAACCTTCGTACGCTATATTTAATATCAACTATCGCCTGGCTAATCCGCCAGACCTTTTTCCAGCCCAGGAACTGGACGTAAAGGCAGCTGTAGAATTTATTTACAATAAAAGAAGTGAATACCTCATTTCAGAAAAATTTGTTTTGCTTGGCGCCAGCGCCGGCGCCCATCTTGCCTTGCTGCAAGGTTTTAAATATCCCCTGCCCGTAAAACCAAAAGCCATTATTGATTTCTTCGGCCCGGCTGACCTGGTGGAGCTCTATAACAACCCACCCAACCAGTTAATACCTGTATTGCTTTTCAGTGTCACTGGTGCTACACCGGCTTCCAACCTTGCTTTATACCAGCAATCAAGCCCGGTAAATTTTATCACGGCCCAAGCGTCGCCAACACTGATTCTACAGGGTGGTGCTGACCTGATTGTACCGAAAAACCAATCGGATTTATTGAATAACAAACTGCAAACTGCCGGTGTAAATCACAAGTATATTGTTTACCCGCTCGAAGGGCATGGATGGGTGGGCGCCAATCTTACCGATTCTTTCAACCAGATACAGGCATTTCTTGCAACTTATGTAAATTAGCAGTGCCTCTTATTATCCATAACCGGCGCTGCTGCTGTGAATGCCAACCTGAAAATAATTTTATTGTTTCTTACAACAACATTTATTGCCTGCAAAAAAAAACTGCAAACACCCACCTCAGACACGGGCACATATATCCCCGTGAATGTACCATTACCTGAAAAAAGAATCAATGACCTTGCTTACGGCAGTCATCCGCAGCAAACGATGGATATTTTCTTACCAGCGGGCCGCAATACCATTAATACCAAACTGCTGCTGATGGTGCATGGCGGCCAATGGATTGCCGGCGATAAAACCGACATGGAAGGATATATTACTTTACTGAAATCAAAACTTCCCGATTTTGCTTTTGCCAATATAAATTACCGGCTGATTAACGGAAGCACGGTTTTAATGCCGACACCTGAAGAAGATATTCAGAAGGCATTGGCATTTATCTGGTCGAAATCCGATTCGATGAAAATTTCCCGTAAAACAGTATTGCTGGGTGAAAGCGCAGGCGGTCAACTGGCATTGCTGAATGCATTTAAGCTGGCATCACCAAACATTAAAGCAGCTGTAGGCATCAAATCGCCATCGCATTTTACTGAATGGTACCATACGGCCGCCAACCCGCAGATAAAACCCATGCTGGAGTTCATCACCGGCGGCACACCGCAAACTATTCCGGGTATTTATACCGCCATCAGCCCCATCAGCTTTGTAAATCCCGGCGATCCTCCAACCCTCCTGATTCATGGTGAGGGCGATGGCTTTGTACTTACACAGCAGGCAGTTCTTTTAGCCGGTAAGATGGATCAATGTGGAGTAATAAATCAATTGAACCTGCTGCCTGGCGAAGCGCATGCCTTTTCGCTGAATGCACAACTGCTGGTGTACGACATTGTCGCTGCCTTTCTCAGCAACAGCAATCTTTACCGGTAAAATTTTCTTCACTTAACTTGCAGCAATGCATGCTTTCAATCTTGCCGACCGCATCAGGCCTGCTTCGCTTGATGAACTGCTGGGGCAGGAACACCTGGCCGGCAGGAAAAGTATTCTTCGCACTGCCATAGAAAACGGCCGGGTGCCTTCCATGATTTTGTGGGGACCGCCGGGCACGGGCAAAACCACCATTGCCAATATTATTGCCAATACGTTAAAAGTTCCCTTCTTCCGGCTCAGCGCCATCAGCGCCGGCGTAAAGGATGTGCGGGAAGTAATTGATGAAGCCAGAACAAAAGCCGGCTCCATTTTATTCATTGATGAAATTCACCGCTTCAATAAAGGCCAGCAGGATGCCCTGCTGGGCGCCGTGGAAAAAGGCATCATCACACTCATCGGCGCCACTACAGAAAATCCTTCGTTTGAAGTAAACGCCGCCCTGCTCAGCCGCTGCCAGGTGTATATATTAAAACCCCTGACTAATGAGCATTTGCAACAACTGATTCAGCTGGCCATGAAAAAAGATGAATGGCTTCGCAATAAAAAAATTGTGTTCAAAGAATATGAGGCGTTATTCACCATTGCAGGCGGCGATGCAAGAAAAGTGCTCAACCTGGTGGAACTCTGCGCTGAAGTAATGAAAGAAGGTGAAGAACTGACCGACAAAAAAGTGATGGACATTGCCCAGCAGCGCATCGCTTTGTACGATAAAAGCGGTGAGCAGCACTACGATATTATTTCGGCCTTCATCAAATCCATTCGCGGCAGCGATCCGAATGCAGCAGTGTACTGGCTGGCCCGGATGATGGAAGGCGGCGAAGATGTAAAATTCATAGCGAGAAGAATGGTGATACTGGCGAGTGAAGATATCGGCAATGCCAATCCGACTGCACTGGTATTGGCGAATGCTGCTTTTGAAGCGGTGAATAAAATCGGTTATCCCGAAGCACAGCTTATTCTATCGCAGTGTGCCATTTATCTTGCTTCCAGCCCCAAGAGCAATTCAGCCACTGTCGCCATTGGCGAAGCAATGGATGCTGTAAAACAGCAAGGCGATCTTTCTGTGCCCCTGCATATCCGCAATGCGCCTACCCGGCTGATGAAAAATCTTGGCTACAGCCAGGGATATGAGTACTCTCACAATTATGAAAAGAATTTTTCACCACAGGAATATTTACCCAAAGAAATTGCCGGCTCAAAATTTTATGAGCCCGGAAAAAATGCAAGAGAGGAAGAGCTGAGAAAATTTCTGCGCAGTTTGTGGAAAGAGAAGTATGGATATTAAAATATCAAACAGGGAACAAGGAATCAGGAATATTGAACACCGGCCTCGTTATTCATCGTTCATTTTCCCTGTTCCCTTTTCATTATTCAATTTGGCAGGATCAAATAATAACGGGAAGAACTGCCCTTCCATTTTCTGTCCTTTCGGAATCACAGGCACGCCTTCCAGCATCGGATCATCAGAATCGGAAATTACGCCATCGGCAAAAACATTTATCACGAATGCCCGCCGCGGCTTGTCACTTTTATTTTCGCCGCTGCCATGCAGGGTGAGTGAATGATGAAAGATGGCTTCGCCTGCCTTCACTTCGGCAAACTGCGGGTTGTCGAATTGCGTTTTTTGTTCAATATTTAAGAAATCTCTTATTCCCTGTAAATCGCCGGCCAGCACCGGCTTTGGCAGTAGCCCCCAGCGATGACTGCCGGCAATGTATTGAAGACACCCGTTTTCTTTAGTTGAATCATCCAGGCCGCACCAACAGGTAAGATGTGCCACCGGTTTTGTTCTTGTCCAGTACGAATAATCCTGGTGCCATGCTACCACGCCGCCTTTTTTTGGCGGCTTGCTAAAAATCTGGTCGTGCCAGAAACGCACCGGTAGATTGCCTAACAACTGGCTTGCCGCAACCAGGAACCGCGGGTTCCACAACACATCATGAAAGCCCGGCCCGATGCGCCAGGCGCCCAGTGCATGAAATAGAATGGTGGTTGGGTCAGTTGATTCGTTTGTATGAAATTCATAATACAAATTGTGACCGGGGTGGTTGACATCGGCCACTTCGTTAAGTTCTCTTCTTAAAAATTCAATTTGCCGGTCATCCAGCATTTTTATGCCAGCCAGAAAGCCGTTTTCATTGAAAAAATTTACCTGCTCATCAGAAAGCCGGAAGTGCTCCCATTCGTTTTTTGATGAAGGCCGTTTAAACAGATCTGATACCAGCCGGTGAACTGTGCTGAGATCTTTTACCCGTGTTGTTTCCATATACCTAAATTACTGTTTTCATTAATCAATTCCTTCCTGTTTAAATTATCTTTACCCCAAAATCCAACGCCTCTTACTGAATGACTGGAGCGTATTGAGCATTCACCATTGACTACTCACCACATGAACTGGATTGTAAAAAAATTTGATGAACTCACGCTTGACGAGCTATATGCAATACTCCGTTTGCGAAATGAAGTTTTTGTGGTAGAACAAAACTGCGTTTACCAGGACCTGGATGACAAAGACAAAGCCGCCTGGCACCTGATGGGCTGGCACGATGATAAGCTTGCCGCATACACCAGGCTGCTTCCCCCCGGTGTTTCGTACAGGAATCCTGCCATTGGCAGGGTGGTTACATCGCCTTTGGTGAGAAATACGGGATTGGGAAGAGAGCTAATGCAGCAATCAATTGAACATTGTGAAAACCTGTTTGGCAAAACTGCCATTTCGCTTGGCGCCCAGCTGTACCTGAAAAAATTCTATGAATCGCTTGGTTTTGAAGTGAACAGCACCGAATATCTTGAAGACGGCATACCGCATGTGGATATGACAAGGAAAGCTTCCTCGTAATTGTACAGCGTATAAAAACTTTTTATTGTCACTGCAATAAAAAATCGCCCCTTGCGTCATTGACTGGCAGAAATATATTTTCTACTTTAGTCAACTGTCCAAAATCCTGAATCCCGGTTGTTGCCGGGGGCGAAAAACAAATCTGGTATCTATGAGAGCAACTGTACACGTTATCCGTACATTGATTACGGTATTTTTATTGCTGCTGATTTCTTCCGCTTCCTTTGCGCAATCCATATCGTTTAAGGATGGTAAATATGAATTGGGGCTGGGCCTTGGACCTGCATTTTTTCTTGGCGACCTGGGAGGAGCAAGAGGTATTGGCAAACCGTTTATCCGGGACCTCGACTTTCCGTTGACAAAATTTTCCAAAGGCATTTATTTTAATATTTATCCCGCAGAATGGCTGGGGATAAGGCTGGCTTTTAACCAGGCTTATCTTGAAGGAAGCGATGATGAAGTGGACCTGGCCGGTGGCCGCGAATATGCAAGATGGCGCCGCAATCTTTATTTCCAGTCAAATATGACGGAGGGATACCTCGGTTTTGAAATTTACCCGACTGTATTACTTGAAAACTACGACGGGCTGAAGGGCAAGTTCAGACCATACGGTATAACAGGTATCGGTGTTTTCCACTTCAATCCGAAAGGTTATTATTATCCCGACCCTAACAATCCAAATGTAAAACAACTGGTGGAACTGAAGCCGCTCCGCCTGGAGGGGCAGGGCATGGCTGAATATCCTGACCGGAAAGAATACAAACTGACCCAGCCGGAAATACCGATGGGTGGCGGTTTTAAATATTTTATCAAGGAAAATATTTATATCGGCATCGAAGTGCTGCACCGCAAAACCTTCACTGATTATATTGACGATGTGAGTACCAAATACATTGACCCGATTTATTTTTCCAATTACCTTGACCCGGCCGATGTTCCCATTGCTTACCAGCTGCATAACCGGGAACCTTTCCGCAATATTTACAGGCCCACCATTGGCAGGCAGCGTGGCGATTCAAAGGAAATGGATTCATTCTTTTCCACGATTTTACGTTTTGGCTGGCGGCTGAATGGCAGCAATTCGCCATCACGAAGAGCTATGAAGCAGATGCGATGTCCCGTTTTCTATTAACAGGAAACCCTTAATCCGAACCAATATGAAAGAAAATTCTACCCTGTTACAATTCCGAAAACTATTGCCGGCTGTCACCCTTGCCTTAAGCATCGTTATCATGACCGGCTGCAATGTTGTTGAAAATATACCGGCAGGCGAAACAAAAAATTCAAAGACAGGTCGCCGGGAAAAATGCGTAAAAATTTACCCTGACCTGGTAAAAAGAGTGATGCATGTAAAATGCGTGGAAGAAACCCCGCTCGACTTTTTTGTGTTCGATGAGCAGGGCACCCTCATGCTGCACTATAAAATGCAGGAAGGCGATCATAAAAGAATCAGTGGGCTGGCCAGAGGCTCTTACCTCTACCAGGTGTTTCGCAACGACGAAATGAGTGAATCGGGAAAGCTGATAATAAAATAGTTCTTTACCATATTTAAATGCTGTTCCAATAAGCGGCAGCGGGCTTGGTAAAATGCAATACCTGGTTGACTAAAACCTGATCCGTTCTCTATGTCGCTCTCAAGTAGTGTGTATTTTAATTTTATTAAACACCCGCTGCCTGCTTTATTGGACAAATCATCATGTGCTCTTTTATTTACCATAGCAAAACCCGCAGCACAGGGAAATAGGCTTAATCTGAAATCCGAATACTTGAAAGGCCATCCGTTTGAGCTCTTTCTTTAAAAAAGATTATTCTTTATCACTTCCTGTATAACCTGCGGGATTTTTTATACCCTTCCCCTACCCTCTGCGCTGTGAATTAATTATCAGGCCGGTTTTCGGAAGTATTCATTACATTTAGCAGTATTAAAACCAACTGTTATGAATATAATTGACCGCGTCAAAAACATTTTGACAAACCCGCAAAAAGAATGGCAGGTTATTAACGGCGAACCCGGAAACACTGCCGGACTTACAACCACGTATTTATTGCCCCTGACACTTGTGGGATGCATTGCCGCAATCATCGGCTTTGGACTCATCGGTGTAGGCTTTGGTTTTTTTAAAATAAAAGGTATGAGCTGGGGTTTAAAGATGGCCCTTGGCTATGCCATCAGGAGTATTGCCGGCGTTTTCATCCTGGCATTTATTATTGATATGCTTGCAACCAATTTTGAATCGGAAAAGAATTTCGATAAATCATTCCAGGTGGCTGTATATGCTGCTACAGCCGGCCTGGTGGGTGGTATATTTTTAATCATCCCGGCTTTATCAATCCTTACGATGCTGGCGGGACTTTACGGGCTTTACCTGCTTTATATCGGGTTACCAGTTCTGAAGAAAACACCGGCAGATAAATCTATGAACTATTTCCTGGTAGTATTGGTAGTAGCCATTATCATTGCAGTTATTTTTTATTACCTGGAAAAATCGGTTTTCTACCCGAGAGCCACCCTTAACCTGGGTTAATATCAGGATCCAATTGCTGCAAATAAAAATGCCGGGAAAACTTCCGGCATTTTTATTTTAACTCTGGCTTCAGAAATTCTGCCGTATAACTCTCCCTGCAGTTGATAAGTTCTTCAGGCTTTCCTTCAAATAAAATTTTTCCGCCGCCATCGCCACCCTCGGGGCCCAGGTCAATGATATGATCTGCCACTTTGATTACATCCATATTGTGCTCAATCACCAGCACCGTATTGCCGCGGTCCACCAGTTTGTTAAGCACATCAAGCAGGTGCTGGATGTCTTCAAAATGCAAACCGGTTGTAGGTTCATCCAGTATGTAAAAAGTTTTACCGGTATCTTTTTTTGAAAGCTCGGTGGAAAGTTTTACCCGCTGCGCTTCTCCGCCGCTGAGTGTAACAGCGCTCTGGCCAAGCGTAATATATCCGAGTCCCACTTCTTCCAGCACTTTTATCTTTCGGTAGATGTAAGGTATGTTCTGAAAAAACTCCACCGCTTCTTCCACTGTCATATCCAGCACATCGGCAATGGATTTACCTTTGTAACGGATCTCGAGTGTTTCGCGGTTGTACCGCTTGCCGTTGCATTTTTCACAATGCACATACACGTCAGGCAGAAAATTCATTTCAATCACCCGCATGCCGCCGCCCTCACACACATCGCAGCGTCCGCTTTTTACATTGAAGGAAAAACGACCGGCATTGTAGCCGCGGATTTTGGCCTCAGGTATGGAAGCAAACAGTGTTCTGATGTCAGTAAAAAATCCGCAATAAGTGGCGGGGTTGCTTCTCGGTGTGCGGCCGATAGGTGACTGGTCAATCTCAATTACTTTATCAATATTTTCCAGTCCTTTTATGCTTTTATACTCCAGCGGCGTCACCCGCGAGCCGTAAGCATGTTTTGATAAAATCGGATAAAGCGTTTCATTAATGAGTGTTGACTTGCCGCTGCCGCTTACACCGGTAACAACAATAAATTTTCCTAAAGGAAATTTTATATCGAGGTTTTGCAGGTTGTTTCCCTTCGCTCCTTTCAGTTCAATAAACTTTCCTTTACCTTTTCTTCTTTGTTCCGGCACGGCAATACGATGCTGGCCATTGAGATAACTGGCAGTAAGTGTTTCGAGCCTGAGTATTTCTCCGGGTTTGCCCTGTGCCACAATTTTTCCGCCGTGATACCCGGCCCTTGGCCCAATGTCAATGAGATGGTCGGCAGCAAGCATGATGTCTTTATCATGCTCCACCACCAATACACTGTTGCCGATACCGCAAAGATTTTTCAGGGCATCAATCAGCCGGTGATTGTCCCGTTGGTGCAAGCCAATAGAAGGTTCATCCAGGATATAGGTAATGCCCTGCAGCTGCGAGCCGATTTGCGTTGCCAGGCGTATGCGCTGCGATTCACCGCCGCTGAGTGTTTTTGAAGGCCGGTTGAGTGTGAGATAAGATAACCCAACATCCAGGAGAAACTGCAGTCGTTCTCGTATTTCTTTCAACACATCCTTTGCAATGCTGCGTTGCTTGTCGGTAATTCGTAACTCAATGCCATCGAACCATGCAGCGAGATTGTCAAGATTCATATCGCCAAGGCTGGCAATATTTCGTCCAAGCATTTTAAACCAGAGGCTTTCTTTTTTCAACCGGGTGCCGCCGCAGCTTTCGCAGGGTTTCATTTGCATGTAGCCCTCGGCCCAGTCACGCAGCCCTTCGCTGTAGCCATTGTTGAACCAGCGCCTGAGCATGTTCACTATTCCTTCGTACGGCCCATAGGGATCAAACCTCATATTCTCGACCCCGATAGCAATCGGGGCAATCTCCGTTTCAATGCCATCTTCATTGCCATATAAAAGAATGTTCAGCGATTTTTTGTTCAGTTTGTTCAATGGAGCAGTTAAAGAAATTTTATGTCTTTTTGCCACATCCTGCACCTGGCGAAAGACCCATGCGTCCCGCTCTTCACCCAACGGTGCTATACCCCCTTCATTAATGCTGAGCGATGTGTCGGGAATGATGGATTCCATGTTTACATGAAACATGGTGCCAAGCCCCTTGCATACCGGGCAGGCGCCGTAAGGAGAATTGAATGAAAAAGAGTTTGGCGAAGGCTCTTCATAGCTGATGCCGGTGTCTTCGCACATCAGCTGCTTGCTGTACTGCACAAGTTTTGATTCATCCACTAATAAAAACAAAAGGTCCTTACCCAGCTTCAGTGTTTGCTGAACACTCTGGCCCAGTCTTGCTTTCAAATCATCCGTCACCTGCAGACGGTCAACCACCAGTTCGATGTCGTGAATTTTGTACCGGTCAACCTGCATTTTGGGAACAAGGTCTTTAATTTCACCATCCACTCGTACTTTCAAAAAACCTTTTTTGCGTACATCTTCAAACAACTCGCGGTAATGTCCCTTGCGGCCACGCACCAATGGCGCCAGCAGCGAAATTTTTTTATTTCTGAATTTCTTAAAAATATTATCTATAATTTCTTCCTCGCTCCATTTTACCATCGGCTTGCCGGTGTTGTAGGAGTAGGCCTCTCCTATTCTTGTAAACAGCAGGCGAAGGAAATCGTAAATCTCGGTGACAGTGCCAACGGTTGACCGCGGATTTTTATTGGTGGTTTTCTGTTCGATGGAAATGACCGGTGACAGCCCGGTAATCTTGTCTACATCAGGCCGCTCCATATCGCCGATAAACTGGCGGGCATAAGCACCGAAGGTTTCCATGTAACGGCGCTGGCCTTCGGCATAAATGGTATCGAAAGCCAGCGATGATTTGCCGCTGCCGCTGATACCGGTGATAACAACCAGCTTGTTTTTGGGAATTGAAATATCAATATTTTTCAGGTTGTGCACACGGGCCCCAAACACTTCAATGGCATCGTGATTGATTTCAGCCGCCGGCGCCCCGTTATTTGTGGTTTTCGGCATAATAAAAAAGGTGAACGAAGATAACAACATATCAGGTCTCTTCAGACCCGGTTCAAACAGGTAACAACTGTATTGGAATTGGGAAATTTGAATTTGCTTTTTGGAGTTTTTCCCCCTTATCTTTGCGCCGGTTCTTTTAAAATATTCCGAATGACAGAACAGGATTCTTTTTGAAAAATAAAGAGATCCCTTCTACCGATAAAAATCGGGTTCGGAATGCGCTTATCAAGAAAGGCTGAGGGAAATGGCCCGATGAAGCCTTGACAACCTCCCTCGCTTGCTGCAGTTACTGAGCGAAGCGAAGGAAAGGTGCCAACTCCATCCCGTAAAAATCGGGACAGATAAGTCAGGTTAATGCTGCAAATTATCTATTGAAAGTATTTGAAAGCTCACCTGGTTTATCGGGTGAGCTTTTTTATTTAAAAAGTTAACTGTTGGCCATTGGCAACGGGCAAATGCGAGGGACAGCGATAAAAGCACTAAAGCAGACTCCCAACTACGTTAAAGCTTCGTTGGGCAAGCAAAAAAATTATTATAAACAGTAAAAGGTTCATTCAAATCAGAATTTATGAGCTATCACAAAAATCTTACCATCGGGCTTTTTGGCTTTGGCGTAGTGGGTGAAGGGCTGTACCGCGTACTGCAGCAAACACCTTCGCTGAAAGCCACCATCAAAAAAATATGCATCAAGCACCCGGAGAAAAAAAGAAATGCGCCGGCCGGATTATTTACTACCGATAAAAATCTGCTGCTGAACGACCCGGAAATTAATGTAATTGTAGAAGTAATTAATGAAACAGAAGCGGCATTTGAAATTGTGAGTACGGCACTGCAAAATGGCAAGGATGTGGTAAGCTCCAGCAAGAAAATGATTGCGGAGCATTTGCAGGCGCTGCTGCACCTGCAGCAAACTACCGGGCTGGCTATGCTGTGCGAATCGGCCGCCTGCGCTTCCATACCCGTCATCCGCAACCTGGAAGAGTATTACGATAACGACCTGCTGCATTCCATAAAAGCCATTGTAAACGGCACCACCAATTTTATTCTTACAAAAATGTTTGAGGATAAAATTGATTACCGGCAGGCGCTGCTGCTGTCGCAGCAAATGGGTTTTGCTGAAACGGACCCGACGCTGGATGTGGAAGGCTACGATGCGCTGAACAAATGGGTGATACTGCTGAATCATTCCTATGGAATTGTGGAGCCGCCGCAGCATATTGTGTTTACCGGCATTCAAAACATACAGCAAAGTGATGCCGCAGTGGCAAGGGAAAAACATTATGAAATAAAACTGGTGGCACAGGCTAAAAAACTGAACAATGGCGGTGTCGCAGCTTTTGTGCTGCCCCAGTTTGTGCAGCAAACCGACCAGCTGGCTTTTGTAAAAAATGAATACAACGGCGTGATTATTGAAAGCGGTTTTGCCGATAAACAGTTTTTTTATGGCAAGGGCGCCGGCAGTTTCCCCACGGCTTCTGCTGTGCTGAGCGATATTTCTGCCCTGCGCTACGATTACCATTACGAGTATAAAAAACTGTATCATCACAGGCCGCACCGGCTTACAGATGATTTTTACCTGAAAGTGTATATCAGTTACGATAATGGGGTGGACATTCCCCGCGAAAGATTTGAATGGATTGAAGAATGGCATGCCGACCTGAAACGCAATTACCTGGTGGGTGTTTTGGCTTTTAATCAACTGAAAAATGAAACCTGGTGGAAGCAAAACAATGTTTCGCTCATCCTGATGCCGGAGCCGGTGATTGAAGATGTGGAAATAAGAAAGCTGAAAAAGAAAAGCCTGCAGCTCGCAGGCATCACACAATGAGGGCTGCGGGACAGGTTGTAACTTTACCACACTAAATCATTATCCTTGCAGCAGGAAAGACCTAAAAACAATTTCGGCATTGCTTTTATTTTTACCGTCATCATTGCCGCAGCTACGGGAGTGTTTATTCTGCTTTATGGAAAAAATGAAACTTTTCTGCTCATCAACGGCCATCACAGTCGCTCTGCTGATTTTTTCTTCAGCTATTTTACCCATGCCGGCGATGGTTTGATGTGGGTGCCGCTTGGACTATTCTGTATTTTTTTCAAACGAAAATATCTTGTTGCGGTCATCGCAGGGATTCTTATCTCCAGCCTGCTGGCCCAGTTTCTGAAAAGAGTGGTTTTTCCCGACGAATTGCGGCCGATAACTTACCTGGCAGAAAATTTTCCGGTGCATGTAATTGATGGCGTAAGTATGAAAAGGCTGCACAGTTTTCCTTCGGGCCACAGTAGTACGGCATTTACACTGGCGCTGCTACTGGCCCACCTGATTAATAAAAAATCATGGTCGCTCATTCTGCCGCTCCTTGCATTGCTGGCAGGTTATTCCAGGGTTTATCTCGGCCAGCATTTTCTTACTGATGTGCTGGCGGGCATGTGTGTGGGTATTGTATCGGCTTTATTTTCTTTGATGATTAACCGGTCGATTTTAAAATCAATAAATAAAAAAAAGGACTCAAAACCTGCTGTTACATAACGGCCTTATAAAGTTTGTTGTTGCTGCTTCGAAAACAGATTTGACAAACGTCTTCAAGGTATGGCCCGCTATACCGGGTACCTTAATTCCTAATATCAGCCGGTCAGCTACTTACTTATTATACGTATAACCACGAATAATATGTTACCGGCACTTCTGTGATTTTTACAAACAAAAAAGTGACTAAGTATAAAGTCACTTCCGTCGGGAAGACAGGATTCGAACCTGCGACCCCCTGGTCCCAAACCAGGTGCGCTACCGGGCTGCGCTACTTCCCGAAAAAAATCAGGCGGTGAGGGAAGGATTTGATCCGCCTGTGATGAAACAACTTGCCACTCACAAAATGAGTACTGCGGTGAGGGAGGGATTCGAACCCTCGGTACAACTTTAGGGTCGTACGACGGTTTAGCAAACCGTTGATTTCAGCCACTCATCCACCTCACCGACTGAAGTCTTTTCAAGGGTGGCAAAAATAAAGATTAATTCTTTTATAGCTTTTATTATTTCGGGCTGGTAATAAAAAACCCCGGCGTTTCAGCCAGGGCTTCTGATTTCAATTAGAAACCGTCCAGTTAATTTACATGGCGGCGAGTTGTACTTTTTGCTGCAGCTCCAGCACATTTTCACGAAACACGCCGTCGGTATCCATCAGGTCTTTCACCGTCTGGCACGAATGAATGACGGTGGTATGATCCCGGCCGCCAAAATGCTCGCCGATGGTTTTGAGTGAATTTTTAGTAAATGCTTTTGCCAGGTACATCGTAATCTGCCTTGCCTGTACAATTTCACGCTTTCTTGTTTTCTGAAGCAGTTTATCGTACGGCACATCAAAGTAATCACACACCATTTTCTGAATGGTTTCAATGGTGATTTCCTTACTGGATGATTTGATGAAATTCCGAAGCACTTTTTTTGCCAGGTCAAGATCAATCTCCCTCCTGTTCAGCGAAGATTGTGCCAGTAAAGAAATCAGTGCACCTTCCAGTTCCCGGATATTGTTGCTGATGTTATAGGCAATATACTTTACCACTTCCTTGGGCATATCGAGCCCATCATGCTTCATTTTTTTCTCGAGTATCTCAATTCTTGTTTCATAATCGGGCACCTGCAGGTCGGCGCTCAGTCCCCAGCGAAAGCGGCTCAACAATCTTTCCTGTACTCCTTCCAGGTCTTTGGGCGGTTTATCGCTGGTAAGCACCAGCTGCTTACCTGACTGGTGCAGGTGATTGAAAATAGCAAACAGGGCATCCTGACTTTTCTCGGCCTTGGCAAAAAACTGCACATCGTCAATAATCAATATATCAATCAGCTGGTAAAAATGAATGAAGTCATTGATGGCATTGTTGCGGCTGTGATCCATGAACTGGTTGATAAATTTTTCGGAGCTCACATAAAGCACCACTTTGTTGGGATGCATTCTTTTCACTTCGTTGCCGATGGCCTGCGCCAGGTGGGTTTTTCCCAGGCCGACGCCGCCGTAAATCACCAGCGGATTGAAAGAATTGGCGCCAGGTTTTTCAGCTACTGTTTTACCGGCACGCCTGGCCACCCGGTTGCAATCGCCTTCAATAAATGAATCAAAAAGGTAACCCGGGTTCAGCTGCGGGTCAATCTGCATTTTCTTCAACCCCGGAATGACGAATGGGTTTTTGACAGGATTGCTAATGATGAGAGGAAAATCCATTTCGTTGCCTGGATACATTTTAAATCCCTGCCCCGGCACATCCATCATCACGGGTTGTGTGGTTTTGCTTCCGCTGTCAACCATGATGCGGTATTCGAGGCGGGCATCTTTTCCCAATTCACGTTTCAATGTCTTTGCCAATAAATTTACATAATGTTCTTCAAGATATTCAAAAAAGAATTGACTGGGAACCTGGATGATAAGAATATTATTTTTAATGGAAACGGGTTTGATGGGTTCAAACCATGTTTTGTAGTGCTGCCATTCAACAATATCCTTGATGATCTTTAAACAGTTGGTCCAAACTTTTTCTGCGTTCTTCTCCATCAGTCAGTAAGCAGTTTATATCGAGTTAAGAATCTTCTTTCTTTCCGGTAAGGTAATTCAAAGGAACAAAAAAAAAAATCACAGGAGGACGAATATCTAAAAATCTTTTCTAATAAAAAATTTTTATTCCCCGGTTTTTTTTGTAATTCTCAGGGAACTTGCTTTGGATAATTTTTTCTTCGTGAATTTTGAAAACTCAAAGTCGAGCCGGCCCAGGATGATGCCCGCCCAGCCTACCTGGTTTACAATGACCTCTTCATTTTTTTTATTTTTATACATCACCGGCGCATCAAAAAAAGTATGCGTATGCCCGCCGATGATCAGGTCAATGTTTTCTGATTCTCTGGCCAGCCGTTCATCGCTTACCTTATTTTCCCTGTATTGAAACCCGAGATGCGACAGGCAGATTATCATATCACAGTTATTATTTTTTTTCAGCTGCCAGGCCGTTTCGTTTGCTTTCTGCACAGGGTCAATATACTTTGTGTTGCCGGAAAGATTGTCGGGAACAAGCCCTTTCATTTCGATACCCACACCCAGCACACCAATCTTTAATTTTCCTTTTTTAAATACCCGGTAGGGCTCATATTTATACTCCATGGGGGTACCGGCAAAATCGTAATTGCATACCAGCATCGGGAAACGGGCATGCTGAGTCAATTGATTTGCCAGGTTTTCAAGTCCTGCATCAAAATCATGATTGCCGATAGTAGTGGCATCATAATGCATCGAAGTCATGGCTTTTATCTCGGGCTCGCCTTTGTATAAATTAAAATATGGAGTGCCCTGGAATATATCACCTGCATCAAGCAGCAATACATGCTCTTCCTCGCTTCGTATTTTTCCTATAAGTTCGGCCCGGGCTGCCACGCCACCCAGGCCCTGGTTGCGGCCACCATCCATAGGAAAAGGATCTAAACGGCTGTGTGTATCGTTGGTATGTAAAATTGTGAGCCTTTGAACTGCCGACAGTTCGTCTATTTTATTCAAAACAGAGTTACCCGCAACATAAGCTCCGGCTGATAAAACCGATTGATGTAAAAAATTTCTTCTACTGAGCATAAGTCACCCGGTTTTCCAGTTTGGCTGAAATGTTTTTACCCTCTTTTTTTAGTTTAGCGATAAAATCAAAAATGGCATCCCTTACCAGGTAGCCGTTTGTTTGCTGCGGTATGCTGCGAAGCATATCGGCGTTGTCGCCGCCATGGGCAACGAAATCTGAATTAACGATGAAATACTCTGCTGACGGATTCAGCGGTTTACCCCCGATAAAAACACTGACAGCTTTTTTATCCTGTATTTCCATTTTTATGCCCGCACAGGGCCAGCCGCCGCGAGCAGCCACCAGGTCAAGAAACTGCTGCAGCACATCACCCTTCAGATTTTGAACAACAAGAATGTTATCAAATGGCATTAATTCAAAAATCTTTCCTTTGGTGACCGTACCGGCAGGCAACTGGGAAAGCCGGATGCCTCCATAGTTTACAAATGCAGCATCAACATGGGATGCTAATTTTTCCTTTGCCATTGCCAGCAGGGCATCAGCCATAAAATTTCCAAGCGTAGATTCGGGTTGTTTTTTTTCAAGTGTAATGTCTGCTATACCCACTACATCATTCATATTTTTATTCATGCTGTCGGCGTAGGGCTTTATCATCGCGGTAATCATGGCATTGCCCGGGCCGGCAGCCTGTATCCTGTAATTGCTGTACTGAACAGATTGGGATTTGAAAAACGTGTTACAGGAGAGCAGAACAACAGCAGCAATAAAAGTTAACACGGACTTTTTCATACACATGGCGGTTTGCTCAAGTTAGAAACTTTTACCGGCAAAAAAAGATGACCGGTTAAATATTTTTTTAAAAAAATAAACTGCCGGGAAACCCTTTAAATAGAAAAAAACTTTCTTGATTGAAATGGAATTTATCCTTACTTTAGGGCACCCAATTCACACTGCTATGAGAAAAATTATACTGTTTCTTCTTACCGGATTTTTTCTTTATTTAAATACAAGTTCACAAAACCCATCAACCGACAAACAAAAAGTGTCGCTGGGAATTAAAACCGGCACCAACATCAGCCGGCTGAAACTGAACGGTAAAATCCCCGGCCTGCTGGAAACAGATTTCCGGACCGGTTATGTGGCCGGCGCTTTTGTAAACTTCCGGGTAAGAAAATCACCTTTTTCCATTCAGCCTGAATTTCTTTATTCTTCCATGGGCGGCGACCTGCTGAATGAGCAGAATGAAAAACAAAACCTGCGCTTCAATTATTTCTCCATTCCGGTTTTATTGAAATACCAGTTTACAAAAAAACTCGCAGCCTTTGCCGGCCCGCAGGTGGATTTCATCATATATGGAAAGGAAACCAACAAGTTTGGCGATTTTAATGTAACAGACAATACAGAAGAAACTGATGCCAGCGCTACCTGGGGCATGGAATGGTGGCCCTGGAAACATATTGTACTGAACGGCCGCTACATGCACGGGTTTAAGAAAGTTTATAACACAGCTCCCGAAGTATCCATGAACAACCGCGGCTTCCAGCTTACTATCGGCCTGAGATTTCATAAAGCCAAACCCTGGGTGGAACCGACCCCGGTAATTATCACTCCACCGGTGGATAAAGATTCGGATGGCGATGGAATACTTGACAGCAGGGATAAATGCCCCACCGTGCCGGGTGTGGCAAAATATGAAGGATGCCCCGTGCCCGATACTGATAAAGATGGCGTGTTGGACGATAAAGACAAATGCCCCGAAATGGCGGGCTATCCCGAACTGGACGGCTGTCCCTATCCTGACCGTGATAAAGATGGCGTTACTGATAATAAAGACCGGTGCCCCGATGAGCCCGGCTCTACCAAAAACGACGGCTGCCCGGTTGTGGACCGTGATAGTGATGGAGTACTTGATGCTGTTGACCGTTGTCCCGATGAGCCCGGAACTGCATCCAACCAGGGCTGCCCTACAGTAAAAGAAGATATCATTACGAAAACAGCTGCTATTGCAAAGAGCATTTATTTTGACCTGAACAGCGCCAAACTGCAGCAACGGTCCTATGCTCCGCTGGATGAGCTGGTTCAAATATTAAATGATAATCCATCTTATAAACTCAGCATTGAAAGTCACACGGATAATAGCGGCACAAATGCCTACAACCAAAACCTGAGCGAACGCAGGTCAACTACCGTAATGAGCTACCTGGTGAGCAAGGGCATTGATGCAAGCAGGCTGAGTGCCATTGGCTATGGTGAAGAAAAGCCGATTGCCAGCAACGATACGAAGGAAGGCCGGGCACTGAACAGGAGAAGTGAATTGAAGCTTTCAAATTAAACCAGCCGATATTTTTTTAAAAGCTGCCGGCAAACGGCAGCTTTTTTTATTTTATTCCTTCCAACTTTGCAGCCATAGTTCCGGGATAAACACCCGGCCCGTTTTAAATGAAAAAACAAATTACCCTTCGCACCCGGCCCTCCGAAGCAGCCGATCATGCTTTTATCTGCGACCTGGTTGCCTCAGCCTGCGGCGCTGAAAAATCTTCTGTAACTGGTTTTAATATTTTAAAAAAATCAATTGATGCCCGCAGCCGGCAGGTGCTCATTCACCTGGTGGTCGAGGCCTTTATCAACGAACCATACCGGCAACGGCAGGTTCAGAAAATACAATTCCGGGACGTAACGAATGCTTCTATAAAAATAATCATAGTGGGTGCCGGGCCAGCCGGTTTGTTTGCCGCTCTCAGGCTGCTTGAAAAAGGAATAAAACCCGTCATTCTTGAAAGAGGAAAGGATGTAAAAGCCCGCCGCAGGGATCTTGCTGTGTTAAATAAAAATGGCATCATTAACCCCGAAAGTAATTACTGCTTTGGCGAAGGCGGCGCCGGCACGTACAGCGACGGAAAACTCTACACCCGCAGCACCAAACGTGGCGATGTAAACCGGATACTCAACCTGCTGGTGCAGTTTGGGGCCGACGAAAGAATTCTTTACGAAGCTCATCCCCATATTGGCACCAACAAACTCCCGCAAATAATTACGGCTATCCGCAATCAAATTCAGGATTGCGGTGGTGAAATTTTATTTGAAAAAAAGGTAATTGATTTTGTTGCAGAAAATGGAATAATCAAAAAAATACTTACCGACTGCGACGAAGAATATAGAGGTGATGCCGTCATACTTGCCACCGGTCATTCGGCCAGGGATATTTTTCTTTTGCTTCATGGTAAAAAAATTGCGATTGAACTCAAGCCATTTGCTTTGGGAGTGCGGGTGGAGCACCCCCAGCAGCTGATTGATTCCGTGCAGTATCATTGTGAGTTGAGAGATGTAATTCTGCCGCCCGCTTCATACAACCTGGTACAGCAGGTTGACGGCAAGGGAGTGTTTTCATTTTGCATGTGCCCGGGCGGCATCATTGCCCCGGCTGCCACCAGCCATGATGAACTGGTAGTAAACGGCTGGTCGCCATCAAAAAGAAATAACTCCTTTGCCAACAGCGGCATGGTGGTACCGGTAGAAACCCGGGATTTACACGATTTAAAACCTGCCCGGCTGAACCGGTCAGGCGGGGATTTTGAGGAAATAGTGAAATTGCCTCAAAAGGTTTTACAAAGTAATTTGGGCTCGATGTATTTTCAGCAATATGTTGAACGAAAAGCATACCGGGCAGGCGGTGGCAAATTCATTGCCCCGGCGCAGCGTCTTGTTGATTTCTGTGAAAATAGATTTTCAGCTACACTACCGCAGTGTTCCTATTTGCCCGGTATCCATCCTGCCATGATTAAAGACGTGCTGCCGGAATTTATTAATGAGAGGTTACGTACGGCTTTTAAAGAATTTGGTAAAAAAATGCGAGGTTATTTTACTAATGAAGCCGTAGTAGTGGCCACCGAATCAAGAACATCATCTCCCGTACGTATTCCAAGAAACCCGCATACGCTGCATCATCCGCAGCTGAGCAATCTTTATCCCTGTGGCGAAGGCGCCGGCTATGCAGGGGGCATCGTAAGCGCTGCCATGGATGGTGAAAAGGTGGCAAATATGATTATTGAAAAATTTCTCATTAATAAAATACCGAAAAACTGACTTTTACCATCAATCAAAAAAAAGAAGGATTGAATAGCAGGCTTTATACATTTGCTCACTGAAATTTTACCGCATGCCGATACTTGAAGTTCAAAATCTGAAAAAATATTTCGCCACGCAAAAAGCCGTTGACGATCTCAGCTTCCAGGTAGAAAAAGGGAGCATCTTCGGACTGCTGGGACCCAACGGCGCCGGCAAAACCACCCTCATCCGGATGATTACAGGAATATTTTACCCCGACAGCGGCGAAATCATATTTGACGGGAAAAAATTTGACCCCGTGAATGATGTTGTCTCTATCGGCTATATGCCCGAAGAAAGAGGGCTGTATAAAAAAATGAAAATCGGGGAACAGGCCATTTACCTGGCACAGCTCAAAGGCCTCGGCCGCAGCCAGGCTATGAATAAAATAAAAGAATGGTTTGTAAAATTTGAAATGCAGAGCTGGTGGAATAAAAAAGTGGAAGACCTGTCGAAAGGTATGAGCCAGAAGCTGCAGTTTGTAACTACCGTGCTGCATGAACCCAAGATGATTATTCTGGATGAGCCCTTCAGCGGGCTTGACCCCGTGAACACGAACCTGATTAAAGACGAAATTTATAAAATGGCGCAAAGAGGCGTCACCATTATTTTCAGCACCCACCGCATGGAGCAGGTGGAAGAAATATGCGACCACATTATACTGGTGAATAAAGGCCGGAAAATTCTCGATGGCTCGGTAAAGGGTGTAAAGCACCAGTTCAAGGAAAATCTGTTCAGCATCGGGTTCGACGAAATGCCGCCGGCGCTCAACGGGGCTACGCCGTTTGAAATGATAGGCGCCAAAGATCACAGCCTGGTGGTGAAAATTAAAGAAGGCAACAAACCCAACGATGTGCTGAGCTATTTCCTGCAGCAGGGTGCCGGCATCATTTCCTTTAATGAAATACTGCCTTCGCTGAACGATATTTTCATCAAGCTGGTGGAGGGCACTCCTGTCAGCCGGCAATTTGAACAAAAAGAATCCATTACCACCCAAACCGCTTAACCGAATTGTATGAAAAAAATCCGGATTATCATCCGCCGCGAATACCTGACCAGGGTAAGAAATAAAACCTTCCTGCTTTCTACTTTTTTACTACCCATCATTATTATTCTGTTTATTGTGGGGTCCACTTTCCTTGCTGTCAAATCCATCGGTAGGGAAAAAATAGCCGTAGTAAATGACCCGGGTTTCCTCAGGCAAAATCTTGAAAACGACTCGGCCGTTGTGATCTTCGATTTCAACACAACCGTCAATTCATCCAATTACGAACAATTGGGTTATTCCGGTATTCTGAGAGTAAATCCCGATACCGCAGCAAAAAAATACGTCATCGAGTCACAAAAAAACCTCAACACAAGAACCATGGACTATATCCGGCGTCAGATGAACAAGGCCATCGAAGCCGACATGCTGCAAAAGCTGGATATTGATAAAAGAAAACTCGATTCCATCAGCCGTGCCAGCGAAGCTGAGGCTGTTGTAACGAATGAACTGAGCACAGGCGAAGAGGCCAATGCCGGGCTGGCACAGGGCATCGGCTTTGGCAGTGGAATCCTCATTTATATCACCATGTTTATTTTTGGCGCCATGGTAATGCGGGGTGTGATGGAAGAAAAAACCAACCGCATTGCCGAAGTAATTGTTTCTTCCGTCAAACCGTTTCAACTGATGATGGGCAAAATCATCGGCATTGCAGCGGTGGGGCTTACCCAGCTTCTGCTCTGGATTGGATTTATTTTCATTTTAATCAGCATCATTCCGCTGTTTGTGCCGGCAGAAACCCTGGAACAGTTCAGGCATGTACAGGAAGCACAGCAGCAACTGCCCGGCGGTTCGAACAACACGGTGGCATACGAAATGCTGAAAGTGACAGATACAATTAAAACGGAAGTGAACTGGCTGCTTATTATCAGCTGTTTCATTTTTTATTTTCTTGGCGGTTACCTGTTTTATGCGGCCCTGTTTGCCGCCGTGGGCAGCGTGATAAATGAAGACCCGCAGGAAGCCCAGTCGCTGATGCTGCCCATCACAATGCCCATAATTTTCGGATTTATTATCCTTAGCACCTCCATCGAAAACCCTGACAGTTCCATTGCATTCTGGGGCAGCATCATACCCTTTACTTCCCCCATTGTGATGATGGGTCGCATTGCTAATGGCGTGCCCGAAGCCGTACCCTGGTGGCAGTTATTTCTCTCCATGGCATTGCTGGTTGGCGGGTTTATTTTCACCACCTGGTTTGCCGGCAAAATTTACCGTACCGGCATCCTGCTTTATGGTAAAAAAGCCAGCTGGAAGGAAATGATGAAATGGATTCGCCGGTCCTGAACAACCCGCCTTTTCAATTGTTAAATTTTTCTTTTTTGTCCCGTCAATTAAACTAAATACGAAATCACTCGTATATTTGGATAAAGTATCGCCCCGCATCATAAAAGTCAGGCAGAACATTCCGGTGCGGGAAAAAAGAAAAACAAATCAATTCACCTAAAAAAAATTTTTTTATGCCCAACCTCAGAAATTTCCGGATTACACTGGCAGTGGCAGCCATGGCAATTGTTTCAGTGTTGGTGCTTGCTTCATGGGATTTTAAACAGCCAGCACCATTTACTGATGATTTTTTCCAATCCGTAGCTGACACGGTGCCCAAAAAAGACAACCGTGAAAAGAAAATCCGCGACCTGGATGATGTACTGGATGAGCTGAACCAGGCAGAGCTGCAAATGAACCTGGAAAAATTACAGAAAGAACTGGCCGAAGCCATGAAAAAGATTGATGCAGCAAAAATCCGCACCGAAGTGGAAAATGCCCTGAAGGAAGTGGACGTGGAAAAAATTAAAAGGGAAATAGAAAGCTCGTTGGCAAAAATTGACTGGAATAAAATGAAAGCTGAGCTGGAACGGGTAAAAGAAATTGACATGGAAAAGCTGGAGCTTGACATGAAAAAAATGCAAGATGAGCTGGGCAGGATAGGGCCTGAAATAGAAAAATCGCTGGAAAAAGCCAAAGTGGAAATTGAAAAGGCAAAAGAGGAAATGAAAGAGTACAACGAATTTGTTGATGGCCTGGAAAAAGACGGGCTGCTGAGCCGTAAGCAGGGTTACAGCATTAAGCATAAAGACGGGGAACTTTTCATCAATGGCAAAAAGGCGTCCGATGCTACTTACAACAAGTACCGCAGTTTCCTGGATAAACACAAAAAATTTACAATTGAAAAAACAGACGACGATTTTGACATTGACGTGGATTGAACCTGTTTACCGGAAAAATCAACTATAGCCATGAAAAGAACAACCGTAGCTTTATGCTGCGGTTGTTTGTTTATGAATATGTACTTAATCGCCCTGGTGGCGCCGGATGAAATTAACGCGGCTGTGCTTCAGTGGAAACACTGGTTCAGAGACCAGTTTGGGTGCACGGTGGCACTAAAATCGCCGGCGCACATTACACTCATACCGCCCTTCTGGATGCAGCCGGAACTGGAAGAAGAACTGGTGAGTTCCATTGTTACATTTAGTCACACCCGGAAGTCCTTTGAAATAATGCTTCATAATTTTTCCGCCTTTAAGCCCAGCGTGATTTATGTAGATATGCTGAAAAATGAACAATTGGAAAATTTATACTCCTGTTTTTCTGACTATATTTTTTCCATAAACAAATTTCCGCTGAAAAAAGACAACCGGCCCTTTCACCCGCATGTCACACTGGCTACAAGAGATCTGTATAAAAAAGCATTTTACAAAGCATGGAAAATCTTTTCAGAACGTGAATTTGAAGCGCAATGGCTGGCCGACAGTATTTCGCTGCTGCGACACAATAAAAAAAAATGGGATGTAATGTTTACATCCCGGTTCACAAAATAATTTTAACTTTTACAGCTTTGCCGTATCAAAAAAATGATACGGTGAAGGCATCAGTTCAAAATCAGGGCTTTCAATCATCTCAATCCTGAGCTGGAAGGTTTCATCGGTTTTAATAAAAACTTTTTCACGCACCATTTTGCGGTATCCGTCTTTTTCAAAAACCAGCTTATAGGTGCCGGTTTTCAATTCGTCAAATTCAAAATGACCGAATTCATCGGACAGAACAAATTTTTCCTTTTTATTTGCCGAATAAGCGGTAATGGTAACTTCCTTCAGCGGTTTTTTGGAATTTGCATCCACTATGCTGCCGGATACTTCATTAATGCTTTTACCGGGTTCGCCGGGGTCATTGCCGCTTGCCCGTGACTGGAGACATCCCGCAACACAGATAAATGAAAGCAGCAGGATTTTCGGTTTCATTTGACTAAGCATTTATCGATGATTCCCGTTTCACTACTACCTTACACTGCCACATCAAATTTAAACTAATTTAAGTGGATCAGCCAAAGCCTGCTTAAACTCATTCCACACTTCATCTACTATTTTTGCCGCCGGTAAAATATCATTCAGTATGGCACTTACCTGGCCTATTTCCAGCTCACCTTCATCCAGATTTCCTTCAAACATTCCCTTTTTGGCTCTTGCCCTTCCCAGCAGTTCTTTCAACTCATCTACGCCTGCGCCCCGCAGTTCGGCTGCCTGCACCTGCTGAAAAAATTTATTTTTCATCATACGCACCGGGGTCAGTTGTTTCATCGTCAGCATCGTATCGCCTTCCTTACTGTTTATTACAGCATTTTTAAAACTGGTATGCGAGGATGCCTCTTCACTGGCTACAAACCGGCTGCCCATCTGCACGCCTTCGGCGCCCATCACCATAGCTGCAAGCATCTGCCGGCCTGTGGCTATGCCACCTGCTGCAATCACCGGAATCTTTACTGAACCAGCCACCGCAGGTACCAGTACCATGGTAGTGGTTTCCTCTCTCCCATTGTGCCCGCCGGCTTCAAAGCCTTCCGCCACTACAGCATCGCAACCGGCTTCCTCGGCTTTTATTGCAAATTTTGAAGAACTCACAACATGAACTACCGTAATTCCTTTTTCTTTCAGCACCGCTGTCCATGTTTTCGGGTTGCCGGCGCTGGTAAAAACAATCTTTACACCTTCCTCAATTATTATTTGAATATGCTTATCAATATCCGGGTAAAGCAGGGGCACGTTTACTCCAAAGGAACGGGTGGTGGCGGATTGGCATTTCCTGATGTGTTCTCGTAAGACATCAGGATACATCGAACCGCTGCCTATAAGGCCCAAAGCTCCTGCCTTGCTTACGGCGCTTGCCAGCCGCCAGCCACTGGCCCATATCATACCGGCCTGAACAAGGGGGTAATCTATATCGAAAAGTTTAGTAACACGATTTGAAAAATTCTGACCCCCTGTCCCCCTAAAGGGGGAACTTAATTCTATCATACTAAATTTTGTTTGGGAATAAAATTATTTGAATTAATAATGATTATTCAAAAGCTGAAAATCTTTTTCATCACTCCCCTTTTAGGGGCTTAGAAATACTTACCCCAGATCAATCTCCGTATTGTCCCCGATATTCAGGGTTCTCGATTCGCCGCGTATGCCTGTGTCGCTGCCAATAAGTGAGTAGTCCAGCACAATATCATACAGGTTGGAATAGGCGCCGATGATGGAATGCTTGATGATGGAATAATTGATGGTAGTGTTTTCGCCGATGGATACATTAGGCCCGATGATGGAGTTCTTAATATCGCAGTTTTCGCCTATGCTCACCGGGGGAATCAATACTGTGTTTTCAAATTGATGATTTTCTTTCAGGTTGCTTCCAAATTTTTTCAGCAGGGTGGCATTGGATTCCAGCAGGGTTTCTTTTTTACCGCAGTCAAACCAGTTGTCCACCTTAAAACTTTGAATTTTTACGCCCTGTTTTATCATGCAGTCCAGCGCATCAGTCAGGCTGTATTCGCCGTGGCTGCGCAGACCCTGCCTGATATTTGTTTCCAGGCACTGAAACATCAGTTCACTTTCTTTGAGCTTGTACAATCCCACCAGGGCCATGTTGCTTTTCGGTATCTGCGGTTTTTCCACCACATGACTGATAAATCCGTCTTCATCAATTTCCGCTACGCCAAAATCCCGCGGATCATCCACCTTGCGAACCCCAAGCATGGAGTACGGGCTTTTAATTACCGTTTTCAGATCGTACTCCGCAATGGTATCACCCAGCACTACAAACACTTCATCATTATTCACCAGGTTTTTTGACATCCGGATGGCATGCCCTATGCCCTGCCTGTCTGTCTGGTGAATAAAATGTGCTTTCAGTTCCGGGTATTTTTTCTTTACAAAATCATGGATTTTATCGCCCAGGTACCCCACAATAAAAATGATTTCATCAATACCGCCTTCTTTCAGTTGATCAATGATAATACCTAACACAGTTTTACCAGCCAGCGGAATCAGCGCCTTGGGTTGCGTATAGGTGTGAGGGCGCAGCTTGGTGCCTGCGCCTGCTACCGGAATTATCGCCTTCATAATAAGCCCAAACCCCTGAAGGGGCTTTTAAAAAACCTCTTCAGTATTTGTTAAACAATAAAATTAATTATGATTTGGTATTTTAAACTTTCCCCTCACTCCCTTTAGGGGTCAGGGGCAAAAGCCCGTGAAAGTAGTGAATTATTAAGAAACAAAAATTTATCTCAGTCTATTGCTACTCGCTTATTTTTGCGGCGATTTTTATTGTGTAACCGGCAGCATTGCAATAATTAAGCTTCTGTTGCGTCGCACTCTTGTACGTTCTGTAATTCCTCTAAAAGTTTCATAGGGTCTCAATGCTTTTTCTTCATTCA